>DKPO01000013.1:77663-94344 GCA_002471225.1 Porphyromonadaceae bacterium UBA7332
AGTTCAACTCTCGTTCCCGCTACGAAAAAGGAGATTCTTTTGAATCTCCTTTTTTTTGTCTCCTGAAATAAGATCCGGATTCTTAAGATCCGGTCAAACAGTTATGGGTGTGTTTAAAATTAGATTGAACTACGCATAAATTTTGTATAGTCTACACAAGAAGAATTTTATATCCCGAACTCCTCTAAAATCAGCTCCGAAAGCTTTAAATTTTGTTTCATTCCCATCAGCTTTAGGATACAAGTACAAATACAAAAGAGACTTTATATTTGCACTTCACTTATTGGACAAAATTATAATAATCACTTGATTAAATACACCTCACTTTTTATATTACAAGATACTTATGTTTAAGATAGACTACTGTGCTATTAGATTCCTTTTTGTGACTATAAATAATTTACAGTACAGTAGATATATTTTTTCTTATAGTCAGATTAATTAATTTACTACTGAGAATAAAAAGTGCGGTGTACGTCGCACTGAATTGCGAAGTAGGTCGCACAAAAGTGCGAAGTACACCGCATTTTTGTGCGACCTACAGTTAACAAATAAATACAAGCGCAAAAAATATTAGCCAGCCTTTGAAATAAATTAGCAATCAGTCATTTACATATTATTTCTACTCAAAAAAAATCAGAGTTGTACGCTACATCTAATTAATATCGGACAGTTAGCAGAGAATTGCATATAGTAAAGCAAATACCAGTACTAAACAACGCTTACAGGTTAATGACCTAAATAAAAAAGACCTGTCCGGGTATTGGACAGGTCTTCTTGTATTCTTAGTACCTCTGAGCAGAATCGAACTGCTATCTAACGTTTAGGAAACGCTTGTTCTATCCGTTGAACTACAAAGGCAAAAGTGCTTCAAATATACAAAAAAAGTAAATTTACAAGCAGACTTATAGGAAAATAATAACAACAGGCCTTCATTTCTGAAATTCAGAACCTGTTGTTATTAAAATCTTGTTTTATTTTAAATCTTTCGCGTTAACTTCAATATTCCGAATTTTACCTTTAAATCCATTTTGTGAAGCCCCTATATTCTTAAGAGGAAAAACAAGTGTTTTTTGAATATACATTGTATTCTCCTTACCATTCAAATCATAAGCTTTACGAACTTCGCCTTCTAATCGATCTATCAATTTATCATTCACAAATAACGATGTACCTTTGCTATTTCCTTCTATACGTATTTTATGCCACGTATTTGCCTGAGGAGCATAATTGAATGTGTAAGTATATCCATCTCGCTTAAAGCCAATCTTTCCTGATCGAGCTTCATTTAAAATAACAATTGCATTAGCTGACGAAAATAAGATTGCATTAAAATCCTGAATTCCTTCAGGCATAATCTCAAAACTTACTGAATAATCATATCCTATTTCTTCAATCGGAGTTTCTGCGTATGACCCATTTTGAAGTAACAACCCTTCTCCTTTTCTCATTTTTGCATTATACAATTTTATGCCATCTTTCTTTCCTTTGGCAAAATCATAAGACATTACAGGACCTTTACTTTGCGGGTAAATAGCCATCAGATTCAGTCCGGGAGCTTCATTTGTAAGTTTTGCTACTTTTTCAAAATCTTCATATGGACGAAGAGAGTCTGTTCCGGTCCACATTTTTTGAGCCAGCATTTGCATAGCCGGAAATGCGCGATGATGAACATCTTTCTCTGAAATTCCGTTTCCGCAATGATCATTCCATACCGCAAACATACCTCCTGAAATATTTGGATGTCCGTATGCAAAAGTCTGATTTCCTATTTTATTAGGTTCCCAATTTTTATAAAGGTTTTTCAGATTCAGATAATCATAGTAATACCCGGCTGCAGGTACAATGTACAACCATCCGTCAGGCGTACTGATCAACTCATATCCTTGTTCGATCATCTCTTTAGGGTCTGCATAACCATTATACCAGGCATTCATAATTACCCCCTCTGAAGTAACGGGTGTTTTACCTTTTGCATGTGTTAAGGCCCCCCATACACGAGCACGTTTCCCTAACTTCTGTATATGTTTTATATAATGGTCTGTAAATTTACGGAACTCCTCTGCTACTTCTTTTGAATATTCGTCTGTACCTATATGCACATCCGGACCTACGAATGCAGGGTTATCACCTGTAATATATTCTTCAAACAAAGCATCTAAAAAAGGATATACTTTCGGGTTAGCTAAATCTAAATGATCCAGTCCGTACTTTTCACTACCTAATGAAGGGTCATAATGCGAGAATGCAAGCGAGTGTGCAGGCGCATCGATTTCAGGGATAACATTTACACCATATACAGCTGCATTTCTTTGTAAATCGGCAAAGTCTTTCTTTTTATAAGAACCATCCGTTGCTGTCAAACCCGGATATGTTTCGCATTCTAAACGAAAAGCGGAATAAGTACGTCCCCAGTCATTATGATGAAATTGAAGGAAGCCATTATCATTCAAATGTACCTGAAATTCATTCATCTTGTAGTAAGACATGATTTTCACATAATCCTTCAGGAATTGTAATTTAAAGAACTTACGGGCCACATCAAGCATAAAACCTCTACGCTTATACTTTGGATAGTCACGTATAATCCCTGTCGGAATATTCTCTGCATAGCGATTCAACAGTTGCATCAATGTCCGGGTTCCCCAGAATGCACCTTTAGCATCGACTGCTTCGATACGAAATCCTTCATCCAGATAAAGTCGGTAACCCTCTTCGCCCAAGCTTTTATCTGTACTGTTTAACGTAACGTAGATATCTCCTTTCTGAAAATTTCCTTTCTTAATTTTATATTCATAACCAACTTCTTTCAAGTCTGTAACGAAGGCTTGCATTTCATCTTCCAATTCATCAAAACCTGACGGGTCTATACAGATAGTACCTTTACGATTCAACGCAATAGTACCATTTTTAGGAATCCATTCTCTTACTGCCGGAATAACTTCGGGATAATCAATCGTTGGTACTGATATCGCCTCACCTTTGACCTTCACTAACACATTTTCCACATCCACCGATAAACCGTTCCTTTCATCTGTCAATTGGTATAGCAGATTCACATCGGCATCAACCAGCGGAGTATATATATTTCCGAGAGTATCAATAACCGGATGTCTGTCAGAACCTTTCAATTTAATTTTGTAACCTGATGGCAATTGAGGTGCAGGTATGATTTTATCTTTCCCTGACACTGTCCCTAAAGAACGAATGGAAGATGCGACATTATTTAACTTTGTCAACGCCACACTATCTACCGGAGTTGCAGAAGCTGTTACTGATAGAGTTGCACAAAGCATCAAACTCAGCATGGGGTACTTTTTTTTCATTTAAAATCAAGAAGTTTTAAGGCAATTATTACTTTTTCGTCCAGTCTTTTTTTTACAAAACTGTCTATTTGTTCGAAATTTGTCCAAAAATACACAAATTAGACTATAAAAAAAAGAGTCTGAGACTCAAAATGAATCTCAGACTCTTAAAATAATATCTTCCTATTATTTACCTATTGCATCCATTCCTTTCAGAATAGCCTGCTCATTTAAAGGTAATAACTTATGATGTCTTTCAGGAAGTGTTTTTTTCAAACCATTCATAACACTTTCTATAGATACGATCGGGCAAAGTTTCAGATATCCGCCTAATATAATCATATTAAAGACTTTTTTCATATCTGCCTGTGAAGCAATATCCATGGCGTCTAAACGATATACTTGAATATCCGTACGTGTCGGTGGTTTATGAATACCGTATCCGTCATAAATAAGAATACCTCCGGGCTTAACCTTACTCTCAAATTTATCCAATGATGGTTGATTCAATACAATAGCCGTATCAAACTGATTCAATACAGGTGAGCTGATACGCTTATCGCTTACAATCACTGTCACGTTGGCTGTTCCTCCCCGTTGTTCCGGACCATAAGAAGGCATCCAGCTAACTTCTTTATTTTCCATTAAAGCAGAATAAGCCAATATTTTACCCATAGATAAAACACCCTGACCTCCAAATCCTGCAATTACTATTTCTTGAGTCATAAAATCGATTTTTAAGGTTATCTGTCTTTAATATCACCAAGCGGGAAGTAAGGGAACATATTCTCTTCCATCCATTTGTTAGCTTGATCCGGTGTCATTTTCCAACCTGAGCTACAAGTTGAAACGATTTCCACCAATGATGTCCCTTTGTTAGCCATTGAATTTTCAAAGGCTTTACGGATTGCCTTTTTAGCTCGTTTTACTCCAGGAGTTGTATGAACACTCTGACGAGTTACATAACAAGTTCCATCCAATAAAGCAACCATATCCGAGATTTTCAAAGGTGCACCTGTAACCTCTACATCACGTCCGTCAGGACAAGTAGCCGATTTCATTCCCGGTAGAGTCGTCGGAGCCATTTGTCCGCCAGTCATCCCGTATATAGCATTATTAATAAAGACAATTGCAATATTTTCGCCACGATTACATGCATGAATTGTTTCAGCCGTTCCGATCGCAGCTAAGTCTCCATCACCCTGATAAGTGAAAACCATTTTCTTCGGATTCAATCTTTTTACCGCTGTAGCCAAAGCCGGTGCACGTCCGTGAGCAGCTTCCTGCCAGTCAATATCCAGATAACGATAGATAAAAACACCACACCCTACCGGTGCGATACCGATCGTATCGTTTTCCAATCCCATTTCTTCAATTACTTCACCTATTAATTTGTGAACAACCCCATGGCTACAACCTGGACAATAATGCATCTGCGTTTCATTCAACAGATGGGTCGGTTGATAAACCATATTTTCGGGTTTAATTATCTCTTCTGATTTCATTTTTCATTCGAAATTTACATAGCCAAAGCTACAGTTTACATAAAGAATTTCATGAAGTAGTGCATCAGTCTTACACAAATTGCAGCTCCGCCCGTATAATAGAATAATTTCATATCATCCGAGACAAAATAGATCACAATAGCTGCAAAAGTCAGCACTAAAAAAAGAATAAGCAATACAGTAGATATACGCTTTTGTTCCATTACTTAATAACTTTCTCTTTTAAAGCAATTACCACCTCATCCGGAGAAGGAATCATTCCTCCCATGCGGCCGTAGTGCTCTACCGGAATTTTACCATTAACAGCCAAACGGACATCTTCTACCATCTGACCTGCATTCATCTCAACTGTCAGCATACCTTTAACCTGGTTAGCCAGTTCTGCCAAACGTTTTGTTGGGAATGGCCATAAAGTAATCGGACGAAGAATACCCACTTTGATACCTTCTTCGCGAGCAAGCTCAATTGCTTTCTGACAAATACGGGCTGATGAACCAAAAGCTACAAATAAATAATCTGCATCTTCTGTATTCATTTCCTCGTAACGTACTTCATTCTCTTCTATTTGTTTGTATTTCGCCTGAAAACGAAAGTTATTTTGTTCCATCACAGCTGGATCAAGTTCCAATGATGTAATGATACGAGGTTGTCCACCTTTTGGTTTACCCATCGTACCCCATGGTGCGATCTCTGCAATTTCTTCATCTGTCCAACGCGGTTTCATCGGAGGAAGAACAACTTTTTCCATCATCTGACCAATAATACCATCAGTCAAAATCATCGCAGGATTTCTGTATTTGAAAGCTAAATCAAATGCCAACCCTACAAAATCAGCCATTTCCTGTACAGAAGAAGGAGCTAACGTAATTAGTCTGTAGTCACCATGACCACCTCCTTTTACAGTTTGGAAATAATCAGCCTGACTTGGTTGAATAGTTCCTAATCCAGGACCTCCACGCATAACGTTTACAATCAGACATGGCAGTTCTGCACCGGCAAGATAAGAAATACCTTCCAATTTCAGACTTATGCCCGGACTTGAAGATGATGTCATCGCTTTTTTCCCACAACCTGCTCCACCGTACACCATATTGATTGCAGCTACTTCACTTTCAGCCTGAAGTACTACCATTCCGGTTGTGTTCCAAGGACGTTCATCCATCAATGTTTCCAATATCTCTGATTGAGGAGTAATCGGATAGCCAAAATAACCATCAACTCCATTACGAATTGCGGCATGGGCAATTGCCTCATTGCCTTTCATTAATTTTACTTCTTCCATGTTACTCCTGTGTTTTTACTTTATAAACCGTAATACAACCATCCGGACATACAAAGCCGCAACTTGCACAGCCGATACAATCATCCGGTGTTTCCATGTAGGCGTAATGATATCCTTTATCATTCACCTCTCTTTTTTGTAGCGCCAAAACATGAGTCGGACAAGCCACCACACATAGGTTGCAGCCTTTGCAACGCTCCGTATTGACTACTACCATCCCTTTAAATTTTGCCATAATTCTGTACGATGCTTAATTTTTAAACTATATATAAGGTTAATGTATCTCTGACTAATAAATAAAAAGGGATAGCGGAGATAAAATCTTCGCATCCCTTATAACCTTATTATTCTTTCTTTTTCTCCATTTGTTTTGCTTCATTCCATATTTCATCCATCTGAGCAAGCGTCATATCTTTTAAAGATACGCCCATTTCATTTGCTCTTTTTTCGAGATAATTAAATCGAAAGATGAATTTTTTATTTGTACGCTCTAAAGCATTTTCAGGATTTATCTTATAAAGACGGGCAGCATTAATCATACTAAAGAAAAGATCACCAAATTCTTCTTCCATTTTTGTCTGATCCATTGCTGAAATTTCGGTACGCAGTTCCTGAAATTCTTCATTAACCTTATCCCAGACCTGTTCTCTCTCATCCCAATCAAAACCGACATTCCGGGCTTTATCCTGAATCCGGTGTGCTTTAATCATTGCTGGTAAGGCACTTGGAACGCCATCAAGGACAGATTTATTTCCATCTTTTTCTTTTAGCTTAATTTGCTCCCAATTCTGTTCGACTTCTTTTGCTGTATCAGCTTTTACTTCGCCATATATGTGAGGATGACGGAAAATCAATTTATCGCATAAAGTATTACAAACATCTGCAATATCAAATTGTTCCTTTTCATCGGCAATTTTAGCATAAAACAATATATGCAGCAAAACATCACCAAGCTCTTTTTTTATCATTGCGGGCTGATCATCGATCAAAGCATCACAAAGTTCATATACTTCTTCTACTGTATTGATTCGCAAACTTTCATTAGTTTGTTTACGATCCCAAGGACATTTCTCTCTTAAATCATCCAGAACATCCAATATACGTTCAAAAGCTTTCAGCTTATCTTCTCTTGTATTCATTCTCTTCTGACTAAGCTTATTAGAAATTGTATTCCTAAGTTATAAGAATATCAAATTCAATCTTCTATATTTGCAAAGGTAAATTCTTTTATTTCCTACACAAACGTTTGAAAGGATAATTTTCGTCTTTTCTCTACTGAAAAAAAAGATTATAAACCAAGACAAACTATCTAAAAAATTAATTTATATGAAAAAACATTGCTTAATAACACTATTCATATTATCCTGCTTTACAAGCAGTTACTCTCAGAACATAAAACCTTACTTTACGATAGCTCCCGATATTATTTTAGGATATGTAAATATTAATCAGCGTAAAGACCTGATCGATCTATACGAAGCAAAACAAAACGCGGCGATAAAAAATCAACTTGGCGGAACGACTCAAGTGGATACGATGTCATATGATTTTATTAAAATCAAATTATCTACACTTACGGATATTGAAATAAAGCTTATTCAGAATGAATCCGACACAACCGGTATTATCGTTGTCAACAAAACGATTCAGGGACAATATCCGGAAAGTAATCTTGCTTTTTATACAACGAGCTGGAATACGATTGTACCGGAAACGCTCTTTGAGGCTCCTGTGTGGACAGACTTTATCAGAAAGGATACACCTGAAGCTATTCGATATGAACTGATGCATGAATTAGCTTATCGTAATATCAGCTATGAGTTAATTCCACAAACCAATCAAATCAAGGTGATCCCTTCTTTTTTAAACTCTTTTTCAAAAGAAGCTATTGAGAAATGGAATTCTTATTTCGATGATACTCCTCTTATATATTCCTGGAACGAAGGTCGCTATGTTAAATAGCGGCCTTTTTTTATACCGCACACCCATCTGTTAAAAAATAAACCTTAAATCACAAAAAAAACAATCTCATTAAACTATCAATTCAATATAAAGTCGTACTTTTCGAGCTATATTATATGCACAGAACGATAAAACATAGAAATAATGAACAGAAAAGTTAGGTGGTCGGTCATAACAGGAATAGGTCTGCTTGTTGTGGGAATGGCTATATACCCTAAATTAAAAAAATCTGACCTTGATTCAGAACCTGTAAAATCAGTAAACAATCCACAAACCCGCTCTATAAAGAGCAACATACCTATTGCTGCTGAGATTCTGAAACCACAATCAATCAGTGAGAAAATTGTAAGTACGGGAAGTATTATTCCCGATGAGGAAGTACATCTGACCTTTGAAACCTCCGGAAAGGTTATCCATATTTATTTTGATGAAGGTGGATATGTTACCAAAGGAGCTTTATTGGCAAAAATGAATGATAAACCTCTTCAGGCTCAACTAAAGAAGCTGGAAGCTCAGTTACCGTTACTTGAAAGCCGGGTATACCGGCAAAAAACGCTCTTAGCTAAAGATGCGGTAAGTCAGGAAGCCTATGAATCTGTCACAACGGAATTGGAGAAGTTACAAGCAGATATCGAATTAATCAAAGCAAATATTGCACAAACTGAAATTCGCGCACCTTTTGACGGTATAATAGGGTTACGTAATATCAGTGAAGGAGCCTATGCTTCTACTGGCACATCTTTAGCCAGACTTACAAAAGTTCAACCTCTGAAAATTGAATTCTCTTTTCCAGAGCGTTATTCCAAATCACTTCAGAAGGGTGCTGACATCTATTTTAAAGTTGATGGTATCATAGATCCGCTAAGAGCAAAAGTATATGCTGTCGAATCATTAGTTGATCCTAAAACACGTACATTGACTGCACGCGCTCTCTATGCAAATGAGAAAGGGAATCTTGTTCCGGGACGCTTTACAAGTGTAACGATTGATTTGGGCGAAATCAAAAATGCTTTAACCGTACCAAGTGAAGCTATTATTCCGGAAATGGGTAAAGAGCTTGTCTATATCTACAAAAGCGGTAAAGCAGAACCTGCTGAAATTAAGACAGGGTTGCGTACGGAAGCACGTGTACAAATTTTAGAGGGATTACACCAAGGAGATACTATTATAACAACAGGGGTTATGCAATTACGCAAAGGATTACCTGTTACAATCGAAAGAATCCAATAATAAATAAGGGGAACAGAGAATGAATATATCAGAATTAAGTATCCGCCGCCCCGTATTTGCAACCGTTTTAATGTTGATTATTATCCTGTTCGGGGTAATCGGTTATACTTCACTCGGAGTACGGGAATATCCGAGTGTCGATAAGCCTATTATATCGGTTCAGGTAAGTTATCCGGGTGCAAATGCCGATGTGATCATGAACCAGATCACCGAACCTTTGGAGCAAAACATTAATGGTATTCCGGGAATCCGTTCTTTATCAAGCAGCAGTAGCCAGGGTAGTTGTAATATTACCATTGAGTTCGAACTTGAAGTGGACATGGAGCGAGCAGCTAATGACGTGCGCGATAAAGTTTCGCGTGCTCAACGTTTCCTGCCTCGCGATTGTGATCCTCCGACTGTATCTAAAGCTGATGCAGATTCAGATCCGATTATCCGTATTGCTCTTGCCAGCAAATCCCGCTCATTATTACAATTGACAGAAATTGCGGAACTCACCGTTAAAGAAAGACTGCAAACAATATCTGACGTTAGTGCCGTTGATATTTGGGGAGCAAAACGTTACTCCATGAGACTATGGCTGGATCCTGTAAAAATGGCAGGGTACGGCGTAACTCCTCTGGATGTCAAACAGGCGGTTGATAAAGAAAATGTAGAACTTCCCTCTGGTAGTATCGAAGGTGATAAAATCGAACTTTCCATACGAACGCTGGGACTTATGTCAACTCCCAAAGAATTTAATGACCTGATCATTAAAGAGGACAATGGCAATATTGTCCGTTTCAGTGATATCGGACGAGCTGAATTAGGACCGGAAGATCAACGAAGTATGTTGAAGATCAATGGTGTCCCATCCGTAATGCTTGTTATTGTTCCTCAGCCGGGAGCGAACCATATTGATATTGCAGATGAAACCTATACACGCGTCGAACAGTTAAAAAAAGATTTACCCGAAGATGTAAGTATTGATTTGGTATTTGATAATACTAAATTTATCCGTGCATCTATCCGTGAGGTAGAAGAAACTATTTATGTTGCATTCCTACTCGTTGTTATCATTATTTTCCTGTTCTTAAGAGACTGGCGCGTAACACTTGTTCCTGTAGTAGTTATTCCGGTTTCATTGATCGGAGCATTCTTTGTTATGTACGTTGCAGGATTCTCCATTAATGTACTGACCATGCTTGCCATTGTGCTTTCGGTCGGTCTGGTTGTAGATGATGCAATTGTCGTTGCTGAAAACATTTATGTACGCATTGAACAGGGAATGAATCCGAAAGAAGCGGGAATAGAAGGCTCAAAAGAAATCTTCTTTGCAGTTATATCTACAACCATTACTCTTGTTGCTGTATTCTTACCAATCGTATTCCTTGATGGTATGACGGGTAAACTATTCAAAGAGTTCAGTATCGTGATTGCAGGATCAGTTATTATATCTTCTTTTGTTGCACTTACCTTCACTCCGATGTTTGCAACAAAAATTCTGAAACGCAGAGAGAAGAAAAATAAGTTCTACACAATTACAGAACCGTTCTTTGAGTGGTTAAACAGAGCATACAGCAACTCTTTGGCGAAATTCCTAAAATACCGTATTCTGGCTATACCTTTAGTAGTGATACTTATAGGAGTTATTGCGTGGCTTTGGGGTAGAATCCCTTCCGAGCTTTCTCCTATGGAAGACAGATCGCAAATTGTTGTTTCATTAAGAAGTCCTGAAGGAACTACCTTTGAATTTATGCGTGATTATTCGGAAGATATCATTAACCTGACAGATTCCGTTATCACCGAAAACAAGATTATGGTAAGCCGTTCAATGAGTGGCAGAGGCTTTACGTTCATTACACTGGATGATATTGCTAAACGTGAGCGTTCCCAAATGGAAATTGCAGAAGAACTATCCAAAGCAGTACGCACAAAAACAGAGGGTCGTTCTTTTGTCCGGCAGACATCTACGTTTGGTGGGGGACGCGGAGGTATGCCTGTACAATATGTTTTGCAAGCAAACAGTCTGGAAAAACTTCAGGAATTTGTACCGAAGTTCATGCAAAAAGTAAATGAAAGTCCGGTATTCCAGATGGCTGATGTGGATCTTAAGTTTACGAAGCCCGAAACTCGTATTACAATCAATCGTGATAAGGCGAACCAACTTGGCGTAAACACAATCAATATTGCCCAAACACTTCAGTATGCTTTAAGCGGACAACGTATGGGGTATTTTTATATGAATGGAAAACAATATCAGATTCTTGGAGAAATAAATCGCCAACAGCGTAATACTCCCTTAGATCTGAAATCAATCTTCGTTCGAAGTCAGGGTGCTGAAATGATTCAGCTGGACAACCTGATATCTCTTCACGAAGACGTTGCTCCACCTCAGCTATATCGCTACAATCGTTTTGTTTCGGCAACCGTATCGACAGGTTTAGCTAAAGGAAAAACAATCGGAGACGGATTAGACGAAATGGACCGCATTGCTAAAGAAGTTCTGGATGACACTTTCCGCACAGCCTTAACAGGTGAATCTAAAGAATTCCGTGAAAGTTCTTCAAGTCTTCTTTTTGCATTTGTTCTTGCATTAATGCTGATCTATCTTGTTCTGGCTGCACAATTTGAAAGTTTTAAAGATCCGATGGTTATTATGGTTACTGTTCCATTAGCCATAGCCGGAGCTTTGATTTTCATGTCTTATTCTCAGACAACTATGAATATTTTCAGCCAGATTGGTATTATTATGTTGATCGGACTCGTAGCAAAGAATGGTATTTTGATTGTCGAGTTTGCTAATCAGCGACAAGAAGAAGGACTAAACAAAGCAGAAGCTATTCATACGGCTGCGATTCAACGTTTACGTCCCATCCTGATGACCAGTGCTTCAACACTTCTGGGGCTTTTACCATTAGTTTATGCTTCTGGAGAAGGAGCAAACGGTCGTATATCGATGGGTGTAGCAGTAGTTGGTGGTATGCTTGTTTCCACTTTCCTTACACTTTATATCGTTCCTGCTATTTATAGCTATGTATCAACTAATAGACATTCCAAAGAATAATGAATAAGAAATATATTATGATAGCCTTGTTCGTATCTCTCGGTAGCATTCTGTATGCTACCGAAGATTCGACAACTGTCCGATGGTCATTACAAGAATGTATCACACAAGGGATCGAACAGAATTATCAATTACAGATTCAGCGCGAATATCAGGCAGTCTCAGATCGTAATGCGACAATCGGAAATGCGGGTTATTTACCTTCATTGGATATGAATGCCGGATATTCGGGACAATACAATTCGTCTGATTCAGAAAAAGAAGACGGAACAACTGAAACACGCAACGGCGAACTCAACCAACAATATAATGCAGGATTAAATCTATCCTGGACTATATTTGACGGATTAAAGATGCAGGCTTCCTATGCCAAATTAAAGGAACTTAAATCAATGGGTGAGTTAAGAACGCGTATCCAGATTGACAATACCGCAGCAAGCATTGCTGCCGGTTATTATCAGCTGATCCGTCAGAAAATCAAACTACGTAATCTGAAAGCGGCACTTGATTTATCTAAAGAACGCTTGCGCATCGTTGAAGAACGCTATCACATCGGATCCTCTTCACGCCTGGAGCTTCAACAAGCGAAGGTTGATTATAATGCCGACAATGCTTTATATCTGAAACAAACTGAAGTTGTATATACGGCAAGGATTACACTCAATGAATTAATGGGTATTGCAAATATCAATCAGAAAACAGACGTTACGAATGAAGAAATACATCTGGCTCCCATGGTTAGTAAGGATGAACTTTGGCAGCGTACATTAGATGCCAATCTGTCTTTACTTAATGCTGAAAAAAACCGCCAGCTTTCTGTTGAGGATTTACGAATAGCTCGTTCTAAGAACTACCCATATCTTAAATTGAATGCCGGATATGGATACAATGGAAACCGCTACGAGGTCGGAGCTACTATCCAACGGGATCAGTTAGGATTTAATTATGGCGCTACGATAGGTATCAGCATATTTGATGGAATGAACCGACAACGTGAGCAGCGCAACGCAAAAACACAAATACGTATTGCTGAACTGGAGAAACAATCACTCGAATTAGGGTTAAAAGCTGATATGAGTAATTTATGGATGGCTTACACAAATAACCTAATGCTTCTCCGTCAGGAATGTCAGAATGTTGAAACAGCTAAGGAATATCTTGAAATAGCTATGGAAAGATATAAATTGGGCGATCTTTCTGGTATAGAGTTACGCGAAGCTCAAAATAGCCTTTTGGCAGCAGAAGAGCGTCTTTCTACAGCTGAATATGAAACCAAAGTTTGTGAAATTTCCCTGATGCAGCTTAGCGGAGACATACTTCCGTTTTTATATCAGGATTAAATAAATAAAATACCCCCGTGGAGAAATCTCATCCACGGGGGTATTTTGTATTTATCAAGCTTATTTACTCATTTCATCATGCAGATTTTGGAAAATTTCTCCATACATCTCTGCATTTTTTTCTTTCAACGGATAATCTTTAGCAGGTAAAGCTGCTATTACTTTCAATCCCTGAACCATTTTACATTCAAACACTCTTCCACAAACAGACTGGAAAACTTTTCCATTTACCGGCTGATAATATGGTGGTTCAGAATTCAGACCTACCTGACGAGGTTGAGCCCCATATACGAAGTCATCAGATCCTTCATAAAAACCAAGTTTTTGCAACCAGTAGTTTGTTTGTAAAGACATAGCTACAACATATTCAATTTCAGGATTCTCCTGCAAGATCCATTCTACATGAGATAAACCACGAACGGCTTTCTCAGAAGGAATCAAAACACGTTTCCCTTTTGGTGATTGCTCTACATAATCATTGCAAAAATTAGTAAAGTAATATTCTTCCGGTTTATATTTACCTCCGGTAAGATAAGTTATATAATCGAATAAGTTTCTAGCTTCCACATTACGGCTACGCTCTCCGTGATCTTCCGGAAAACTACGAAAAAAATAATCAGCAAACATCACGACCTTAGGTACTGTCTCTGACCATTGTAAATTAGAATCTTCTCCGATTACCAAAACTTTGGCAGCCGAAGCAGCCTTCAAATCTTTTGATCTCATTATTTTGAGTTTTATTTGTTGGAAACGACAAAGATACGTAAACCTCGTAAGTTTAATAGTTTATTTATATTTATTTAATGGCATAAAGGATATCTTTCGCTTTTATCTGTGAGTGACAACTGACTTAAAGTGACTCAAAATAACTGACCAGATTATCATCTGTCTCCAGATTAAGCTTTTTACGTAATCGATAGCGAGCCATATTGACTGTTTTCGGGTTAGAATCTATCAATAAAGCAATCTCTTTACTGGATAATCCAATACGCAATAATGTGGCTAAAACAACTTCATTCTTCGACAAATCTTCATGAGCCAACATCAATCGTTCTAAAAAGGCTTGCTCGTTTTTATTAATTTCATTGATGAATAAATCTGTTTTCATTTCTTTCTCTCTGAAATTCTTAATTAGAGCTATCGTTGATTTAATTTTCATTTTCGGATCTTCAACCGATTTCTTTTGAGCCTCCTGAAGCATTTGTATAACATTATCCAATAACTTATCTTTACTCTTAATAAAGTAAACCAGATCGGTCATTTCTTTTTTAGATAAATTCAAAATCTCATTCTGATTATGAATAACATCTTCTTTCTGCTCTAACTCTTTTCTAAGCTGTAGTTTCTTTTGAGATTCATTTTCGGCATGAGAAATAAGTCTGTTTATTTTACGCATATGATACATCCTGATTGCCAATATAACAACTACAAGTAAAAGTACTGCTGAAACAAATAAATTCAACTTCTCCCGTTGTGCAACTTTCAATGCATAATCCTTTTTCTCCAGATTTTGCAAATGAACCCATTGCTTACGATTATAAGCATCATCTTCTATTTGTCGTACCCTATCTACAGAATTTATCAATTTATTAATCTTCATAATTTCAAGATGATTCTGATAAGCCTCTTTGTACTTATTCTCTTGTACAGCTATTTGAGAAGCATAAAGCAGATTATCTCTTTTAATCACGTTAGCATGTAATGAATCTGCTAACCATCTAGCCTTTTTCAAATACAATTTAGCCGTTTCCAAATCTCTGGTATGGATATAAAGAAGGCCCATATTATTAAAGTTTTCAGCTAATGTCCATTTGTTTTTATGTTTCTCATTATAGGCAATTACTTCTTTTAATTTTGAGATTTTTTGCAGTTCATCTCCGGGTATTGCCGATAAATTATTGACAACGATAAAAACTCCATCTTCATTATTCATACTCTTATGAATATGCAATGATGAATCCATTACCATTTGAGCTTTATGATAATCTTGCTCATGAGCATAAACCAATCCCCGAAGATTAAGACACCACGCCATTCCTGTAGAATCGTGAATATCTTCATAGAGATTATATGCCAGGTCATTAAGAACATGAGATTTATACGGATTTTCAAGATTAAAATACATAGAAGCCATATGCAAATTAAAATCGGCTAATTGCCCCAGATCATAGTAATCTAAATAATTCTCAGCATTTAGATAGGCTTCTAAAGCCAGATCATAATTTCCATTTATTGAAAAAACAGATCCTAAAAGAACATTGGTATCAAATAACAAAGAACTATCATTTAGCAACACCGCTTTTTCTTTAGCAGAATTAGCATAATCAATCGCTTTCAATGGTTGGCGATACATATATTTTCGAGCCTGCTTCATCAATTCTTTTGTGCTTGCATTCACATCTGCAAACAAACAAGAATTATTAAAAAAGTAAATAGATATGAGCAATAAACTCACAACTTTATTTCTCATTATATTAAACTGTTTTATTATATCATACAAAGATAATTATATACACATTGATTCAAGACTAAATGTCTGTTTTGATTAATTATCTAATACAGGCCGCACCTGACAGCCATAGGTTCTATAGAAATAATAATTGGGATAATGAATCAAATTACCATTCATTCTATAAAAATAAGAACACCAGGAATTAGAGTTATCATTTGCGTCACTAGCTGTCCAATAACATGCATATGTACCTATAAAATTTATCAATCCATTTGTATAATAGTAGTAACCTGTTGCAGGAAACCAAAATTCATTTTCAACTAACATTCCACCTTTATTTGCGTTATCTGAATAAGATCGCCATTGCTTATTAAGTATATCATTATCATAGCCCCAATTTAATCGCCATCCATATGGAGATGGATCAAAGATTGTTTTCATCTGTTTTACTGAACTTCCTATAACAGCATTCCATCTTATTCTCTGTGGATCTGAACACCAATCTTGCGAATCTCCTGCAACGCCATTACTGGTAATATACAACAAAGGCTTATTTAAT
>DKPO01000021.1 GCA_002471225.1 Porphyromonadaceae bacterium UBA7332
AATCCATCACCTCCTATCCGATTTGGCTCTATCTGAATGTTTGGGTGTAAAGTATTTTGAAGTCAATCCGGATTTTACTAAGATACATAAAACCGGATTTTATTCAGATAGGGGTCTTGTAAGTAAAACGGATGAAAATATGTCTTTTTGATATTTTTCTGACGACTCTGATTTTGAGTAAGATTGAGTCATATTTGAATGTTCAGAGTCTGTTTTTATAGAGTATAGAGTGGTTTTTAAGACGAAATACTGTCATTTTCGGAACAATAAACCGTATCTTTTCATTTTAACGGTATATCTTTGAAATTATACGGTATGTTTTGAAATTTTCGCGGTGTATTTTTTTCTTTATATACGTACCAAAATTTATCCGGATACGTATGTAAATCTCAAAAAGCCGTATAGAAAAACGGAATGCGAAAATACACTCTGATTATCAGTGTTTTATGTAAATAGGTTTCCTTGAGCTGTTTGCTTATTACCGGAAACAATTTGAAAATACGACAATCTCAGCAATTAGGAAAATGCAAAAAGATAGTAAAGGGAGGCTATATCGTGAATTATGATAAATCAGCAATTCGTTTTAATCCCGATAAAGTATTTATGATTCTTTTAAATACGGATAGATGAAGTATTAAACCTTTGATTTACTATTCCTTATGATGTGTATTTTCTCTATTGTCGTCTTTATTCAGAGATATAAATGAAACGAATCCATATCTTAATTGTATCTTTACAGCATGACATTTGAATCATTTAATTTAGCAGACCCCTTAATTCAGGCTATTGGCCGCAAAGGATATAAAGAAACGACACCTGTGCAAGAACAGGTGATCCCTTTATTAATGAATAAGAAAGATGTGTTAGCTTGTGCTCAGACGGGTACAGGTAAAACAGTCGCATTCCTTTTGCCTTTACTGCAAGACCTGATTAATTCTACATCGGGTAGGGGAGTGAAAGCTCTTATTCTGTCTCCTACACGCGAACTGGCTATGCAGATAGCAGATGAAATAGACAGTTTGACCTTATTTACACGTATACGTTGTGCAGTAATAATAGGTGGCGAGTCTATCGAAGATCAGTTAGATAGTGTTGATCGGGGTGCTGAAATTATTGTTGCAACTCCCGGACGTTTACATCACCTTCAGGCTAACCGATCGATCGACTTTTGTAAACTTGAATGGCTGGTTATTGACGAGGGCGACTTAATGTTGGATATGGGCTTTATCGGAACCATTCGTAAAATCGTTTCGGGATTACCACGTAAGAAACGCTCAGCTTTATTTACGGCTACTCTTCAGCCTGAAACGATTAAGTTAGGCAAGGAAATACTTTATCGTCCTGCAACGGTTAACCTGATAGAGGCCAAACCGGATGTGTCTCTGATCACTCAGATAGCATATTATGTAGACAAGCCTAACAAGTTGAAACTTCTGATCCATATATTGACAGAGCGACAGGTGAAAACAGCTTTGATCTTTGTTCGCACCAGACAGGATGCCGAAACTTTGACTTCGGAACTAAACAGAGCCGGTTTTTCGGCCTCGTCTTTACATGGTAATAAAGAGCAGTTCGAACGTCGGGAAGCTTTCCAAAGCTTTACAAGCGGTGAGTCGGATTTACTGGTAGCTACAGATCTGGCTGCTCGTGGTTTAGATATTGAAGACATGGGTTATGTTTTCAATTACGAATTGCCAAACGATCCGGAGACATATATTCATCGTATCGGACGTACGGGGCGTGCGGGGAAAACAGGGATCGCTATTTCTCTGTGTTCCAATGCCGAATTGCGTTTTCTGAAACCAATCCGCAAGTTAGTCGGAAAAAATAATGTGACGATTATCGAGACGCATCCTTTTTCGTATGCGCCACGCAAAAAAGACAGCGAATAAATAAAGTTGTGTTCGTATCTGTAGATAACGAAACAATAGATATAAAAAGAAGAAGTACATCTCCTGAAGTTGGTTAGTCCAACGATAGGGGATGTACTTCTTTTATTTTGAGTATGTCTTATATTCAGAGCAACTATTCTTATTGTAATATTTCGAACAGTTTATCGAGTTTCGGAGCCATGATAATTTCTGTACGTCTGTTCTTCGCTCTTCCGTCGGCAGTCTCATTGTCAGCTACCGGAGAGAATTCGCCTCGTCCGCTCGGTACAATCTGAAGAGGATTAACCCCGTAGTCTTTTGTAAGGATACGCACTACGGATGTTGCACGGATTACGCTCAAATCCCAGTTGTCTTTGAACTGAGCAGTATTAATCGGCTTACTGTCCGTATGTCCTTCAATATAAACATCGATATCGGTTTGCGTATTCAATACCTGAGCAAGTTTGGCAAGAGCTTCGATACCCCGTTTATCCAGTCTGGCACTACCCGACTGGAAAAGAAGTTTGTCAGACATAGCGACATATACCTTACCGTTATGCTGAGTAACCGTTAACTCTTCATTGCTAAAACCAAGCAAAGCATCCTGTACACTTTGCAGAAGTGACATAACGCGTTCGTTCTGTGCATTGATCATAGATTGCAGCTCGTTGATTGTAGCTTCGCGCTCATCCAGTTCACTCCGTTTGAGTTGGAGCATTGCATCTAATTTTTCTTGCTGACTCATGTTTTTAGAAAGCATCGCCTGATAACTGCGGACTTGTTTTCCTAATTCAGTCGTATCGGCAGCAAGTTGTGTCATTAGTTTTGACAATCGGTCGACACTGGATTTGGATAAGCCCAACTCCCGGCTAAGCGATTCGTTTTTGTTCTGAGCCTCTATACGTGCACTTTCTGAAGCAAGAAACGTTTTCTTGCTTACGCAGGATGTGCTTGCTAATGCAGCAAGGCAAGAAAGAAATAAGATTTTTTTCATGAATCAATCGATAATGTATATGTTATTGTTCTGTGTATGTGTTTTTTCGAAAGAGATTAGTATTTACTCCAATCCACCCATTTGTCTTTATCCCATCTCCAACTGTCTAATACAGCTACATCCATTCGTTTGCCGGAGTAAACGATGACGATAGAGTCAGGCTCATTTGCTTTTACTGCGTTTGCATATCCTTCCGGAATACAGATAACCTGGCTTTCTTTGCTGGCGTCTACCTTAATGATGGTCGGGACAAGATCATCAGAAGGATTTTCCCAGTCATCAATCTTAACGAAGCCGAATGTGAAAGATCCTTTTACAACAAAGAAGTATTTTTTCTCGAACTGATGTCCGTGCCATGCCCGTACAACAGACGGGTCACTTTGATGAATGGCATAGGTACGGCAAACACCCTCCAGGTCAAAGTCATTCACATGTTTGATCACACCTCTTGCATCTGTGTAAATTTCTCCTTTAATGATTTTAATCTCAGACATTATCAATATTAATTTAATCGGGTTGAATAAAAAAGATTTCTTTAAAAGTTTTTATCAGCTCGCAATATAATTCATTCCTGCGTAATATTTTACTATTACCAACCAAAAATAATTGTTTACGTGCCCGTGTCATAGCTACATTAAGCTTACGGTCAATCAGATAGCCATTCTCTTCGATCGTATTGCATAAGAAGTCAAACTGATAGTACCGGTTGATACAAAAAGAATAAATAATGATATCACGCTGCGAACCCTGAAATCGTTCGACCGTATCAATCATCATTCGCCCGGTATCTTCAATCCCGGCTTCGGCAAGTTGCTGACGAATCAATGCAATCTGACTCCGGTAAGGAGTAATAATACCGATTTGCTCATGTATGTCAAACGGGATTTCCGATCCGCGATGCAGCGTCTGAAGTTGTTTGACTATTTTGGCTATAATGCGCGCTTCATTCCGGTTTGTTTTGACCGACGTCGCTTCGGGATCAGGGTCTGCGTGAAAGAAGGCAACGCGTGATTCAGCCAGTGCTTCCGTAAGCTTATCGTCAGAGCGGTATGTAAAACATAAATCCTCAGACTGATGTGGCAAAGGAATGGGTTGTAACTTACCTTCATAGAAAAAGCGATTCGGAAAATCGGCTACTTCCGGATGCATTCTGCCTGTACGTACAAGCATATCCAAGTGTATTTCATCTTCCTCGGCAATGGCTTTTCGATAGAGTCGCTCAAAAAGAGACTCTTTAAGATTTGAAAAGCCCAAAGCACGGAGAGCCGGATCTTTTATCTCCGAATCTTTATCTGACTGTAGCAAAACAGCCGGTAGTTGCTTATGATCGCCGATCAGCACAAACTTATCGATTGCACTTCTCCCTGTCTTGTCTTTGGCGCACAAGAGAGTTAATAGCTGAGGCTCCAATAATTGAGTGGCTTCATCTATCATGGCAATACCAAAATGTTTAATACCGAAAAGAGCATTCTTGCTGCTCAGGGAAGAAACAGTACCGACATAGATGCGACATTTCTCCAGTTTGTCTTTTACTTGTTTCCGGTTATTGCATCCATCCAGAAAGTTTTCGAGCAAATGATCCTGATATTCGGGTTCACAAGCGCTTTCGGAACTTATGCGCACATATTCCAGCGAGTCAAAGGTCGAAAGCATTTGGCAGATCTCATCGACAGCTCGGTTCGTAAAGGAAAGCAATAAAATACTCTCGTCTGTGTGAGAGTGATAATGCTCCACCATTCTGCGTAATGCTTGTGATGTTTTACCTGTTCCCGGAGGGCCAACAAGTAAAAAGTAATCATTTGCCTGCTGAACTTTACGTACAATGCGGTCAAGATCGGTTTCCTGTTCATTGGATTCACAAACTAACTCTTTACGGTAAGGAGCTCCTTGCAGCAAGAGTTGTTTCCGATCGGATCTGGCATTGATAAAAGCGGCTATACCTTTATACATGGAGGTGTATCCCACATCCATAAAATCATGCTCCATGGCGTACTTCAGTTTGGAAGAAAACAATTCGGCATGCTTTTGTATATTACGTAATCGTAAAACGATTTTGGATTCGCTTATTTGAAGAATAGACGCTTTCTGAATCTGATTATTGGTGACATTATCCTCCGGCTTCATACGCGGATAGAGAATTACGACATCTCCTGTACGGAAATTCGGTAGTAACTCTCCGTCATAATCCGGAATCTGCAGCTCCAGAAAATGAATGTTGTTTTCAATATATGAACCGGTCAGTTCCAGATCATAAAGAATTTCTCCCGATTCGACTTTTTCCTCCCAGAGAGACTCCCACAACATCGAGCTTCCACGATTTGAATCGTGTGATGCACTACCTCCGACTTTGGATAGATATAATTCTTTAGAAATAAAAGTATAAAGGCGATCCGTGTAGGCACGTTCTTCGGATGACATTTCGGTTAGTTTCTCCGCAAATTCAAGAATAGGCGGTCGCAGATATATTTCCCAGAATCTCCCCGAAAGTTGTTGCCGGTTCAGATTGTCGGGATTAATCGTATTCAGAAACTGATGCGTATATTCTGTTGAGTTCTCCATACTGACCTGCAATTCATTAATGACAATTTTATTGCGAAGCTGGATAGACTCACGGACTAATCGCCAGTAAGGTTTTTCCGGATATAAATATCCATGTTTTGAGTACATCAGATAAGCCTGGATATCATTTGAATCCATTCCTGCATTGAAGGTAAGTACGGCAAAATAAAGCATCATTTGTACAAAGTGGTTTTCCCGATGCGTAATTTTCCCGTCGTATTCCATAGCTTTTCCCGATTTTAACTCGATGAATTTGGAGTAATCGTCAAGAAGAAGATCCAGACGACCTTGCAAACCTAATGAATGGCAAAGGAATGAGGGTTCTAAGATCGCTTTGGAACGATCAATGCCGTAGTTCGGATTCAGAAAATCCTCACGAACCATTCGGGCTATCAGATCAAACTGAGCTTTACAGTCGATAAAGAATTGTCTTTCGACAGCCGGATCGTTTAAATCTTCGCAAGTAGAGAACTCAAAGGGCGAATATCTGAACAGCCTTTTCATGACATCGATATAGCAGACAGGCTCTTCTTCTGATTCGTTGATCAGTTCATCCAGAAAATAATTGGCTACGTTTCCTAATAGGATATGGCGGGTATTCCCGACTTGCGTAAGACGGGAATACGTATAATTCATCGGATCGTGACCATAAGGTTTATAGCATTCGGCCAGCGAACTGATGTCAAACAGATAATTGGGTTCAACGACAATAATATCCGGCGTATAGCGCGCAAAAGCATCTTCCTCTCCTTGTACGGGAACAGCTTTATGCAGAAAGATGAGATTCAGAGCGATTCCTTGCGGTAAGTCGCGAAGGTAGCGTGAGTCCTCATCCAGCGAAACAGCCATTTTCTGGTCGTCTTCATCATCGCGGATGACATAAAGGGTAAAATCATCGTCGGGATCAATTGAGTCAATACGTACAGGTATGACTTGTTTATTGATTTCGCGACTCTGCTTTTCTTTGATTTTAGCTACAAATTCTTTTTTAGGAACCTTGATTTTAAAAACTTCCTCAAAAAGTTGCTGTTCGATTTTGATACCGTCAATACGTTGTATCAGCGCATAAATAGCATATAGTTCTGTGATATATTCTTCCTCTTTGTAGCTGTAGGAATGAATATTATCTTTATTGGTTTTGACACGAAAAGAATTGATACGGATACGATGAGTTGGAGGAAGTTCACATCTCTTCATCAGATTTTCGAGACGTGCTGCCGCATTCGGATAACTGACTCCGTCATTTTTTGTCTGGATAAGAACATACCTGTTTAACAATAAGCGCAGCTTCTTGTATCTTTTATCCAATGTATCATTCAGATTGCTGTGAATAGCAAGCAGATCAGCTATAAATTCATTCAACATGTATATTTTCTTCCCTTCTTTTTATAATAAAGATCAATGAATAGCTGGAACAACTCCCGTTTTAATAAAGTCACACCGAAACGTGGTTCCCGGAACTGTTTTCCGATTCGGTTGATACTGAAATACAGAAACAGATAATAGCATAATGCAAATTTGAAAAAGATCAGGCTGTATAGCCAGTTTGCAAAATATCCCATGCAGGCACTGTACATCAGAATACTCCAGAATAAAACCCGCAGGAGATATTCAGGGAACCAGAGGCGGTAACCTTTTTTACTGTAATATTTACGTGAGCCGGTGTAAGCTAACATGCGCTCTTTCCAGCCTAAAGCAAAATCACTGTAGTAAACTTCAACAACCGATTCGGGTGATAATTCTACACGTGTATTTTCCTTATTGGCAATTCGGTTGACAGGGATATCGTCTTCGCCGAACGGAAGATTCAGGATCCCGTGAAACAGGCGTTGTTTAAAAACGTCTTTTCGAACGGCTAAGTTATTTCCCACTCCCATATAAGGTTTGCCTATACAAGCAGCTGCCAGATATTTGACCTGAAATATCAGATTACTTAAACAGAAATACAGACCGCCTTTCTTAAATGAACGAAGTCCAGAATAAGCCAGAACAACATCTATCTTTTCGTCGATGTTGCGTGCTAAGGATTTCAGCCATTGATCCGAAACCGGTTTCGAATTGGCTGTAGTCATTACGATCCAGTCAAAGCGGGCAGCCTTAATAGCCACATTCAATCCGAGCTTTTTGCGGGATTGTGTTTTAGCTTCTTCCGGCAAATAGGTATGATAAAGATTCGGGTAATCTCTTTCGTAAAACTTCAGTAAGTCATTCGTATCATCTGTTGATCCGTCATTTAAGACAATAACTTCAAATTCGGGATAGTCCTGCTTAAGAATTGCTTTTAAATTATTCTTCAGATTGTCTGCATCGTTACAGGCATAGATGATAACGGATAACGGACTCATCTCTGGTTGTGAGGGTGCTTTGTCCCGGTAAATCGTTTTTCGCCACAAATAGATATAGAATCCTCTCAGGATTACGATAAGAAAAAATACCGATATAACTATAAGTTCTTCTTTTGAGATAAATTTATATATTTCAGTGATGTTCATATTTTTATGTATTTCGATTCAAAAGTAATAATAACCTATATGCAGGCAAAATGAAACCCCTGTTTTTGAATCAAAAAAAAGAGTCTCCAAAGACACGGGCTTTGGAGACTCTTCGTTGTATGTATATCAAATCAGATATTTCGCTTGTAATAATAGAATGCACGAAGTGCTTTCATCAAAGCTGCCATATGAATAGCCAGATTTCTGGATTGATTTAATATCGCTAAATACAATACACTGCTTTTCGTAGATACGTGATATTCGCGTAAGTAACGAAGGTGTTCTTTTTGCATCTCGATAATCATTTCCAGAATTTCATCCCGTTCATTGAATACTAACTTCAGATCTTCGTAGTTTTTATCTGAAAGGTATTTGTTGATGATGATGAAGTAATTGTTGAATTTATTCTGCATCAATCGTAATGCGACAGTCTGTTCTTCGTGAAAAGGTGTATGATTGTTATTCATATGCTCATAACTTGGCTGAGCAATGAAAGTGAGACTGTGTGCAATCTCGCGCATCTGATCCAGAATTTGTACATAATAATGACCCGCTTCGACTGATTCTTCGGACAGGCTGTTCATTACTTCCGGAATATTACGCTTGATGTTTTTGGTGTATTGGTTGAACTCCTCGGTATCTTTTTTGACTTCCTTCAATCCTTTCAGATTATATCCGATCACATTTTGCATGGATAGATTGAATAGTCCGCTTACACGACCTGTTGCATCTTGTATACGTGCATAGCAAGCATTGAATGCCTCGGTTTTGCTGTTTATGTCAAATAAAAGATCAGAAGTTAACGGAGCGTTTTCGTCATCATCCTTTTTAGGGAAGAAGTTCGATTTTACGATCAGGTAAATCACAAATGCAGCCAAAAGGAATACGATATAGAAGTTACCCCACATAATCAAAAGACCTAAAAGGAAGGCTGCCGTAAAAGCACTGAATCCGGTAAAGAACCATCCGCCGATAATCGTAATTACGCCTGAAACACGATATACCGCCGTGTCACGTCCCCATGCTCCGTCGATTAAAGATGTACCCATTGCCACCATAAAAGTTACATAGGTCGTAGACAGAGGTAATTTTAATGAAGTTGCTGAGGCAATCAGAATGGCTGAAACAACCAGGTTTACGGATGCACGTATATGGTCAAAAGGCAAAACTTCGGCACCCGGCTCCAGTTTAGGTTGCACAAATCGTCCGGCAATCCATCTGCTTACAGATTCAGGAATGTAACGATCAATAGAATCAGAAGCCTTGATCACTACACGAACAACGGCACGCGATACAGGAGTGGACTGAAAGTTTTCTTTATCCTGACTTTGACTGCTTAATTGAATAGACGTTTGGATTACTTTCTTTGCTTTCTTGCTGTAATATAAAGTAAGGACCATGATTGCCCCTGCAATAAGAAGCAGATAAGTAGGTGTTTTTACCGGATCGGTCAAACTGCTCATGAGCATGGCTGAAGCAGAATCTCCGCCACCACTGGCTACAAAATCATTATATGATTCCAGACCGGCCAAAGGAACACCGATAAAGTTTACAAGGTCATTGCCCGCAAAAGCGAAAGCAAGAGAGAATGTTCCGGCTAAGATGATAAATTTAAATACGTTTGCCTTAAACAGTAAAATAGAAGCTTGAAAAATGATCGAGAATACAATGAAGCTGATCAGCAAAATGGTTGCTGTGTGTTCATTGATGAATGAGATCATTTCAGGAGTCATAAATGAACTGCCTTTAGCTCCTTTCATAACCAAAAAGTAGAATACAGTTGTTACGGATATCCCTGCAAAAATACCTCCGAAATAACGGTATGTATGTCCGTAATTAAAAGTAAACAGAATACGGGATATGTATTGGACGACACATCCTACAGTAAATGCGACGGCAACCGAAATCAGAATACCACTGGTAATACCCAGTGCATTTGCGGTATTGATGTATTCGCCGATCTGACTTAATCCGTTTTCAGTGCCGATCAGTTTATAAACGGCAACGGCAACAGATCCCCCAAGTAATTCAAACACCAGCGAAACGGTTGTAGATGTAGGTAGCCCGAAGCTATTGAAAATATTGAGAAGGGCGACATCGGTGATCATGACGGCCATAAATATGACCATTACCTCTTTGAAACTGAGCATTTCGGGATTAAATATGCCACTTCGCGCCACTTCCATCATTCCACTTGAAAAAGTGGCGCCAATTAACACACCGAAGGCTGCAACAATCATAACAGTACGAAAAGGTGCGATCTTAGATCCGATTGCCGAGTTGAGAAAATTAACGGCATCGTTACTTACCCCCACTATCAAATCTGATATGGCAAGTAAGCCAAGGAAAATAACAATAATCAAATAGATGTGTTCCATACAAACAGGTTTTAATTTTGCTGCAAATCACGTCATAAAATATTACATTACTATTTCAAAAACGAATGAATATATGCGTTGACTGACTTTTTTTTAATTGTTTTGAAATATGCTTTTCTGGATGACATAAGGTGATTTTAGATCATTATGTATATTAATAAATTGAAAGCTGGAAGAAACGGGAAAAATCAAATTCTTTTTTATTACTTTTGTCCGTTCAAAGAAATTGAATAAATACAACGTAGTTTCAAAATAGAAAAGAAAACGATGGCAAAAGAGTTAAAAGAATTGACGCCACGCAGTGTGAGTTACTCACAGTGGTATCAAGATTTGGTAATCAAAGCCGACTTGGCAGAAAACTCTGCCGTGCGCGGTTGTATGGTTATTAAACCATATGGTTACGCAATCTGGGAGAATATGCAACGCGAGTTGGATCGCATGTTTAAAGAAACAGGTCATGTTAATGCCTATTTCCCCTTATTCATCCCCAAATCATTTTTGAGCAAGGAAGCAGATCACGTTGAAGGATTTGCTAAAGAGTGTGCGGTTGTAACTCACTATCGTTTGAAAAATAACCCCGATGGTAGTGGGGTTGTTGTTGATCCGGAAGCGAAACTTGAAGAAGAGTTAATCGTTCGTCCTACTTCTGAAACAATCATTTGGAATACATATAAAAACTGGATCCAGTCATATCGTGACCTTCCGATCCTTTGCAATCAATGGGCTAATGTGGTTCGTTGGGAAATGCGTACACGTCTTTTCCTTCGTACAGCTGAGTTCTTGTGGCAAGAAGGGCATACTGCTCATGCTACTCGTGAAGAAGCTGAAGAAGAAGCTGTAAAAATGCTTCATGTTTACGGCGATTTCGCTGAAAACTTCATGGCTGTTCCTGTTCATAAAGGAGTTAAGTCAGCTAATGAGCGTTTTGCAGGTGCTGTTGAAACATATACCATCGAAGCTTTAATGCAGGATGGTAAGGCTCTTCAATCAGGTACTTCTCACTTCCTTGGTCAAAACTTTGCAAAAGCATTTGATGTACAGTTTGCTACGAAAGAGGGTGGTCGTGATTATGTTTGGGCTACTTCATGGGGTGTGTCTACTCGTTTGATGGGTGCTTTGATTATGTCTCACTCAGATGATAACGGTTTGGTTTTACCTCCGAAACTGGCTCCGCTTCAAGTGGTTATTGTTCCTATTTATAAAGGAGAAGAACAACTGAAAGCAATTGCTGATAAAGTAGACCCGTTGATCTCTAAATTGAAAGCTGCCGGCGTTCGTGTGAAATTCGATGATTCGGATAACAAAAAACCGGGATGGAAATTCGCAGAATACGAATTGAAAGGTGTTCCTGTTCGTTTGGCTATGGGTCTTCGCGATATGGAAAACAATACAGTTGAGGTTGCTCGTCGTGACACATTGACAAAACAAACGGTAAGCTTCGAGAACTTAGATACATATTTGATCAACTTATTGGATGAAATTCAACAGAATATCTTCCAGAAAGCATTTGATTATCGTACGGCTAATACACGTACGGTTGAGACATATGAAGAGTTCAAAGTAGAACTTGAAAAAGGTGGTTTCTTATTGGCTCACTGGGATGGTACTCCTGAAACAGAAGAGTTGATTAAAGATGAAACGAAAGCTACTATTCGTTGTATCCCGTTAGAAGGTGATAAAACTCCTGGTAAATGTATGGTTACCGGTAAACCTTCTGCTCAACGAGTATTATTTGCCAGAGCATATTAATACATAATTAAGAGTGGTAAGTTGACTGGCTGTTCTGCCGGAGGGCTTATCACTCTTCTTCATTATACGTTCATTCATTCTATTTTTTAGATAAAATACTACAGTATGAAAGGTAAAATTTTAGTAACCGGAGGTACCGGTTATATCGGTTCTCATACCGTTGTTGAGTTACAAAACGACGGTTATGAAGTAGTTATCGTAGATAACCTATCTAATTCGAACGCCGAAGTAATTGACGGTATTGAAAAAATCTCAGGTATTCGTCCTGCATTCGAACAAGTTGATTGCATTGACTTCCCTGCCATGAAAGCAGTATTTGAAAAACATCAGGGAATTCGTGGAATTATTCACTTCGCTGCAAGTAAAGCGGTTGGTGAATCAGTTGAGAAACCACTTCTTTATTATCGCAACAACCTTGATTCTTTATTGAATCTTCTTGAGCTAATGCCTCAGTTTAACACAGAAGCGATCGTTTTCTCTTCTTCTTGTACAGTTTATGGTCAGCCGGATATCCTTCCAGTTGATGAAAATGCTCCTATTAAACCGGCTTTGTCTCCTTACGGAAATACAAAACAAATCTGTGAAGAGATCATTCGTGATACAGTTTATGCAGGAACTCCTATCAAATCAATCATCCTTCGTTATTTCAATCCGATTGGTGCTCACCCGACTGCCGAAATCGGAGAACTTCCGAACGGTGTGCCTCAAAACTTATTACCGTTCGTAACACAAACGGCAATGGGTATTCGTAAAGAATTGAGCGTATTCGGTGATGATTACGATACAGTTGATGGTTCTTGTATCCGTGACTATATCAACGTGGTTGATTTGGCTAAAGCTCACGTAATTGCTGTGAACCGTATGTTGGAAAACAAAAGTCTTGCTAACGTTGAAACGTTCAACTTGGGTACAGGTCGCGGTTTAACTGTATTGGAACTTATCAATACATTCGAAAAAGTTACAGGTGTAAAAGTTCCTCACAAAATCGTAGGTCGTCGTGAAGGTGATATCGAAAAAGTATGGGCTAACCCTGATCACGCAAACAATGTTTTAGGATGGACTGCTAAAGAAACAGTAGAAGACACTTTAGCTTCTGCCTGGAAATGGCAACTTCGTCTTCGCGAACGTGGTTTGATGTAAGATACAGACTATCTTGAATCCTTTATAACAGAGAGCATCTGCTTTTTTGCTTTACGCAAAATGCAGATGCTTTCTTATTTTACAGATCTCCATAATGTTGAAAATAAAAGTATTATATTTTGTATTGTAATAATATTCTTTTAGATTTGTCCGTGTGAAGTCCGGACTTACTTAATCGTAAATCTGATATATCGAATACCTTAATAATACTGATTTTATGAGAAACAAACTGATCCTCCTGATTCTGTTGTTGTCCGGTTTATTCCCCGATAGTCCTATACAGGCAATGGACCAGTCAACGAAAAAAGTATTGGCTTATACCTCTCTGATCAAACGCTTTCTTAAAACCTTGCCACAGGAACGTGTCTATATTCATATGGACAATAACGGCTATTACCAGAATGATCAGATCTGGTTTAAAGCTTATCTGGTAAACACAGGCCTGGATACCATTGCCGATTTGAGTCGGACTTTATATGTAGAGCTGTTGTCGCCGGGCGGGATTATTCTTGACAAACGGGTTCTTAAAGTGGAGAACGGACAATGTCATGGTGATTTTAAACTGAATCAGCTTCCGTTCTACTCAGGCTTTTACGAAATACGGGCTTATACAAAATATATGCTCAGTTATGGAGATGATATTATTTATCGTCGGATATTTCCTGTGTTTGATGCTCCGAAAAAGGAGGGCAACTTTGAACAGAAAGAAATGGAAACCGCCTCGAGATATAAATATGATTATGTTCGTCCTCAGAATAAGAAAGAGAAAACACTGAATCTGAAACTTTATCCCGAAGGTGGAATGCTTGTGAAAGGACAGGAATCGAAAGTAGCTTTTGAAGTGACTGATAAATTTGGGAATCCTGTTGATAGTGTTACGGGGATAATCCTGTCTAAAGAAAAGCATGTACTACAGAAATTTCAGGTAATTCATGAAGGCAAAGGTTACTTTCTTTATACACCTACCGGGAATGAGCATAAAGTGGAACTGCTACACAAGGGTAAGTCGTTTACATTCGATTTTCCTGAAACAGCCGTTTCTGGATATAGCATTCAGGTCGATAACCTGAGTTCGAAAGATAGTTTATGGATCAAACTGCAACGTTCACGAGAGCTATCGGACGAAAACTTAGGTTTGATAGTATTGAATAAAGGGAAATTAAAGCAAGTTGCAGTAATCACCTCGGATGGAGAGGACTCCGTTCGTTTCGCTTTAGACAAGTCGACCTTTGAATCCGGGACTGCCTGGGTAGTCCTATTTAATCAAAATGCAGATATTATTGCTGATCGGTTGATCTTCGTTGATAAACCCGATCAGAATCTTCAATTCTCTGTAAATAGGGATAAAGGTCCGTTGCGCCCTTTCGCTCCTGTCCATTTAGATGTGAGTTTGAAGGATGCCGGTAATAAACCGGTTCAAACGACCTTTTCGTTAGCAGTTCGGGATGCCGAAAATCATATTGCACGTCCGCATACTATTCAGACTGATCTTTTGTTGATGTCTGAAATCCGCGGCTTTGTTCGCAACCCGGAATATTATTTTGATGAAAAGAATACGGATCGCCATCAGGCTTTGGATCTTTTGTTGATGGTTCAGGGCTGGAATCGATATTATCCCTGGAAAATGATGACGGATATTACATTAGATTCGATTCGTTATATGCCTGAAATAGGAATTGAAACCACAGGAAAGGTTGTTTCGATGGTTAAACAAATACCTAAGCCGAATGTGGATGTATCGTTCTTGTTGCAAGTGGAGAATGATTCAACCAAACAAAATCACATGTACACAGCTAAAACCGATGATAAAGGGCGTTTCTCTCTTACGATTGATAGTTATGGGAAAATGCCATTTATTCTGGGTGTAATGGAAAAGGGAAAGAGAAAAGATTATCGGATCTTACTGGATAGACTCTTTAGTCCCGAACCACAAGCGTATAATCTGACAGATCTTCAATATGAGATTAAACAATTATCTGAAGAGGAAAGTGAACTGATCATTAAAGATAAACCGTTTGATGAAAATCTGGACTCTCTTTTCTTAGCTTTTGAGGATTCTCTTAAGCGTCTGGGTATCGATGAAAAAGTACATCGGTTAAAAGAGGTAAAAGTCAAAGGTAAACAGGCAAACAGAGAAAATGATATTTTTCGTAATAAAGCAACTTCTGTTGCTCATTATGATATGGCTTCGGAAGTTGATAAACTGATTGATCAGGGTGAATATGTAGGGAATAGTCTGGTAGAAGTACTTAAGAATATAAATCCTAAATTTATAAGTTTTCCTGCTCCAATGCATCTGCAGGAAGCAAAAAAAGACCGCAAAAATGACGAAGGTTCCGGTTTTGAGGTATATGTTCCCTCAGAAATTGTAAAATACAAAAGTAGAGAGGTCCTTTTTGTGATCAATTTCGAAGCAATCAATGATGAAATATTACGGTCAGAGTATTACAAGACCTTAAATATAAATGCCATCAAATCAATCTACGTTAATGAAACTACTTCAGCGAAAGTCAGATATTGTGGCGATCCTTTGGCTAGTGTACTTGAAACCGATGCCAAATATGGCTGTGTGGTTTTTATAGATTTATATCCTGAAAATCAGATTCCTGCCAGAGCGGGCAAGGGCACAAGGAAAACATGGATTGAAGGTTATCAGCATCCTTCGGCATTTTATCATCCGGATTATTCAACGTTGCCGCTTACGGAAGACTATCGTCGTACTTTATACTGGAATCCGATGCTGACTACCGATGAATCGGGAAAAGCAAATATCCGGTTCTACAATAACAGCCGGTGCGAACAGATCGAAGTTCACGCGGAAGCATTGACTTTGGATGGACGTGTAGGAAGTTATAAAGAATGATTTCGTTAGGATTAATAAACCAACTATTTAGATAGGTTGTTGTAATACTATACTTTAGGTTTGTGTAATCCTTTGATATTCATACTGAAAGTAATTATTGTAAGAACTCTTAATGCTTTATATCTTATGAAAAACACTCTTTTATCGATTTTTGTAGCTTTGACTTGTTTGCTTGTTCCACTCAAAATGCAGTCGAATGATCAATTAGCGAAAAAAGTATTAGCTTATACCTCTCAGATCAAACGCTTCCTTAAAACCTTGCCTCAGGAACGTGTCTATATTCATATGGACAATAACGGCTATTACCAGAATGATCAGATCTGGTTTAAAGCTTATCAGGTAAACACGGGGCTGGATACTATTGCCGATTTGAGCCGGACATTATATGTGGAGTTACTAACTCCGGGCGGGATTATTCTTGACAAACGGGTTCTTAAAGTGGAGAACGGACAATGTCATGGTGAATTTAAACTGAATCAGCTTCCTTTCTACTCAGGATTTTACGAAATACGGGCATATACAAAATATATGCTCAGTTATGGGGATGATATCATTTATCGTCGGGTATTTCCTGTGTTTGATGCTCCGAAAAAGGAGGGCAACTTTGAACAGAAAGAAATGGAAACCGTTTCGAAATATAAATATGACTATGTACGTCCTCAGAATAAGAAGCAGAAAGTCCTGAATCTGAAACTCTATCCCGAAGGAGGAACGCTGATAAAAGGATTGGAGTCGAAAGTGGCTTTTGAGGTAACTGACAAGTTTGGTAATCCTGTTGATAGTGTGACAGGAAAGATACTCACAAAGCAAAAGCAGGTATTGCAGGATTTCAATGTAACGCATGAAGGAAAAGGTTATTTTATTTATACACCGAACGGGAATGAGCATAAAGTGCAATTGCAGTATATGAATAAGTCATATAGATTTGATTTTCCTGATATGGAAGATTCCGGATATACCATGCAGGTTGATAATCTGAAATCTGTGGACAGTTTATATGTCAGATTGCAACGTACGGGAAATTTGACAGATGAACAACTGGGACTGATTGTATTGAATAAAGGAAAAATAAAACAGATAGCTCTTATTGCACCCGGCAAAGAGCAGTCGGCACAATTGACTTTGGATAAGTCAGGCTTTGAATCAGGAACGGCCTGGGTGGTTCTTTTTAATCAAAATGCAGATATTATTGCTGATCGGTTGATCTTCGTTGATAAGCCCGACCAGAATCTTCAATTCTCTGTAAATAGGGATAAAGGTCCGTTGCGCCCTTTCGCTCCCGTCGATTTAGGTGTAAGCTTGAAAGATGCCAATAATAAACCGGTCCAAACTACCTTTTCGTTAGCAGTCCGGGATGCCGAAAATCATATTGCACGTCCGCATACTATTCAGACCGATCTTTTGTTGATGTCGGAAATCCGCGGATTTGTTCGCAATCCTGAATATTATTTTGATGAAAGAAATGCAGATCGTCTTCAGGCTTTAGATCTTTTATTGATGGTTCAGGGCTGGAATCGTTATTATCCCTGGAAAATGATGACAGATGTAACTTTAGATTCGATCCGCTATATGCCGGAGACAGGTATTGAAACGAAAGGTAGAGTCGTTTCAATGGTTAAACAGACTCCTAAGCCGAATGTGGATGTATCGTTCTTGTTGCATGTAGAAAATGATTCAGTGAAACAAAATCAGATGTACTCATCTAAGACGGATGAAAATGGCCGTTTTGCTTTAACTGTAGAAGGCTATGGTAAAATGCCTTTCCTGCTGAATGTAAGAGAGAAGGGCAAAAAGAAAAACTATCGGATTATTTTGGATAGAGTTTTTAGTCCCGAGCCATCATCATATGCCCTGACAGATCTTCAATATGAAATTAAAGATTTAAGGAATGAAGACCAGAATGTATTTACACCGAATAATAATCTGGAAGAAAATCTGGATTCTATTTTTGCTATTTATGAAGATTCGCTTAAATACAGAGGAATAGATGAGAAAATGCACAGATTAAAGCAAGTGGATGTAAAAGCTAAAAAAAGAAAAAAAGAAAGCGATGTGTATCGTACCAAATCGACTTCGGTGGCTTATTATGATATGGTTGCTGAAATTGATAAACTCATAGATCAGGGAGAATATACAGGTGATAACTTAGGTGAAATACTTCGGAATATAAATCCGAAATTTGCGTATTTTCCGAATAATATGATGGCAATGCAGATGAAAGGACATAGTAAAAAGAAAGAAAAAAGCCTTAAACAGGATTTTAAAGGATCGGAGGGTGCTGATAAGGATGAAGAAGACACCAAATCCGAAGAAGATGCTAGTTATGAAATCTATATTCCGACTCAGACCATTCTATATAAAAACAAACCTGTTCTTTTCGTCATAAATAATGAAGCAATACTGAATGAGGTAATTCGGCAGGAATATTACAGAATGGTCAGAGTTCATGCTATTAAGTCTATTTATGTGAATGAAACAAGCTGGGCAAAAAATAAATATTGTGGAGACTCCAATGCTTCTACTGTAGATATTGATCAGAACTATGGTTGTGTGGTTTTTATTGATTTGTATCCGAGAGATAAGACACCGGTAAAAGCGGGCAAGGGCACAAGGAAAACATGGATTGAAGGTTATCAGCATCCTTCGGCGTTTAATCATCCGGATTATTCAACGTTGCCTCTTACGGAAGACTATCGTCGTACGTTATACTGGAATCCTATGCTGACTACCGATGAATCGGGAAAAGCAAATATCCGGTTCTACAATAACAGCCGGTGTGAACAGATCGAAGTTCACGCGGAAGCATTGACTTTGGATGGACGTGTAGGAAGTTATAAAGAATAGCTAAAAATATCAGCTTTTACGACAGAGATATAATGTATCTGTTGTAAAAGCTGATTCATATACAATCCGGTTGTATAAAAAGATTAGATTAATGGTGACTGCATTGGTGGTCGTGTCCTTCGTGGTGAGCGTTGCAGCCTGTACCTGAATCATTGATTTTGCCTGCAATAAAATCGCTGATAACTTGTTTTACTTCTCCTTTGCAACCTCTGAATACTTTAATATCATGTGCGGAAAGTTTATTAAGAGCTCCTTGCCCCATATTACCGGCAAGCATAACTGTTATACCCATTTCCTGCAAAACACTTGCAATATTGCTTTTGCATCCGCAGCCTTGCGGAGCTTGTAAGCTTTCTTCGGTGATGATCTGATCATTATCATCAATGGATACAATGGTATAATACTCACAGTGACCAAAGTGGTCATCTACTACGTTTGCACGAGTAGGAATGGCAATTTTCATCATAACTTCTTCTTTATTGGTTAAATATAATCGCAGATCCGAATAGGATCGGAGCGTATTTACGGACGTCTCATTATGAGGATCATGTAATAGTTTTAGCTCTTGGGAATGACAAGACTGACAGTGAGATGCAGGTTGTTCTGATATGTTCGCATGCTTACACGATTTACAGCGATACCAGTATGAATCGGATTCAAAATCTCCGCCACCGATTATCAGAGTTTTACCCTCTATTAATGCCGTTGCTACTATTTTACGGGCATGTTCATAAATCCGTGTGAATGTAGGTCGTGATATCCCCATTTGCCCCGAAGCTTCCGCTTGGGTCAGACCTTCATAATCTGTCAGCCTTACGGATTCATACTCTTCGTAAGTGAGGCTGATTTTCCCGGATTTAAATCGGGGCATTCCAAAAGGCTTAAACCCTTCCATCTTTGGCGGAAAAACAACTTTTCTTCTCAGTCTTATACGCGGCATAGCTCTATTTTATATGTTATACAGATGTGTTTTCGGCTGCAAATATATATTTTATTATGAACATATGATCAAAATAAAAGAAAGTTTTCTGCTTTCGTGTTTTTCGATAAAAAGAAGTTTTTAGCTTGTTTTGCTTTGATGATGAGGTGAATATTGAATAAAAAATAAGCAGACTCAATAGGTTAATAAAGAGTCTGCTTGAGTAGATGTGTATCAAAAAATGAATTATACTTTCAGAAATAACTTATTTTTGTAGCAAAAACGAAGAATCATAAAGAACAGGAACGCTTTCACCAGTTCGATAATAAAGGGTTGAAGGCAACCTGTAAATTGTGCAAAACCGTGGACCCAATATTTAACCGGATAGGTTATGTCAAACAATTGGAACATCATGTAGGCAAGTATGGAGTTCATACCGAAATATCTGAACCACATCAAACCTTTTTTATGTTGTTTGATATCGACCCACCAATAGAGTAATCCAAGGAGTATAAACGACCATCCTCCTGCATAAAGGGTCATCGAACTTGTCCAGAGTTGTTTAATGACAGGTTCGATAAAAGATAACAGGAAAGCAGCTATCAGCATTATTGTGCCATATCCGAAGAGCTGTTTTAACTTGACACTTTCAGAGTTGTTTCGTTTGACTATTTCTCCCGAAAAAACACCAAGCATAACTGTAACAACAAAATTCAGACTACTGAATATCCAGGTGTAGTGGTAATAAGATGCAAATTCCCAATTGCCCGTTTCATTGAAAAATACGCCGTCACGGAATCTTCCAAGTACGCTGCGATCAATGGTCTCAGCCAGATTTGTTTCAGGGGAATATCCTCCTGTCTGCATACATAGGGTATAGGTTGTCAATAGGAGCAATACAATGATGATCTGTGTGCGTTGTTTGCAAAACATAAGCATCAGTGCTGAAAAGAAATATCCGGTGGCGATGGCTTGCAGCGTATTACTATACAGACGTAGTGTCTGAAAATCGAGGTCTAATAGATTCCCTTGTACCAGTGCCCCGAAAAGCCAAAGTAAAAGAACACGTTTCAGAACGCGTTTCATCATGAGTGAGGTTGCGACTTCTCCTCTTTTATAAGCAGCAAAAGCAAAGGGCATGGATGCACCGGCCATAAACATAAACAAGGGCATTATTAAATCCCACGGATGAAATCCTTCCCAATCTATATGGGTAAACCAATAACGATAAGTATCATGTATCCATTGTGATTTGGAGCATTGTACTAAAGGAGCGATGACAGGTTGTAAAATAATTAAGAAGAATAAATCCATGCCACGCAGGACATCTAATGACTCCAGACGGGCATAAGCCGGTGTTTTTTTCATGTTTTAGTTTTTTTGATTCTTACATTTCACAAAGAAAGTAAATTTAATTATAGTCTGATATGAACCAAAATGATTTTTACACTTATCTTAAAACGCATTACTCATTGAACGATAATGCAATTGATCTCTTACAGCAGATAAGTATTGTTTCTGATTATGAGAAGGGCGATTATATTATTTGTCAGGACAAAAAGTTTCATGATCTTATATTTATTCTGGAAGGCGTTGCTCTTACTTCTCTATTCAAAGAGCATAAAGAGTACATTTCGAATATCTCGTTTGAAACAGATTTAGTTGCTATTCCTTTTCAGCCAAGAGCTCAGGCGAGTGTTGTTTGTCTGGAGACAGTGCAGGCATTGCATATTCCGTTTACATTATTCGAGTCTCTGATGGTTGATAACCCCGATCTGTCAGTTTTTGGCTATCGCTTATTCAAAGAGCATTTGCGATTGATAGCTCAGGAGTATTTCGATTATATAGGTCTGGATGCAAAAGATGCTTATGATAAGATTCTGAGAGATAATCCACGCCTGTTGCATAGAGTTCCGTTGAAATATATTGCTGCGAACCTCGGTGTTACACCGTCTTCTTTGAGTCGGTTGCGAGCTACAATTGCGAGGCGCACGGAGACTGATTAAAGAGATAATCAGGCGAAATTGTCATATGGCAAGTAGTTTCTTGTCTGTGCCATCTATTTTTGAGGCCGTTCAATATTAATCATACCGATATGCAAACACAACGACTTCGATTTCTGGATATGGCACGGGCATTGGCTGCTATATTTATGATATTTGTACATGTACTTAACTTACTTGCTCTTCCTGAGGTAGATAAATCTGTTTTTGGAGATTGTATAAACTTTTTAGGAAGTCCGCCTGCTGCTCCGGTCTTTATGTTTGCTATGGGGGCTTCTTTTGCTGTCACTTTAGATCTGAACCGGGGAGTCAAATTTATGCGGGGATTTAAAATCTTTGCGCAGGGCTATTTCCTGAATTTTTTACGGTTGTTTTGTCCTTTTTTATTGATACTGTTTCTGGGTCTATTCGGATTTAAAGCGCCATTCCAGGGGGATAGCGGTAGTTTGAAGACGGAGCTTATTGATAATCTTTTAGTTGTTGATATTCTTCAATTTGCCGGATTGGCCTATCTGTTCTTATCTCTGGTTTGTTTCCTTCGTTTGAATAAAACTATATTTCTATCAGCTCTGATCCTTGCAATTTGCCTGATTTCTCCGATGTTATGGGCAATTGATACAGAGAATATTTATTTGCAAAGGATTTTAGACTTGTTTTGGGGAAATAGAGGCGAACAGGTGTCTTTTCCTTTTTTTCCCTGGATCTGTTATCCTTTATTGGGTCTGATATGTGGAAAAAGATATAAAGAAGCAGATAAGAATTATCATCAGGTTCTTGAAAAAGATATTTACTGGGGTGTTTCTCTGATTATTATAGGTGCATTGTTAACTATTCAGAATCCGACATTCCATATGGGTGATTATTGGCGAACAGGTCCGGGTGGTATGTTTATGTATTTGGGCTTTATTCCTTTGTGGATCTTTTTCTGTCATTTACTGACATTGTATGTGCCTGATATAGTGCAAAAAATCAGTTTGTTTACAAGTAAGCATATAACCTTGTTTTATTTCATTCAATGGATATTTATTTCTTCATTGGTCGGAGTTTTCGGGCAGAATGACGAAGATTTGAAAATGACAATATTGCTCATGCTTGTATCACTTGCCATTACTTATATCATGACATGGCTGATTGTTTCGTGTAAACGGCAACGACTTCCCGAGAAATAACAAAAGAGTCAGCCTGACTATTAATCCGGGAGCATTAAATATTTAATCAGTCACACAAAACATTCCTGAATAAGAGGCTGTCTAACAAGACAAAATCAAGTTAGTCGAAGTTACAGTTTATAATTACAAAAATAAATAGTCTCATTTTAGACCTATAAATTTAGGTCTAAAATGAGACTATTTAATAAATATTTTGTGCAATTGATTTTTAAATGTAG
>DKPO01000031.1:0-10706 GCA_002471225.1 Porphyromonadaceae bacterium UBA7332
GCTTGTTTAGATCATCTTTCTTTTAAAAGATCATAGCAACCAACTCCCCGACTCGCTCGTCGTTTTGTTTCCCGATTGCGATGCAAAAGTAATGCCTATTATCGAATCCCGCAAATGTTTTACAACATATTTTCAAATTATATTTCCAATAAATCCATATAATCCTCTGAATCAATGATTAATGGATTATTTTTTTTTTCACCGAATAAACAAGCTTGTTAAACGCCCATATATTTAACATAACATATAAGCTAAAAGCAGTTTTTTTGATATAAATATAAGAGAATAAGGTAATAAAGAGAAAAATGTTTCTATTTTTGCGAAACATTTTATTCATTAGACATCAAATAGAAACGTTGAAAATATATACAAATGAAGAGAATAATAAATACACTACTCATATTAGGAGGTTTCCTTTCGTTAGGTTCTTGTTCAAATGAAAGCGATAATAATGAGATTATATATCTTACGGATGCTCAGATATCATCATTTAAATTAGAAAAGAATGACTCTGTTTCTTCTAATTTAAATGAAGTGTTTTTTAGTATTGATCAAGCCAAAGGGGAAATATTCAATATAGATTCTCTTCCTTATAAAACTAAATTACAGAAAATGCTGGCAAATGTTACTTTTCAGTCAGCTTCTTCAGCTAAAGTTATTGCCGGAAAGGATACCACAGAATACACTCCCACTGATTCTATAGATTTTACTAGTGGAGAAATCAAAATGATTGTCACTGCTCAGGATTATAAGACGACTAAAGAATATAGAATAAAGATAAATGTACATCAACAACTGCCGGATTCAATGGTATGGCATCATCTTGCCAATGATATATACAATACACCTATATTAAATCAGAAGACTATTAATGTAGATGGCACACTATATTCCTTTGCGAAAACATCTACAGGTATAAGTTTATATACAGCGGCTTTAACAAATGCTTCAACATGGAATAAAAACGCAGAAACAAATCTTCCTGGTAATACCAACATTGAATCTATATATATAGTTGACAATAAATTTGTATGTATTAGCAATGATGGACACTTATATCTTTCGATAAACGGTGTTACATGGAACCAAACAGAGAATAAATTAGCTAATATATTAGGAGTACTACCTAATAAATCCAATATTGATAATCTTATCGGCTATAAAATTATCGATAATCAAATCAAAATTATTTATAGCGCCGATTTACAAGATTGGAAAACAGCTGATAATAGCTATGCTGTTACAAAATTCCCTGTTGAAGGCTATGCTACATGTAATTCAATAATAAACTCTACTAATTATTTATCTATTATTGGAGGTGTCAATAATGCAGCAAGTAAATTAAACACAATTTACTTGGCTTCATTCAATACCAATAATGAACTTGACTTCAGTTCTAATCTTACATTTAATGGTATCGCACCTATAACAAATGCGTCATGTGCATATTATAATAGCCAGATTTACTTATTTGGTGGTGATTTTAAAGACGAGCAAAACAAAAATATCTACACATCTCTTAATGGTGGTATAAACTGGGCAAAGACAGATTCATTAGTGAGTATACCGAAAGAATTTGGCTACAGAACCGATATATCTGTTATAGCTGACTCCCAAAAGCTTTGGCTAATTGGTGGGTTCCAGAATAACACAGCAAAAACAGATGTATGGACAGCTAAGATAAATAATATAAAATAATATGATATGCCACTATCCAGAGACTGTGTTGTCTATTGTATTCTCAGCATAACCCTTTTGTTTAATATAAATAAAAGTATTGCTCAAGAATATCTTTTAGAAATAGGGCCTACTGGTGGAGCCAATTATTATAGCGGAGATGTTAATCAGAAACTATTTCAAAATATAGGGTATGAATTTGGGATAACACTCAAATATAATATCAATTTACGCAATGTAGTGAAGTTAAACGTCAACCGCGAACAAATAAGATCCAAGTCCGAAACTGGCATAAATATTTTTCCATATCATCCTTACTCTTTTGAACGTTCCTTCATTGAGATCTCAAGTGGCTATGAATATAATTTCTTTAGTTATAGTGACCTTTATGAATATAATGAATCTAAGAGATGGACTCCATATATATACATAGGCGTAGGATATCTATATTCTTCAAATGGGAAAAATCTTGATCAGATAAATGCTTTAACATTACCTTTGGGTATCGGGTTTAAGTATAAGATTAAAAATAGAGTCAATTTAGGTATTGAGTACTCTATGACTTGGTGTAGTAATGACAAACTAGACGGATTAAAAGATCCTTATCAGATACAATCATCTAAATTTAAAAATAAGGATTGGATATCCTCTTTAAGAGTTTTCATTACATATGATTTTTGCAAAAAGAAATGCAATTGTCCGAGAGATTACAAATGAAAAAGAGACATTACAATGGATTATAAAGATCAGATTGATTTAAGTCGAGTCCCCAAACACATTGCTATCATCATGGATGGTAACGGACGCTGGGCAAAAAAGCAAGGGATGCCTCGCACATTTGGACACCAGCATGGTATTGATCCTGTAAGAAAAATCACAGAGGCAGCCGCTGAAATTGGAGTACAACATTTAACTCTATATACTTTTTCAACTGAAAACTGGAATCGTCCTATTGAAGAGGTTCAGGCTTTAATGGAATTATTAGTCCGGGCTATTGAACACGAGACTCCTGATTTAATGAAAAAGAATGTTAGACTAAAAGCAATAGGTGATATATCTAAACTTAATAGCACTTCGATTGAGAAGCTTAACGAGTGTATATCAAAGACAGCTAACAATAACGGGATCGAGCTTATTTTAGCTCTTAGTTATTCCTCCCGGGATGAAATAACACAAAGCATAAAAAAAATAGCTCAAGATATAAACGATAAAAAAATCTCTATAGACGATATCAGTGAAGAATTAATATCTTCAAGAATGATGACATCATTAACTCCTGATCCGGAGTTAATGATACGTACGGGAGGTGAACAACGAATAAGTAATTTTTTACTTTGGCAGTTATCTTATTCTGAGTTATATTTCACTGACGAATTTTGGCCTGATTTTAATCAACAATCCTTATATAAGGCAATTGTCGATTACCAAAACAGAGAACGTCGATTCGGAAAAACAAGTGAACAACTATAAATGAAAATTAGAGCTTTTATCATATGCGCAAAAAATTAATACTATTCATGGGTTTACTAGCCTCCTTTAATTATGGAGTCTATGCCCAAGAAGAAGAAGTAATTGAGAAACCCAATATTTATTATTCTTCGAATCCTAAGAAATACGAAATTGGTGGTATTTCCATTACCGGAGCTAAAAACTATGAAGACTATGTATTGATTGGTTTTTCGGGATTAACAATCGGACAACAAATTACAGTTCCTGGTCCAGACATTACGAATGCTGTAAACCGTTTTTGGAAGCATGGTCTATTCTCAGATGTATCTATTACAGCAGATAAAATTGTAGGTAATAAGATATATTTGAGTATCGATTTAAAGCAAAGACCTCGCATCTCTAAGATTAATTATTCAGGATTAAAGAAATCCGAAAGAGAAGATATTGATGCTAAAATTGGTTTTATTAATGGAAATCAAATTACTCCGAATCAAATTGAGCGAGCTAAATTTCTCATAAAAAAATATTTTGATGAGAAAGGTTTTAATAATGCTGATGTAACTATTCTACAAAAAGATGATTTATCGAAAGAGAACCAAGTAATTGTAGATGTTGTTGTAGATAAAAAGGAGAAGGTTAAAGTTAACCAGATTCATATTTCGGGTAATAGCGCACTTTCAGAAAATAAGATTGAGCGGGTAATGAAAAAGACTAATGAGCAAAAGAAGCTTATTAATTTATTCAGAACTAAAAAGTTTGTACCTGAGAACTTCGAAGCGGATAAAGAGCTAATTCTTGAAAAGTATAACGAGCTTGGTTATAGAGATGCCTTAATTGTTTCTGACAGTGTTGTTAAAGTTGATGATAAACATGTTGATATTTACCTAAACATCGATGAAGGTAATAAGTATCATGTAAGATCTATTAAATGGATTGGAAATACAATATATCCATCTGATCTTTTAAATGTTTATTTAAAGCTTAAACCTGGTGATGTATATAATCAAAAGTTAATCACTGAAAGAACTCAAACTGATGATGATGCAATATCAAATCTTTATATGGATAAAGGATATTTATTCTTTCATCTAGAGCCAGTAGAGATTAATATACAAAATGACTCTGTTGATTTAGAAATGCGTATTCAAGAAGGTAAGCAGGCTACAATCAATAAAGTAACTATTACAGGTAATGACAGATTATATGAACATGTTGTAAGAAGAGAGCTTAGAACTAAGCCAGGACAACTATTCAGTAAAACAGATTTACAACGTTCTCTACGTGAGATTGCACAAACAGGCCATTTTAATCCGGAGAATTTAGTTCCGGATATTCAACCAGATCCAGAAAATGGAACAGTTGATATAGGATATCCACTGGAATCTAAAGCGAATGACCAGATTGAATTCTCTGCAGGTTGGGGACAAACAGGTATTATTGGTAAGTTGAGTTTGAAATTCACTAACTTCTCAATAAAGAATTTATTGAACCCTAGCTCTTATAAAGGTATTATTCCTCAAGGAGACGGACAGACTTTAACAATCAGTGCCCAAACGAATGCACGCTACTATCAACAATATAGTGTATCATTCTTTGACCCATGGTTTGGCGGCAAAAGACCTAATTCACTTTCAGTTTCTGCTTTTTATAGTAGACAAAGTGATATTAACAGTAATTACACTAATTCATATAATCCAAACTATGGTTATGGAGGATACGGTTATCCCGGATACGGTTATGGTGGAGGGTATGGTTATGGAAACGGATATGGTTATGATTACGATCCATCATTCGCATATGACCCGGACCAAAACTTCCAGCAAATTGGTGTAGCATTAGGATTCGGTAAAAGATTAAGCTGGCCTGATGATTATTTCACATTCTCTGCTGAGTTATCTTATCAAAGATATATGATGAAAGATTGGAAATATTTTATCATTAGCAATGGATCAAGTAATAATCTGAGTTTGAATTTAACTTTATCGAGAAACTCTTTAGATAATCCGGTTTATACACGTAGGGGTTCTCAATTTAGTTTATCGTTAGGCATCACTCCTCCTTATTCATTATTAGGAGAGGATAAAAAAATAGATTATAATGATCCTAAAGTGCCTTTATCGAAGAAATTCAAATGGGTTGAGTATCACAAATGGAAATTTAAAGCCAGAACATTTACTCCAATCTCACCTAACGAAAAGCTTGTTCTTGCAACACGCGTTGAATATGGTTTCTTAGGACAATTCAATAAGGATAAAAAATCTCCTTTTGAGACATTCTATATGGGTGGTGATGGTATGTCAGGATATAGTAGTACATACTTAACAGAAACGATAGCATTGCGTGGTTATGAAAACGGATCATTGACTCCATATGGATATGATGGTTATGCTTATTCAAGATTAGGTGTTGAGCTTAGATATCCATTAATGCTACAACCTTCATCAACAATCTATGCACTTACATTCCTTGAAGCCGGAAATGCTTGGAATGATGTTAAAAACTTCAATCCTTTTGATTTGAAGAGATCAGCGGGAGCAGGTGTACGTATTATGTTACCGATGATCGGTATGTTAGGTATAGACTGGGCATATGGATTTGATAAGGTATTCGGTACTCGTGATCATGGGGGAAGTCAGTTCCACTTTATTATCGGACAAGAGTTCTAAATATCAGATTAATCAACGATATTTCTAATAAACTAAATTGATACTGTTATGAAAAAAGTATTATTTGTTTTTATAGTAATGTTATTTACTACGTTTGCCGGATATGCGCAAAAATACGCACTTATTGATATGGAGTATATTTTAAAGAATATCCCAGCGTATGATATGGCTAATGAACAATTAAGCCAATTGTCAAAAAAATGGCAAACTGAAGTTGAGGCACAGCTCAACGAAACAAAAACGATGTATAAGAAATATCAATCTGACTTAGCATTTTTATCTGAAGATCAGAAAGTCAAACGAGAGGAAGAAATCGTTGCTAAAGAAAAAGAAGCAATGGAATTGCAACGTAAGTATTTTGGTCCTGAAGGTGAATTATTCAAAAAAAGAGAAATCTTAATAACGCCTATCCAGGATGATATTTACAATGCAGTAAAAGCAGTTTCTGAAGAAAGAGGTTATGCTATGGTATTAGACAGAGCATCTTCCCAAAATATCATTTATGCAACGCCTCGAATAGATATAAGTAATGAAGTCCTTGCCAAATTAGGAATTTCAAAATAATTATCTACATTTGTGTAATGAACAAAGAACTTAAGTAGAATAACTAATTAATTTATAAAAGACTATGTTTAAAAAATTGGCAATCGCCTTTATGTTTTGTGTATGTGCATTTGGCGCATCAGCACAAGGAGATCTTAAATTTGCTCACATTAATACAATGGAGCTTTTTGAAGCAATGCCTGAAAGAGTAGATAGCGAAAAGAAACTTGAAGCTACATCTAAACAATTAGAAGGTGAACTTCTAAAAATGCAAGAAGAATTTCAGAAAAAATATAACGAATTCATGGCATCTGCAGATACTTTACCAGAAAGTATCAAAGTAAGAAGAATGCAAGAAGTTGAAGAAATCAATACTAGAATTCAGAACTTTCAGCAAACTGCAAGACAAGAGCTTCAAAAACAACAAAATGATATGATGAAGCCAATTATGGATAAAATTCAAAAAGCTATCCAACAAGTTGGTGAAGAAAACGGATTTGTTTATATCTTTGATTTAGCATCTCCTTCTATCCTTTATCATTCAAGCAAAAGCACAGATGCAATGCCTCTTGTTAAAGGAAAACTTGGAATTAAATAATTCATTTTAATAAAATAAGAAAGAAAGGGTGATGAATATCACCCTTTCTTTTTTTTATATCTGTATGAAACAATTATCAACTAAAGCAGGTCCAATCGGAATCTTTGATTCTGGCTACGGAGGATTAACTATTTTCGAATATATTCGAAAAGAACTACCTCAATATGATTATATCTATTTAGGCGACAATGCCCGCGCTCCATATGGTAGCAGGTCTTTTGAAATTGTTTATGAGTTCACTCTGCAAGCAGTAACTAAACTGTTTGAAATGGGATGCCAGCTTGTTATACTTGCTTGCAATACTGCTTCGGCTAAAGCATTAAGAAGTATTCAGCAAAATGACCTTCAGAATCTGGATCCAAGTCGAAGAGTATTAGGAATCATACGTCCTACGGCTGAAATTATTGATGAGTTAACTACGTCAAAACATGTAGGTATATTAGGAACAGCCGGAACCATACAATCCAAGACATATGAAATGGAGATCGCTAAACTGTTTCCTCATATAATTGCCTCCGGACAATCATGCCCGATGTGGGTCCCTTTAGTTGAGAACAATGAATATAATGATGCTGGCGCAGATTTCTTTGTGAAAAAATATATTGACTCCTTGTTACTGAAGGACTCATCCATTGACAGTATTATATTAGGATGTACCCATTATCCTCTCCTTTATAATAAAATTAGGGAGTATACACCTGAGCATATTAAGATCATACCTCAAGGAACTTATGTTGCCAGTAGTTTAAAAGATTATCTGCAAAGACATCCTGAGATTGATATAAAATGTACGAAAAATGGAGTATCTAAATTTTTCACAACCGAATCTCATGAGAAGTTTCAGGAAATTGGATCAATGTTTCTGAACCAACAAATTGAAGTAGAACAAATCACCATACCTTAAAGATGAAAAAATACGCTATACTTGTAGCCGGAGGAAAAGGGTTGAGAATGGGGCATGATTTACCCAAGCAATTTATCGAGATCAAAGGGTTGCCTGTTCTGATGCATACGATCAAACAATTCAAAAAAGCAATCGATGATATTGAAATTATAGTTGTTCTGCCCAAAGAACAACAGGACTATTGGAATGAACTGATCAGTAAGCACAATTTTAAAATTAAACATAAAATAGCCGACGGCGGTGAAACACGTTATCATTCGGTAAAAAGCGGTTTGAGTTTTACGAAAAGCGAAAATGCGGTTATAGCAATCCATGACGGAGTCAGACCTCTGGTTTCTCCTGAGGTTATACTCAGATGTTTTGTTACTGCCCTCGAAACAGGGAGTGCTGTACCTGTGCTTCCTATGATTGACTCCATCAGACACCTGACACCTAATAGAAGCGAGAGTGTTGATCGTGACAAATATGTATCCGTACAAACACCTCAGACATTTCAGGCTCATATCATACACGAAGCATATCATTTACCCTATACATCATTATTTACTGATGATGCATCTGTTGTCGAAGCCAATGGCAGTATCATAACATTGACTGAAGGGAATCGCGAAAATATAAAGATCACGACACCTTTCGACTTAAAAATCGCAGATGTATTCTTATAAAGCAAAATGTTTTCTATGGAATTATCCGAAAGAGATATTACTTATTTACCTGGAGTAGGTCCGAAAAAAGCAGAAGTTCTCAAAAAAGAAATCAATATACATTCTGCCGAAGATCTGCTTAGCTATTATCCGTTCCGGTATATAGACAGAAGTAAAATTTATTCAATTTCCGAAATTCAGGCGAGTTCAGCCTATATACAGCTAAAAGGAAAAATCATTCATTTCGAAACCATTGGTGAAGGTGCTGCCCGTAGACTTATTGCCAAATTCAAAGATGAATCAGGCATCATAGATCTTGTATGGTTTAAGGGTATTAAGTTTATACAAAACAAATACAAATTCAACACTGAGTATATAGTATTTGGCAAACCTACTTTATTTGGTAATAAATATAATATTGCACACCCCGATATTGAAGAATTCGATCCAAAAGCAGAGATAACAGGAGGATTAGCTGGTTGCTATAATACCTCTGAGAAAATGAAGAATCATTTCCTCGGAACCAAGGCTATACAACGAATCATACAATCAACTCTGACTTCTTTTGCTAATGATATAACAGAAACTCTGCCTCCTTCAATAATGAAGAGAGCAAATGTAATATCCCGCAAAGAAGCCTTATTGAATATTCACTTACCTCAAAATCTGGATCTTTTAAAAAAAGCAGAATATCGATTGAAGTTTGAAGAGCTCTTTTTCCTTCAATTAAATATACAGCGGTATTCAAAACAAAGATCCGAGAAAGTTGGCGGATATGTATTCTCTAAAATCGGCGAACACTTTAATTCTTTTTACCATAACTATCTGCCTTTTCCTTTGACCGGTGCACAAAAAAGAGTATTAAAAGAAATCCGGGTTGATTTAGGAAGCGGACATCAGATGAATCGTCTGCTTCAGGGAGATGTAGGTAGCGGTAAAACCCTGGTCGGACTAATGACTATGCTTATGGGATTGGATAATGGATTTCAGGCATGTATAATGGCTCCGACAGAAATTCTTGCCAATCAGCATTACGAATCGATAAAAGCATTTTTGAAAGACATGCCAATCGGAGTTGAATTGCTGACCGGATCAACGACCAAGAAAAAGAGAGAGCCTATTCACGAAGGACTAAGAAACGGCTCAATCCATATTTTGATCGGCACCCATGCCCTGATTGAAGATGAAGTTCAATTCAAGAATTTAGGAATTGCAATTATAGATGAGCAACATAGATTTGGCGTTGCCCAACGGGCAAAGCTTTGGGCTAAGAACAATCACCCTCCGCATATATTAGTAATGACTGCGACTCCTATACCACGAACATTAGCAATGACTGTATATGGCGATCTCGATGTTTCTGTTATTGATGAATTACCACCGGGGAGAAAGCCAATCCAAACCATACATCAGTTTGATAACAGACGAGGCAGTCTTTATGCATCGATGAAAAAGCAACTCGAAGAAGGCAGACAGATCTATATTGTATATCCATTAATTCAGGAAAATGAGAAAATGGATCTCAAAAATGTAGAAGATGGATTTTATCAGATTCAGGCTGCATTTCCTGACTATCGGGTTTGTATGGTACATGGCAAAATGAAAGCAAAAGACAAAGATGCGGCCATGCAAAGATTTGCAGCATGTGAAGCTCATATAATGGTAGCTACAACGGTTATAGAAGTAGGAGTAAATGTTCCTAATGCAACTGTTATGGTTATTGAAAATGCAGAACGATTCGGTCTCTCACAACTTCATCAGTTGAGAGGTCGCGTAGGACGTGGTGGCGATCAGTCCTATTGTGTCTTAGTTACTTCACCCAAATTGTCTAATGACACTCGTAAGAGAATGGATATTATGGTCAAGTCCAATGATGGTTTCGAAATATCAGAAGCCGATCTCTCTTTAAGAGGTCCCGGAGATCTCGAAGGAACACAGCAAAGCGGAATAGCCTTTGATTTAAAACTGGCAAATCTGGCAACTGATGGGCAAATAGTACAATTGACCAGAGATATAGCCAGAGAAATTATTGAAAAAGATCCTGCTTTAAATATGCATGAGAATCAGCTATTAGCAAGACAACTGAGAAAGATGTTCAGCAAAAAATTTAATTGGGGCATAATATCTTAAGCCCCAATTAAATTTCTTTCCGTCAAATACTTTTTATATCTAAGCTCAAAATATATACTCCCGGAATTTACATTTTAATCAGCACTATCGACACC
>DKPO01000031.1:10951-50854 GCA_002471225.1 Porphyromonadaceae bacterium UBA7332
TAATCAGCACTATCGACACCAAACCTTATAGGATCTTTATCTATTTCATTTAACAAATACACATACTGTGTAAAGATAAAGAATCGTTTTTTCTCACAATTTTATTTTATCACAGGCAATAATTAAACAAATTTACTATTTAGATCAAATCAAAATAAATATCTTTGCATTCGATTATATATCATACTATATGCTCCAATTGAAAAAGAATTCATTTTTGACTATTTTGCTTCTGATTCTTTTAAGTACCTATGCTTATTGTATCGGAGGTTTTAGTCATGCGCATATAGTAAATGGAGTAATGATTGTTCATTCACATCCATTTGATAAAGATGATTGCCACACACATACCAAAGGACAAGTTCTGACTATAGATCAGCTATCCCATCCGGTATTACTTCCCGAAGTTGCTGCTTTTACATTTAAGACTGAAGAAATTCTTATCGACGAATTTTTCTCAGACGAACGCTTATTGTTCGTACCTGAAAGCAGAACGCATATTTCTTTTCTTCGCGGACCTCCGCAAAATGCTTAAAATAGAACCAGTTATCAAATACAACGTTTGATAAGTCATCATTATGTCCCTCTGATTCGGGATATAATCAATCATTTATGCTCTTTTCCGTCTCATTTAATCAGAGAACAAAGAGCTATCTATTTTCTAATAATATAGCATTTAACTATATGATAAAAAGAAATACTTTAAGCATTCTGTTTATATTTTTTGCCGCATTATGCATGGCAGCTCCAACTAATTTGACAATCAAAGGCCGGGTTATCGATAAACTAACCGGTGAAGGATTACCTTATTCAAATGTTTACATTGAGAACTCAACAACCGGTACAATGACTACCGATGACGGTAGTTTCACACTTGAAATACCGGCAAACAATAAATCATTAAACTTAATCGCAAAAAATCTCGGATACCGTGTTATAAAAAGAAAGATCGGAGATTTGAAATCTGTTGAAAACATTCTGTTTGAACTGGAAGAAGATGTACTTGCCGTTGAAGAAGTTGTAGTTTCAGCAAACAGAAACGAAGTGAGCCGCAAGTTAGCTCCGACTGTCGTAAACGTACTTTCAGCAAAACAATTCGATATGGTCAATGCTTGTGACCTTTCTCAATCCTTACCTTTTAAATCAGGAGTTCGCGTTGAGAACAACTGTCAGAATTGCGGATTCCCACAAGTAAGAATCAATGGTCTTGAAGGCCCGTACACCCAAATACTGATTGACAGCCGACCGGTTGTTAGTTCATTAAGCGGAGTTTACGGATTAGAGCAAATCCCAACCAATATGATTGAGCGCGTTGAAGTTCTTCGCGGTGGAGGTTCTGCTTTGTATGGATCGAACGCAATTGCAGGTGTAGTGAATATCATCACAAAAGATCCTGTACAAAATTCATTTATGGTAAATACCGATATCCAAAGTACAGATAAAGGGACCATGCAGGAACTTGTTACAGCCAATGCTTCTTTAGTTGCTAAAAACAACAAAGCTGGTTTAGCTCTCTTTCAGTCATACCGAAACCGCAGTCCGTATGATCGTGACGGAGACGGATTCTCAGAAGTGGGAAAACTGAGTGCTACAAACTTTGGTATCCGCGGATTTTATCGTCCTACGCTGACAAGCCGTTTATCTCTGCAATATCATACAACCAATGAAGATCGTCGCGGAGGAAATGAATTCAATAGACCTCCTCATGAAGCTGATATTGCCGAACAAACTACACACGTTATTAACAGTGGTGGTATCACATATGATATCTTTTTGAAAGAGTATAAACACAAACTAAGCTTTTATACATCTCTGCAAAACATTGATCGTAACAGTTACTACGGAACAGGAAAAGATCCGAATGCGTATGGCCAGACTACGGACCTGACATGGATGGCAGGTGCACAATTCGTAAATAATTTCGACAAACTATTATTTGCACCTTCCACTCTGACTTACGGACTCGAATATCAGTCTAACCGCTTGCATGACGAAATGCCGTCATATGATCGCAACCTGAAGCAAGACGTAAAAATTGCAGGATTGTTTTTCCAGAATGAATGGAATGCAGAGAAATTAAAAGTATTGTTAGGTGGTCGTTTAGATAAACACAACTTAATTGACAATGTAATTTTCAGCCCGCGTGTCAATCTATTATATTCAGCTTTCGATTTCATGAGAGCACGTGCAAGTTTTTCAACCGGATATCGTGCACCGCAAGCATACGATGAAGATCTTCACGTTGCTGCCGTTGGAGGAGAAGTGCAAATGATTCAGCTTGGCAAAGGATTAAAGCCAGAAAAATCAAACAGCTACAGCGCATCCTTAGACTTTAATTTTGATATAGATCCGTTGACATTCACTTTCCTTGCAGAAGGATTCTATACAGATCTACGCGATGTATTCTATCTTCAGGCAATCGGCGAGAATGAAAATGGAGTACAGGTTCTTGAAAGAAGAAACGGAAAAGGAGCTAAAGTATATGGTATCAACTTTGACTTTGGGGTTGCTTACAGCAAATGGGCACAACTACAATTAGGTTATACATTCCAGCGTTCTTTATACAAACAGGCTGAGCACTGGTCTGAAGATCCGGATGTGGCTCCTACAAAAGAAATGATGAGAACACCGAAACACTATGGCTACTTTACATTAAACAGTAATCCATTTAAGAATTTCAACGGATCTCTTTCAGGTGTTTACACAGGAACAATGTTCGTTCCTCACTTTGCCGGATATATTGCCAAAGACAGAATGGAGAAAACACCGGACTTCTTTGATTTGAATCTGAAATTCACTTATGATATTCCTTTAAGCAAATCAGGCCTTGTATTACAAATCAATGCCGGAGTTTCGAACATCCTGGATAGTTTCCAGAAAGATTTGGATAAAGGAGAGTTCCGTGACTCTAAATATTTCTATGGACCTACAGCTCCAAGAACCTATTTTGCAGGTCTGCGAGTTAGCATGTAATAACGATCATCTTCATACTAAAAAAGGGAACAGCTTTGCTGTTCCCTTTTTTAATATACTCATTTTAAAAGCTACAATAGTATTAATTTCTCTTTATGTAAACACCATTCCATCCTATTGAACAGGCATACAAGCTCAATAATATAAATGCAGATATCAAACACAAGGCCACGCTGCTTGTCGAATAAACGATTCCATCATTAATCTCCTTCAAGAAATATCCGCCTACGAATCCACTAAAAATGGATACTATACAGATATCAGGTCTTATAAGATTCTTTGAGTCGAAATAATCTTTTTTGAAGAGATAAAAAAATAAGATGAAACACAGACTTCCTAAAATCTGCCAGAATATCGGATGTACAGTAGAAAAGAGAATCACATCTTTCTCAGATAAATAAAACGAAACCGTCACAAAGAAAACTACAAGAAAATATTTCATAGTAATTATAATAGAGGATTAATCAGATTCTTATTACACAAATATATAAAATACTTATTATTAAACAAATATCCTTTCCTATGTCTATAAGGCAGAGCATAAATAATCTAATCTGAGCCATAAATAAAGATTTCTCCCAGAACATTTCTGTTTCATGTGAAACAACAGACAATAAAACAAAAAGCAATTGACAATTAATAATTTAACATGTGTTCAACCCCTTAAATTGTTTCATATTACTCCTTTTTGTACCTTTGCAGTTCTCAATTGGATGAGAAATCATCCTTAACTTAGAATAAATAGATCATTTATATAAAAAATACGATTAATGGCATTACAATGTGGTATTGTCGGTTTACCAAATGTTGGTAAATCTACTCTTTTCAATTGCTTATCAAACGCGAAAGCTCAGGCTGCTAACTTTCCATTCTGTACTATTGAGCCGAATGTAGGTGTAATTACCGTACCGGATGAACGCCTGAACAAACTGGCAGAATTTATCAAACCGCAAAGAATTGTTCCGACAACTGTTGAGATTGTTGATATTGCAGGTTTAGTAAAAGGTGCAAGTAAAGGTGAAGGTTTGGGAAATAAATTCCTTGCCAATATTCGCGAAACAGATGCGATTCTCCACGTACTTCGTTGTTTTGATGACGAAAACGTAACGCACGTAGACGGATCTGTGAATCCGGTAAGAGATAAAGAAATTATTGATGCCGAACTTTTGCTGAAAGATCTTGAGACAGTAGATTCTCGTATTGCAAAAGTTCAGAAACAAGCACAAACGGGTGGCGATAAAAATGCGAAACTTGCTTATGGCGTTCTTGTACAAATCAAAGAAGCATTAGAGCAAGGAAAAGCAGCCAGAACTGTTGCATTTGAAAGCAAAGACGAACAAAAATTTGCGAAAGAATTATTCCTTCTTACAAGCAAACCTGTTCTTTATGTTTGTAACGTTGACGAAGCAAGCGCAGTTTCAGGAAACAAATATGTAGAAATGGTTCGCGAAGCAACTAAAGACGAGAATGCAGATATTCTTGTTCTTGCTGTTAAGATCGAATCTGAAATTGCAGAATTCGAAACATACGAAGAGCGTCAGATGTTCCTTAATGAAATCGGATTGGAAGAATCCGGCGTTGGTCGATTGATCCGTTCAGCTTACAAACTTCTTAACCTTGATACTTATTTTACAGCAGGTGTACAAGAAGTAAGAGCATGGACTTTCCTTCGCGGAAGCAAAGCTCCTCAATGTGCCGGTGTAATTCACACAGATTTCGAGAAAGGTTTCATTCGTGCTGAAGTAATCAAATACGAAGACTTCATTGCTTACGGATCAGAAGCTGCTTGTAAAGAAGCTGGAAAAATGAGCGTAGAAGGTAAAGAGTATGTTGCTCAGGATGGTGACATCATGCACTTCCGTTTTAACGTATAAGCGCTGTTTATATATAAAAATAAAGGCTGTCTGAAATTCAGACAGCCTTTATTTTTTTGTGTGTTCCGGTAGTTAATAAAAAGTCATTAAAGAGTAAAGGTTGTATTACTTCAAATGAATATTGTGAGCGGCACATTCAGCAACCATTTCCTCTCCCCAAATGGAAGATTGAACTTCACCGATATGCGCACAACGTAAAAAGTACATACATAAACGCGATTGACCAATACCTCCACCTATAGAAAGCGGAATCTTGTTTTCCAATAGTTTTTTATGGAAATTCAATTCTGTCCGATCCAGACAATTGCGTTTTTCCAACTGTTTCAATAAAGCTTTGCGGTCCACGCGGATTCCCATAGATGAAATCTCAAAAGAGTTTTCCAAAATCGGATTCCACAGAATAATATCACCGTTCAAACCTTTATAGCCTTCTTCATTTTCAGTTGACCAATCATCATAATCCGGAGCTCTTCCGTCATGAGGTTGTCCATCGCCCAGTTCATCGCCGATACCTATAATAAATACAGCACCGAATTTCTTAGCCGCTTCAAACTCGCGGTCTTTAGCTGATAGATCCGGATACATCTGCAACAGCTCCTCACTGTGCAAATAAGTTATTTTCTCCGGAAGAATAGGTGTAATGTGAGGATATTTATCATAAACAGCTTGTTCTACCATACGTAAAGTATCGAAAATCTCATCTACAATCTTTTTTAAGAACGTAAGACTTCTCTCCTCCTCTACGATTGTTCTTTCCCAATCCCATTGATCCACATATAAAGAGTGAATATTATCAAGCTCTTCATCTGCACGAATGGCATTCATATCTGTATATAGACCATAACCCGGAGCGATATTATATGCTCCCAACTTAACACGTTTCCATTTAGCCAAAGAATGAACTACCTCTGCTCTTTTATCATCTAAAAATTTCACCGGAAATGAAACCGCTCTTTCACATCCATTCAAATCATCATTCAAACCTGTTCCTGATAAAACAAAAAGCGGAGCTGTTACGCGACGCAGTCTTAATTTACGAGACAATTCTGTCTGAAAGGTATCTTTTATGAATTTGATCGCATGTTCCATCATCTCGGGAACCATTTTCGGACGATATTCTTTTGGTAAAAACAAAGCCATAGTATTATTATTTAAAATGAATAAATGGTTAGATAATCATAATGTCGCAAATATAAATATTAATATTACATATTGACACTATAGAAGCATTTAATTTATCACTATATTATTTTTTATTCTTTCCTTAGAGACATATAGTAAACATGATTATTTAATCTATGCTTTAATTTGATTATATTTGCCATCTGAGAATGTATAATTTAAATTTTCGAATTGAATGAAAAAAGCCACACTAACCTTATTAACAACACTAACATTAATAAGTTGTAAAGAAAAAAACCTACCAAGTTTAGGTGATCAGACACAGACAGTATTCGATAATGAAGTAATTTGCTTTAACCCAGATCTATATCCTGACGGATATAACGCAGACAAGGATCCTAATACAATACGTTTGGTTAACGGACGCATTGTTTTAAAGAAAATCAAGATGCCTGATTACAAAAGAGACGTAAACGTCGAAGCTGAAATCACTGTACAATCAAACGGTGACAGATGGGACAAATCAGGATCATGCTTTATCATCCCTGCCAACTCTCAGATCAATATGATCGAAGTGGCAAAAGGTGCTGCAAAATACCCAGCTGTTGACTCTACTTTATATCAAAAACTTGTAGGTATCGTAAACGGCGAAAACTATATTCCAACCGTAGAAATCATGCGTTTCATGACTCCTTTCGGTGTTGGCCACTACAGCAAAGACACATTAAGCTACCCTAAACGTATGCCTGTTTTTGTTGACGGATGGGCTGAAAATGTTTCATGGAGACAAGACGTAACTGATCTTTATGGTATGATGACTGATTCCGTATGGGTTGGTATGTACATTGACAGTTGGGATAAAAATGGTTATAAAGCCTCTTTGAAATTCAATTTCGATGAAAACAAAGCTCCAACATATCCAATGAGTCCTAAAAAAGTGGAACCTCTTATCAACACCGTTTACTACGTAGGACAAAGCTATCCCGGCATCTTTGCTGATCAGGATGTAAAAGTGGACTTTGATGTTCCTGCCAATGCAAAAAATGTAGAACTTAAATACATCGTAACAGGCCACGGAGGACACTCAGGCGGAGACGAATTCGTGAAAAAAGAAAATATTCTTAGCATAGACAACGACACCGTATATCAATTTATACCATGGCGTACAGATTGTGCTACTTTCCGCAGATATAATCCGACTTCAGGCGTTTGGTTAAGAGGCAGAACTGCCGCTTACATCGACAGCAAAAAAGGCGGATATGCAGAAAAAAATATTGAAGAAACAATTGCTTCTTCTGATTTATCCAGATCAAACTGGTGTCCGGGCTCGGATGTTGCACCGCAAGTTATTGAGCTGAACGACATTAAACCAGGAAAGCACACATTGACAATCAGTATTCCTGAAGCACAACCGATCGAAGGCGAGAAAATGAACCACTGGTTAGTTTCTGCCTATTTAACTTGGGAAGAATAATTGATTTAACGTTAAAAAGTAAAAATCAAAAAGGAAATTTATATCGTATCGAGATACGTAAACCTAATAATGTTCCTAACTTTGCAACAATAGAGTTATAATACTTAACTCTATTGTTGTTCTTTTTTATAGTCATATCATCTATTTATATATAATCCGGCTTATGAAAAATTCTTCATCTCCTAAAAGCAAAAAACTACTTTTCATCGTAGACATGCAAAATGATTTTTGTTTGCCTGACGGAAAGCTAAGTGTACCTGATGCAATGAGTGATGCTGAAAGACTGGCTGAGTTCATTCAGAAAAAATCAAACGATATTGATGCTATTTATCTTACACAAGACAGCCATCAGGTATCCGATATCGCACATCCATCCTTTTGGACAGATGAAGAAGGAAACCATCCGCCGGTATTTACTTCCATAACAAAGGAGGATATGGACAGCAATAAATGGAAAACTAAAAATCCGGATCATCAGGATTGGGCTGAATTTTATATCAGCGAACTCCAGAACCAGGATGAATTTACTCATGTCATCTGGCCTGAACACTGTATCAGCGGATCCAATGGCGAAGCCATTGTAAAACCCGTTATGGATGCCGTTGAAGCTTGGGCCCGTCAGGGAAATTTCTATGATGTTTTCCGAAAAGGAACCAATCCGTATACGGAACATTTCGGAGCCTTCAAAGCAAACGTAATTGTCACCGGAGCTGTCGAAACTTCTTTAAATAAAGAATTGATCGATCGTTTGAAAGATTTTGACTCTATCTATATTGCCGGTGAGGCAAAAAGCCATTGTGTTGCAACAACTGTCAAACAGTTGCTTGAATATAAAGAGATCGTACCTAAACTTATTTTATTGGAAGATTGTATGAGCGATGTTTCGGGATTCGAAAATTTTGCTCAAGCAATTTACGACCAAGCAATAACTATGGGGGCTCAAATGTTGAAGTCCTCAGATATTTAATTAATGCTTATGATTATTCGTGCATTTACAGACAACGATTTATACAAATACACTACAATGAATGCCATTCAGCAGTTATTTCCGACTGCGCGTGTACAGTATAAATTTACCAATCGCGGAGGAATTAAGTTTCCCGAAGGTTTTGCCGAAGCGATGAAAAAAGAAGTTGCCGCGATGGCAGCTCTTTATCTTACAAAAGAAGAAGAAGAGTATATCCGCAAGAGATGTTACTTCTTCACGCCTCTTTATATAGATTTGCTCAAAGGATATCGATTCAACCCGGACGAAGTAACAATTACCCAAAACGGCGGTGATTTAGATATCAGCATTGAAGGCTTGTGGTATAGAACGGTTTTATGGGAAGTTCCTTTAATGGCTATTATCTCTGAATTGTATTTTATAATGACAGATCAGAAACCGCAAGAAGGATGGGAAGATGTTGCTGTAGAAAAAGCAGATTCACTCAAAGCTATAGATGCTTATTATTCTGAATTTGGCACGAGACGTCGTTTTTCTTTTGATGTACACGATAAAGTGATCGGAATATTAAAAGAACATTCCGGTAAATGCTTCCTGGGAACAAGTAATGTATATCTCGGAATGAAACACAATACATTACTTATAGGTACACATCCTCATGAATGGTTCATGTATCATGGTGCTCATTACGGCTATCGTATGGCTAACAGAATGGGACTCGAAAACTGGACTCGTGTATATAACGGAGCTTTAGGAATTGCTCTGTGCGATACTTTTACAACGGACAATTTCTTCCGTTTCTTCGATCGTAAATACGCCAAATTGTTTGACGGTTTAAGATGGGACAGCGGAGATCCGATTGAGTTTACGCAAAAAGCCTTGAATCGTTATGCCGAATTAGGTATCGATTCGAGAACTAAAACAATCGTTTACAGCGACTCGCTTGATGTTGCGAGAGTAAGTCGTATCAAAGAGTTTACCAAAGGGAAAATCAGAGATGTTTACGGTATTGGTACGAACCTTACAAATGATGTAGGAGTTAAACCGCTGAATATGGTAATCAAGTTAATGCAGGTTTTACCTGAAGGTTATGATACGCCCGTTCCGGTCGTTAAACTATCTGACAGCAAAGGAAAATACTCAGGTGATCCTGAAGAAATAGATTTATGTATCCGTACAATCAAGGTTTAAATTATCTTGATCGGGATAAATAAAAAAGGATGATTCTGCATAAGGATCATCCTTTTTTATTTATAAAACCGCAGTTACATTACAAATGCCTTTATTTAATTCATAAACCACTGTAAGTAAAATATTTGCAAGTATATCTAAAGCAAAATTCAGTTGTATTAATTTGTTAACTGTAGGTCGCACTAAAATGCGATGTACACCGCAATTTTGTGCGACCTACTTCGCATTTTTGTGCGGTGTACATCGCACAAATTATTTTCGGTAAATTCAGAATTAAATATCGTCAATCTGTAACTATCCTGACTACAGAAAAAATTAGTAACACTGACAGCAATTCATCAGAAGTAAAGAATAATAAACATCCCTACTGTAGAAACAAGCTCGTAAATATCAGCAACAAAAAGCAATTATTATCTTTGTTAAAAATTAAGTTTTATGGCATTGAATTATATCTGGATAGCATTTTTTCTGATTGCCTTTATTGTAGCAGCGATAAAGTTGATATTCTTTGGGGATGTAACGGTTTACTCATCGATCATCGAATCATCATTTAGTTCCGCAAAACTGGCTTTTGAAATCTCACTCGGATTGACGGGCGTTTTATCCTTATGGCTCGGATTAATGAAAATCGGCGAAAATGCCGGAGTAATCAACTTTTTTTCGAAGCTTCTCAGTCCGGTATTTTGCAAGTTGTTTCCCGATCTTCCGAAGGATCATCCCGTAGGAGGTTCCATATTTATGAATTTATCTGCCAATATGCTGGGATTGGACAATGCAGCAACACCATTAGGACTGAAAGCCATGCAGGAAATGCAATCTCTTAACAAAGAAAAAGATACGGCAAGCAACTCTATGATCATGTTTCTTGTTTTAAATACATCAGGATTGACTTTGGTTCCGATCAGTGTAATGGTTTATCGTGCACAACTCGGCGCGACACATCCTTCAGATGTATTCCTGCCGATACTGATTGCTACGCTTTGTTCTACCATGGCGGGAATTGCCTGGGTATGTTTTAAACAAAGAATCAATATACTTCAAAAGGAACTTCTCCTTTTCTTTGCTTCATTTATAGCATTTATAAGTGGTATCATCTATCTCTTCTCCCAAATGAGTGAAGAAGCAGTTTCGGTATATTCGACTTTAATAGCTAATCTGATTCTCTTTTCAATCATTACCGGATTCATACTTGCCGGCTTGATTAAGAAAATTCACGTCTATGAATCTTTCATAGAAGGAGCAAAAGAAGGATTTAAAACAGCTATTACCATCGTTCCTTATCTGATAGCGATCCTTGTGGGTATTGCCGTTTTCAGAGCTTCGGGAGCAATGGATATTTTAATCGGAGGTGTAAAAACCGTTTTCGATTCTTTCGGTTGGGACAGTGAATTTGTCAATGCACTTCCAACTGCATTAATGAAACCTCTAAGCGGAAGCGGTGCACGCGGTTTAATGGTGGATGCTATAAATACTTACGGAGCCGACTCATTTATCGGCCGTATGTGTTCGGTTATTCAAGGATCTACCGATACTACCTTTTATATACTGGCTGTTTATTTCGGTAGTGTCGGCATCAAAAAGACCCGATATGCTCTTAGTGCGGGATTACTCGCAGACGCAGTCGGAATTATTGCGGCAATAGCAATCACTTATTTTTTCTTCAGATAAAATTCCTAAATCAGACATATATGATACTTTATTACAATGAAGGTTGCGAAATGCCTTCTATCAAAAAACAAGAAACCAACAACTGGATAAAAGAAGTTGCAGCATTGCACAACTGCAAAGTGGGCAATATTTCATACATTTTTTGCAATGACGAAAAGATTCTTGAGATCAACAAACAATATCTGGATCATGACTACTATACAGATATTATCACCTTTGATTATACCGAAAACAGTAAAATCGGGGGAGACATCTTTATCAGTGTCGATACGGTAAGAAGTAACTCCGAAGAGTTCAATACAAACTATGATGAAGAGCTACATCGAATCATCATTCACGGAATCCTTCACCTGTGCGGTATAAATGATAAAGAACCGGGGGAGAGAGAAAATATGACACGTTGTGAGAATGAAGCACTTGCCTTACTGAAAAAGTAAACTGAATAACTGAAATATAATAAAGGGGTGAATCACAGGATCTGTGATTGATCCCTTTTTTTCATGCCATACTTTTATAGAAAAACATTATAACAAAAGATAACTATCTGAGATATAGGTTTTATAATTTGCAAGATTAAGCGAATCAACAAAAAAACTTATCTTTGCAAGTTGGGATGAAATTTACGAAAAAGCCATGTGTGATACGTAACTCACCCAATATCTTAGAGTTGAAATAATTATTTGAAAGATATACGATGGATTTTAATTACGATGTAATCGTTGTTGGAGCAGGACATGCAGGATGTGAAGCAGCTTGTGCAGCAGCCAATTTAGGTTCAAAGACATTGTTGATAACAATGGACATGAATAAAATTGCTCAGATGAGTTGTAACCCTGCTGTCGGTGGTATAGCAAAAGGACAAATTGTTCGCGAAATTGATGCATTGGGAGGTTATATGGGTATCGTTACCGATAAAACAGCCATACAGTTTCGTATGCTGAACCAATCAAAAGGACCGGCAATGTGGAGTCCCAGAGCTCAGAGCGATAGACAGAAATTCAGTAATCTATGGAGAGATATTATCGAAAATCAGGAAAATCTTGAAATTTGGCAAGACTCTGTTGACCGTCTGATTATTGAAGATGGGAAAGTTGTAGGTGTGCATACGAATATGCATGTCGAGATGCGAGCTAAATGTGTTGTATTGACAAACGGAACTTTCCTGAACGGACTGATGCATATTGGCAAAGTTCAATTTGCCGGCGGTCGTATTTCCGAACCTGCTTCTTACGGGCTGTCTGATCAGCTTAAAGAATTCGGTTTAAGAGTAGGACGCATGAAAACCGGTACACCTGTACGTATAGATGCGCGAAGTATTGATTTTTCGTTGGCTGAACCTCATGGTGGAGAAGAAGGTTTTCACAAGTTTTCTTATTTAGATTTTGAACCACGGCCATTGAAGCAATTGCCGTGCTATATGGTATATACCAACGAAAAAGTACACGAAATTCTTCGTGACGGTCTCGCTGACTCACCTTTATATAACGGACAAATCCAGAGTATTGGTCCGAGATACTGTCCAAGTATCGAAACAAAAATTGTAACATTCGCTGAAAAAACACGCCATCAGTTATTCCTGGAGCCGGAAGGTGAAACAACGCAGGAGTATTACCTGAATGGTTTCTCTTCTTCACTTCCGTTAGATGTACAGTTACGTGCATTGAAAGAAATTCCGGCATTTCGTAATATCCGCATTTACCGTCCGGGATATGCAATCGAGTATGACTTTTTTGATCCGACAGAATTAAACCATTCTCTTGAAACCAAGAAAATCGGTAATCTGTTTTTTGCCGGTCAGATAAACGGAACAACGGGATATGAGGAAGCAGCAGGTCAGGGATTAATGGCAGGTATCAATGCTCACCTGAAATCACAAGGTAAAGATCCATTCATTTTAGGTCGTGATGAAGCTTATATCGGTGTACTTATTGATGACTTGGTAACTAAAGGTGTGGACGAGCCATATCGTATGTTTACCTCGCGAGCAGAATACCGTATTCTTCTGCGCCAGGATGATGCCGATATGCGTTTAACAGAAAAGGGATATCAACTGGGTCTGGCAACAAAAGAGCGTTACGATCTGCTTTTAGAGAAAAAGGAACATATCGAACACCTTGTTGAATTCGCTAAAGAGTATTCTATAAAAGCACAATATATCAATGAAGGATTAGAGCAATTAGGAACATCTCCTTTAAAGCAGGGAGTAAAACTATTTGATCTGATTTTAAGACCTCAGTTGAATATTGCAAATCTGGCTCCTCTAATTCCGGCACTTCAACGAGAGCTGGACAAAATACCAAATCGCAAAGAGGAGATCATTGAAGCAGCCGAAATCTTAATTAAATATAGTGGCTATATTGATAGAGAGAAGATGATTGCGGACAAGATTAACCGACTTGAAAATATTCGGATTAAAGGCAAGTTTGACTATAGCTCAATCAAAGCCTTATCTACAGAAGCCCGTCAAAAGCTAAGCGCTATTGATCCGGAGACAATTGCTCAGGCCAGTAGAATTCCGGGGATTTCACCAAGTGACATAAATATCTTGTTAATCCTGTTAGGAAGATAATAAAACAATAGAAACCAATATTTTACCACGTATCGTTTCACGTGAAACTAAAAGTATAAATCATGGATATACAGAAAATCAAAGCAGCTATTCGTAATGTACCAGATTTCCCGATACCGGGAATACAGTTTAAAGATCTGACAACAGTTTTCAAAGATGCTGAATTATTGAAAGAACTTGGAGACGGTCTTTATGATCAATTTAAAGGTATGGGCATTACAAAAGTTGTCGGTATCGAATCAAGAGGTTTTATCATGGGACCTATCTTAGCGACGAAATTAGATGCCGGATTTGTAACACTAAGAAAACCGGGTAAACTTCCGGCTGAGACATATTGCGAAACTTATGATAAGGAATATGGAACTGATACAATCGAAATTCATCGCGATGCGATTGAAGAAGATGATATCGTATTAATTCATGATGACTTACTTGCTACAGGGGGAACAATGCTAGCTGCTCAAAAATTGGTTGAACGTTTCAATCCAAAGAAAGTTATCATTAGCTGTATCGTAGAATTAGAGTTTCTGGAAGGAAGAAAATTGTTTGATGGAACTACACCGGTAGAAACATTGATTAAATTTTAATTCGTGAAAACGGATAGAAAATCTATAGAACAAAACATAAAGAATATACTCTCGGTTTTACCTCATAAACCGGGAGTATATCAATATTTCGATGAGCAGGGTACAATCATCTATGTTGGAAAAGCAAAAGACTTAAGCAAACGCGTAAAGTCTTATTTCAACAAAGTACACGATTCACCGAAAACAAATATTCTTGTCCGCAAGATAGCCGATATAAAATATATCGTCGTGAATACAGAGGAGGATGCCTTACATCTGGAGAATAGTCTGATCAAAGAACATAAGCCCAGATATAACGTATTACTCAAAGATGACAAAACATATCCATGGATATGCATTAAAAAGGAAGCATTTCCACGCGTGTTCCAAACACGTAAAGTCATAAAAGACGGATCATCTTATTTCGGTCCTTACTCGAATGTTTACATCGCAAAAGTTATACTTGAACTTATCCGTCAATTATATCCGATACGAACGTGTAAACTGGCTCTTGATCCTGAGAGTTTACGTAGAAAGAACTATAAGGTATGTCTGGAATATCACATCAAAAATTGTATGGGATGTTGCGAAGAACTTATAACCGAATACGAATACAATGAGTATATCCGGAATATTCGCGAAATCTTAAAAGGAAATACGGAAGAGATATCAACTCACTTAAAAGAAAAAATGATAGAGCTCGCTTCCGAATTACGGTTTGAAGAAGCACAACAATTGAAGATTAAATACGATTTAATCGAAAACTATAAATCTAAATCTATCATTGTTCATCCTTCTATCACTAATCTGGATGTATTCTCTTACGATGAAGATGACACCACCGCTTACATAAACTATCTGCATATAGTAAACGGTAGTATCGTACAGGCGTACACAATTGAATACAAAAAACGGGTAGAAGAACAGAAGGAAGATATCCTTAGCTTAGGTATAATGGAAATCCGGTCCCGATTTAAGAAGCTATCCAGAGAGATAGTCATTCCATTTCCATTAAATATAGAATTAACGAATATCGTTCAAACCGTTCCTAAATTAGGAGATAAAAAGAAACTTCTCGAATTATCCGAACAGAACGTCAAGCAATATAAAGTAGATAAATACAAACAGGCAGAAAAGCTTAATCCTGAGCAAAGGGCTATACGTATACTTACGAGGCTACAGAAGGATCTGGGATTGGATGAACTGCCTATGCATATTGAGTGTTTTGATAACTCAAATATCCAGGGAACAAATCCCGTAGCAGCCTGTGTGGTATTCAAGAAAGCAAAGCCTTCTAAAAAGGATTACCGGCATTTCAATATCAAAACAGTTGAAGGTCCGAATGACTTTGCTTCTATGCAGGAGATCGTTTACAGACGATACAAGCGCTTAAAAGAAGAGGGAGCTCCATTACCTGATCTGATTATTATAGATGGTGGTAAAGGACAATTGAATGCCGCTGTAGAAATACTGGATAAACTCGGGTTAAGAGGAAAAATTCAGATTGTAGGTCTGGCAAAAAGGCTTGAAGAAATCTTCTTTCCCGGAGATAGTATCCCTCTGTATCTGGATAAGAATTCAGAGAGTTTGAAATTGATTCAACATCTACGGGATGAAGCCCATCGTTTCGGGATTACATTCCACCGTGATAAACGGAGTAAATCTCAAACGACGTCGGTATTAGATGAAATAAAAGGTATCGGTCCGCAGACCAAACAAAAAGTACTTGCTCACTTTAAGAGTATAAAAAGATTGGAACAAGCCGAATGGAAAGAGGTAGAAGATCTTATTGGTACATCCAAAGCTTCCATATTAAAAAAAGGACTTATGGAGAGTCGTGAGAAGTAATTTTGCTTAAGTTTGTAGAGGACTCAGAAAACAATACATATATGAGACTTGTCATACAAAGAGTACGAAAAGCTAAAGTAGATGTCTCTGAAAAAACAATAGCAGAGATTAAAAAAGGCATGCTTATTCTGGTTGGTATCGAAGACAGAGATACAGAACAGGATATTGAATGGGCGGCAAAGAAAATAGCCAATCTCCGTATTTTTGACGATTCAGACGGAGTGATGAACTGCTCAATCAAAGAGGTAAGCGGAGACATTATATTAGTTAGTCAGTTTACACTTCACGCATCAACTAAAAAAGGAAACAGACCGGCATATATAAAGGCAGCAAAACCAGCAATAGCAATTCCTATCTATACGAAACTTCGTGAAGAGATAGAATCACAGATCGGCAAATCTATTCAGACAGGTGAATTTGGGGCCGATATGCAGGTAGAACTGATCAATGACGGACCTGTAACTATTTTGATTGATACACAAAACAAAGAATAGATATGGAAATTCAAGAGGCACAAAAAGCCGTCGATAAATGGATTAAAACATACGGAGTTCGTTATTTCAACGAACTTACGAATATGGTTTTACTTCAGGAAGAAGTCGGTGAATTAGCAAAAATTGTCGCTCGTATTTATGGAGAGCAAAACTTCAAAGAAAGCGATAAAGGATACGATATCGAAGATGAAATGGGTGATGTTTTATTTGTTTTGATGTGCATGGCAAATCAAATGAATATAGACCTGACAAAGGCTTTTGAAAAAAACATTCAGAAAAAGATCAATAGAGATAAAGACAGACATACTAACAATCCTAAACTTGTAAGCAATGAATAAGTATGAAGAAATGCTGAAAGGTTACAATACTGAACTTTCAGACGAATCGGTAAAATCGGCAGTAAAAGAGATTCTAAGTAATAACATGGAAGCTGCAAAAGATAAAGAGGTATACAAACTTCTTTTCAATTGTATCGACCTTACTTCTCTAAACACAACAGACACAACTGAGCACATTGCAAACTTTACGAAGAAAGTAAATGAGTTTGAAGCTGAATATCCTCAGTTACCAAACGTAGCGGCAATCTGTGTTTACCCAAATATGGCTGCTGTAGTAAACAGCAATCTTGAAGTGAGCAACGTTAATATCGCAGCTGTTTCTGCAGGTTTCCCTTCATCTCAGACATTCACTGAAATCAAAGTTGCTGAAACAGCTTTGACTGTTGCTGACGGAGCAAACGAAATCGATATCGTAATCAATGTTGGTAATATGATTGCCGGTGAATACGAAGAAATGTGCGAAGAAATCATGGAAGTTAAGGCTGCATGTAACAAAGCTCATTTAAAAGTTATTCTTGAAACAGGAGCTTTAAAAACTGCTACGTTAATTAAGAAAGCTTCATTACTTTCTATCTATGCAGGTGCTGATTTCATTAAAACATCTACAGGTAAGATGGAGCCGGCTGCTACATTAGAAGCTGCTTATGTAATGTGTCAGGCAATTAAAGAATACTACGATAAAGAAGGTATCAAAATCGGTTTCAAACCTGCAGGTGGTATCGTAACAACAGAAGATGCTCTTGGATACTATTGTATCGTAAAAGAAATCTTAGGAGAAGAGTGGTTGAATAACGAAATGTTCCGTTTAGGTGCAAGCCGTTTAGCTAACAACTTACTTTCAGAAATTCTTGAATCTGAAATCAAGTTCTTCTAATATATCAAATAAAAAAGGCGACTGCAAAGCAGTCGCCTTTTTTATTTTGAACGTGTAATCACGTATTCTAAAAGTTTAATCAGATATTCTTTAGAAGAAGATGCTGCCAATATATCTAAAGCAAGAATAGCCTTTTCTTTGAATTGCTGCATCTGTGTATTTGCATAATCAATACCGCCATTCTTTTTAGCAAAATCAATAAGGAACTCTATATTCTCTGAGTTATATTCCCCTGTCTTGATTATCTCATGAGCTTCTCTCCTACTCTGTTCATCCGTTGAATTATTTAAAGCATAAATCAATGGTAAAGTAATTTTTCCTTCGCGAATATCATTTCCGGTCGGTTTACCAATTTCATTACCCGGAAAATAATCGAAAATATCATCTTTAATCTGAAAACAAAGTCCCAGATATTGCCCGAACTTCGTTAAAGCATCAATAATATCAGAAGATGCACAAACCGATATAGCTCCAATTTGCATGCATGCTTTCATCAGAGAGGCTGTCTTTTTCTCGATCACATAATAGTATTTCTCCTCAGAGAAATCTGTAGATTGAGCAATACTCAGTTGTTCTATCTCACCGGCAGCAAGTTCTTTTCCAATATTTGAAATAACCTTCATTATCTCAAGGCTGTCGGTTTCGGTTGCTTTCTGAAGAGAAGTAGAAAGAAAGAAATCTCCGGTAAGTACAGCTACTTTATTTGTAAACTGAGCATTCAGAGATGGGTTACCACGTCTTTCATAAGTATCATCAACTACATCATCATGTATAATACTTGCACTGTGCAATAACTCAAGAGAAATAGCACCTGCAATAGTCTGAGGTTTAATAATACCAAAAACAGATTTTGCAGCTAACATAACAAGCAAAGGCCGTACATTCTTCCCTTTTTTAGAAAGGAAATATTGTACGGCACTCGTAAGAAGCGCACTATCTGACTTTAAAGCTTCAAGCAATTGTATTTCGTAGAGCGAAAGCTCCTCTTTTACAGTCTGTTTTATTTCGTTCAAAATATCCATAAATAGAGATTTGCAGACAAAAGTAATAAAATAGTTGTATCTTTACAGACAAAGATGAAAATATGAATCAAGATAAACGACTATTTTTGCTTGATGCATATGCACTTATATATAGAGCATATTATGCATTCATTCGTACTCCGCGAATCAATTCGAAAGGTATGAATACATCTGCAATCTTCGGGTTCGTAAATACCCTGGAAGATTTATTGAAAAAACAAAACCCTACACATATTGCTGTAGCATTCGATCCGAAAGGCGGAACATTTCGTCATAAGGTTTACGATGCATATAAAGCACAGAGAGAAGAAACTCCTGAAGGCATACGTATAGCAGTCCCTTATATCAAAGAAATACTTACGGCCTATAATATTCCTATCCTAGAAGTTGAAAATTACGAAGCGGACGATGTCATTGGTACAGTAGCCAAACTTGCAAAGAAGAAAGGTTATACTGTATATATGATGACACCTGATAAAGATTATGCCCAACTTGTAGAAGACGGCATTATGATCTACCGACCTAAGTCAACCGGTAAGGATATTGAAATTCTGGATACGGAAGCAGTCAGAGAGAAATTTGGTGTTGACACTCCTATGCAGGTAATTGATCTTTTAGGTCTGATGGGTGACACTGCGGATAACATTCCCGGATGTAAAGGTGTAGGAGAAAAAACAGCCCAGAAACTTATTGCTGAATTTTCATCTGTAGAAAATCTACTTGAAAATATCAGCTCTTTGAAGGGTGCCGTAAAAACAAAAGTTGAAGCCAATATTGAAAATATAAAACTTTCGAAATGGCTTGCAACAATCAAAACGGATGTTCCGGTTGAATTTGATGAAGAGAAATTAATTCTCGGAGACTTTGATGAAAATAAATTATCAGGGATCTTCGATGAATTGGAATTTCGAAACATGAAAAGCCGAGTGTTAACTAATACAAATAAAACACATACTAATATTAATATCCAAGGCGATTTATTTGCGTTATTTGAAGCCGAACATACGGAAGAACCAAAAGAAACGATTCTAGAGCCATTAGAAATAGGTAAAAAAGAGTATATACTTATTGATAATGAATCAATTAAGCTCGATTTTTTAAGCAAATTATCGAAAAGCAAAAAATTCTGTTTTGACACAGAAACTACAGGTCTTGATCCGATTTCAGCTGAATTAGTGGGTATCAGTGTTTCTTTTGAAAAAGACAAGGCTTATTACATGCCGATAAGCAAAGATTTTGAAGAGGCTAAAAAAAGCCTTCTTCCCCTACTCGATGCTTTCGCCGATCCTTCTGTGGAAAAGATCGGACAAAACATGAAATATGATATTCTGGTTTTAACTAAATATGGAGTCATTGTAAAAGGTAAATTATTTGATACAATGATCGCACATTATTTATTGCAACCGGAACAAAGACATAATATGGATTATTTGGCAGAAGTTTATCTGAATTATAAAACAATCCATATTGAAGAGTTAATCGGACCAAAAGGTAAAAATCAAAAATCAATGCGAGATCTCGATCCGGAAGCTATTGTTAATTATGCATGCGAAGATGCAGATGTTACCTTTCAATTAGCCAGTATATTCTCAAAAGAACTTCAGAAGCAAGGACTATTATCCTTATTTGAAGATATAGAGATGCCATTGATGGTCGTTCTTGCTGATATGGAGAAAGAAGGTGTTCGTGTTGATGTTAATGCTTTAAAATTCTCTTCGGATAGATTGAGCGAGCGTCTATGTGAAATCGAAACAGAAGTATATCAGATTGCCGGTATTGAGTTTAATATATCATCTGCAAAACAGGTAGGCGATGTCCTTTTTGGTCAAATGAAAATTGATGAGAAAGCAAAGAAAACCAAAACCGGTCAGTACTCAACTTCAGAAGAGGTACTTGAAAAACTAAAATCAAAACATCCTATTGTTGAAAAGATTTTAGAGTATCGCGGATTGAAGAAACTTTTAAGCACTTATATCAATGCTTTACCCGAATTGATAGATAAAAGGACTGGAAAGATCCATACTTCATTTAATCAAACGGTGACAGCTACCGGACGTCTAAGTTCAAGTAATCCGAATTTGCAAAATATACCTATTCGGGACGAAGAAGGCAAAGAGATCAGAAGAGCTTTTGTTCCGGATGAAGGATGTTTATTTTTCTCGGCCGATTATTCTCAAATTGAACTTCGGATTATGGCTCATTTAAGTCAGGATCCGAATATGATGGAAGCTTTCCTGAATGACGAGGATATTCATACAGCAACATCAGCTAAGATATACAAGGTAAGCAACGAGGATGTTACTAAAGATATGCGCCGTAAAGCCAAAACAGCAAATTTCGGTATTATATACGGTATTAGCGTATTCGGGTTAGCTGATAGATTAACGATTCCAAGAGGCGAAGCAAAAGAGCTTATTGACGGCTATTTTGCTACCTATCCGAAGGTCAAGGAGTATATGGATAAAGCGATACAGGTTGCAAAAGAGCATGGTTACGTAGAAACGATTTTACATCGTAAGCGTATGCTCCCTGATATTAATTCTGCAAACTCGGTTGTAAGAGGGTATGCAGAAAGAAATGCAATCAATGCTCCAATCCAGGGGTCGGCTGCAGATATTATTAAAATTGCAATGATAAATATCTATCGAAGATTTGAGGAAGAAGGATTGAAATCTAAAATGATCCTTCAGGTACATGATGAGTTAAACTTCAATGTTTACCCTGATGAGAAAGATAAAGTACAACAAATTGTAATTGATGAAATGCAAAATGCTTATCCTCTCACTGTTCCTTTGATTGTTGATTCAAGTTATGGTGAAAACTGGTTAGAAGCACACTAAATAAAAAAAGGATGTCTTAATGACATCCTTTTTTTATTTTATATCGTATAGCTTCAACTTATTATATAAAGTCTTTCGGTCAATACCCAGAAGGGTTGCTGCTTTGGATTTGTTATTTCCCGTTTGTTTCAGGGCTTCTTCAATCAAAATACGCTCGTTCGATTCGTTCTTTAACTGGAAGGTAACCGATTTCTTCTCATAACCTTGAAAAATTTTCTCGGGAAGAACCTCTTTCGTTATAAGATCGCTTTGACATAGCAATGTAGCACTTTTGATAACATTCTTCATTTCGCGAAGGTTACCAGGCCATGCATAAGTAAGAAAAGCTTCTTCTACCTGCAGGGAAAAGCCTGTTACAGCTTTGTTTAATTCAGTAGTCGATTGTCGTAAAAAAAATTGTGCAAATTGAAGAATATCCCTTCCCCTATCCTTAAGATCAGGCACATGAAGCGAAAACTCACTGACTCTATGATATAAATCTTCCCGGAACTTCTTCTCTTCTATAGCTGTATCTAATTGCTCATTAGTTGCTGCAATCACTCTTATATCAATAGCTATTTCTTTATCGCTGTTTCCAACAGGTTTAATAATCCGCTCCTGAAGAGCACGTAATAACTGAACCTGAATTTCATAACTAAGGTTACCAATCTCATCAAGAAAAATAGTTCCTCCGTTAGCAACTTCAAAACAACCTTTTTTATCAGTTAGTGCCCCGGTAAATGCCCCTTTTACATGTCCGAACAATTCACTGGCAGCAATATCTCTTGGTATAGCTCCACAGTCAATCGCTACAAAAGGATTACCAGCTCTGTGGCTCTTTTCATGAATCAATCGTGCAATATGTTCTTTACCTGTTCCACTGGATCCAAGTATCAATACAGACATATTGGTTGGAGCAACTAAGTTTATATATTCATATAACTGTTTAGATGCAGGACTTTCACCTTCAATAAAAGTTCTATCTCCAATTTCAAATTCATTAAATTCACTTGAAGAATCTTCTTGATATATAATATCGGTTTGATCAGACACAGAAACGGAAACATCTTCCTTTAAAGCATCTTGTATTTTGTCGAAAAAAATATCCTGATTAAATGGTTTCTCTACATAATCTTTCGCTCCAAGTTTAATTGCCTGAACAGCAGATTCAATACCGCCGAATCCAGTCATCATAATAACAGGGATGGTCAAATCTTTTTCATTTAACCATTTCAAAAGATCTATTCCATTTTGGTCTGCCAATTTAAGATCTGATAGAATGAGGTCTAATGTGTTTTCCAAAATTAGCTTTTTGGCTTCATCTACAGATACTGCGGATATCACATTAAAATCTTTTCGCGATAACCAAACAGTTAAAACTTTGGAGAACATTAAATCATCTTCTACTATTAATATAGTTCTCATTTTCTTATAATTGTGTGATGGTACAAAGATAATTCTTCAAAAGGAGATAAAAAAGCAGATAAAATAGAAACTAAGTATAATATAGGAGTTATTATAAACTAAAAATGGAGTATCCTCACGGATCCCCCATCTCCTTATTAATACAGAACAGTTCGATTAAATCTATAAAATGTATATTTCATTTATTAAGATTTCAATTTAGTTAGTTATGTCGGTATATAATATCTAATCAAAAAATCAAATTTGGTCGCAGACTTTAATAGTTTCGGAGACTCTCCCGATAAGAGTCTCCGTATTAACTACTAAATTGTTTGTTGTTGTCTGTCTACACTTATAATAGAAAAATGTATGCCAAACTTTTTAAATTATATACGAGAACATAACTATCATTGATTATCAGGATCTTATACAAAAAATAAAAAAGTATAGATCCATAATGCATAGAAATAACTGTAGAATAATTCCTCAACCTGTAGAATAATTCCACAGAATAAGTGTGGAAGTTATCTACAACTGATCCTCTAAAGAATCAAGCAAGGTCTCAATTTCAGGAATTAACTTATCAAGCTTTTCTTTTATCTCCTCAAAAGAAGCAGTAGATTTTTCTATTAAAAATAACTCATCTGCAATTTGATCAGCATGAATTAATTTAAAACTACTTTTCATTTTGTGCGCTAAAGAATGAATATCATTTAAATCTTTATTTGCGATTGCAAATATAATATTTTTTAAATTTAATCTTGATTCTGAAATAAATGTTTTTAATAAATCCATTGATAATTCTTGATCTCCACAAGCAAAATCAAATAAATCATCAAGATTGTAACCTGAAATGGTAGAAATCAAGAGAGAATTGATGCAGTTTAAAAGCTCTTGTGTAGAAACCGGCTTTGATAAAAAAGCATCAAATCCCCAGCTATGATAATCAGATTTCATTCCTGATAGCCCGGATAGAGCAATAACTTTAAGCGATTCGGATGAAATTTGACTTCGGACCATTTTAATTAAATCCAGACCAGAGAAGTCACGCATTTGTATGTCAGTTATAAGAATATCATACTTCTTTGAAGTCAATCTATCCATTACAAAATGAGGATCATTTACAAAATCTACATTGTAATTATACTTTTTCAAAACTTTTTCTAACATGTTCAACTGAATATTATCATCATCTACCAAAAGAATATTGATTTTTGATTTATGAATCATAACTGAACATGAATCAGTGCTAACCTGAGAAGGTAATTCTTCGCAGTTTTTTTCGAAAAGGGGTATTTCAACTGTAAATGTTGAACCCTGCCCTTTTATTGAATCAACTGATATTGTACCACCTAATAAATCAATCAAACGCTTTGTAATAGCCAGACCTAAACCTAAGCCTTCTATATTATTATGTTCCTTCAATCGGGAAAACTCATTAAAGATAGATTCAATTTCGGATTTTGAGAGACCATGTCCTGAATCAATTACTTTTATTACCAAACGTCCATTTCCGGATAATATATTAATCCAACATACCTCCAATTTTACTGAACCTTTATCTGTATATTTAATAGCATTGGATAGTAAATTAGTAACTATCTGGCGAATACGAAAATCATCACCCAGAAAACATTTGACATGCTCATCCAAGGTGTATAAAAGATCTAATTCTTTCTTTGATGCTTCCGGCTGGAAGCTAGTTATAATGGATTGAAATAAAACACGTGCATCAAAAACTTCTTCTTTCTTTATAATAATCCCTTTTTCAAGTCTATTAAAATCTAATAGAGAATTGACTAAATCCAAAATATGATTCGATGAGCTAACCATATTATTTAGAATATCGCGATCGGGTATTTCGTTATCTTTGATAAATCCTAAATACCCCAAAATAGAATTCAAAGGAGATTTAATATCATGAGTTATACTAAGAATAAGTTGCTCTCTATGCTTCAATAAATTTTCGGTAACTCTTTTCTCATCTTCCAGCTCTTTGCGATAATGCTGACTTTGCGAAATATCTTTGCTTATAAACACAACTGAAACCAGAGCGATAATAAAAGATAAGACAGTAATAATAAGGGCAATCAGAATTATCTCTTTCAAAATATCATGCGATATTTCTATTTTATTAATTGCATTTTGAATCTCTTCTTCTCCGAATTCAAATAATAACTGATTAATCGAGTTAGTAAGAGCTTGATTGCTTTCTGTCAACAATTTCTCCCGGGCAAGAACTTGCCTCCTATTATATTCCTGTTCAACTTTAAAATCAGTTATTAATTGAGTGAAAGCTTTTTGAACTGTATCTTTCGTATTTACTTTAGAAACTAATGTATCCGATTTGAGTTGTACACTCGTTACTATTTGTGGCGATGAATCAGATTTCGGAGGACTAAAAACATCAGCTATACGCTGAAAGAATTTTCGCTTTTTATGTTTAACGAATACGGTATCTTTCTTTACAACTTCTTTTTTTACTATCGCTACAGGTTCTTCTTCATCTTTTGAAACACTCAGAATTTGTTTCATACTTCGATGAAAGACTGAATCGGTTTTGACATTATCAATGTAGTTAATAAGCTTATTAATATTATTATTTTTCTGCTCCAAAAGCAGTTTAATAGCACCTAATTTTTCTTTCTGTATATAAGATTCGGATAAAATAGATAAAGAATCCAATCTACTATCAGTATTTGCCATTAAATCCTGTATCTGTTGCATTTCAGCCGAGTTTCTTGTCGTCTGAATAATACATCTTCTGCTTAGTTCTTCAATATGGAAAAGATCAAGCAAAATAGTATTTACCAGCTTAGATTTTTTTCGCATCAAAGACTCTTCTGCAGAAGGAGAAACGAGAAGCTTAATTTTTTCGTAAATAAAAAAAGTAGCTCCTATACTGATTATTACAACAAGTAAATAACTTACCAATAACTTAAAACGGGTAAACCGGAAAAAATCGTTCATATGTAGATTATTAATCTTTACTTAACTTCAAACACTTTATATAGCAATACGAAGATAAGTCTTTTAAAAGAGATTATAAATAAATATATTCGCTGAAATGAATAAATAATAAATACTTATCTTTGTAACTATCAGAATAAAACAATCACACTAAAATTATAAATTGTGGCTAAAGGAGTAGTTGAAACACCATTGATGAAGCAATATTATGAAATGAAAGATAAGCATCCTGATGCTATACTTTTATTTCGTGTGGGAGATTTTTATGAAACCTTCTCACAGGATGCTATAGATACTTCTGAAATACTAGGAATAACATTAACCAGAAGAGCAAATGGTTCTGCCTCATACGTAGAGTTAGCAGGATTCCCTCATCATGCTCTCGATACTTATTTACCTAAGTTAGTAAGAGCTGGTAAACGAGTAGCAATCTGCGAACAATTAGAAGACCCAAAGCAGACTAAAAAGCTTGTAAAAAGAGGTATAACCGAATTAGTTACTCCCGGTGTATCGATCAATGACAACATATTAAACCATAAAGAGAATAACTTCCTTGCAGCCGTTCATTTTTCAAAAAATGAATGCGGAATAGCATTCCTGGATATATCAACAGGAGAATTTTTAACTGCAGAAGGAAGTATCGATTATATTGATAAACTGCTAAATAACTTTGCTCCAAAAGAGGTATTATTCGAACGTAGCAAAAGAAAGTTATTTGAAGAATCCTTTGGTAAAAAATACTTTACATTTGAACTGGAAGATTGGGTTTTTACAAGTGATTCGGCCAACGATCGATTATTAAAACATTTTGAAACAAAAAATCTGAAAGGTTTTGGTGTACAGCATTTAAAACAAGGTGTAATAGCCTCCGGTGCAATTTTATTTTATCTGGATCTTACACAGCATACACAAATCGGCCATATTACAGCTTTATCACGAATTGAAGAAGATAGATTTGTCCGATTAGATAAATTTACCGTCAGAAGTCTTGAACTGATTGATACGATAGCCGAAGGAGGTAAAAGCCTTTTGTCCATATTAGATAAGACAATAAGTCCTATGGGCGCGCGTCTTTTGAAAAGATGGATCGTTTTTCCTTTGAAAGAAATAACTCCTATTGAAGAGCGCCTGAATGTAGTAGAAGATTTATTCAAAAACCCTGAATTAAGAGATTTATTAGAAGCTCAACTAACTCTTATAGGCGATCTGGAACGTATTATATCTAAAGTTGCTGTAGGTCGTATCAATCCAAGAGAGGTCATGCAATTAAAAATTGCTCTGACAGCTATTGAGCCAATAAAAAAGGCTTGTTCGGCATCCAATAACATAAGTCTTGCTAAAATCGGAGAAAGACTTAATGAATGTGCTTTGATAAGAAGCAAAATCGAACAGCAAATTCAACCGGATCCTCCAACTTTATTAAACAGAGGATCTGTGATAGCATCCGGAGTCAATGAAGAACTTGATGAATTAAGAAAAATAGCCTATTCGGGTAAAGATTATCTTATTCAAATTCAGCAACGTGAAATTGAAGCTACAGGTATTCCAAGCTTAAAAATAAGTTATAACAATGTGTTCGGATATTTTATTGAAGTCCGTAATACTCATAAAGACAAAGTTCCCGAAGAATGGATCAGAAAACAAACTTTGGTTAATGCTGAAAGATATATTACCCAGGAACTTAAAGAATATGAATCTAAAATATTGGGAGCTGAAGAAAAAATACTAGCTCTCGAAACCCGCTTATTTAATGAGCTGGTTCTTGAACTTGCTGATTATATAGGAGCCATTCAACAAAATGCAAATCTAATAGCTCGTCTGGACTGTCTGCTTTCATTCTCAAAAGCTGCTATTGAAAATAACTATATGCGTCCGGAAATCAATGACTCTTTAATCATAGATATTAAAGAAGGACGACATCCGGTTATTGAGAAACAGCTACCTATGGGTGAAAGTTATGTATCCAATGACCTGCATCTCGATAACGAAAGTTGTCAGATCATAATGATAACAGGTCCTAATATGGCTGGTAAATCAGCTCTTTTAAGACAAACAGCCCTTATAACATTAATGGCTCAAATTGGTTCTTATGTGCCTGCTACAAATGCACGCTTAGGTCTGGTTGATAAAATATTTACTCGCGTAGGTGCTTCTGACAATATATCAATGGGAGAATCAACTTTCATGGTAGAAATGAATGAAGCTGCTAATATTTTGAATAATATATCGGAAAGAAGTTTGATTCTTTTTGATGAACTTGGCCGAGGTACAAGTACTTATGATGGTATATCTATAGCTTGGTCTATCGTTGAATATATACATCAACATCCAAAAGCAAATGCTAAAACCTTATTTGCGACTCATTATCATGAATTAAATGAGATGGAAAAAACTTTTGAACGTATAAAGAATTATAATGTCTCTGTACGCGAAGTTGATAATAAGGTGATTTTTCTTCGTAAGCTTGTTCGGGGCGGCAGTGAACATAGTTTTGGTATACATGTAGCTAAGATGGCTGGTATGCCTCAATCTATCGTTAAAAGAGCTGATGATATACTTCATCAGTTAGAAACTGATAATCGAAAAAATGACATTGCACAAACCAAAACAAGTAAAAAGAAAAAATCCGAAAAAAACTCTTCTGATGGAGCTTATCAAATGAGTTTTTTCCAATTAGATGATCCTGTATTAAGCCAGGTTCGCGATGAAATAAAAAATGCAGATATCAATAATCTAACTCCTATTGAAGCATTGAATAAATTACATGAAATAAAAAAAATAATCAACGGAAAATAGTATAAAATAAAAGCGCTTCTGAAAAATTTCAGAAGCGCTTTTATTTTATACGTCCTTAAACTCTATGATTCAAAACAACGTATTATATATTTGGAAACTTATTAAAAACAAGACATGCAGCACCCATAGAACCTGCTTTGTTCCCTAAAGTTGCCCGAACGATTTCCGTATTGATAGCACAGGTATCAATAGCATACTTTTTAGCCGATTTAGCCAAATTCTCAATATAAAAATCGCCTGACTCTGAAATACCGCCGCCTATAACGACTTTCTGTGGACTAAAAATATTGATAAAAGCAGAAATACCCTGCCCCAAAAACTGCCAGTGCTCTTCCAGGCTATCTTTGGCCATTGGATGTCCTTGCTTATATAAGTCAATCACCATTTTACCATTGATATCATTGTTAGGTAACAAAACACTTCCTGCTCGTTCAGTAAAACGTCTGACTAGAGCTGACGTTGAAGCATAAGTTTCCAGGCAGCCTATAGATCCACAGCTACATGTATCTCCTCCAAAAATTAAAGGTATATGTCCAAGTTCAGTTCCCCTGTTTTTATAACCACAAAATAATTTACCATCGATAATAACAGCTCCGCCTATACCTGTACCTACAGTAATAAAAATAACATCAGAACAACCTCTGGCAGCTCCAAACGTAGCTTCACCAAGACCCATAAGATTAGCATCATTATGGACAATTGTTGGTAAAGATGTTTTAAATTCAACCAGACTTGCCAATGGTACATTAATCCAGCCATTTATATTCTCAGCTCCACCCAAAACAGTACGCTGTGTTTCATCAACAATCCCAGGTGTACCAATACCGACACCTAGTAAGTTTATTTTATTATTGGAAGCATATTCCATACACTCTTCAATAGCTAAAATAAGCTGACGAACAACAGTCTCCGAATCTGTATTCGCTTTTGATGGTAATTTTCCTTCATAATGGAATTTCCCATTTTCGTCAATTACAGCATACTTAATGCAAGTACCTCCTAAATCAACTCCGATTGCGTATCTCATAAAGTTTAAAGTTTGATTATATCTGAATTTTAACATTTCAAATTCATAATGTGTTAAACAAGATTAGATATTCAAGCAAACACTTTCCGAATAAAAAATTGATACTAAAATGAAAATTCAAATCAACACTGCTCTGTTATATATTTTAAATTCCTCTCAAATCTCTGTTTCGCAAAATCTTATGTAACTAAATAAACAGATTATATATATTCCTGTATCTAATTCGCTACTAAATTACTACTTTTTAAAAGAGTTACATTATAAAATAAGATTAGTATTACGTTGCTATGTAAATTTAGATTATTTATAATATCCGAATTTATTATTAACACTTCATCATTCTGTTATATATAAATCTAATTATTAATAATTTAGGCACGTATAAAACTAGCAAAAAAAATTCTATATTCGAATAGAATACGACAAACTTAACATATTTTCAAAATTACTTGGTAACAGATTTAATCCACTATACAAATTCAACAGATCTCTTCTTTTAAGATATGAATATGAAAATGCTAATCTGTTATCCTGATTTATGTTCCACTTCAGGGATGTACCTAATTTATATCCGCTACCGGTAAGTCTGGAAAATAAAACTCCTGTAGAGACCTGACGATTTAAACTATAAAAACTCAACGAATTCTTATCACTATAGAATACTGAAAGCGAAGCTAGTAAATCTATATTTTTCCATTTATATTTAATAGACTGAGAAAGGTGAAAACCATAATCTTTTTTATCGGCAGATCCGGATTGAAACATGTAATTAATACTTGTATAACTGATAAGCCTTTCATCAAATGCTGAAGTCAGAGATAATTGAAAATTATCCCTGTATGAGGATAATAAACAATAATTAACACTATTATCACAGTCTTCCTTTTCCTCAATATCCTTTAAAGATCGTTTAGCACGAAAATTCAATTTACATTTTGTATTAAAATTAAATTCCATATCAATACACGAATTAAAACCATTAGATGGAAAAGGGGAAGACGACTTCATCAGTGGAATCCGAAAAAAGTCAATATATCCTGAAATATATAATACTCTTGATGGCTGATAATTCATTTTGAAGTAATAACCTTCTTCATTATTTAAATTAGAAATTCCATAAGATTTGCCATGAAAAGAGTGATATTCTGGAGAAAGATATCTTTGACCAATCGTTAAAAACAAATCAGACAGAGGCTTTATCTGAATATAGTTTATTAAAGCAATTCCTCCGGATTTTGATATAGCTTCCTCTCCTCTCAAGAAAAAAACAGAATGATTAAAACTCCACCCAAGAGATACATTCAGATTTTTATCTCCGTTAAAAGAATACTTTTCAAATGAATTTAATAACCTCTTTCCGTTAATAGAAAACTTTGTATATAAGACAGATAAATCTATTCGGGCATTCAGAAAATGACGACTCAATGAAAATCCATACAAAGATTCTGTAATAGACCTTTTATTTTGGATTTCATTATGTGTCCTATGCAATCCGGACTTATTAATAGAGGTAAATACCGAATCTTTTACTAAAGCATCCAGATCTTTATAAGAAAAAAATGTAGCTAATGAGTATTGTCTTAATTCGAAATACGCTGCAACTCCACGCAGGTAATCTGTTTCATTCCATGAGCTATGTTTACGAAAAGGAATGCTCCTTAATTTGCGAAAAGAATCATCTAACATAGCACTTATTGAAAAGCCATTATTTAAAATAAGCCCTTGAGAAAAATTAGCCTTAAAGTCGCCGGCAACCAGTCTTCTAAGAATTTTTGTACCATCTAGAGAAAAATAAAATGATAAGTAATCGGGAATAGTACGTAGCTGTTCACCAGGGTCTTTGTCTATATTAATACCAAAAGAATATTTATTATTCCAGTTCATATTATATTTGACACTAAGAGATACAGGATCGCCATAATATTTTTTGTTCGCATAGAGTAATGAATCATTTTTCATTTTAAAGGCAGAACGGAAAGGAAAAGAACAATTTGTCCGGAATATAAAATTCTGTTTTAAATAATTACTTATTTTCTTATTATGAGTCAATGGTTTAATTATGAAATATGGCTTGATTACATTCATTGTGTTAAAATCAAATCCCTCAACCATACGTAATTCTCCAAAATTCGTAATAGGTCCGTTTGTATATATATAGAATAATAAATTTTCAATCTGTTCATCATCCAATATACCTAAAGAGAGGAGATCTTCCTTAGTAACAGAATTTATATCAAGCGGATTAATTAATCTTTCATTCAAATAATCAAAATAGTCTGAATGATCGATCTGCTCAATCATATTATTAATTTGAGGATGATAAATTAATGTATAATCCTGGGCATAAGAGAATTGAAAATAGAATACAATAAATCCAATGATGTAAATTTTTCTCATTGCCATATATACTTTAATGAAACGCAAGGAGATATTCCTAATTTAAGATTGTATAAAGCTGCTACTGCTAATTCAAACTTATCAAAGAAAAGACCTGTACCAAAAGATGGAGAGAAAGGTGAGCCGGAAAAACCGAAACGTAAAGGAATCGTATTATTCAGAATATACTCACTACCAAAGTGAATCATAAAATCAGACTGAGAAGATTTAGAAACCTGAAAATATAAATGCATTTCTTCAAGTACTTTATAATCAAGTCCGACATCTATTCTCGTCGGAGTATTTAGTGTTAGCGGATCATAATTCTTATCCAAACGGGCTTTTAAAAGATTAGATGCTGATAATCCTAACTGTAAATATTCATTTATACGATAAATCCCGCCAAGGGAAATATCAACTAAATCAGATCTACCTGATTCTGAAGAAAAATAAAAAGACGAATAACCAAAACGCAAACCTAAAACAAATCTATCAAATAAAAACTTAGATACATTGAGAGAAAAATGCATTCTGTTATAATATTCATAGCCAAAATAATTCGCTAAGAGTGAGAAATCTATAAAATTAAATTTATATAATCCGACAAAAGTTGTGGAGCTCAACTCTTTAGTTATATATTTGTTCTCATATGATAAAGAGAAATATGAAAACTCAGACAATGACATAGATGCCGGATTTATCAGACCTGAGGAAGCACATACGGCATTACTTAGTGCAACAGATTGAGCATCCTGAAAATCAGAATTTGTTTGAGCAATCAAAAAAGAAGGATAAAACAATAAAAATACGATTGCTGATATTTTGCTAATCATATATATTTGACGGTATTAGATTAAAATAATATTCCAAATATACAAATAAGTAGTTAATAAACTATTATATCTACAAAATAATGAGATTACTTTGTTTATTACTTTTCATTATCATAGCCGTTGCTAAATCCGGAGCGCAAAACAACAATTCCTTACCTCCGAATATACAACGAGCAGTTATTGAGGGTAAAGATACTATTCCAGTCATTCGTCTACGCGATGTGTATATATATCCTCCAATGGTTTTCAAAAATAAAAGACAAGAAGCCGCTTATTGGAGAACTGTCCGTGATGTAAAAAAAACATTACCGTATGCTAAGATGATTTATGAAACTCTTATCGAAACATATGAATATATGGAGACACTTCCTAACGATAAGGCCAGACAAGTACATTTGAAAAAAATGGAGAAGGAATTGTTTGAAACATATAAGCCTGTTCTCAAAAAGCTCACATTTAGGCAAGGGAAGCTCTTAATTAAGCTTATTGACCGTGAATGCAACCAATCCTCCTATTCGCTAATTAAAGCGTTTCTAGGGCCATTTAGAGCAGGATTCTGGAATACCTTCGCTTCTATATTCGGTGCAAGCTTAAAATCAGAGTGGGAACCTGAAGGAAATGACAAGCAAATAGAGCAAATCTGTAAACGAGTTGAAGCAGGACAATTATAAGAAAAGCGTAGAATCGAAATTGATTCTACGCTTTTCTTATATTCCTAATTTGCAAAAGAAATCCCAAATAACAATCCCTGCTGTAACAGATACATTCAACGAGTGTTTTGTTCCATACTGAGGTAATTCTAAACATACATCTGAACTGGAAACGACTTCTTGCTGAACCCCTTTAACCTCATTCCCGAAAATTACGGCATATTTCTTTGACTTGTCGGGTTGAAAAGAGTTCAACATCGTACTGCCCTCACACTGTTCGATTGAACAAATCACATATCCATCCTTTTTAAGATCTTTAAGCGCATCCATTGTATTTTCAACATACACCCATTCAACCGAATCTTCAGCGCCGAGAGCCGTTTTATGTATTTCAGCATTCGGAGGCGTAGCGGTTATTCCACAAAGATAAATTCGATCAATGCGGTAAGCATCCGATGAACGAAAAACGGATCCAATATTATTCAAACTTCTGACATTATCCAAAACGATTGCAAGGGGAAGCTTATTTGCATCCTTGAACTCTTCTCTGGATATCCGATTCATTTCTGTAATTTTCAGTTTTCTCATTCTTCAATCTATTTCTTTATTATCAACAACTATCCTATTATCTTATTTATATATTAAACTAAAAATAAAATATATGATTATGATAATAGGCTGTTGATATGACGGATTTCTTTTAACTAGTTAATTTGGATTATTCATTATCAACAATAACCATAGACTTATATAGATAATATAAACAACTAAAGTCTTTATAATATCCTTTATTTAAGCGATTTACTAATCTATCTGTTGTTATGTTCAACAGTTATTGTGTCGATAATTAATTCGTTATAACACCCTTTTTTTCTGTCAATTTAGCCTCTATAAAACAAGCAAGAAAAAATAAGAACTTTTCTTGCTTTATAATTTCCAATGGCATATAAATAAAATAACGGATAAAGCAAGGATAAGTTTTTATTATCTCTCATCAGTTTTTTAATCGCTTATCAACAATTTATTCATAAACTTGTTGCTGACTTAATTGCTTAAAATCAGAGATTTAACTTTTTCCTCCTTAAATATACCGAAATCAGCTCCACTGTAGACCCTGTTTTGTCTGTTTTCTTCTTTTTCTTTCTCAGTGCCTATCTCCGATATTAACAATTAATTTAGCTCATTTGAACGAAATATAAACGTGTTAACAAAGATATTAATAGTATGTGAAACCGTATAATGAATTTCTGTTTTTTCCTGATATACTCCTATTTTTAACTTGGATATTAACAATGTAATTTGTTGTATTATAGATATATAACAAGCTATTAAATGGGTATGTTAATAATGTATTCAGTTATGAACATAGTTTGTTTATTGAGTTGTGATTACCTATCTTATTAACTCCTGTTTATGGTTTTAGTGAAAGAAACAAATTCTTATTATTTTAATTTATTTCCCGGGCTATTTATTCAGGCGAAAACGTTCGCTTATCTGATTTTTTAATAGATATCTTTCTTGAGTCTTTTGAGAGTTGCCAATTGCCATAGGTATGATCAGTTTAATTGGATATTTTAAAGGTCCGACTCAAGCGAGTAAATAGTTCGTGTAAAGTAAGCAATGAATTAATCTTTTCCGGGAGTTATTTTTATTTGATTTTTTTCTGCGGATTGCTAAGTTTTATTTCATTGAATATAAGTTATTTACAAGTATAATTAATAAATTATTCAGTTGTGTTAATTTGTTAAACGTAGGTCGCACAAAAATGCGATGTACACCGCAATTTTGTGCGACCTACTTCGCAATTTTGCGCGATGTACATCGCATTTTTTATTTTGAGGGAAAATAGTATTAATTGAGCTTTAGCGTAAACTAAATTCAGGGAGAAATATATTATATATGCTACATTAAAATAGAAGAGTTGATCTCTTCGTCAGCCGATACAAAATATAGAAATAATTGAAGCTTTTAAAATTCCAGTAATTATTGGTCATTAGATTGGTTTCAAATAACTTTTTCTTACGAAACTTGATGATCTGCCGATAAACAAAGTTGGTAGCTATGATAATAAGAATAATAAAATATGATTTAAAACAAATACTAATAAGCTTCATTCAAAGTTAGAGAAGTATCCGATCCGTATATGATTTGTAAGGATCTCCCGGATTTTGCTTTTGAATCAACACTATCAGTACTATCGACACCAGTGTTTTTAAATTATTGATTACTAAATTAATAGAGTGTTTATTTGGCAATTTGGTGCTGATTGGGTGTCGATTGGGTGTCGATTCAAAAGCGGGAATCTACACCCTTTATATGCTGATATATAATAATTTATACCTTTGGTGTCGATAGTGTCGATTCAAATTACAAAACTCCTGGAGAGGCGTGTCCTGTTTGAGTCAATCGTAGTATAAAAAAAGGTCTATGCTTTTCGAAGCATAGACCTTATATATAATTATTGGAGTATCGTTTAAACCAACTCTCCCAGTAAAGTTGCAGAAGTTACATCAGTTATTCTGACTTTAACAAATTCACCGATACGATGTGTTCCGCGAGGGAATACGACTACTCTGTTCTGCTCTGTACGACCATAAAAATCCTCTCGGGATCTTTTAGATACGCCTTCAACCAAAACTTCGTAAGTTTTTCCGATTGTTTTTTTGTTACTTTCAAGAGAAAGCTGATTTTGAAGATTGATTATTTCCTCAAGACGCTTTACTTTGATTTCTTCGCTGATATCATCTTTAAGATGTTTAGAAGCATAAGTTCCGGGACGTTCAGAATATTTGAACATGAAAGAAGCATCAAAACCAACTTCTTTCATTAGTGATAAAGTTTCCTGATGATCTTCTTCAGTTTCTGAATGGAATCCACAAAAAACATCTGTAGTTAATCCACATTCAGGAATGATACGTTTAATAGCATCGATACGCTCCATATACCATTCTCTTGTATATTTTCTGTTCATGAGCTTCAATATGCGAGAGCTACCGGATTGAACAGGTAAGTGAATATGGTTACATATATTTTTGTACTTTGCTATAGTTTCCAAAATATCATCACTCATATCTTTTGGATGTGATGTGGTAAAGCGTATACGGATATCCGGAGCAGATTCTGCAACTAAAGCTAATAAAGCAGGGAAATCGACGCGAGTACCATCTTCTTTTTCGAAACAATATGAATTTACATTTTGTCCCAAAAGAGTCACTTCTTTAAAATTCTTTTCCGCTAGATCTTTAAGTTCGCTTACGATACTTTGTGGATCGCGACTTCTTTCTCTACCTCTTGTATAAGGAACAATACAATATGAACAGAAGTTATTGCACCCTCTCATGATAGAAATAAAACCAGAAATTCGGTTTCCTCCGATACGTGAAGGTATAATTTCACGATAAGTTTCATCTGTAGAAAGCTTAACATTAATAGCTTTTTCTCCTTTTTCTACAGCTCCGACAAGATTTGGTAAATCTAAATAGGCATCTGGTCCGACAACAAGATCAACGCTGAATTCATTAATTAATTCATCTTTCACGCGTTCGGCCATACAACCTAATACACCTACTAAAAGCCCTTTTTTCTTTTTCTTTAAAGAGTTGAAATAGTTTAAACGCGATACGATTTTTTGTTCCGCATTATCACGAATAGAGCATGTATTGACAAAGATGGCATCTGCATCTTTAATTTCTTCAGTCAATTCGTAACCATCCATTTCCATAATGGAAGCAACAACCTCACTATCTGCTACATTCATTTGGCAGCCGTAAGTTTCTACAAATAGCTTTTTTGTAGGAGTAATAGTTCCAGATTTAAAGTCTGTACCTGACATATAAATTTGTTTATTAAGTAAAATGAAAATAAATTTCTATGTTGATGTTTAAAAACATTAATCAATATTTTGATAATAGCTTCTATTTTCTAATATTTGCAGTGCAAACGAAAATTTATTTTTATAGTTAAGGTTTAGGTTAGTTGTTGGGGGAGACCGTGAGGTTACCTCCAACTTTTTTTTTGCCTATTTGCCTTATAAACAAAATAATATTGTATGTTTGTACTGTTCGTAAAATATAGGACACAAAAATAGTAAAAGTATATGGATCTCTCGGATTACTTATATTTAATTATCATTTTGGGTGCCGCTCTGTTTCAGATTGTTTCAAAATCTTTAGGAAATAAGAGTGTCAAGAAGGTTCGTGACCATGAAAAAAAAGATGAAAGTCTAAAAAGGATTCCCAAAAAGGAAAACATAGTATCAGATATTCCTCCGGAAGTAGTGGTGACCCCTGCATTCAAACCAGAGCAACAGAATAGTTATGTTGCTGTTGCATCAAACCTTGCAGATAAATCAGAACAATCAGAAGACTTAGTGATTTCCACTGAGACTAAACCTATTCTTAGTAAGAATTGTTTTTCATCGATAGAAGAGGTTCGTAAAGCGATCATTTATAACGAAATATTAAACAGAAAGTATTAGTTCAGTATAAAAATCTTGAACACTTAATTAAAAGTATAACCGTATAATCTTAAAAGTATGGCATTTAAAGTTATTTCAGCTTCCGAGGCTGCATCTATGATTAAAGATGGCATGAATGTCGGATTTAGTGGGTTTACAGCAGCAGGAAGTCCTAAAGCTATTGCTTGTGAAATTGCAAAGATTGCTGAAAAAGAACATGCTGAGGGAAAACCATTTAAAATTGGAGTATTAACTGGTGCTTCTACCGGAGACTCTCTGGATGGAAACCTTGCACGTGCTAAAGCTGTACGTTTTCGTACACCTTATCAATCTAACGGAGACACTCGTAAAGCTTTGAATAATCACGAGATGGAATATGTTGACTATCATTTATCTCAGTTAGCTCAGGATCTTCGATACGGATTCTTTGGTAAAATAGATATTGCGGTAGTTGAAGCATGTGAAGTTACCGAAAATGGTGAGATTTATCTTACATCCAGCGTTGGAGTTGCTCCGACTTACTGTCAGATGGCAGATAAACTGATTATTGAATTAAATAGTACACATCCGAAAGCTTTAAAAGGTTTTCATGATATATATACCCCGCTTGATCCTCCGTTAAGAAGAGAAATTCCTATTTATGCTCCTACAGATCGTATTGGTACACCCTATGTAAAAGTGGATCCAGCTAAAATAGCCGCTGTTGTTTATGTTGATAAACCTGATGAAGTAGGTGGATTTGCAGAAGTAGATGGAATTACTGCTAAGATAGGTGAGAATGTAGCTAATTTTTTGGCTAAAGAATATTCGGAAGGAAGAATTCCTAAAGAGTTTCTTCCTCTTCAATCAGGCGTAGGAAATATTGCTAATGCAGTTCTTGCTGCTTTGGATAAACATCCCGGTATACCTCCGTTCCAAATGTATACAGAAGTAATTCAAGACTCTGTAATTGATTTGATGAAATCAGGAAAATGTACTTTTGCCAGCACTTGTGCATTTACTTTGAGTCAAGATGCTCAGGATTATGTTTATCATAATTTGGATTTCTTCCGCGATAAATTAGTACTCAGACCTGGTGAGATAACCAATCATCCTGAAATTGTCAGACGTTTAGGTTTGATTACGATGAATACGGCTCTGGAGGCAGATATTTATGGTAATGTAAATTCTACACATGTGGTAGGAACGAAAATGATGAATGGTATCGGAGGTTCTGCTGACTTTACACGTAATGCGTATATATCAATATTCACAACGCCTTCTACCGCTAAGAATGGTAAAATTTCTGCTATTGTTCCAATGGTTTCTCATGTTGATCATAGTGAGCACTCTGTGAAAGTTCTTGTAACAGAATACGGTGTAGCTGATTTAAGAGGTAAATCTCCACGTGAACGTGCAGAGGCAATTATTGAAAATTGTGTGCATCCGGATTATCGTCCGAAAATGCGGGAGTATTTATCCATTTGTGATAAAAATCATACAGCACATAATATGAATGCTGCTTTAGCATTTCATACCGAATTTCTTAAATCCGGTGATATGTCAAAGACTGATTTTGAACAATATAAATAGTATAAAAAAAGGGAATCTGAAAGATTCCCTTTTTTTATACT
>DKPO01000031.1:51033-121538 GCA_002471225.1 Porphyromonadaceae bacterium UBA7332
AGATTCCCTTTTTTTATACTGTCTCCGTTTTTTATTTCCGATTTTCGAAATATCAAAAAAAAACAGTCGGATATTTGGTTATATAGAAAAAGTTTGTACTTTTGTGCTCGGGTAAGTCCTATACGGTCAGCTCCCTTCGAATCCCCCAGGGTTTGATCACAGCAAGGGTAGTTGGTTGTAGCGGCGCGATATAGTTAGCTTACCCACTTGCCTCTTTAGCTCAGTTGGCCAGAGCACGTGATTTGTAATCTCGGGGTCGTTGGTTCGAATCCGACAAGAGGCTCAAAAAAGGAAGCAGCAAATTTTTGCTGCTTCCTTTTTTCTTTTTTAAAGAGCTATAAAAAGTTTCTTATCTGTAAAAAAGACTCCCTTTGCAATGCTATGTAGTCTTATTGTTTACAAAAACTAGTTAGATCTTTAATATGCTTTTCACAATGATCTTGTCTTGTTTTAGAAGGTGAAAAAATATTACGATTATGTTAAAATAAAACTTTATATTTGCAGATATAAAAAATAGCACTACTTTTGTGTCAGAATTCTGAAACAGATATTCAATGCCTCTTTAGCTCAGTTGGCCAGAGCACGTGATTTGTAATCTCGGGGTCGTTGGTTCGAATCCGACAAGAGGCTCAAAATGAAAGCAGCAAATTTATTTGCTGCTTTTTTTATTTAAGCAAATCGCTAATCAAAAACATCTTTTCTTATCAAAAAGAGATATATCTAATCACCGTTTCAACATTCCCTGATTGATTTTGTTAAATGCTTTTCAAACTGTTATTTATAACCTTCCAGATCAAAAAAAATCTTACATTTATTCCTTTTGTATACCACATAAATTCTTATACATTTGCAATCAAACATATACGTTATTAAAAATTTAATTCGGATACTAACAAATACCGATAAAAACCAACATATATAATTATGAATGAACAAGTAAAAGTAAAAGAGTTGGATAGTGTCGTTATTCGATTCTCTGGTGATTCGGGTGATGGTATGCAGTTGGTTGGAAATATATTTTCTAATCTGGCTGCTATTTTAGGTAATGAGATATCAACATTTCCTGACTATCCTGCAGAAATGCGTGCTCCACAAGGTTCATTAGCAGGAGTTTCTGGTTTTCAGGTACATTTAGGGGCATCGAAGGTTTTAACCCCCGGAGATAAGGCTGATGTTCTGGTTGCTATGAATCCTGCAGCACTTAAAGTAAATAAAAACTTCCTTAAACCGCAGTGTGTGGTTATTATTGATGAAGATTCTTTTACCGAGAATGATCTGAAAAAAGCTCTTTTTCAAACGAATGATCCATTTCAGGAATTAGATTTAAAGAATGTGCAGGTTATTTCTGTGCCGATTACATCTATGACAAAAGCCGGATTAGAAAGTTACGGTCTGGATAATAAGTCAGCAGTAAGATGTAAGAATATGTTTGCTTTAGGTTTAATCTGCTGGTTGTTTAATCGTCCTATTGATAGTGTAACACCTTTCTTGAAAAAGAAATTTTCGAAAAAGGAAACGATCATGCAGGCTAATATAAAAGCATTGACAGACGGTTATAATTTTGGAGCTAATACACATGCAACAGTAACCACATATCATATAGAAACAAACGAGCATCCTAAAAAAGGATTTTATACTGATATCAATGGAAACACAGCTACTGCTTATGGTTTAATTGCAGCTGCTGAGAAATCCGGCCTTCCTTTATTCCTAGGAAGTTATCCGATTACTCCGGCTACCGATATTTTGCATGAGCTGGCTAAACGTAAAGATCTGGGTGTAAAAACCGTTCAATGTGAAGATGAAATATCCGGTATTTGTACAGCCATAGGAGCGAGTTTTGCAGGAAACTTAGCAGCAACTTCAACTTCTGGTCCCGGATTAGCTCTGAAAGGAGAAGCAATAGGTTTGGCTGTGATGGCTGAGATTCCTTTAGTTATCGTAGATGTTCAACGAGGTGGACCATCTACAGGTTTGCCTACGAAAACAGAGCAATCGGATTTGATGCAGGCTCTTTACGGGCGTAATGGTGAAAGTCCGGTGGTTGTGATTGCCGCAACGACACCAACAAATTGTTTTGATGCAGCCTATTGGTCATCTAAATTAGCTGTTGAGCATATGACTCCGGTTATCTTATTGACAGATGGATTTATTGCCAACGGATCATCAACCTGGAGAATTCCCGATCTGAATGTCTACCCGTCTATAACACCTCCATTTGTTCCGGATAGTATTAAAGATATCTGGAAACCTTATTTACGCAATGAGGATACCAAAGTCAGATATTGGGCTGTTCCGGGCAGAGAAGGTTTTGAGCATCGTATTGGAGGTCTTGAAAAAGATTATACAACAGGTGTGATTTCTACTGATCCGTTGAATCACCAGATTATGACAGATACTCGTCAGGAAAAAATTGATAAAATAGCTGATTTTATTCCTGAATTGAAAGTTGAAGGAAGTGTTGATTCTGATATTTTGGTTGTTGGTTGGGGAGGAACTTACGGGCATTTGAGTTCTGCTGTAAATTCCATGAATGCTTCTGGCAAGAAAATTGCACATGTACATTTTGAGTTTATCAATCCTCTTCCAAAAAATACACACGAGGTGCTTAGCCAATATAAAAAGATAATAGTATGTGAATTGAATTTAGGACAGTTTGCCGGTTATCTGAGAATGAAGTATCCTGAAATCCGTATTGATCAATACAACAAGGTACAGGGACAACCTTTTATGGTCTCTGAATTGATCGATCGCTTTACAAAATTAATGGAGGAAAAATAAGATGAATTCACAATATACTGCTAAAGATTTTAAAAACGAACAACAGATAAAATGGTGTCCGGGATGTGGCGATTTTGCTGTACTGAACTGTCTGCATAAAGCAATGAGCGAAATAGGTGTTGCACCTGCTGATACTGCTGTTATTTCAGGTATTGGTTGCTCATCGCGTTTACCTTATTATATGGGGACTTATGGTTTTCATACAATTCATGGACGAGGTTCTGCTATCGCTACCGGAGTTAAAGTTGCTAATCCTGCTTTAAGTGTATGGCAGATAACAGGAGATGGTGATTGTCTGGCTATCGGTGGTAATCATTTCATACATGCTGTACGTCGCAATATAGATATAAACATTGTATTGCTCAATAATAAAATCTACGGACTGACTAAAGGACAATATTCTCCGACTACTGAACGTGGATATGTTACAAAATCCTCACCTTACGGTACAATTGAGGACCCATTTAATCCTGCAGAATTGGCCTTCGGCGCACGTGCAAACTTTTTTGCAAGAACTATTGACGTTGATTTACCTTCGACAACAGAATGTATGATTGCTGCAGCTGCTCATAAAGGGACTGCTGTAATTGAAGTTTTACAGAACTGTGTGATTTTTACTGATGGTATTCATAAATATTATTCAGACAAAGAGAATCGGGCAGATCGTACTATTTATCTTCGTCAAGGAGAGAAAATGATCTTTGGAAAGGAAAGCAATAAAGGCTTAGTTCTTCAAGGTCTTGATTTGAAAGCTGTGACTATTGGAGAAGATGGATATACAATTGACGATATTCTTACTCATGATGCTACCCTTCATGATCCGACACTTCATTGTAAACTGGCAGCTATGGAAGGTCCTGAATTACCTTTGGCATTAGGCATAATCCGTAATGTAGAAGGGATTAATTATGATCAGGCTGTTGTCGATCAGATTCATCGTGTACAGGCTAATACTCAAATTAAAACATTTGCAGATTTGATGATGAGTGGAAATGTTTGGGAAGTAAAATAATGAAAGAGGCAATTCTTTAAAGGATTGCCTCTTTTTTATTTAATGAGAACTGTTAGTTTATTTAAACATCATTTCTCATGATATTTCTATTCTATTCTTTTACTTTGTATCTGTAATTCAAAACAACAAAGTTATGAAAAGACTATTTTTGATGCTTATCAGCATTATGTTTGTTTCTTTGACTTTCGCGCAAGGTGGAGACAAGCTTATAAATTGTAAATGGTATAATACATCCGGTACTAATAAAATTCAGTTCAAAAAAGAGAATAACGGAACTTATACAGCAAGAGTTATTTGGTTATCCGAGCCGAATAATAAAGAAGGAAAGCCTCGTTTGGATATCAAAAATCCGGATAAATCAAAACGTACAAATAAACTGGTTGGTACACCGATTGTCTGGGGTTTGAAATATGAAGATGGTAAATGGGTGGACGGAACTTTATATTCTCCAACTAAAGGAATCACAGCAAAGGGATCTGTTACAATCAATGATAAAGGAGAATTGGTTTTGAAGGGTACAAAATTTGGAATTTCTCAAACAGAAACTTTTGTAAGACAAAATCTTTAAAATCAATTATATAGTGTCGTTTGTAGTGCAGTGAATGAGATTTTAACCAAATAAAATTAGAAAAAAACTCATCAAAAAGTTTGGTGGTTAAAAAAAAAGCCATACCTTTGCAACGCATTTGAGAAACAAACGCACTAAAAATGATTCGCTAGCTCAGCTGGTAGAGCACAACACTTTTAATGTTGGGGTCCTGGGTTCGAGCCCCAGGCGGATCACAGAAGGCAGTCTTAATGACTGCCTTTTTTTTACGAAAATGTTTATTTAGCGTATTCATCATCTTAGGTGAATATTTGGATTTAGTACTGCTTTAAACTCCTCGGTCGTAATTAGATTGCAGTGAGATTTTTTACACTCCTATTCCTCAGTAAAAAGTCTAGTAAAATTATCATATTAATTTCAAGTATTTTTAATTTGATAAAAAACTGATTTATTGGCGATTTAATCAAACATTCAAGTATATTTGCAACCGAAATGGATGATGTTTATAAGGCCAATTCAATTTTTTGTACAGTAATCTCGATTATGTCAAAGTAATCTCGTTTTAGCTTTTATGAAATAGTCCTTATTTTAATAACTTTCAAAATTCTTTTTATGAACATTTTTATTTCGAACTTAAGTTTTCGTATTGATAGCAATGACTTAAGACAACTATTTCAAGAGTATGGTGAGATTACATCTGCTAAAGTAATGACAGACCGTGAAACTGGTCGTTCAAGAGGTTTCGGATTCGTTGAAATGGAAGACGAAGAAGCTGCTAAAAAAGCAATCGCTGAACTTAACCAAGCTGAATACGATGGTCGTGTTATCAACGTAAACGAAGCTAGACCACGTGAAGAAAAACCACGTACAAACGGTGGTAACAGATTCTCTGGTGGTAACAGAGGCGGCGAAAGATCTGACAACAGACGCAACAACAACCGTTGGTAAAAAATAAAGGAGTGTCCATTTGGACACTCCTTCTTTTTTTAATAACAACCCTATTCAATCTCTATAAGCGGAGTTGATTCAGAAACCCGCTGGTTTTCTTTCACAAGTATTCGTTTTACCTTTCCGCTAAAGAAAGAATTTATACTATTTTCCATTTTCATAGACTCCAGAATCAGGACAGTATCACCCGATACGATTGTGTCACCTACCTTCACATTAATCTGATAAATGCTACCTGGCATTGGTGAGGTAATAACATTCCCTGTAATCGGAGCTTCATCCTGAACTTCTTCTTCTTTTTGTACCTGCTCTTCTTTTGAATGCAATTCCTCTTTTTGTTTAGTAAGGTAAGATCTTGCAATCAGCGGGAATAATTCTAACAATAATATTTCTTTTTCATTTTCAGCTACGCGCACTCCTAATCCATCTATTACAGGATTTGGTTGCATTTTGTATTTCGAAGTATCATATGGTATTTCGTCCGGCGAACCTGTTATTTTTTCTCTGAAATGAGAATTTACAGGAATCGGAGTTTTTCCATACTCACCTTTAACTAATGAAATAAACTGATTAGATAGATTCTTATACATTTCGCTTCCGTTTCTCAAATCCAAAGCACAATTTACAGCTTGGGCTCCGACAATCTGACTTGTAGGTGTAACCAAAGGAGGCAATCCGGAATCTAATCTTACCTGGGGAATAAGTTCCATTGCTTTTGTCAATATATCTTCAGCTCCTAACTGTTTTAGCTGAGCAACCATATTTGTGTACATACCCCCTGGTATTTGCGCATTCTTAACCAACTCGTTCGGTTCAGGAAAACCAAAATAATCTTCCAGTGCATGACAAGTATGAAGTAGTTTTTCTTCGTTATTACTTCTTGCATATTTGATTGCTTCATCAAATAATTTATCAATATTTTCCGGAAGTTTATCTGTCAGTGGATTGAATCGGTTCGGGAATTTTTTAACTGCATCGAATTCGGCTAATTCTTTACGTATATAGTATAATTCATGATTAATTTTCGCAACGGCTTCCATATCGATATCCAGTTCAATATCCATTTTTTTACAGAAAAGATATATTAATTCAATAGCTGGAGCTGCAGGTCCGCCGGCGAAATACCATATGTTGGTATCTACAATGTCCGCACCTTTCTCGATAGCCATCAAAACTGCGGCTAATCCAAATCCCGGAGTACAATGCGTATGAAAGTCAATAGGCACATTCAGATTCTTTTTGAATAGTGGAATCAATTCAGCTACTCTTGAAGGAGGAATTAATCCGCTCATATCTTTAATCGTAATCATGTCTGCTCCCAGTTTCTCCATTTCTTTTGCTTTTTGCAAAAAATATTCGTTAGAGAAAACAGCCTTAGGAAGCGGTTTTCCTTTTAAAGATGCTTTTAATCTTTCGGCTGTTGTAAAATGAGGATCAATCGTATAACAAACAGCGCAATCTGCAATACCACCATATTTTTTCACATATTTGATTGTGGATTTGACATTTTCCACATCATTCAGTGCATCAAATATACGCATGATACTTAATCCTGATTCAATTGCATTTTTGCAAAATCCCTCAATAATTTCATCAGTGTATGGAGCATAACCAAATAAGTTCCGGCCTCTTGAAAGAGCTGTTAATTTCGAGCTATCTCCAACTACTGCTTTGATCTTCTCTAAACGTTCCCATGGATTCTCGTTCAGGTAGCGCATTACAGAGTCAGGTACAGCCCCGCCCCATACTTCCATTGCATAAAACTTAGCATCTTTATAGAAAGGAAGAACACGATCGACCTGATCTTGGCTCATACGTGTAGCAAAAGAAGATTGCTGACCATCCCGTAAAGTCAGGTCACGAATTAATAATTTACGTGCCATAGATTTCAAAGTTAATTATGGATTAATCTGATTAGTTTATTGGTTATAAATTGAACAAATGCTGCTGATGTAAGTTTAGGTAAAAATCGTGTTTTTTTAGTTCCGGTTATCTGCTGGAAAATATTGAAAATTAAACAGTAAGATAAGTGAATGAAACGCTTTTCTTTTTGTGTTTTTGAGTGTCCGAAGCTTCTCTTTTATCAAAAAAAATGCAGCTTTTATGCCAATCTTATATTCTATGTTTGAAAACATATTTATTGAGCCATAACTGTCTATTTATAAATTCGTTTATATACACAAAGAGGAGATATCAAACTGATATCTCCTCTTTGTGTTATTGTGCCAGATCATATTTCTGATCTTTCCCTTTTTCTTTAATCGTAATCCCTTCTTTCATCCAGCGAGGCATCGGTTTATCTTTTAGATAGTAATCAAAAAACTGATGCATACGGATTGTCCAGTCCATACGTGCAGGCCATGATCTTAAGTTGTGGGGTTCATTGTTATAATTAAGCATCCATGCCTTTTTACCACAACGTTTCAAAGCCATAAAAAACTCAATACCTTGCTCAAAAGGTACAGCTTCATCTGCATCATCGTGTCTGATGAGCAAAGGTGTATTTACTTGAGGGGCATAGAATACCGGTGAATTTTCGATATAGCGCATAGGTGCACTCCATAAATCTTCTCCGATACGGCTTTGACCTTTTTCATATTGGAACATGCGAACCAGCCCTGAACCGGTACGAATACCACTGTATGCACTGGTCATATTGCTTACCGGTGCTCCCGGACTTGCACAAGCAAACATATTTGTTCGTGTCACAAGATAGGCTATCTGATAGCCACCCCAGCTTTGACCTTGCAGACCCATTTTTGCAGGATCTGCAATCCCTCTTTCTATCAGTGCGTTTGCTCCACTCACGACAGCATTATAACATGATTCGCCCGGATAACCTGTTTTGTATTTAATATCAGGCATAAATACGACGTAATCATCACTCGTAAACATTGGAGGTATAATGATTGACCAGCTCGGTTGTGGTTGATGATATTTGTATAGATCTTCCGTATGTGTTTCGTAGAAATATACGATAACCGGATACTTTTTATTAGGATCATAATTTTCAGGCTTGTATAGAAGACCTTCAATTTCATCGCCGTTGAAGTCATGCCATTTCATTAGCTCTACACTCCCCCATTTGTAATCACTCATTTGTGGATTCGCATGCGAGATTTTCAATGGATTTTTGAACGTTCTGTCAGTTATCCACAAATCATTGAATTCATTGAAATTTTCGCGGGTAAAAAGAATCTTCTTACCGTTTTCTGCTTTACCTCTCAGAGCGAATTGATAAGGGCCTTCAATCAGTTTCTCTATTTGACCGTTAGGTATTAATTCATAAAATCCGTTTTCTTTGGTTTGATCATTGAAGGAGCTTAAAAGAATCTTCTCGTTCGTATCGACTAGATTCTTATAATTATCATCTTTCAGATTGATCAGTCTTAAGCGTGTATTATGTTTTCTTCCCCATCCTTTTGTAAGACAAACCGGTGCAGTTTTTCCCAATAAATCCAAACTCCATAAATCATACTTATCGTAGATAAGTATGTGACTCATATCATTGCTGAATCCTGCATATCCGTATGAATCCGGTAATTCAGGACGGTCATTTGATTCATCGAATAAAGGAACTTCAATACCTGTTGATATTTCTACTTCCTTTCTGGTATTTGTATTGAAAGCATACCATGCCTTTTTATTTTTATTGAAATACACCACAAAGTTTCCATCAGGATTAAGCATAGTTGGATATCCCAGCATTTCACCCTGTGATATCAATTCTCTTTTACCACTTTTCAGATCGACTAAGTGTAAATCTCTCGGATATGGATACTCCCAGTTCATCTCTTTCAGATAGGGCTCTGTATCAATTGAAAGTGCATATTTTGCTTTTGCTTCATCCGGAGCAAAATTGATTTGTCCGTATCGCATATCGGTAACCGGCATCCAACGATTCTCTTTTGTAAAGAAAACCGCATTAAAGCTTGGATTCATCAGCTGATTTTTATTTGCGATCTGTTGAGGCATATTTAATGTATCCGAAGTACTCCACAGGTCGAGTAAGAACTTTTCTTCAGCTAACAGCGTGTCTTTTTCCTCCTTCTTAGGTAATTCGGCATAGGAAAAATGAAGTCTGTTTCCTTCTTTTGAGAAAGAAAGGGCATTCGGAGAAAGTCCATAACCTTTCGGTATTTTTTCTCCTTCTGTTACTAAGATTTCCTTTGGTTTATATGTGCTACTTTTAAATTTCCGGCTATTAAAATCTGCTGTATCAAAATAGAAAAGTCTCGGAACAGATGTTTTTGCTGTATCGCTGGTGGCAAGAAGTGCTCCCTGGTTGCCGGATTCGTCTAAACTCAAACGGGAAATTTTTCCTGTTTTCGAAGTAAATAAAGGAATATGCTTTTTATAATCCGTTACAAATACATTCTTAGTAGAATCGCCTTCTATGCTATAAAGTAGAAATCGGCCTTTTTTGTCATAGGTGAATTGTCCGATGCTATCTATTAAGATTGAATCCCGTGTTTGTAAATTACGAACAACCAGTTGCTGAAATTTTTTCTCTTTACTTTTCTTATCGGCCGTATCTTTTGGGATAACAACTTCTTTTTTAATAAAGACGTATGGAGCTTCTGCAGTAGATTGTACCGAGCTTTTCAAAGGTAGTTGTTCCTTTTGAAGCGTTTGCAGGTTTACCATATATAAGGTATCCTCAGGCATCTTTTCTTTTTTAACCTTATTAAGCTTTGCTATTCTTACCGAGTCGGTATAAGCTTTGACAGTATAGGTTGCATAGTTGGCATTATCCAGAAAGTTCAGATTGGAACCTCTTTCTACTTTTAATAAGCTGTCACCGTTGTTTTTCTGAACGATAAGTACACCATCTCCTTTTTGAGGATTAATTTCATAACTGATAAATCGACTGTCCTTAGATAAATTAGTTCTGCCTATTACCTTCCACGAATCATATACTGTATGATCCAATACTTTTTTCTGAGCCATCAATCCCAGGCAGAGAGAGACGGACGAAAAAAAGAGTATAGATTTTTTCATTTCCTGGTTTTTAATTATTTGAATTACAAATATATAAAAAAAAGGAGAATTCAATCTTTTTTCGACTGAATTCTCCCATTTTTAATTCCTATATAGGCTCAATGCCTTGCTTGGCTAATAGCTCAAGACTCAGCTCTTTGAGTTTATATTTCTGAATTTTACCACTTCCTGTCATCGGGAACTGATCGATAAAGAAAATGTATTTTGGAATTTTGTGACGGGATATCTGTCCCCGGCAAAACTCTTTGACGTTTCCTTCACTCATTTCATATCCTTCTTTCAGAATAATAAAAGCTCCGATTTCTTCTCCGTATTTTTTAGAAGGAACAGCTGCAACCTGTACATCACTGACACCTTCCATTTTATAAAGAAACTCTTCTATTTCGCGAGGATAGATATTTTCTCCACCCCTGATAATCATATCTTTGATGCGTCCCGTTATACAGAAGTTTCCGTCTTCACGCTTTATTCCTAAATCGCCTGAGTGTAAATATCCGTTTTGATCAATTATTTCGGCTGTTGCTTCCGGCATTTTATAATATCCTTTCATGATATTATATCCTTTGCAGCACATTTCTCCCTGAACACCTGTCGGGCATTCCTCTCCCGTTTCCGGGTCTATCACCTTTACTTCTATATGAGGTAATTCTCTGCCGACAGTTGAGGAACGTACTTCCATTGTATCGTCTACATGACTTTGCGTCATACCCGGAGAGGCTTCCGTCAGACCATATACACTGGTGATTTCCGTCATATTCATTTTATCCATCACTTCTTCCATTAACCATTGCGGGCATAAAGCACCTGCCATGATCCCCGTTCTGAGTGAAGATAAGTCAAATACAGAAAACATCGGATGATTAAGTTCTGCTATATACATCGTCGGAACACCGTACAGGGCCGTGCATCTTTCTTTATGTATGGATGCAAGTACGACCAGAGGATCAAACCGTTCGAGAAGTATCACGGTTGCTCCATGCGTAATGATCGCCATCATACCAAGTACGATTCCGAAACAGTGGAATAAAGGAACAGGTAAACAGAGTTTTTCCTGATCGGTAAAACGCATACACTGACCTATACTGTAGCCGTTATTCGTTATATTGTAATGGCTTAACATAACTCCTTTGGGAAACCCTGTTGTACCTGACGTATATTGCATATTGACCGTGTCATGTACATTTACGTCCGATTTTAATTTCCCATATGATTTGTCGTCAACCATATCTGCCAGCAGCATGATCTCAGACGTATTATACATACCTCTGTATTTCTCTTGTCCGATGAATATTACATTCTTCAGATTGGGATATTTTGCGGCATGTATATGTCCTCTTGGTTGAGTTTTTAATTCCGGAATCATTTGATAGATCATCTTTGGATAATCACTGTCAAATGTACCGTCCGTAATGCAGATCGTATGCAAATCTGCATTTTCAGTTAGATACTCTAATTCATTTTGCTTATAATTGGTGTTAATGGTCACCAATACTGCTCCGATTTTGGCAGTTGCGAACATAAAGGTATTCCAGTCCGGAACATTGGTCGCCCAAATTCCGACATTATCCCCTTTTTTTACGCCGATAGCCATCAATCCTTTAGCCAGTCTGTCCACACGCTCATTAAATTCGGCATATGAAAAGCGAAGATTTCGGTCAGCATAGATCATAAACTCCTTATCCGGGGTTTGTGTAGCCCAGTGTTCAAGCCACTGACCTAATGTTTTATCATATAGCATATCCTAAATATTTAGAAAGGTGTATAGATTACCGCCAGAACGTTAGCTTTTTCATTATTTGATGAATGAACATGATGCGGAACGATTGAATCATAATAGATACTGTCACCCTTACGTAGCAGGTAGGTACGTGTACCATATTTAATTTCAATTTCACCTTCGAGTACAAACACGAATTCCTCGCCTTCATGAGAAGAGAGAATAAAATCAGTATGTTCGCAAGGTTCTATTTGAATTTGGAAAGTTTCCATATGTCTGCCCGCTTTGGATTGTGAGAGGGCATGATATTGCAGATGCTTACATTGTGTTTCCCCACAGTGCATCAGTACCGTTTCTTTCGTATCTTCACCTCTTGAGATTACGGGTCCCGTTTCTTCGTAATCATCCAGGAAGGAACCCAGGCGCACCCCCATAGCTCTGGCTATACGGATTAAAAATGCGATAGAAGGTACCTCTTTGTTATCTTCAATTAACTGTAATTGCTCTATTGTAAGACCAGCATTTTCAGCAACTTGTCCGATACTGATGCTTTTCAATTCTCTGAGTGAACGGATACGTTCACCTACTCTGTTTTTATTATCCATAATCTTGAGTATTTTATAACATATTTACTCTAGTATGGGGCAAATATAGAAAATATATAACGAAATAAAGCTTTTGAAAAGAAATCAGTAAGGAAAATCTCCGTTTTATCTTACTAAAAGACATAAAAAAAGCGGAGAAATCATTTGATTTCTCCGCTTTAAAGTCTTGTGACCAGAAATTACTTTCTGATGTTAAGTTCTTTAATGATAGCACGGTATCTTTCGATATCTTTAGCTTTTAGATAATCTAAAAGGCTACGACGTTTACCTACCAACATTTTAAGAGCTCTCTCTGTGCTATAATCTTTGTGATTTAACTTCAAGTGTTGAGTTAAATGCGAAATACGGTATGAAAATAATGCAATCTGCGCTTCTGATGAGCCAGTATCAGTATTAGACTTTCCGTATTTTGCGAAGATTTCTTCTTTCTTAGCAGAATCTAAGTACATAGTTTAAAAAATTATATTGTTAAACAAATCGAGGACAAAGGTAACAGTTTCTTTTTGACTTACAAGAGGTTTTCATCTTTTTTATCAATGATTTATGCAATTAATATCGTACCTTTGCACCACAATTTTGAAGATTACATATGCAAAAGATTAGAAACATTGCAATTATTGCACACGTTGACCACGGTAAAACGACATTAGTTGATAAAATGTTGTTGGCTGGTCAGTTATTCAGAGATAATCAGCACACAGGTGAATTAATTTTGGATAACAACGACTTGGAGCGTGAGCGTGGTATTACTATCCTTTCTAAAAACGTTTCAATTACATACAAAGGCTACAAGATCAATATTATTGATACTCCGGGCCACGCCGACTTCGGTGGTGAAGTAGAGCGTGTATTGAACATGGCTGATGGTTGTTTATTGTTGGTGGATGCGTTTGAAGGACCAATGCCTCAGACTCGTTTTGTGTTACAAAAAGCACTTGAAATGGGTCTTAAACCGATTGTTGTAGTTAATAAGGTTGACAAACCAAACTGTCGTCCTGACGAAGTACACGAAATGGTTTTTGATTTGATGTTCAGTTTGGATGCGAACGAAGAGCAGTTGGATTTCCCTACTGTTTATGGTTCTGCTAAAAACAACTGGATGGGAGCAGACTGGAGTACTCCTACTGAAGACATTACTTATGTGTTAGACTCAATTATCGAACATATCCCGGCTCCGGTTTATATCGATGGTTCTGCACAAATGTTGATTACTTCATTGGATTATTCTTCTTATGTAGGTCGTATTTGTATCGGACGTGTTCACCGTGGTGAATTACGTGAAGGTATGGATGTAATGCTTTGCAAAAAAGATGGATCTAAAATTAAGCAACGTATTAAAGAAGTACACGTATTTGAAGGTCTAGGTCGTATGAAAGTACAGGCTGCTTCTTCAGGAGATATTTGTGCTTTGGTTGGTATCGACGGTTTTGAGATTGGTGATACAATTGCAGACGCTGCTAATCCGGAAGCTTTGGATCCGATCGCGATCGACGAACCGACAATGTCGATGACTTTCACTATCAATGACTCTCCTTTCTTCGGTAAAGAAGGTAAATTGGTAACATCTCGTCACATCCATGATCGTTTGATGAAAGAGTTGGACAAAAACCTTGCCCTTCGCGTACACAAATCAGAAGATTCTGATTGCTGGACTGTGTTTGGTCGTGGTGTTCTTCACTTATCTGTATTGATCGAAACAATGCGTCGTGAAGGTTACGAACTTCAGGTTGGTCAGCCTCAGGTAATCATTAAAGAAATCGATGGTGTTAAATGTGAGCCTATCGAGCAGTTGAGCATCAACTGTCCTGAAGAAGCTTCAAGTAAAATTATTGACGTAGTAACTCGTCGTAAAGGTGAATTACTAATGATGGATACTAAAAATGACCGTATTTTTATGGAGTTCAATATGCCATCTCGTGGTATTATCGGTCTTCGTAATTATGTATTGACTGTTTCTGCAGGTGAGGCTATCATGGCACACCGTTTCAAAGAATATCAACCATACAAAGGTGAGATCGAGAAACGTGTGAACGGTGCGATGATCGCTATGGAAACAGGTACTGCTTTTGCTTATGCTTTAGATAAACTTCAGGATCGCGGTAAATTCTTCATTGCACCGCAAGAAGAAATTTATGCTGGTCAGGTTATCGGTGAGCACTCAAAAGATAATGACTTGGTTGTAAACATCACGAAGTCTAAAAAACTGACAAATATGCGTGCGTCTGGTTCTGACGATAAAGCGAAATTGGCTCCTCCGATTGTATTCAGTCTGGAAGAGGCTCTTGAGTATATCCGCGAAGACGAGTATGTAGAGGTTACTCCGCATTCTATTCGTATTCGTAAAATCCTTTTGGATGAAAATGAACGTAAACGCGTTTCTAAAAAATAATTTTTAGTATAGATTTACAGATATCCTGTTAGTGCATTGTTGCCATCTTTGTCAATTCGTGCATTGACAGGATTTCTTTTTTAATACGAAGAAATGGAAAAACAAAGATTCAAAAAAATAGGTATTATTGTAGCAATGAGTAAGGAATACGATTTGGTTCGAAACTTACTTATTGATGCTAAAGAAGAACATTTTCTGAATTTTGATTTCTCGGTTGGTCACATCGGAGATAAAGAAATTGTTCTGATGAAAAGCGGTATCGGTAAAGTAAATGCTACGATTGCTACACTTGAACTGATTTCTCATTTTAAACCTGATTGCATCATCAACACGGGTGTTGCGGGAGGTATTGATCAGTCTGTTCGTGTAGGTGATATCATTGTTGGTGAAGAAAGCTGCTATCACGATTTTTATTGTGGTGAGGTAAATGATCATCAGGCTGAATTAGGTTATCCGGAGTTTATACCTGCCGATCGTGCTCTTCATGCAAGCTTGCTGAGAACAACTGAGGGAATGGATAATGTGAAATTCGGACTAATCTGTACAGGTGATCAGTTTATCACAAACCGCGAAGAATTATTTAAAATCAAAGCAAAGCATCCTGCAGGGATGGCTGTAGATATGGAATCAAATAGTATTGCACATACTTGTTTCATGCATAAAACGCCATTTGTTAGCTTCCGTATTATCAGTGACACGCCATGGGTTGATAATCATGAAGAGCAATATTTGAACTTCTGGGATGAAGCTCCGCAGCGTACTTTTGATTTACTACGTAGTCTTTTATCTAATTTATAAGTAAAATATATGGAGAAGATTGCAAGTTTTACGATCGACCATTTACGTATGGCTCGCGGTATTTTCGTATCTCGTCGTGATCAGATTGGGAACGAGGTTGTGACAACATTTGATATCCGTATGAAAGTTCCGAATGCTGAACCTGTTTTGGGGCAGTCTGAAATTCATACAATTGAGCATCTGGCTGCTACCTATTTGAGAAATAATGCTCAATGGAAAGATCAGATTATCTATTGGGGGCCGATGGGTTGTCTTACCGGGAACTACCTTATAATGAAAGGAGATCTGACATCTGCTGATATTTTGCCTCTTGTTCAGGATACTTTTGCTTTTATCCGTGATTTCGAAGGCGAGATTCCGGGAGCTACAGCAAAAGATTGTGGTAATTATTTAATGAATAATTTACCGATGGCTAAATATGAGGCTGCTAAATTCTACAACGAAGTGCTGACTCAGATGAAACCTGAAAATATGGAATACCCAAAATAAAAGAAGCAGCTCAAAAGAGCTGCTTCTTTTATTTTATAATGAAGATATCAGGGCATCCAGCCACTTTTCAATAGCATTGCGGGTTTGTATAAAAGTTCCGTTGTAATTATTTACAATTATCGAAACGGCGTAACATTTACCACCCTTTTTTATATAGCCGGCATAAGCGAGCACTCCGCCCATTGATCCGCTTTTTAATCGGATTTCAGCATTATATGTTTTCTTATTCAGAATATTTTTGACTGTCCCTTCTTTACCGACTAAAGGTAATGTTCCTGCGAAAGTGTTTCCGAATGACGAATCCGAATAGATTTTACTAAGGAAATGAGTAATAAATCCGGTATGAATCTTATTTACCGGAGAAAGTCCGCTTCCGTCGAATAAATCAATACCTTTTACATCAATACCCTGTTTTTTCCAATGATTGTTTTCTGCCTTTACGCCATCCAAATACGAAGGCTTCTGATTTCTCTTCAGACTGATGGCGCGTAATATGCCTTCGGCAAACAGATTATTACTGTATATATTCGTAATCCTGCAAATATCGCTTAGTTTCGGAGAAGAATAAGTATAAAGAACAGCATCATATTTTATAGCAGATTCATATTCAAAGACAAAATGTCCATCCCACTTAATTCCGGCTTGCTTAATTGCTGAAGCCAGATCGGAAGCAAATACACGAGCCGGCTCAGGCATATCGCCTTTGATAATAAAACTTTCTTTGTTTGAGGGGATCGAACCCAGGATGACGCGCTCGTTCTGAAAAGGAGCTCCGTATATGTAGGCACTATCCTTATTGTTCGGTTTGCTCCTCAGCTGATTGATGAATTTTATAGAAGGAATGACAGGAATTGTTTTCAAAATCTCTGGTTTACTTCCTGCTGATTTTGAGCGCAAAAATAACTCATAGGTATTGTCTTTGTAATTAAGCCCCCACACTCCGGACCCGTAATAATTGCCCATATCTTCCCAAATCCATTTATTCGGAACGATCTCAGCTCCGTATAAATGAGAGTCGATACAAATATTTCCTTTAATCTGACGAATTCCCTTTTTCTGAAGCACACTTACAAAGGAGGATATAGGGTCGGTTTTGAAGTAACGCGAGCCTAATGTGGGATCACCTCCCCCGATTACAATCACATCACCCTGTAATAATCCATCTGCTTGAATATTGCCTTTATAGGCAAATGTTGTACGAAAAGTAAAATCTGACGAAAGTATGGCTAATGCCGAAGCTGTTGTGTATAGCTTCAATACCGAAGCAGGCGTTAACAAACGATCGTTCTGATAAGCATATATTTCTTTCTGTTCCGAACACTCCCGAACTGAAGCTGATACGGATGTATATTTCTGAGATGATCCTCCAAAAAATGCAGGTATATCATGTCCGGCAAAAACAGGTACATTTGCCAGCATGATAAAACTGGCGAATAACAGAAGCTTTGTTTTCATATTTAACCGATTAAGATAATAATGGGATTTATGGCATAAAGTTACATCAAAATTTTATTTGAATATTTAGTTTGTTACGATGAGTAGAGAGAAAGACTCTTATTTGTTAAAGCTTACGTTTCTGTATCTGATACAGAATGCAATTTTTTGTATGCAACATTAATTTTATTGCATATCTTTGTTCCTACTTAAAGTGATTTATTTTTACACTATCCGTTATACTAAAGATCAGTTGTATCTAAACTAAAACGCTAGATATGCACGTAAAACAAATCTAATTAAATAATTGAAAATTAAAAGACTAACTTCTTTATCCATGGTTTATAACGAATCTAAAATCGCTGAACGTCATACAAGAGGACGGATCGAAGTTATTTGCGGATCTATGTTCTCAGGTAAAACGGAAGAGCTGATACGACGAATGAAACGTGCTAAAATAGCCAGACAAGCTGTCGAAATATTTAAACCAACAGTCGACGTTCGCTATTCAAATGATGAAGTCGTTTCTCACGACAAGAACTCTATAATCTCGACACCTGTTGATAACTCCAGCAGTATATTACTTCTTTCCAGTAATGTGGAAGTAGTAGGTATTGACGAAGCTCAGTTTTTTGATGAAGGATTGATTGACGTATGCAATCAGTTAGCTGATAACGGAGTCCGGGTTATTGTAGCGGGACTGGATATGGACTATAAAGGAAAACCTTTCGGACCGATGCCTGCCTTGTGTGCCATTGCGGATGATGTAACTAAAGTTCATGCTATTTGTACACGTTGTGGTAATCTTGCAAATTACTCTTATCGTCTGGTCGAAAATGAAAAACAAGTATTGTTGGGCGAAAAAACAGAATACGAGCCTTTATGCAGGGCTTGCTATATCGAAGCTCACCAATAATAACAGGATGACATAACTAACTAAAACTTAATTAACTATGAATTCTTTTGATAAACCCTATACCTTTGATCGTGTCGTTCGTATTATTATCGGTATTATTGTCGTTGTCGGATTACTTGCATTGATCAATCGATTAAGTTCGGTACTGGTTACTTTTTTCGTTGGGTGGTTGATCGCCTATATGCTGAATCCGTTTGTAGATTTTATACAGCATAAGTTGAAAGTAAAAAACAGGATAGCCTCTATTTTTCTTTCTATTATTATTGTAGTCGGAAGTATAGTGGGAATTGTTATTGCTTTAATACCTGCTATTTCTGCCGAGTTTTCCAAAATGACCGACTTATTACACCACTACCAGGGTGCAGGAGGATATATTCCTTTTATACCGACCGATCTTCAGGATTTTATTTCAGAAAAGATCAATCTGAAAGAGTGGCTCCAATATATGAATAAAGAAGATTGGCAAAAACTTATCGAAGAGTTTTTTCCTAAGGTAATCGGCCTTTTCTCAAGCTCGGTAAACTGGCTTATCGGTCTGTTTGCTTCTTCCATTACCTTATTATATGTATTTTTTATTCTGCTGGATTACGATAAGATCTCAAAAGGTTTTATCAATATAATTCCTCAGAAATATCGCGAAGACGTATCGGGTTTGATGGATAATCTGGAATACTCAATGAATAGTTATTTCCGTGGCCAGGCTTTAGTTGCTTTTATTGTAGGAATATTGTTCGCTATCGGTTTTAATATTGTCGGACTTCCTCTAGCGACCGTTTTGGGACTTTTTATTGGTCTATTGAATATGGTTCCCTACCTTCAGACTTTAGGTATTATACCGACAGCTATGCTTTGCGTAATTAAGTCAGCAGAGAGTGGAGGAAGTTTTTGGGGTGTATTTGCCGCATCTTTGCTTGTTTTTGCTGTGGTGCAAATTATACAGGACGGATTTCTTACTCCGCGTATCATGGGTAAAATTACAGGTCTTAATCCGGCGATTATTCTATTGTCTCTTTCTATTTGGGGTAGCTTAATGGGTATTGTCGGTATGATTATTGCACTTCCGATGACTACATTGATTATCTTCTATTACGAGCGTTTTATCCTCGAAAGTGATAATAAATCTATAAATAAGACTTCTGATAAGACAAAGAAGTAAACTAAGGTTAAAAACGGCCTTTTTTCAGGATGAATGTTTGGACGTTTACAGGAAACGTCATATCTTTGCAACGCATTTGAGAAACAAACGCACATCAATGATTCGCTAGCTCAGCTGGTAGAGCACAACACTTTTAATGTTGGGGTCCTGGGTTCGAGCCCCAGGCGGATCACGAAAAAGGAGTTAAGATTTTTCTTAACTCCTTTTTTTATGAAGCTATGATTGTATCAAAGATATTTTCATGAACTTCTAACCATCTGTTATAAAAAAATAGGCCAGCTCTCTTGCAGAGCTGACTTTTTTTACTTACCTTTGCAACGCATTTGAGAATAATGCACACCAAATGATTCGCTAGCTCAGCTGGTAGAGCACAACACTTTTAATGTTGGGGTCCTGGGTTCGAGCCCCAGGCGGATCACAAAAAGAGCTTCTGATTTTTCAGAGGCTCTTTTTTTTATGTATTCTCTTATCTCACTGCGATATAAATGAACTTATAATTTTTACTAGTCAATACCGTTTTCAGAAGATACTATTCATTGAGAAAACGAAGTAACTTCATGAGTAAAACAAACGTATTTGTTATATAAAACGAAGGCATTTGGCGATCACCAAATACCTTCGTTTTTCGTATAATTCGGGTTTACCTGCAATTTGTAAAATCTTTTACTCGTTCCGATAGGAATCAATGAATAATCTGATTTTATCCTACACATCTTACACACAACGTCTAATATATTGATCTGTAATGAGTAAAGTGTGATAGATGGGTGTAAGATGCAGAATGCTTTTTAATGATTTATATTACAGATATTGAGTGTATTATAATCAATGTGCAGGTTGAAACCCATAAAGACATCTGTGTTGTAAATTTTCTTCAGGAAGATATATCCGTTTTTTGAAGTATATAGCCAATCTATCAATAAGATAAACTATCTCTTTCCGAATATTAAGTCATTTATTAGAAATATATGGCTCAAAAATTAAGCCTTTGTTTTGTATTTTTGATACGTATGAAAAATAATTTACATACGTATCAGGAATAATTTACATACGTATGCAAATTTCGTTCGATAAGGCAATTTGAATTTTAAATTCATTTGCTGACTAAATCCTATTATTTTAATCGATTGTCTTTTTGAATAAACATCATAAAGATACGGTGTATCTCTGAAAAGAAACGGTATATCTTTCCAACAATACGGTATATCTTTTAGAAGAAACGGTTTATCTTTTTAGAGATATGCCTTGCATTTTAAATTAAGCCCTGATTCCCTTTAGGCACTTACTATAAAACAAAAAAAACTGCATTCTATCTGCAACATCTGCAACAACCCTCGGAAACGCTTTGTGGATAGGCGATTGCGTCTGTTGCAGATGGTTGCAGATGGTTGCAGATGAAATTTCATCTGCAACGCTTAATGTGTTGTTTAATAGGTTTTTATGCGTCTGTTGCAGATGTTGCAGATAAAACTTCGTTATTTGTATAGTGTAAAAGAAATGACAATTTGATTGTCTCTTGTGCGATTTGTTAGCTTTTGCTAGTGTAAATAAATACATTGGATTTAACTTTCTGGTGGATATATAATTTTACAAATTGCTGAAAGAATAATTTAACTAGTATCAATCTATTTATATATGTGTTGTTTGCTTAAAGACAAGAACTGCAATCACTTGTGATTTTTTACAAGTCTGTTTTTCTGACTTATATGTATTTTCAATCCCTTTTTATTTTCAGTAAATCACATTTCTGTTATCTATACAAAGCTTAAAACTGTTAAATAGATAGTAGGCTTTAGCTAATAATTTTAATATTGCAAAACATAAACGATGCATTTAGAATCTGTACACCATTTAGAAAAATATAATCTGAACTTATGAGTTTACTACTAAAGTCCTTTGAAAGTTTTTTCTCTGACGAGCCAGGTGATTCTCTTTATATTGAGGACCATCAGTTTTTTGTGGATGATTTGCAAAGATGGTTTGAAGTTTGTAGTTCAGCTTTCGAAAAACCTTCGTTTGTACATAACAGAGTTGATGATTGTGTATATCTGATATCTAACTCGCTAATGGATTTATTGGGCTATAATCGGGAGGAATTTGCAGATATGGGTCCTCAATTTTTGAGACAACTTATGCATCATGCTGACTCAAAAGAGTTGGATGCTATTTGTAATCCTGCATTAAATGAACTGATCCCACAGCATACCCAAAATGCCTCCCCTTATTTTACGTTGAAATTTAATTTCAGAATCCGTCATAAAAAAGGACATTATCTTACCTTGGATTGTTTCTTATACCCGATCTATTCTATTGATGGAGTTGTGCATTTTACATTAACTTATATAAGACCTACTACGCGACTTGTTCATGTTAATCTTCAGGTTTATTTTATGTATGACAATATGCGTTTTATTTATAACAGGCGTTTGAAGAGTTTTTTGCCTGAGAAAAAAGCTCGTTTGGATGATCAGGAGTTGCTGATTTTGAACTATACGGCAAAAGGTAATAAGGAATATGAAATAGCGGAAATGATGAATCTGGATGTGAATAGGGTGAAGTATTATAAGAAACGCGTAATGAAGAAACTCTCTGTACATAGCATGCCTGAAGCTCTGTATTTTGCTTTGAAAATGAATCTGATTTAAATCAGTTATTTAATTAAACAGACAAATAATGGAAGTAAATAATCTGTATATTAACGATCAGGACTTTGCATCGGATATTGGATTTAACCTCGAATCCATGCACTTTAATATTGAAGCATTGGCTTGTAATAATGCTCAAACTCATATTATAATTGATCATCGATTAAAGCAGCTTTCGATCTATAATTATGATCATAAGTTATATAAGCTCTTAGGAGGTGATCGGAATAACCTGGATATGAAAACTTTGAGTAAGCTTTTAGATACTGATACCAAGGAACTTATTCTAGGTTATATAGATGTGGTAAACAAGACGTTTGTACATCCATATAAATATGAGGATAAGAATTTCTATTTCTCCATCTGCTTCAATATAAATAAAAATTTGTGTATGAATGGTCTGAAGCTTAGGCTTATACCAATGATTTATACGCCCGATAAATTGCTTTATGCCTCCCTCCTTTTAATTGAACAGATCAGTTATATAGGAGAGCCGGTTCTGGAAATGTTTCTTACGGATGAAAGATGTACGAAGTTGTATGATCGGGTAAGTCGATCGTTTATACGTGAGGAACATACACAACTCAGTTTTATAGAGTGTGATATACTCAGACGCTCGGGCGAAGGAGAAAAAGAATCGGAGATTGCAGATGGACTTGATTTGTCTGCTTCGTCACTGAAACGACTGAAACAGTCGATATTCGATAAGTTAAAAGTGAGAACAATATCTGAAGCTATTTATATTGCATATAAGAAGGGATTGATTTAATCCCAAGTTTTATTCAGATATTCAGAGAACTTTTGAGTAAATTTAAATTCTTATTTTATTGTCTGATTTTACATTCTGTTTTTATCTACTGTAGGGAATATCCTTTTTTATTGCAATTTCCAGCTTTAACGGCTTATTTTTTCAGTAATTGATTAGTTAAACATGCGAACTTTTGGGAATTTATTTCTCGTTGGGTTTTTTTAATCGTTTTTTTAATTGTTGGGATTTACATATCTTTGTGATTAGAGAGAATTTACAGAAATAAAGTTACTATAGTCATGCATTACTTATTAAGAAGGTCATTTTTATTCATACTATTCATTTGTTATGTTTTGGTCGGTTGCAATTTTAAACCGATTCAATATCCTTATGCTGAAAATAATACGAGTACCAATGAGTATTTTGGAGTAACCATTGCAGATGATTATGAATGGTTAGAATCCCAAATCAAAGATAACTCAATTAAGGCAAACTGGCTTCGGGGACAACGCAATCTATGTTCTGATTATTTTTCAAACCGAGACACCATAATCCGGTCACGAATCGAAGATTTGGCTAAGGTACCTCACTATCGTTTTATCGACTTTATAAATGATACGTTATATTATTATCGCGTTCAGCCTTATTCGAATGTGATCAATCTATATCGTTTTACTGAAAAGAGCGGAACTTCAGAGTATCTCAATTCAATTAGCTGTCCGTTTGTATTATCAGAAAAATCGGTAGTAAAACTTTCTCCTGATTTGAAAATGCTTGCTTGTCTCGGTAAAATCAAGGGAGGATACAATACTATTTATCTTTATGATATTACACAGAAAGACCCAACTCCTATACATTCAATACCCGGTGTCGCAAATTTTGCCTTCTTCTGGAACAAAGACGGTATTATCTATATGGATGATCCCTTATATAATGATGAAGTTGATTTTTCGATCAACCGCGTTTCAATGTATAATCCGCGGGAGTCGAGTTATAGTACGTTGTTCGAAGATAGTATTGATGAAATAGCTACTTTAATTGATTTTAATTTTGATCATCAGAGTAACTCACTTTATCTTGGTAAATATTCAATGGCAGAAACGAGTATTTTTCAGTTGGAAAAACTGTGTATAAAAGAAAATAGTTCACGAATGCTGCTTGAGATACCGATGAAAGATAATTTGAGTTATCGTATCGGAGGCGTTGATGATAAAAATGCCTATATTATAGGTATAGATGCTGAAAGACGTGGTGAGCTGCTCGAATACAGTATTGAAGATAATGAGATTGATACATTATTAGAACGGCACTGGATGCCTTTAGCTGGTTTTTCGCAAATGAAAGATCATGTGCTGGCCTATTTTCAGGATTTCAATGCTAATCGTGCCTATATTATAAATAAGAAGACAAAGAAAACACGTGAAATCCAGTTGGATGACAGTAAGTTCTATACATTTCTGATGAATAAGAGCGACAGTACTGTATTCTTTCAGGAAGAGACTCATATATCTCCGCGTTATCTATATAAAATGAATCCGACTAATCTGGATTCACCGGTCATGCTTGGGGGGGTTACAGGCTTACCTTTTGATCCGGATGATTATGTAATAGAATATAAAACAGTCAAAGGAGCGAAAGGGAATGATGTGAATCTGACTGTCTCTTATAAGAAAGTTATGAAGCGAGACGGTTCCAATCCGGTTTTTCTAATGAGTTTTCTGAATGCAGAGAATTCTTATCTGGACCAGTTTCATTTTTCGCGTATCTTGTATATGGATCAGGGATTCGTATTTGTACAAAGATGTTTTGCGGACTCACGGACAACTATATCTCTGGATGAACGGATAGATGATCTGGAAGCAGTTATTCATTCCTTAATCGAAGAAGACTACTCGTCTCCGAAAAAAATAGCTGTTTTAGGACGCGAATATGGAGGTACGGCTTTAATGAGTCTGATGAACCGTAATCCGGAACTTGGGGTACATGGTTTATTTATGGATGGTATTTTTGATCTTGTGAGGTATCATCATTCCGGGAAGCTATTGTTTCAGAATAATCGCTTGTTTAATATTGACACGGAAGATGAATTTATGGATTTGCTTAAATACTCTCCCTATCATAATGTACAACATAAAGCGAATTACCCAAGTATGCTTTTTATGGTAAGTCTTGAAAATAATAATATAGCACCTGTGCATACCTATAAAATGGCGGCTCAGTTACAAATGCGCACAAAAGGCAAAAATCCTATTATAATGTATGCTCCGCATAGTCTGGCAGGGATGAATTCACCGTATAACTATAAAGATTATATTGAGCATGGAATCTGTTTTTTGATGAAGAATATGAATATTGCGGCTGCATACTGATTTTTATCTAAAAAAAATATCTTTATAAAGCTCTGATTGATAATGTGTAATAATTAAATGTGATTTTTTTAGTAAAAAAAGTTGCGTCTAAATTTGCACAGTTCTCAGAAAAGCACTTACTTTGCATCGCAATCAAGAAACGAGAGCATTACTCGGGGTGTAGCGCAGTCCGGTTAGCGCACCTGGTTTGGGACCAGGGGGTCGGGGGTTCGAATCCCTCTACCCCGACAATTTTAAACTCTTGTTCTGATTCATTTTACTCGGGGTGTAGCGCAGTCCGGTTAGCGCACCTGGTTTGGGACCAGGGGGTCGGGGGTTCGAATCCCTCTACCCCGACGATAAAAAGAGATTCAGATGACTGAGTCTCTTTTTTTTATTGTTAAGTCGCTATTTTTTAATCGAATAGTTGCTTATTACAGAAACTATTTATAGTTTTGCGACCTGATTTTATGTTTAACTAAAAAAGAAGGGTGAAAGCCCTCGGAAAGGTGGTGTTTTTTACTTTAGCAGATATTTGACGAAAATACATACAATAAAGTATTTCTCCCTGTATTAATTGGAGAAGGGGAGATCTTATGAAACTCCATCAATAAATTTAGAAAATAATATAAACGAATAAAATATACAATTATGATTATCGTACCAGTAAAAGAAGGCGAAAACATTGAGAGAGCGCTTAAAAAATTCAAAAGAAAATTCGAAAAAACAGGTGTTGTTAAAGAATTGAGACGTCGTCAAGCGTTTGAAAAGCCTTCTGTAGTAAACAGAAAAAATAAAATTCGTGCGGTTTACGTTCAACAAATGCATAGAAACGAAGATTAATTCCGGCATTTACGCATTGAATTAAAAAAATATATATCTTCGCCAAAGTTAAACATTGGCGATATGATTACGAAAATAGATTCTTTTGTTAAGTATTTAAGGTATGAAAAGGGATACTCTTCTCATACACTGACTGCTTACCAAAAGGATCTATTTTTATTTTACGATTATCTGAAAGAGAAAATAGGTGATTTTGACTGGGATACGATAGATAAAGACCTGGTGAGGGGATTTATCTTGAGTTTAACAATGAACAAAGAAAAAGCTACCACTGTTAATAGAAAACTTAGTGCTATACGCTCTTTCTATCGCTATATGCTTAGGTTAGGCTTTGTAAAGCATAATCCGACGGCCCAGGTTGTTGGTCCGAAAGTAAAAAAGAATCTTCCTGTATTTTTAAAGGAAGAGGAACTGGACCGGCTCATAGATGAGATACAACCAGAGGAGGATGACGGCTCTTTCGAAGCTTCGCAAAAAAGAATTATATTAAATTTATTCTATTCGACAGGAATTCGATGTTCCGAATTGTTGAATATAAAAGAAGATGATATTGATTATTCTTTAAAGCAGATCCGGATCCTCGGAAAACGAAATAAAGAACGGTTTATTCCGTTTGGAGAAGAGTTAGAAGAGATGCTGGATGGTTATATAGAAAAAAAACATTGCATAGATTTTGAAAATCCTTACCTTTTTATTGGGAGAAAAGGAAAAAAAATATCATATTCGCAAGTGTATAACACAGTAAAAGAGAATTTATCTCAAGTGACGACGGTTCAGAAGAAAAGTCCGCATGTGTTGAGGCATACCTTCGCCACTGTTATGTTAAATAACGGTGCTCAATTGAATAGTGTGAAGGAATTGTTGGGGCATGCTTCATTATCATCGACCGAAATTTATACCCATGTATCATTTGAGGAAATGAAAACTATCTATAAATCGGCTCATCCAAGAGCTACAAAAAAAAGGAGGTAGACCATGAAACTTAGTATTCAGGCTGTTCATTTTGAAATGGCGAAACATTTGGAAGAATTTATTCAAAAAAAAGTGGCTAAGTTAGATCAACATTACGACGATATCCTGTCTGTAGAAGTAACGCTTCGGGTTGTTAAGCCGGAAAGTGCTATGAATAAGGAGGTTGGTATTCTTGTACATGTTCCTCAGAATGATCTTTATTCTGAAAAAACAGCGGATACATTCGAGGAAGCTGTGGATGTAAACCTGGAAGCGTTGATCAAACAACTCACTAAATTGAAAGAAAAATCACGAGTGAAGTAAAAAAAATCACTTAGATATTTGCAGAATTAAAAAAAACCTCTAATTTTGCACTCGCTTCACTGATACAAGTGAGGCGAACAAGCCTCTTTAGCTCAGTTGGCCAGAGCACGTGATTTGTAATCTCGGGGTCGTTGGTTCGAATCCGACAAGAGGCTCAAAATTTCAGGGCGAATTCCAGAGCGGCCAAATGGGGCAGACTGTAAATCTGCTGACTTATGTCTTCGGAGGTTCGAATCCTTCTTCGCCCACGCCGTTTTGAGTGTTTAACACGAGGTAAATTATGCGGGAGTAGCTCAGTTGATAGAGCATCAGCCTTCCAAGCTGAGGGTCGCGGGTTTGAGCCCCGTCTCCCGCTCACTTTTTTATCGCCCATGTAGCTCAGCGGTAGAGCACTTCCTTGGTAAGGAAGAGGTCACGGGTTCAAGTCCCGTCATAGGCTCACAATTACATGATATAGGTTAATCATTTAATTAAACATACAAACTATGGCTAAAGAAGTATTTCAACGGTCAAAACCACACGTTAACATCGGTACTATCGGTCACGTTGACCACGGTAAAACTACGTTAACTGCAGCTATTACAACTGTATTAGCGAAGAAAGGTTTTTGTGAAACAAAATCATTCGATCAAATTGACAACGCTCCAGAAGAAAAAGAGCGTGGTATCACAATTAATACTGCACACGTAGAGTACGAAACAGAAGCTCGTCACTATGCACACGTTGACTGTCCAGGTCACGCTGACTACGTTAAAAACATGGTTACTGGTGCTGCACAGATGGACGGTGCGATCATCGTAGTTGCTGCAACTGATGGTCCTATGCCTCAAACTCGTGAGCACATCCTACTTGCTCGTCAGGTAAACGTTCCTAGAATCGTTGTTTTCATGAACAAATGTGACATGGTTGATGACGAAGAGATGTTGGAATTAGTTGAAATGGAAATGAGAGATCTTCTTTCATTCTACAAATTCGACGGTGACAATACTCCAGTTATCCGCGGTTCTGCACTAGGTGCACTTAACGGTGTTGCTGAGTGGGAAGATAAATTAATGGAACTTATGAACCATGTTGATACATGGATCGAACTTCCTCCACGTGCTATTGACAAACCATTCTTGATGCCAATCGAGGACGTGTTCTCAATCACAGGTCGTGGTACAGTTGCTACAGGTCGTATTGAATCAGGTGTTATCAAAACTGGTGACGAGGTTCAAATTATCGGTCTTGGTGCTGAAGCTAAAAAATCAGTTGTAACTGGTGTTGAGATGTTCCGTAAAATTCTTGACAGAGGTGAAGCTGGTGATAACGTTGGTCTATTACTTCGTGGTATTGACAAAAACGAAATCAAACGTGGTATGGTTATGTGTCACCCAGGTCAGGTGAAACCTCACACTAAATTCAAAGCTCAAGTTTATATCTTGAAAAAAGAAGAAGGTGGTCGTCACACTCCATTCCATAACAGATACCGTCCACAATTCTACTTACGTACATTGGACGTAACTGGTGAGATCACTCTTCCAGAAGGAACTGAGATGGTTATGCCAGGTGACAACTTGACAATCGACGTAGAACTTATCTATCCAGTAGCTTGTGACTTAGGTCTACAATTCGCTATCCGTGAAGGTGGTCGTACAGTTGGTGCAGGTCAAATCACAGAAATTATTGCGTAATAAAAATATATTACCAACAGTTGGCTCTGTCAAAAGAGCCAACTAACCTACGGGTTTAGCTCAGTTGGTAGAGCATCGGTCTCCAAAACCGAGTGTCGGGAGTTCGAGTCTCTCAACCCGTGCAAATCGCTAAGATGATGAAAAAGATAATTGCTTATATTAAAGAGTCTTATAACGAACTCGTTTATAAGGTATCTTGGCCAACGAAATCCGAGCTTTCCAGCAGTGCAGTTGTTGTAATGTTTGCTTCCCTCCTGATTGCACTTGTGATCCTCGCAATGGACTCGGTTTTCGAAAATGTTATGCGAATTTTCTACACTGAAGTATTTTAATCTGGAGGTTTACAATGTCTGAACTTAAAAAAGAATGGTATGTATTACGTGCCATCAGCGGTAAGGAAGGCAAAGTTAAGGAGTATCTGGACGCTGAAATCAGAAACACAGATATGAAGAACTATGTCTCTCAGGTATTGATTCCAACCGAGAAAGTTTATCATTTACGTAATGGAAAAAAGGTTGCGACTGAAAAGAATCTTTATCCTGGTTATGTATTGATCGAAGCTATTCTCGTTGGAGAGATGACTCACAGACTTCGTAATATCCCTAATGTAATCGGATTTTTGGGCGGTAATGACAAACCGGTTCCTTTAAGACAAGCTGAGGTAAATCGTATTCTTGGAATAGTAGATGATCTTCAGAATGCAGAAGGAGACATTGATCTAACATTTGAAGTTGGAGAAGTGGTTAAGGTTAATCATGGACCGTTTACTGGTTTTTCGGGTATTATTGAAGAGGTAAGTACTGAGAAAAAGAAGCTAAAGGTTATGGTCAAGATTTTCGGGCGAAAAACTCCGCTCGAGCTTGGTTTTTTACAAGTTGAAAAAGAGGCATAATATTGCCTTCTGATTGTCAAACGTAAATTTAGAAAACAATGGCTAAAGAAGTTGCTGGACAAATTAAATTACAAATTAAAGGAGGTGCTGCAAATCCTTCTCCTCCCGTTGGTCCTGCTTTAGGTTCTAAAGGGATCAACATCATGGAGTTTTGCAAGCAATTTAATGCCAGAACTCAAGACAAAGCAGGTAAAGTATTACCTGTTGTTATCACCTACTATACAGATAAGTCATTTGATTTTATCGTTAAAACTCCTCCTGTACCGGTACAATTACTAGAGGTATCTAAAATTAAAAGCGGATCGGCTGAGCCAAACCGTAAAAAAGTTGCTTCTATCACTTGGGAACAAGTACAAGCAATTGCTGAAGATAAAATGCCGGACTTGAACTGTTTTGAGTTAAAATCTGCTATGACAATGGTGGCAGGTACTGCGAGAAGTATGGGTATCACTGTAACAGGAGAATTCCCTTTTAATAATTAATAACTTCAATTGAGATGGGTAAACTTACAAAAAATCAAAAGTTGGCTTTTAGCAAGATTGAAGCAGGGAAAACGTATTCTCTTAAAGAGGCTAGTGATCTAGTTAAAGAGATTACTTTGACAAAGTTCGATGCTTCTGTAGATATCGATGTTCGTTTAGGTGTTGATCCTCGTAAAGCGAATCAAATGGTTCGTGGCGTTGCATCTTTACCTCACGGTACTGGTAAACAAGTAAGAGTTTTGGTTTTATGTACACCAGATGCAGAAGCTGATGCTAAAGCTGCGGGTGCAGACTACGTTGGTCTTGATGAGTATATCGCTAAGATCAAAGGTGGATGGACTGATATCGATGTTATCATCACTCAGCCTTCTATCATGGGTAAAATCGGTGCTCTAGGTCGTGTATTAGGTCCTCGTGGTTTAATGCCGAATCCGAAAAGTGGTACAGTAACAAACGAAGTTGGTAAAGCTGTAACTGAAGTAAAAGCTGGTAAAATCGACTTCAAAGTTGACAAAACTGGTATCGTTCATACTTCAATCGGTAAAGTTTCTTTCACTGCAGATCAAATTCGTGATAATGCAAAAGAATTTATTTCTACAATTATCAAACTGAAACCATCAGCAGCTAAAGGTACATATATTAAGAGCATTTTTCTTTCAAGTACCATGAGTCCAGGTATCAAGATTGATCCTAAATCAGTTGAAGAAAACTAAAATTAAGGAATTATGAGAAAGGAAGATAAAGGTGCTATGGTGGAGCTTATAGCTTCTACTATTAAAGAATACAATCACTTCTATATCGCTGATACTACAGGATTAGATGCTGCTAAAACCAGCGATTTCAGAAGAGCATGTTTCAAAGCTGACGTTAAACTATTGGTTGTTAAAAACTCAATGTTGAAGAAAGCTTTCGAATCATTAGATACAGATTATTCTCCGCTATACGGAGCATTGAAAGGTACATCTGCATTAATGTTCTCTAACGTAGGTAACGAGCCTGCGAAATTGATCAAATCTGTTAGCGGTAAAGGTGATATTCCTGCGCTTAAAGGTGCTTATGTAGAAGAAAGTTTCTACGGTGCAGATCAATTGAACACTCTATGCGCGATCAAGAGCAAAAACGAACTTATCGCAGACGTTGTATCATTGCTTCAATCTCCAATGCGCAACATTATTTCAGCTCTTGTTGCTAAGGCTGAAAAAGAAGGTGAATCAGTATCAGCAGAGTAATCTGTCTCTGATCCCAACATAAGATAAATAAAGAAATTAGTATAAACTATTTAAACTATACACAAATGGCAGATTTGAAAAATTTTGCTGAACAATTAGTAAACTTAACAGTTAAAGAAGTTAACGAACTAGCTGAGATCCTTAAAAATGAGTACGGTATTGAGCCAGCTGCTGCTGCAGTTGTTATGGCTGGTCCTGCTGCTGAAGTTGCTGAAGAAAAAACATCTTTCGATGTTGTTTTGAAATCAGCTGGTGCTAGCAAATTGGCTATCGTTAAAGCTGTTAAAGAATTAGCTGGTCTTGGCTTGAAAGAAGCTAAAGATATCGTTGATGCTGCTCCTGCAACTTTGAAAGAAGGTGTATCTAAAGACGAAGCTGAAGCTCTTAAAAAACAACTTGAAGAGCTTGGTGCTGAAGTTGAGCTTAAGTAATATATCCTTCTAATTAGGTATAATGGTTAGGAATCCTCTTTGGAGGGTTCTTAACCTTTTTGCGCTTTATTTTTTTAGTTTCAACTAATCCACTCTTACAATGTCTTTGAATAACGCTAATCAAAGGGTAAATTTTGCATCAATTAAGAATCCTCTATCTTATCCGGATTTTCTTGAAGTGCAATTAAAGTCCTTCCAAGACTTTCTACAACTCGATACTCCAGCTGAAACACGTAAGAATGAGGGATTATACAAAGTATTTGCTGAAAACTTCCCCATTGCAGATACAAGAAATAACTTCGTTCTAGAGTTCTTAGATTACTATATCGATCCTCCGAAATATTCTATTGATGAGTGTTTGGAGCGCGGTTTGACTTATAGTGTTCCGTTGAAAGCGAAACTTAAACTATACTGTACAGACCCTGAACATGAAGATTTTGATACAGTAATCCAAGATGTTTATTTGGGTCCTATCCCATACATGACTGAAAAAGGTACCTTCGTTATCAATGGTGCAGAGCGTGTGGTTGTATCACAGCTTCACCGTTCTCCAGGTGTATTCTTTGGTCAAAGCGTACATGCTAACGGAACTAAACTTTATTCTGCTCGTGTAATTCCTTTCAAAGGATCTTGGATTGAGTTTGCTACTGACATCAATAATGTCATGTATGCTTATATCGATCGTAAAAAGAAATTACCGGTTACGACTCTTTTGAGAGCTATTGGCTTTGAGAGCGACCGTGACATTCTTGAAATTTTCGGTTTGGCAGAAGAAGTGAAGGCTAATAAAGCTGCGTTAAGCAAAGCTGTTGGTCGTAAACTTGCTGCTCGTGTTTTGAAAACATGGATCGAAGACTTCGTTGATGAAGATACAGGTGAGGTTGTTTCTATAGAGCGTAACGAAATTGTTATTGATCGTGAAACTGTTTTGGAAGAAGATCACATTGAAGCAATTGTTGATTCGGGTGCAAACTCAATCCTTTTGCATAAAGATGAAATGAATCTTTCAGATTATGCGATCATCTACAATACATTACAGAAAGACCCTAGTAACTCTGAAAAAGAGGCTGTAATCTATATATATCGCCAGCTTCGTAGTGCTGAACCTGCTGATGATGCAAGTGCACGCGAGGTTATTCAAAACTTATTCTTCTCTGATAAGAGATATGACCTTGGCGAAGTAGGTCGTTTCAGAATCAATAAGAAACTTGATTTGAATATTGATTCTGATGTTAAAGTTTTGACTAAAGAAGATATCATCTCTATCATTAAGTATCTGATCGAATTGATCAACTCGAAAGCGATCGTGGATGATATTGACCACTTAAGTAACCGTCGTGTAAGAACTGTCGGTGAGCAGCTTTACAACCAATTCGGTATCGGTTTGGCTCGTATGGCTCGTACGATTCGTGATCGTATGAATGTTCGCGACAACGAGGTGTTTACTCCGATTGATTTGATTAATGCGAAGACTATTTCTTCTGTTATCAACTCTTTCTTTGGTACAAATGCTTTGTCTCAGTTCATGGATCAAACAAATCCTCTGGCTGAGTTGACTCACAAACGTCGTATGTCTGCGTTAGGTCCTGGTGGTCTTTCGCGTGACCGTGCCGGATTTGAGGTTCGTGACGTTCACTATACGCACTACGGTCGTTTATGTCCGATCGAAACACCGGAGGGTCCGAACATTGGTTTGATTTCTTCTTTGTGTGTTTACGCTAAGATCAACGAATTAGGTTTTATCGAAACTCCTTACCGTGTTGTTACAGACAGTACTGTTAATCTGGATCAGAATGCAGTTACTTACCTGACAGCTGAGGAAGAAGAAGGTAAAATCATCGCACAAGGTAATGCACCGTTGGATGAAAACGGTCGTTTCATTAAGAGTCGTGTTAAAGCGCGTCAGGAAGGTGACTTCCCATTGGTTGAACCAAATGAGGTTGACCTTATGGACGTTTCTCCTACTCAGATTGCTTCGATTGCGGCATCTTTGATTCCTTTCCTTGAGCATGATGATGCCAACCGTGCGTTGATGGGATCGAACATGATGCGCCAGGCTGTACCTTTATTGAGAGCTGAAGCTCCTATCGTAGGAACTGGTATCGAAGGACAGCTGATTGAAGATTCACGTACGCAGATTACTGCTGCTCGTGGAGGCTTTATCGAATATGTTGACGCGAATGTAATTCGTATTAAATATGACAGAAGCGAAGAAGAAGAATTTGTAAGCTTTGAAACATCTGTCAGAGAATATAGAATTCCTAAATTCAGAAAAACTAACCAGAATACAACTATTGACTTGCGTCCGATTTGTCGTCCTGGTCAACGTGTTGAAAAAGGTCAGATTCTGACTGAAGGCTATTCGACTCAAAACGGAGAGCTTGCTCTTGGTAAAAACCTTAAAGTGGCATACATGCCTTGGAAAGGTTATAACTATGAGGATGCGATCGTTCTTAACGAACGTATTGTTCGTGAAGACATCTTTACTTCAGTACACGTGGATGAATACTCTTTGGAGGTTCGCGAAACAAAACGTGGTATGGAAGAGTTGACTTCTGATATTCCGAATGTGAGTGAAGAAGCAACAAAAGATTTGGACGAAAAAGGTATTGTACGTGTTGGTGCACGTATTGTTCCGGGTGATATTATGATCGGTAAGATTACTCCTAAAGGTGAGTCTGACCCATCTCCGGAAGAAAAACTTCTTCGTGCGATCTTCGGTGACAAAGCCGGTGATGTAAAAGATGCTTCTTTGAAAGCTTCTCCTTCATTGTCTGGTGTGGTTATCGGAACAAACTTGTTCTCTCGTGCAATGAAAGTTAAAAAAGGACGTAATGCAGATAAAGCTATCCTTCCTAAACTTGACGAAGAGTATGAGTTGAAGATGAACAGACTGAAATCAGTATTGGTTGAGAAATTACTTGTATTGACTGAAGGTTTGGCATCTCAAGGCGTTCTTGATTATTTAGGTGTTGAACTTATTACTAAAGGTTCTAAGTTTACAGACCGTAATTTAAGAGAACTTGATTATAATAGTATTCAGGTTAGCGGATGGACTACTGATGAGCACAAAAATGAGCTTATCAAACAAGTTATCATGAACTACTTGAAGAAATATAAAGAGTTGGATGCAGAACTAAAACGTAAGAAATTTGATCTTACTATTGGAGATGAACTTCCAACAGGTATCATTCAATTAGCTAAAGTTTATATCGCTAAGAAACGTAAGATCGGTGTTGGTGATAAGATGGCAGGTCGTCACGGTAACAAAGGTATTGTATCCCGCGTTGTTCGTGCTGAAGATATGCCTTTCCTTGAAGACGGAACTCCGGTTGATATCGTTCTTAACCCACTAGGGGTACCTTCTCGTATGAACCTTGGGCAGATTTTCGAAGCTGTTTTAGGTTGGGCAGGTAAAGACTTAGGAGTTAAGTTTGCAACGCCAATTTTTGACGGTGCAGATCTTGATGACTTAAACGAATGGACTGATAAGGCGGGTATCCCACGTTATGGTAAAGCTTACTTATATGACGGTGGTACCGGTGAGCGTTTTGACCAGACTGCAACTGTAGGTGTTACTTACATGTTGAAATTAGGTCACATGGTTGAAGATAAAATGCACGCTCGTTCTATTGGTCCTTACTCATTGATTACGCAACAGCCATTGGGTGGTAAAGCTCAGTTTGGTGGTCAGCGTTTCGGAGAGATGGAGGTTTGGGCGATCGAGGCCTTCGGTGCTGCTCATATCCTGCAAGAAATCTTGACGATTAAATCGGATGATGTAAACGGACGTTCTAAAGCGTACGAGGCAATTGTTAAGGGTGAACCAATGCCGGCTGCAGGAATTCCTGAGTCATTAAACGTGTTACTTCACGAACTTAAAGGTCTTGGTTTAAGTGTAAATCTTGAGTAAAATGCATATATAAAAGGAACAGGAGGGCTTATCCCCTCCTATCCCTTTATTTAATGCTTTATAGTTTTCAGAAATCAACTCTTTATACATCAGTATATGGCTTTTAGAAGAGAAAATAAGGTTAAAAATAACTTCACTAAGATTTCTATCGGTTTAGCTTCTCCAGAAGAGATTCTTGAGAACTCAAGCGGTGAAGTTCTAAAACCTGAAACAATAAACTATCGTACCTATAAACCAGAACGTGACGGTTTATTCTGCGAACGTATTTTCGGACCAGTAAGAGATTACGAATGTCACTGTGGTAAATACAAACGTATTCGTTATAAAGGTATCGTTTGTGACCGTTGTGGTGTTGAAGTAACTGAAAAGAAAGTACGTCGTGAGCGTATGGGACACATTCAATTGGTAGTTCCTGTTGCTCATATCTGGTATTTCCGTTCATTACCTAACAAAATCGGTTATCTTTTAGGTTTACCTACAAAGAAAATGGATGCTATCATTTACTACGAACGTTATGTAGTTATCCAACCGGGTTTGAAGGAACAAGATGGTATAGCTAAGTTTGATTTATTATCAGAAGAAGAATATCTGAACATTTTAGATGAGCTTCCATATGAAAATCAAATGCTGGACGATAACGACCCAAATAAGTTCATTGCAAAAATGGGTGCTGAAGCGCTTATTGATTTGTTGCAACGTCTTGATTTGGACTCATTGTCTTATGAGTTACGTCACAGAGCCAATACAGATGGTTCTCAACAGCGTAAAGCTGAAGCATTGAAAAGACTTCAGGTAGTTGAATCTTTCCGTGCTTCTAAACATAGAAATAAACCGGAATGGATGATCTTAAAAGTTATCCCGGTTATTCCACCTGAACTTCGTCCGTTAGTTCCACTTGACGGAGGTCGTTTTGCAACTTCTGACTTAAATGACTTGTATCGTCGTGTGATCATACGTAACAATCGCTTGAAACGTTTGATCGAGATCAAAGCTCCTGAAGTTATCTTACGTAATGAAAAACGTATGCTTCAAGAGGCTGTTGACTCTTTATTGGATAACTCACGTAAATCAAGCTCAGTTAAGAATGATGCGAACAGACCATTGAAATCTCTTTCAGACAGTTTGAAAGGTAAACAAGGTCGTTTCCGTCAGAACTTATTGGGTAAACGTGTGGATTATTCAGCTCGTTCGGTAATCGTCGTTGGTCCTGAGCTTAAAATGCACGAATGTGGTATTCCTAAAATGATGGCTGCTGAGCTTTTCAAACCGTTTGTTATTCGTAAATTGATCGAACGCGGTATTGTGAAGACAGTAAAATCTGCGAAGAAAATCGTTGATAGAAAAGAGCCGGTTGTTTGGGATATTCTTGAACACGTGATGAAAGGTCACCCGGTATTATTAAACCGTGCCCCTACTCTTCACCGTTTAGGTATTCAGGCATTCCAGCCAAAAATGATTGAAGGTAAAGCTATCCAACTTCACCCATTAGCATGTACGGCGTTCAATGCCGACTTCGATGGTGACCAGATGGCGGTTCACTTACCATTAGGTAATGAAGCGGTTCTGGAAGCTCAAATGTTGATGCTTGCTTCACATAATATTTTGAACCCTGCCAATGGAGCTCCGATTACGGTACCTTCTCAGGACATGGTTCTTGGTCTTTATTATATTTCAAAACTTCGTCCTGGTGCTAAAGGTGAAGGATTGAAATTCTACGGACCGGAAGAAGCGATCATTGCTTACAATGAAGGACGTGTTACTTTACACGCGATCGTTCAGGTAATGGTTGATGATTTAGATGAAAACGGTAACCTGGTAAATGTTATGCGTGAGACTTCAGTAGGACGTATCATGGTAAATGAATTCGTACCTAAAGAAGTTGGTTATCTAAATGAAATCTTGTCTAAGAAATCTCTTAGAGATATCATTGGTAACGTAATTAAGGTTTGTGGTGTGACTCGTACAGCACAATTCCTGGACGATATCAAAGACTTAGGATATAAAATGGCATTTAGAGGTTGTCTTTCATTCAACCTTGAAGATGTTATTATTCCGGCTGAAAAAGATGAATTAGTTCAAGAAGGTTATCAGGAAGTTGAGCAAATTATGAATGACTATAACATGGGATTCATAACTTACAACGAACGATATAACCAGATTATTGATACATGGACTCATGTTAACTCAAAATTATCAAATATTTTGATGAAACAGATGGCAACAGATAACCAAGGATTTAACTCGGTTTATATGATGCTTGATTCAGGAGCCCGTGGTTCGAAAGAACAGATTCGTCAGCTTTCAGGTATGCGTGGTTTGATGGCTAAGCCTCAGAAAGCGGGTGCTGAAGGTGGACAAATTATCGAGAATCCGATCTTGTCTAACTTTAAAGAAGGTCTGTCGGTGTTAGAGTACTTTATCTCTACCCACGGTGCTCGTAAAGGTCTTGCCGATACTGCATTGAAAACAGCCGATGCCGGATATCTTACTCGTCGTTTGGTTGACGTTGCTCAAGACGTTATCATTCATGAGGAAGATTGTGGAACTTTACGCGGTCTTATCTGTACTGAGATCAAAAATAACGAAGAGACAGTGGCATCATTGTACGAGCGTATTTTAGGTCGTGTATCAGTTCATGATATTCAACATCCGTTGTCAGGTGAAATTATCTGTAACTCTGGAGAAGAAATTACAGAGGATATGGCGAAAGCTATTCAAAATTCACCAATCGAACGTGTTGAGATTCGTTCAGTTCTTACATGTGAATCTAAGAAAGGTGTTTGTGCTCGTTGTTACGGTCGTAACCTTTCTACAGGTAAAATGGTACAAAAAGGAGAAGCAGTTGGTGTTATCGCCGCTCAGTCAATTGGTGAGCCGGGTACTCAGCTTACACTTCGTACGTTCCACGTCGGGGGGGTTGCTTCGAATATCGCTGCTATTTCTAATGTTACATCAAGATATGATGGTTTCTTAGAAATCGACGAGCTTCGTACTGTTGAAACTAAAGACGAATCAGGTAAAGAACTATCTATTGTTGTAAGTCGTTTGGCAGAGCTTCGTATTGTAGATCCTAATACGAAAATTGTTTTGACTACAACAAATATACCTTACGGTTCTAAATTATATTTCCAACCTAACGCTACCGTTAAAAAAGGAGATATCATTTGTGAGTGGGATCCATTCAACGCCGTAATCGTATCAGAGGTTTCTGGTCGTGTTCAACTTGAGAGTGTAATTGAAAATGTTACTTACAAGGTAGAATCAGATGAAACTACAGGTCTTCGCGAGAAAATCATTATTGAATCTCGTGAGCGTACTAAAGTTCCGGCTGCTAACATCGTTGATAAAAATGGTAACATTATCAAAACATATAACTTACCGGTAGGTGCTCACTTATTGAAAGAAGAAGGTGACGAAATCAGTGCCGGTGAGGAATTCGTTAAAATCCCACGTGCGGTTGGTAAAGCGGGTGATATCACGGGAGGTCTTCCACGTGTAACTGAATTGTTCGAGGCTCGTAATCCTTCTAATCCGGCTGTTGTGGCTGAGATTGATGGTGAGGTTAAATTCGGTAAAGTTAAACGTGGTAATCGTGAGATCTCCGTTACATCTAAAACGGGCGAAGTTAAGAAGTATCTTGTTTCTCTTTCTAAACAAATTCTTGTTCAGGAAAATGACTACGTTAGAGCAGGTACACCTCTATCTGATGGAGCTACAACTCCGGCAGATATCCTTAACATTAAAGGTCCTACAGCCGTACAGGAATATATCGTAAACGAAGTTCAGGATGTATACCGTCTGCAAGGTGTGAAAATCAATGATAAACACTTTGAGGTTATTGTACGTCAGATGATGCGTAAAGTAACAATTGTTGATCCGGGTGATACACGCTTCCTTGAAGCTCAAATCATTGACAAACATGATTTCATGGAAGAAAATGATCGTATCTGGGGTAAAAAAGTTGTTGTTGAAGCGGGTGATTCTCAAACAATGAAACCAGGTCAGATTGTAACTCCACGTAAACTTCGTGATGAGAATTCAATGTTGAAACGTCGTGATATGAAGTTGGTTGAAGTACGTGATGCAATTCCTGCAACATCGTCTCAGAACTTACAAGGTATTACACGTGCCGCTCTTCAAACAACAAGCTTCATCTCTGCTGCTTCGTTCCAGGAAACTACTAAAGTTCTTAACGATGCTGCTATCAACGGTAAAGTTGACAGACTTGAAGGTTTGAAAGAAAACGTTATCTGTGGTCACTTAATTCCTGCTGGTACAGGTCAGCGTGATTTTGAAAAATTGATCGTTGGTCCAAAAGAAGAATACGAAAAAGCTTTTGCTACTCGTAGAACTCTGATCGATGCAGAATAATTTATAGAGAAAGAGGATACCAATTTGGTATCCTCTTTTTTTTATTATCTGAAAGAATGATCAATATCTGAAACTACTGCCTCCCAAAAATTCACGAAGTAATGAAGTTGAAGGAATTTCATGTTCATAAATTGGTTTGAAATAGTTCAGGAACTTAAGCAGTCTGTATGACTCAGCAAACTCTTTGCAGTTCTGAGGAACTTCTTTCAATAAGGGTTCAGCATGACTTTTAATTACAGGTAATTCAAACAGTAAAGCTGAATTAAACATAGCATCTGCATTTTCCTGATATGGGAAAATCCATTTTTCTTCTCCACGTCTCACACTCTCCCATCGTGATATAGTATCTTTTGCCGAATACTTTCTGTATTTACTGTCACGGATAATGCGACGAAGAAGTCGGTTATCTGTTGTCGGAATCCAGTTATGATCATCCAGCGATATTGTTGTCAGAGCAGAAACATAGATTTTAAATTTGACATTATCTGGAATGTGAGAAGTCAGATCAGGGTTCAATGCATGGATACCTTCCAATACCAATACATTATTTTCATTCAACTGAATGAATTTTCCTTTATATTCTCTTTTTCCGGTTTCAAAATTGAAAGTTGGGAGTTCCACTTTTTTCCCTGCAAGAATGTCGTTAAGATCGCGATTGAAAGTTTCCAGATCTAAAGCATATAATGATTCGAAATCATGATCTCCATGTTCATCCAGAGGTGTATTTTCTCGGTTTAAGAAATAATCATCCAGCGATACGGCAATAGGTCGTATCAGATTTGTCATCAACTGAATACTTAAACGTTTCGAGAAGGTTGTTTTACCCGAAGATGACGGTCCGGATATAAGAATAACCTTGACACCTTCACGCGATGCAATATCATCAGCGATTTTCGCGATTCTCTTTTCATGTAAAGCTTCTGAAAGTTTAATTAAATCCGAAGCCAGATCTTTATCTATAGCCCGGTTTAATTCGCCGACGTTTTGCAATCCGATAATCTTGTTGAATTTTACGTTCTCAGAAAATACATCCAGCAGTTTAGGTTGGTGGACATATTCTTCTAAAGATGTAGGATTACTTCTCTTTGGAATACAAAGTAAAAGTCCTCCATTGTATCTTTGAATATCGAAAAGGTCAATATAACCAGTAGAAGGCGCCAGGCAACCATAATAATAATCGATATGCTTATCCAGCATGTAATAAGTATAATAGCAATCTCCGGTTGATTTCAGAAGATTATAGATATCTTTCTTCTTCAGATCTTTGAATAGGCGTAAAACTTCTTCTGTTTGTCCTTCCAGACGCTTAAAATGCAGATCACTCGAAATGATCTCTTTCATTTTATCCTTGATTGCCACAATTTCTTCATCCGTAAGATGTCTGCCCAGATCAATTGTACAATAGTATCCTTTAGAGATAGGATGCTCAATACGAAGTTCGATACCCGGGAAAAGATCATCCACCGCTTTATATAAAATAAAACACAAAGAACGCGTATAACATCGCATACCCGAAGAAGAACTGATGTCTATAAATTCGATATCCTTTGAGTTATATACCCGAAATTTCAGTCCCTCCGTTTTGTTATTTACTTTTGCTGCTATTAATTTATAAGGTAATTTGATATTAATTATCTCAGCAATTTGAAGAAGTGACGTTCCAACGGGAACACTATAGAATGTTTCGTTGTTTTTACAATATATGCGTACTTCATTTTTCATACACAAATTAGTTTAAGATTGACATTTAATGTTTTGAAAGAGGTAAATATAACAATTGATATTACACCCATATTACAAAACAACTTTATTTGTCTAATATACAATTTATAAGCTAAAGTGTTAGATCATTAGAATGTTTTTTCTATAAATTTGTCCGAAATCATTTTAGATAGAATAGAAAACCAACAAAACAGTAAAACTAAAAAACAATGAATTATTCATTCTATGATTTTTTGACTCTTTGCGGTTCATTAGGTATGTTCCTTTACGGAATGAAAGTGATGAGCGAAGGATTACAAAAAGTTGCCGGTGATAGATTACGTGGTATTTTAGCCACGATGACTAAAAACCGACTAATGGGTGTATTGACAGGTGTTCTTATAACGGCACTTATTCAGTCATCATCAGCAACAACCGTGATGGTTGTTAGTTTCGTGAATGCAGGGCTACTTTCATTAGCACAGTCTATCACTGTAATCATGGGTGCTAATATTGGTACTACAATCACTGCATGGATTATTTCTTTCTTTGGGTTCAAATTCAGTATCAGTGTTCTTGCTCTTCCGCTGATCGGACTCGCAATTCCTTTCATTTTTTCATCGAATAGCAAACGAAAGTCATGGGGTGAATTCATGGTTGGTTTCGCTTTTCTATTCATGGGACTTGATTTTCTTAAAAATGCCGTTCCGGACATTAAAAGCAATCCTGAGATTTTAGAGTTCCTTGCTCAGTATACTCAAATGGGATTTGCTTCTACTCTTCTTTTCTTATTAATCGGTACTATCTTAACTGTAATTGTACAGTCATCCAGTGCGACAATGGCCATTACATTGATCATGTGTAGTAAAGGATGGATCTCATTTGATATTGCTGCTGCAATGGTGTTGGGAGAAAATATCGGAACAACAATTACTGCGAATGTAGCTGCTATCAGTGCGAATGTATCTGCTAAGCGTGCTGCCTTATCTCACTTGATGTATAATGTTTTTGGTGTAACCTGGGTTTTAATTTTGTTTCAACCATTCATTGCTCTGATAACCCTTATCATGACTAAGTATGGTGTAGGTGATCCGGATGCTCTGATGAATCTTACACACAATATGAACGCACAAACTCAGGCGTTGATCGAAAGTAAGGATACATTAACAGACCCACAATTGATTTCTTTGAGAGAGCAGTATCAGGCTGGTCAGGTTTCTGTTTCTTATGCTCTGTCATTATTCCATACGTTGTTTAATGTGACGAATATGTTTATCATGATCTGGTTTGTAAAAGGTTATGTGTATGTTGTGTCAACATTGATCAAGCAAAAACGTTCGGAAGAAGATTTCCACTTACAATTCATTTCAACAGGTATGCTTTCTACAGCAGAATTCTCTATTGTTCAGGCAAGAAAAGAGATTTTGGTTTACTTAGAAAGAACGCAACGCATGTTCAATTTTGTTCGTGAGTTTTATAAGGAAAAACCAAATAGCGATGAGTTTGTGAAATTATTCTCTCGCATTGAGAAATATGAAGGTATAAGTGACCGTATGGAACTAGAGATTGCAAACTATCTGAATCAGGTTTCAGAAGGACGTTTGAGCTCTGAAAGTAAATCTGCAATTCGCCGTATGCTTACGAAAGTAACAGAAATCGAAAGTATCGGAGATAGCTGTTTCCATATTGCCAGAACAATTAATCATAAAGCTAAAACACATATCGATTATACAGAGGAAATGGATTCTCATGTACAACGTATGTTTGATTTGGTAGAACAAGATTTGGCAGCTCTTCATCAATTGATGTCTAAAGACACAAATGAAGAAATTATCAATAAGTTAGACTTCGAAGCAATGCATACACGCGAGAAAGAAATCAATAACTACCGCGGAATGTTACGTCGTCAGAACTTAGAAGATGTAAATGCTAAACTTTACACATATCAGGCCGGTATCAATTATATGGATATTATCATGGAATGTGAAAAGCTGGGAGATTATGTGATGAATGTTGTTGATGCAATCGAAGAGAAAAAACATCAGCAACAATTAATGTAATCGATTGATTATACATTAAAATATCGATCTCAGATTTAGGAATAAAAAAACGATAAGAATATCTTTCGGGATAATTCTTATCGTTTTTCTTTTTAATAGGAGTTTAAAAGCTCTTTGACATATTCGTTATAGCAAGATAATTTACTTGTCTTTAAAATCTTCTTTCTCCATTTCTTGTCGGCATCAGGTAAAAGATATTCCCAGAAGACCTGCATTTTATTCAATATCTGGTGCTCACCGCTAAGATCTGATGAGTAGATCTCATACAGATTATTATGTAGCTCTCCTACCTTTTTATATAGTTCCTTTGTATCCCATTTCTTTTGCTCTTTCCATTCAGCAGCAAGAGCCGGATTGGCCAGTAATCCTCTACCGATCATGATCCCTTTCAAGTGAGGAAACTGCTCCCTGATGTCAGAGATCTGTTCCGGGGTTTTGATATCTCCGTTGAGTAATAGAGGCTTCTCACAGATTTGATACACTTCTTCGAATGCGGATAAATCAATGTTCCCTTTATATTGCTGTTTCCCATATCTAGCATGCACAGCGACCTGTGTCAAAGCTGAATCATTGATCAGAGGCATTACCCGGATCAACTCTTCCTGACTTTCCCAGCCGAGTCTTGTCTTTAGTGAAAATTGCATTTCCGTGCGTTGATTCACTGCATCAATCAAATCTTTGATCATTGTCGGATAAGGCAATATTCCCGCCCCTTTCTTTTTATTTGCAATTAACGGAAACGGGCATCCCAGATTCAGATCCGCACAAGTGTAACCTTTTTCTAAGAATAAATCCGTTAATAAATGGAGCTCCTCAGCTGTTGATGCTATCATTTGAGGAATTACAGGATTCGTGTTATTATTCATTTCAATATCCCTCAAATCTTTATTTCGGAATTCGCCCCTTTCAATCCGTACAAACGGAGTAAAATAAGTATCGACTCCACCAAAAATCTGATGATGTGCATTTCTGTAATTGACCTCAGTAAAGCCTTGAAGAGGTGCGAATTGTATTTCAAAATTAGTAGTGCTCATTGTTTTTATATATCTCAGACAAAGTTACCTCTTTGAAAATCATCTCAAACTAACTCTTATACAAAAAATATACACTTGTTCTCAATAAATCCTTATATTTGTCCGATACAATATAATGTTGAATCAAATAACTCTATAATTATGAAGTTTAGCGAATTATCAAACCAAATATTCTCCGATTGTACTAATTATTATCATACAATGGATAATGTAGACGCTCAAATGGAAAATCCGTATGAATTGCGCTCTATTGAATACTATCTATTTTTGAAAAACTGGATTGATGCAGTTCAATGGCATTTGGAAGATATTATTCGTGATCCGCAGATTGATCCGGTTCAGGCATTGGTAATTAAGAGACGTATTGATAAGTCGAATCAGGACAGAACTGATTTAGTGGAACTATTGGACAGCTACTTCTTAGATAAATATAAAGATATCAAAGCAGATGCGAATGCTCAGATCAATACAGAAAGTCCGGCTTGGGCCCTTGATCGTTTATCAATTCTTGCATTGAAAATTTACCATATGGAGCAAGAAGTTGCACGTGAAGATGCTGCAGCTGCTCATATCGAACAATGTCAGAATAAACTAAATATACTTCTTGAACAGAAAAGTGACTTATCAACAGCTATTGATCAGTTATTAACAGATATTGAAAATGGCAAGAAATATATGAAAGTATATAAGCAAATGAAGATGTATAACGATCCGAGCTTGAACCCGGTACTTTATGCAAAGAAATAAGAAAATACTGATAACTCGTTTTTCTGCTATCGGGGATGTCGCTATGACTATCCCCGTAGTTTATTCTTTTGCACGTCAGTATCCGGATATTGATGTGTTCTTTATGTCACAGCCATTTTTGAAGCAACTGTTTATTGATCCTCCGCAAAATCTTTATTTCATTGGATTTGATTCAAAAACGGATGGTAAAAATCTGGCTGCACTGACACGTTTCTTTTTTTCTTTGCAAAAAGAGAAGTTTGATCAGATTATAGATTTGCATGATGTGCTTCGTACAAAATATCTGCGATTCTTATTTGCGGTTAGCGGAGTTCCTTCATTTCATATCGATAAAGGGCGTAAGGAAAAGAAAGATCTCACAAGTCAGCATAAAAAAGAATTCAAACCACTACGCACATCCATAGACCGGTATGCGGATGTTTTTAAAAAAGCGGGTTATTCATTTGATATAACCTTCAGATCATTATTCCAATATACTAAACCTTCGACTTCGAAAATCCATAAGCTTTTTGGAACGAAAGATACTCCCTGGATAGGAATTGCTCCTTTTGCTAAACATGCGGGTAAAATATATCCCTTGGAAAAGATGGAAATGCTGATCCGATCCTTATCGGAACAAGGATATAAATTGTTTTTGTTCGGAGCAGGAAAAGAGGAGTTGCAATCTTTCGAATTATGGGCCTCAAAATACTCTGATGTGATCGTTGTCGGCAGACAACTTAAATTAGCAGAGGAGCTTTTGCTGATGAATGAGTTAGATTTAGTTGTGAGTATGGATTCTGCAAATATGCATTTTGCCTCTCTGGCCGGAACCCCTGTGGTATCGATCTGGGGTGCAACCCATCCTTATGCAGGATTCTTAGGATTCAATCAGGCCGATGAAAATGTGATTCAGACAGATCTTCCTTGCAGACCTTGTTCTGTTTTCGGAAATAAACCATGTTTGCGGAAAGATTATGCCTGTTTAAATCAGATTGCTCCTGAGAGAATCTTTGAAAAGATTCAGCAATTGTTAATCACTAAGAAATAGATGCGGATTGGATATCTGTTTCTTAGAATTGAATAGTATACAAGTTTAATGAAAACAACAGTCGTTGTAAATCCTAAATACGAGCATTTAAGATCCTTTATTGCTGCGTTACCCGATACTTTTGATAATTCCGGGACCGTCATTTATGATGCAAGGAATCAGCTTCGGGAGTTTAATGTAGATGGTCTTTATATAATTGTCAAAAGATACAAGGTTCCACATATCGTTAATCAGATTATTTATTCCTATTTCAGAGAATCTAAAAGTGCACGGGCTTATCATTATGCACTTAGACTTCTGAATCAGGGATTCGATACTCCCGAACCGGTAGCTTATATTGAAACTTCCCGCAAAGGACTTTTCAATTATAGTTACTTTGTATCGTTAAGAGCTAAAAACGTTCGTCTGCTGAGAGAATTCAGTGACTTTCAGATTGACGGAAGGGAACATATTGCTCAAGCTTTAGGCAGTTATATGGCTGATTTACATAATGCCGGTATCGTGCATGAAGATTTTTCACCCGGAAATATTCTTTTTGATGAAAAAGACGGTAAAGTCGAGTTTACCTTGATTGATATTAATCGGATGAGCTTTAAAAAACTAAATCAGGAAGAGAGCTTTCAGTCTTTCCGCAGGTTATATGGTTGTGACCGGTTTTATGAAATCGTCGCTAAATCATATGCAGCGAAAAGAGGCTTTGATCCTGAGTTGACATCTGAAAGAGTAAAACGTATTATTCATGAGTTTCATGATAAGAAAAATGAATCAATTCTTCGTAAACAACAATTGAAGAAGATAATAAACAAATAAAGAAACCTCTAATATACGATTTAACGGATATGAAACGAGATATTGATATTATTCTTGACAATTTGGATGAGCTTCGTGCCTTGATTCAGGCGATGAGCGAAGAAGATGATATTCCGTCGATCTTATTCAAATTCTCTTATGAGAAAACTCATAAGATCGAGAAACTTTTGCAGGAAATGCAAGAGGCTCAAAGTCGTAAGGAGCTTAATGAGGAAACAGGTCCTGAGCAGTTATCAACAACTGTTGAACAACCGGTTAATAAAGAGGTTGTAGCTGAGAATCATTCGGTTATAGCTCCTGAAAAGGAAGTAGAGATCACTCCCGAACCGATTATTAACAACCTTATTGAGCCAAGCTTGATCACGTCAGACAATATTGAAGATATTACGACACAGGTTGGAATAATCGAAGAGCTGAAGCCGGCACAGGATTCTCAGATAGCTATGGAATCTTTTGAGCATGAGGTATTGGCAGAGAAGTTTATTCACAGCGATTCAAGCTTAACTTTGAACGAAAAAATCACGCAGAATTCAAAGGAAGATATTCGTAAATCACTTTCATTAAATGATAGATTCCGTTTTTCACGTGAACTATTTAATAATGATAATGTTAGTATGGAAAAATGCTTTGATTTGATTAATCATGCAGCATCTTATCCTGAACTGGAGAAGGAATTAACCGATACGCTGAATTGGGACAAAAACAATGCGTGCGTGATCGAATTTCTTGCTTTAGTAAAAAAGCGGTTTAATTAAAAACAACCTGTATTGAAATGGGAAAATTATATGTAGTGCCAACTCCGATCGGAAATCTGGAAGATATGACTTTCAGAGCTATCCGAATACTGAAAGAAGCGGATATTATCCTTGCAGAAGATACGCGGACGTCGGCACATCTGATGAAGCATTTTGAAATTCAGACTAAAATGCACTCTCATCATAAGTTTAATGAACATAAGACTGTCGAACACGTTGCTTCCCGAATAAAAGCAGGTGAGACGATTGCTTTGATTTCTGATGCAGGTACGCCTGCTATCTCTGATCCCGGTTTTTTATTAGTCAGAGAGTGTGTCAAAGCCGGTATTGAAGTTGAGTGTTTACCCGGAGCAACAGCACTGATCCCGGCATTGGTGGTTTCCGGTTTACCGAATGATAAGTTTTGTTTTGAAGGCTTTCTACCTCAGAAGAAAGGTCGTATGACCCGAATGAAGGAGTTGGCAGAAGAACCAAGAACTATCGTATTTTATGAATCACCTTATCGTGTAGTGAAGACGCTTACTCAATTAGCCGAGCACTTTGGTGAAGAAAGACAAGCTTCATGTTCAAGAGAGTTGTCTAAACTTCATGAACAAACTGTTCGTGGTACATTGAAAGAGTTAATCGCTCACTTTACCGAAAAAGAACCGAAAGGTGAGTTTGTTATGGTTGTTGCCGGAAAACCGGAATAAATAGCAATTCCCTTGTTATAATAAAAAAAAGAGTATATTTGAAACTTGTCACAGAGTCTTATAATAAAATTGAATGTTGTCGTGTCTGTTTATAAGCTTCATGTGCAAAATGAAAGAAAATAATCGATAACTAAATTTTAAGAAGATGAAGAAAGTAATCCTTCCATTTATTGCTTTTGCAATGTTATTCTCCAGCTGTGGAGAAGGTGGTTCAGACAAACAACTTCGTGAAGAGAATGATTCATTGAAGATGGCCTTACAACAATCTCAATCAGAATTTGATGAGACTATTGCTATGCTGAATGATGTCGAATCAGGTTTTCAAAAAATTCGCGAAGCTGAAAATTTTGTGACTATTCAGGCTTCTCAGGAAGTATCACCAAGCAGACGTGAACGTTTGAACAATGATATCGCGATGATCACTGAGACTTTGAATAAGAATAAAGAGCAATTGACTAAGTTAAAAGCCCAACTGAATAAATCAGGAAACAAGTCGAAAGAGATGCAGAAAATGATCGATCGTCTGACTACTGAAGTTGAGCAAAAAACACAGCTGATTGTTACGCTACAGGAAGAACTGGCTAAGAAAGATATTCGTATCAATGAATTAGATCGTTCTGTTGCTTCGTTGAATACTCAGGTTACTCAAATATCTGAAGAAAATCAACAACAGAAAACAACTATTAAAGAGCAAGATAAAGAATTGAATACAGGTTGGTACGTTTACGGAACCAAATCTGATTTGAAAAAACAAAATATCTTGAGCGGTGGTGGTTTATTTAAAAAGAAAGAGTTGCTTCGTGGTGATTTTAACAAAGAAGTATTCAACCATGTTGATATCCGTAAGTTGAAGGTGTTAGAAATTCCGGCTAAGAAAGCTAAAATTCTGACTAACCATCCCGAAGGAACTTATACGCTTGGAAAAGATGCCAGCGGACAAATGGTTCTGACTATTACAGATCCAAATGCTTTCTGGAGTCTGTCACGTTATTTAGTAGTTGAAATAGATTAATACTATTGTACCATATAGCGAGCTATTCCTTTTGTGAATAGCTCGCTTTTTTAGTTTAAACACATATGAAATATAAATCTTTATTTATTGATTTAGATGATACGCTTTGGGATACTGATGCGAATATGAGGCAAAGTTTATCGGAACTTTACGAACAGCACCAAATGGAAAAATATTTTGATTCATTTGAGCAGTTTGACCGATTATATACACCTCACAATCATAATTTATGGAGTCAATATCATCAAGGAGAGATAAAGAAAGAATTCCTGATGGCTGAAAGATTCGTCTACCCTTTCAGTCAGGTTGGCTATGATATTGATCGCGTTTATGCACGACATTTGAATGATGAATTCATGCTCAATACAACCACAAAAACGAAACTGGTTTCGGGTGCGATTGAGCTGTTGGATTATCTGGCTGTAAATTACAAAATGTATATATTGTCCAACGGGTTTGAAGAGGTACAGTATAAAAAACTGGCAAACTCAGGTATTGATAAATACTTTGATAAAGTTATTCTGTCTGATCAGGTCGGATATAATAAGCCACATCCCAAAATTTTCGATTTTGCATTGAAGTCAACAAATTCCCGAAAAAAAGAATCTATTATGATAGGTGATAATTTTGATACGGATATCACGGGAGCTAAGAATTCGAATATGGATCAGATCTTTTTTAAGAATATCGGCGAGTATAACATTAAGTTTGATCCGACTTACACGGTGTGTAAATTACAGGAGATACACGATATACTTTAATATGAAAGATTCTATTCAAAGGTCTTTGCTTTGGATGGCTAATCGATTATACATAACAAAGGCACTTCGTCATTATATATTCGTATATAGATGATGAAGTGCCTTTGTTTTACTTATCAGGTGTGATATTCTCTTTCCTGTTTCTTATTTTTCTTTAATCTCCCATATCTTTGCGATCGTAATAAACTTATAAAAGCTATTCAGGATCGCATAACATAATCCCGCTTTACCATCTCTGAATCCACCTTTAAGCAGATACATTCGAATAAATCTGTAGAAACACTTAAACAACATTTTCAATTGTCCGTATTGCTCCATCTGACGTCTTTCAAGTTCAATGTCAGTGTATTTATTCATCTTACTTACGAAATTGGAAACGGTAGTCCCTTGCATACGGTGATCGATAGAAAACTCCTTTTTAGCAGGCGCTTTTTCAGTTCTCCCTTTTATTTGAGGAACGGCATGAATAGTTGGCGGCCAATAGATCGAATCTTTTTTGAAGAGACGAAAATGATAGTCCGGATAGTAGCCATGCATAAATTTACCCATGAAGAAATTCATAGTAGCAAGCGCTAAACCGTCGGCGGCATTTTCTTTTCTTATATATTCATACAAATAATTTCTCAGAGAATCGGAAATCATCTCATCTGAATCCACGATTAATACCCATGAATGAGAAGCATGCGAAATAGCATAATTACGTGCCGGTTCTACGTATCCTACCGGTTCATGCATAATGACCGTACATTTATATTCTTCAGCTATAGCAAGAGTTTCGTCTGTACTATGCATGTCACAAAGAATGACTTCATCAAAAGATTTTACCGATTCAAGACAAGGTCTTAATGTCTTAGCGGAATTGTAAGTGTTTATTATGACTGAAATTGACATTATGAATAGGTTGCTTTATATTTTGTGTCTGTGTAAACTCGGAATAAGAGTGCTGATTTTAAATCAATTTTCAAAAATAGTAAAATATTAAGCATGACGTAAAGGTTCGCTGATTAATGATAGCGAAAAGACTGATATCCTGGTATTCTTAATATTTTAAATGTCTTATATACTTGACTTCTATTAGTTCCACAGGTCCGGAGTTCTGCTCTTTTACTTCAATAAAAAAGATCTTCTTATTTTGAAGGCTGACGCAAAATCGTGAAAATGACTTCTTATCAGAATTTGATAACGTATTATTGAGATCAATACTGTTAAAACTGACAAGTTTATCCTCTTTCATAATGATACTCATGTTCTTTTGAACTTTATCAACAGCTTCCGGCTGGAAGATATAACTGGTTTCCGTATGAATAAAATCTTCTCTGATATGTTTGCTTTTGGAGCGTATTTTAAAAAGGATCGTAGGTTTTTCTGAACTGTCCGAAGCAGGGATTACAGCTTTCATTATTCCTTCGTCAGTCTGCATATTCGATATTTTCACGAAAATATAAACGACATCAGGATCGGAAGCCGCAATATCCGGAAAAACGAAAGATAAGAGTATGCCAAGAAGTAAATATCTTCTCAGGAATTTCTTAATATGTATTACTGTTGGCAAGTTCATAATCCTAAATTTAATACGTTACTTGATAGCGATGAAATAATGCGATTAACTCATCCTGTTTTTCAAAAGGTAAATCTTCGAAAACCGGAGAACCGACCGTTCCTGCATATTGTGCCATTTCATAAAACTGATCGGACTGATCAGGAAATAGCTTTTTTAAAGCATCCAAATATAACGGATCTTTACTCATATCTTCATGATCTTTCTCATTTTCTGAATTATTTCCTTTATACATGTGATACATCTCATGAAGCAGAATCAGCTCAATCGTTTGCTGCGGTAATTGTTTGAATAAGTCATAGTCATAGATAAACTTAAACTTCATCTCATCCCCTTTATAGATCTTTAAAGTGACAATCCTGTCTGTATTAGCGGCCGGAACAAAATTGATACTCCGGTCATTCAAGGCTGTAATGAAATTTTTGGCGATAGACAGCGTGTCTGTTTTCAGAATGAAATCATTCAAAGCTTTAGTAAATACATCGTTGCCTGTAATCGTAAAATTCATAGGAGCATTTACGCCACTTCTCTCCTCTTTTTCGTTTAGAAAAGGACGAGTAGTGAATGCTTCAATAAGAAGAAAAAAGCATATACAAAATATGTATTTCACAAAATTCATTCTGGCAGATCGATATAGCTTTTTATTTATTTAGATAAACGTATCTTCAGAGTCTTTGTTCTGTATTTGCGTATAAATCAGCTTTTATACGTTTTATTACAAGTTTGATACGGAGCTGTTTTTTTATAGAACGCATAGTTTTTATCGTTAAAATGAACCTATTTAATTTTCTTCTTGTTTTTTGAGATATAACAATTTAAAAAACAAGCTATGTTCACAGAAGCCCATATTCATCCAATGGTTGTTCATTTCCCGATAGCACTGGGTATGACAGGTTATTTGTTCTACTTCTTGTATTTCTTTTTCAAGAGAGACAGCAAATGCTTTGAATTCTTCAGTTTTCTTACGATGGCCCTGGCTGCCGTTGCTGCTATGGTAGCTGTATTCACAGGTAGTTATTTTACTTTCGACCTGACAGGAGCTGACGGAGTTTTAAAAAATACGCATTCAAACTATGCAAGTGCTACATTGACTTTCTTTAGTATTGGTGCCGGACTTCAAATATTGTTCTGGATTTGGAAAAAGGATCTGAACTATTACCGATGGCCTGTATTCATAGCTTACACCGTAGGGTTTATTTTAGTTATGATTACCGGTTTTTATGGAGGTTCTATTGTTTATGATCATCTGCTTGAGCCTGCATTCAGATAATATAGCTTAGCGGAAGAGCAAATAGGATATTTATTTCATTTTTAATCTATAAATTTGCAGAATAAATAAATTTGTTCGTTTTGATAAAGTCATATATAAAAAGATGGAGAAACAAACGAGGTTTCGGTGTACATTCTCCTTTTGCATTTCATTTGATTACAGAGATTATACGTGATAAATATCCGTATTATAAATTCGAAATTATAGATGATGCTGTGCGGGAGTTTTGCTTAAAAGAGAACCGGCATGTAAAAACTCAGCGTTTCTATATCTTATTTCGTATTCTGACGCATCTGAATTCTTCAAAGATCCTTGAAGTCGGAACTTATAATGGGTTATCGACTTTATCTATGGCTCTTTGCGATCAGAATAAAGAGATAGATGTACTGCCTTTAAAAGATAAGGATCAATCAACTCTGGCTGTGCTAAAAGAAAAATATGCATTGCCGAATATAAATACTCTGGATCAGATTGATTTTGATTTACATAAAGGACGTTATGATTTTATTTATATCCATTCAGCATTTGATAATATGAGCTTACTGAATAGCTATAAACTATTAAAACCTCTTATCGCTGAAAATGGAGTGATTCTGATAGATCGTAATTCTAAAAAGAGAAGTTCAAAACAAGAATGGAAGCAGATTCTGAAATACGAAGCGCCTCAGATGGTCATTGATCAGGACAAGAGAGCATTGTTGTTTTTCGATAAAAAACTGACTCCCAATAAATACTCAATTTAAACCATGGATAAAAAAAGTAATCTTTATACAAAAACAGGAGACAAAGGTACTACCTCACTGGTTGGCGGGACCCGTGTTTCCAAAGCATCTGTTCGCTTGCATGCGTATGGTACCATTGATGAGTTAAATTCTTATCTGGGATTGCTTCTTTGCGAGATTGATCAGGAAGATGAGCAAAGCCGGACTTTGAAGTTTATTCAGCATAAATTGTTTTCTGTAGGAGGTTATTTGGCAACTGAGTCTGATTCGCCTTATTACAAACATGGCTGTTCAATCAGCGATGAATCGGTTATCAGACTTGAAACTGAGATTGATAAAATCGATCAGAAATTACCGAAGCTAAATCGATTTGTTCTTCCCGGAGGAAGTAAATCTGCTGCTATTGCGTCTATAGCACGTACGATTTGTCGCCGGGCAGAAAGGATAATTTGTGAGATAGCTGAGACAGAACCTGTAGATGCAAATGTGATGATTTTCGTAAATAGACTATCTGATTACTTATTTGCTTTATCCAGAAAGCTTTGTCTGATTGAAAATGACGAGATTTTTTGGGATAAAGATTGTAACTAAAAAAAATAGATATATTTTTGCGGACATTTTGAGAACGAAAAATTAAAGATATAAACCATTAAATAAATAATAGCTATGTATTGGACTTTGGAATTAGCATCAAAATTGGAGGATGCACCTTGGCCTGCTACAAAGGATGAGTTGATTGACTACGCAATGCGTTCAGGTGCTCCCCTTGAAGTAATCGAAAATCTACAAGAGATGGAAGATGAAGGAGAAATTTATGAATGTATTGAGGATATCTGGCCAGATTACCCAAGTAAAGAAGATTTCCTTTTCAACGAAGAGGAATATTGATATTCATTGACAAAGAGTGGAAGAACGTCGAAACGAGAATTTTCTTGTTTTGGCGTTTTTTTTTATGTTTATATATCCGGATACATAAAATAATATGAAGGGTATTCCTTTTCCACAGCGAGATGACTTGCCATGAGATTTCCTGATTAAAATATAATAGTTAGTGGAACTCTGAATTTATTAAGGTAAAATAAATTGTAAATGACTGATAACTAATTTATTTTGTAGCAGATCTAATAACTTACCAACTTGTATTAATATGTTAACTGTAGGTCGCACAAAAATGCGGTGTACATCGCACTTTTGTGCGACCTACTTCGCAATTTTGTGCGACGTACACCGCACTTTTTATTTACAGGATATAAATATTTTATTAGCCTATAATAAATAATACTTCTCCTTTAGTTTGAATTAATTGTAGTCATTAATAGTATAGAAACAGTGTATGTTTTTTGGTCTTTGAATGCTGTATGATTTATTTTATTTGGATATATATGAAATTTATTATATTTGTCGGAAATAGTCTAATATCTTAAGTTTTAATTACATGAAAGCATTGAAAAAGCATTCTCTGTTATTTTGCTTCTTGATCTGGTATCTGACAGGTCAAATATTCAAATTTCTTCTCCTGTATGGACAATTATGTAATTTGCCAATATTCTTTCTTATCTGTATTTGGACACTATTTATAATAGCTTTGATGCTGTTTTATGTATATAGAGTAGATAGTACAGCTTTCTCGTTACTGAATTATAGGCAAGTACAGATGTTGTTTAAAAGTTGTTTATTATGTGTTTGTCTATATATAATATCCGGTCCGATACATTATATACTTGCTCATTTTCGAGATCCTGCCAATGAGTTATTGTTTAATTTAGGTTTTAATCCCGCTTCATTATTAAGTAAGGACTCCAACGTTATCTATTGGATTTTTAAATCTATTATTGTAGCTCCTGTACTTGAAGAGATCTTGTTTCGCGGATTTCTGCAGAAGTACTTATATAGATTGAAGAAACCCTCTGTAGCAATTCTTGTTGCAGCCCTTTTATTCTCGTTATCGCATTATGAGATAAATAAAATCTTTACTACGTTTCTTGGCGGATTACTATATGGTTTTATATACTATAAATCAGGCTCATTACTCATTGCGATTATATGTCATTCTTTGCATAATCTCCTTTGTGATCTTTTACCTTCCACAAATGGACATATTTCTATTTGGATGATTCTTATCTATTGCTGTACATGGGTTGGTTTTGTATTTCTGTTCAGAACTCTTCTGAAGGGACAATATGCAGAATCAATAAGGGATAATTCTCATTCTGACAAGTCAGGAGTCCGATAAAATCTCGAATACTTTATTAGGAGTTCACGTTGATTATTATACTTTTGCAGTTCACAGAAGCAAATTCAAATACAGTATATGAGAAAGATTGATTTTAAACAATTTCTGCCCTATCTGTTAATTGTTGGACTGTTTTTTACGATCTCTCTGGTTTACTTTACCCCTGATATTTTTGAAGGGAAAGTATTGTTTCAGGGAGATACGCAACAGGGAATAGCTAACGGGCAAGAAGCAAAAGAGTTTTTTGAGAAAACAGGTGAAATAACACGATGGAGTACACGTTCTTTTTCTGGAATGCCAACTTATCAAATGGCTCCTTCGTATGAATCGGATCAGATTCTTCGCACATTTACCAAAATTTATTCATTATTTCTACCCTCTCCGGCATCGTTGATTTTCATTATGTTGCTGGGTTGTTTCATTCTGATGAAATCTTTAAAGGTTGGTAATGGACTTTCTATTTTGGGAGCCATAGCATGGACCTTTTCTTCGTACTTCTTTATTATTATTGAAGCCGGACATATCTGGAAATTCATTACGTTGGCTTACATCCCACCTACCATCGCAGGTATTATTTGGGCTTATCGTGGTAAATATTTGCGCGGTGGTATTGTTTTTGCTCTGTTTATGGCCATTCAGATTCTATCGAATCACGTACAAATGTCCTACTATTTCGGCTTTTTAATGTTAGGTTTGGTTATCGCTTATTTTGTAGATGCCATTCGTAATAAAACATTACCTGATTTCTGGAAAGCCAGTCTGACTTTATTTGTTGGTTTGTTGATTGCAGTGGGTGCGAATATATCGAATCTGTATCATACGTACGAATACAGCAAGCAAACGATCCGCGGAAAATCGGAACTTGTAAATGATGCAAAGCAACAAACTGCTTCAGGTTTGGATAAAGACTATATAACGGCCTGGAGTTACGGTGTTGATGAAACGTTAACTCTGCTTGTTCCTAATTTTAAGGGAGGCGCAACAGGTTATATGGATAAAGACGCATTAAAGAAAGCTCAACCTGAATATCGGGAAACTCTTTCTCAAATGAATCAGTATTGGGGTGATCAACCATTTACCTCAGGTCCCGTTTATGTCGGTGCATTTGTATTGGCATTGGCTATCTTTGGTTTTATAGCTGTTAAAGGGCCGTTTAAATGGGCTGTTTTAGCGGTGACTCTTTTAACTTTGATCTTATCCTGGGGACGCAATATGATGTTCCTGACTGATATATTTATTGACTATTTCCCGATGTACAATAAGTTCAGAACGGTTTCGTCAATACTTGTTGTTCCTGAATTTACCATTCCTTTGATGGCAATTCTTGGTTTGAAAAATATCATGGATGATCCGAAAGAATTATTGAAATCCAATAAATCAGCTATGATTACAGCATTGGTTTCTACAGCCGGATTATCATTGATTTTAGGTATTGCGCCGAATTTGTTGACAAGCTTTTTAAGCCAACAGGAAGCCGCTTCCTTTTTACCTCAGGCACAAGGAAATCCTCAGGTCTCTGAAATTTTATATGCATTAGAAGAGGCACGTGCATCGATAATGAGTGCTGATGCGTGGAGAAGTTTCATTATTATCCTTTGCGGATCACTTTTTATCTATTTCTATGTAAAAGGAGTATTGAAAGAGAAGGTGTTGATAACTCTGTTAATTGTCCTTTGTTTGGGTGATATGTGGAGTGTAAATAAGCGCTATCTGAATTCGGATAACTTTGTTACTAAAAACAAGACGGTTAATCCTTTTCCGAAATCTGCTGCTGATGAAGCTATTTTAGCAGATACTGATCCGAATTACAGGGTTTATAATGTAACAAGAGATCCGTTTAATGATGCGTATACTTCTTATTATCATAAATCGATCGGAGGTTACCACGCAGCTAAACTTCGCAGATATCAGGATTTGATAGAGCATCAGATTTCGAAAAATAATATGCCGGTACTGAATATGCTTAATGCGAAGTATTTCATTGTACCTGGCGAAAACGGGCAACCACAGGCACAACAAAACCCTGATGCGATGGGTAATGCATGGTTTGTAAGTGCAATAGAATGGGTGGATAATGCAAATGAGGAAATGTCTGCTATGGATAACTTTAATCCGGGTAAGACAGCGATTGTTGATAAAAGATTTGCTTCGGCCGTGCCGGATGCCTCTTCTTTGCAATCGGATTCTTTGAATAATATTCAGCTCACTTCATTTGCTCCAAACGCATTGTCTTATAAAGCACAAGTTGCTAAAGGTCCTGCATTGGCAGTTTTCTCCGAAATCTATTATGATGGCTGGCGAGCTTATGTAGACGGAAAAGAAGTTCCGATTGCTCGTGTGGATTATGTGTTGAGAGCTATTGAAGTTCCGCAAGGAAACCATGAAATCAAGTTCGAGTTTAAACCTACGTCCATAGCGATGACTGAAACAATCGCTTATATAAGCATTGCAGTTTTAATTATAGGTTTACTCTTTATTGGTTACAAGCAATATAAGTAAAAGATTAATTTCGATTTTCATAAAAACGCGCATGATTTTAAAACGAATGCTTTTAATCGTTTTAGTTGGCTGTGCTTTCACGTCAAACGTGAAAGCACAGTTTGATGCGCAATTCAGTCAATACTGGATCTCTAAGAACTATTATAATCCTGCAGCTATCGGGTTGAGTGACGAGTTGAATCTTTCAGCACAATTCCGTCAGCAATGGGTGGGAGTTGAAAATGCTCCGCAATCCTTTGTGTTTAACGCCGAAATGCCGGCTTTTTTTTTAGGAAAAAACCAGGGAATCGGATTGATGCTTTTTAATGAAAATATCGGTCTGTACCAGAATCTGAATATCGGAGTTCAATATGCTTATTCGATAAAATTATTCGGAGGACAACTGAATTTAGGATTACAACCATCCGTAATAAGTTCCCGCTTTGACGGTACGAAAGTTCATATACCCTCAGGGGATGATCATAATCAGGTTGATCCGAATATACCGACTACTGAAGAAAGTGGTTTGACTTTTGACATGTCATTCGGACTTTTCTACCATAAATCTGAATACTATCTGGGATTATCCTATCAACATATCTTCCAACCGGAAGTCCATCTCGGAGAGAAATACAAAACTCAAATACCCGGAGTTTGCTATATTCTGGGAGGTTATAATTACCAATTCCCCTATTCCTTATTAGAGGTAAAGCCATCCTTTTTATTTAAAACAGATTTTAATTTCTATCAGCTCGATCTGAATCTTCTTTTTATGTATAATAAACGCCTTTTCGGAGGTATTGGTTATCGCTTAAATGATGCCGTAAACTTATGTGCAGGATTTAACTTCGGTGCGATCAAAGTAGGGTATTCCTACGATATAGGGCTTTCGAAAATAAGCAGAACAAGTAAAGGCAGCCATGAAATATTTGCAACTTATAGTTTTCCGCTCGATTTCAAGTCGGGAAAATTAATACAGGGACGAAAAAGAAGTGTTCGTTTCCTTTAGTTTTACTCTATTTACCAGTCTATTTTCTCGTTGCTTCATATAATATATTTGTAAAGAACCCGTTAAAGATAATAATCTGGTCTATGTTTTAGTAAAACTGTTTTTTATGCGAGATATAAAAAGTCAACTGGTTCCGATCTTATTTATCGTATTATTGCTTTCTGCTTGCGCTCCTGCAGGTGGCGATTTGGGATATAACGGGCGAAGTGCCTGGAGAGACGTGAAACCGTTAGGTATGGTAATGGTTAAAAAAGGATCCTGCTTAATGGGGGCAGATAACGATTCTCTTATAGGCGAAACGAATCAGGCGATGGAGATATCGGTTGAGTCTTTCTGGATGGATGAAACCGAAGTTACGAATCATATGTATGCTCAGTTTGTAAATTGGGTCAGGGATTCGATCTTTCGTGAAGAACTTGGAGAAGAATACCTTGAAAAAGACCGGATGGGAAATTATCGCAGACCGATCCCATGGCGCAAAAAAGATATGATGGAACCACTTATGGAGAAATATTACAGGAATGATCCTGTGAGTGGAAAACTAATTCTTCGCGGAGAAATGCTGAGCTATGTTTATAAATGGTTTGACAGAGATGCCGCTGCTCTGATGGCTAATCAGACAGATCCCCGCAAACGGGTACTTAATACAGATATAAAAGTTCCGGACCGTGTCGTTTTTTATGATAAAGACACGGTTATTCTTAATGACGAAGGAATATACGAACAGCAAACCATACGTGTTCCGGTTATTGATGAATCAAGCTTTATTCACATGCGTATTGTTAATGTCTATCCTGACACAACCGTATGGGTAAATGACTTTCCTCTTTCTAAAAATACAACTCTTTTACAGACATATTACTCGCATCCGGCATATAAACAACACCCTGTGGTCGGTATTACCTGGGAACAAGCTACTGCTTATTGCAACTGGCGTACTGACCGACTGGATAAAAACAGTAAGAGCTGGTTACAATTTGCTCCGTTCAGGCTGCCGACAGAAGCCGAATGGGAGTTCGCAGCTAAAAGCCGCAAAACGACTACAGGTAAATTCCCCTGGCATACGAACGATCTGACAGATTCGAAGGACTGTTATTTTGCAAACTTTCAACCCGGACAAGGAAACTATACAGAAGATGGTAATCTGACACCTGCTAAAGTGAAAAGCTATAAATCAAATGAAATCGGTCTTTTCGATATGTCGGGGAATGTAGCGGAGTGGACTTCGACAGCCTATACTTCATCGGGAAATATAGGAGAATCAACATTTAATCCAGAGAGAGAACTCAACGCTCTGACAACTGATCCTTATTATCTTAAACGGAAAGTAGTAAGAGGCGGATCATTTAAAGATGCAACGAGTTTAATCCGGGCTGAGATTCGAACCGGAGAATATCAGAATCAGCCACGGGCCTTTATAGGATTTCGTTGCGTTCGTACCAAAATAGGCGATAATTAAAAGAGCTTTCTTTAAAATATATACTATGTCAAAGCAAAGAAATAAATCCAGAACTATTGTAGATCTTTTGGCTACAAAAAAAGGACAAATATTCATGAATACGGCTTACAGTCTTGGTGCTGCAGTCGTTATTCTTGGAGCTTTGTTCAAGATATTGCATTTACCGGGAGGTACGACCATGTTGATGATCGGTATGCTGACTGAAGTGTTTATTTTCACTTTAAGTGCTTTTGATCGTTCAGGAGATGAACGGGTAGAATGGGATCGTGTGTTTCCTAATCTGAAATCAGGAAAAAACGAAGATAATCCTCTGCACCAATTGGCAAGTAAAGGTATAAATGTCTCAGGTCTGACTACTTCTGCTTCCATGAAAACATCCTCTTCCGGAATCTCTGCTCCCGTGTTGACTTCAGAACAAACGTCGGATCTGGAAGAAAGCCTGAAACATCTTAATGAATCGGCTAAACAGTTGTCCCGAATGGCTGATCTCGCAGATATAACAGAATCTTATCTCAAAAAACTATCAGAAACGACTTCACATTTAGATCGCTTTAATCAGGCGACCTCACAATTGGCGGGTGTATCGGGATCGTTGGCTGATACTTATACGACTATAGCTGATAATACATCGCAAATGAAACACTCAACGCTAACTTATATTGAGCAAATGGGGACGTTGAATAGAAACATTGAAGGTTTGAGCCGAGTTTATACTGATCAATTGCAGGGAATTACCACGCAGGTTCGGGCAATATCTCAGGTCCATGAAGATCTGAGTCGTTTGAAGCTGCTGTTTGAAGGCTCTTCACAGGAGGCTGAAGTGTTTAAAAGAGAAACAGAACGAATGTCAGAGCAACTGACTCAGCTTAATGTTATTTACAGTCGGATGATTAATGCTTTGACAACAAACAACGCAGGTCGTCCTCTTTAACAAAACACAATGGCAGGAAAGAAAACCAGACAAAAGATGATCAATATGATGTATCTTGTATTGACAGCAATGCTTGCTCTGAACGTTTCAACGGACGTACTGGTTGGCTTTGACTTCATGGAAGACAGTATTGACAGAACGATCAAATCAACAAAGAATAAGAATCAGGCAACTTTGTCTGATATTCACAAATATGCTGAGGCAAATCCTCAGAAAGCACAACCGACCCTGACTCGTGCCGAAGAGTTCAGAGCTCAGACAGATAGTCTGATTAACTATATTCAATCACTAAAAGAAAAAATAGTGTCTCATAAAGGAGGTACACTTAGTGATATCCAGCAGAAAGACGATATTGATGCGGCATCTCAAGTGATGCTCGGTGCGGGTTTCGGAGAAGGAGGAAGATTGAGAAAGCATATAGATTCTTATCGGGAGAAAGCTTTGATTTATATTACCGACTCATTGAAAAGATCTGCGGTGAAACAGAATCTGACAACAAAGGTAAGTGGAAGTCTCAATGTTGCCGGATTAGCGTGGGAGAATGCAATGTTTAATAATATGCCTACAATTGCAGCGATTACTTTATTATCAAAGATGCAAAGTGATATACTGGATGCAGAAAATGAGGTTTTAAATGCATTATATAGAAATATAGATCATAAAGATTTCAGAGTTAATGAAGTTAATGCATATGTGTTACCCTATTCTGATTATGTAATTAAAGGAGGCCGGTACTCAGCTAAAATCATACTGGCAGCTGAAGATTCGACTAAAAAGCCTGAAGTCTTTGTGAACGGACAAAGTCTGGATTCAGAAATGTATGATATAGCCGCATCAAAGGTTGGTGAGCAATCTGTGTCAGGATATATAGCTCTGGAACATGGAGATGGAAATATTTCCAAATATCCATTTTCTAAGAAATATACGGTGGTCGAACCTACGGCAACGGTTTCGGCAACCATGATGAATATATTTTATGCCGGCTTTGAGAATCCTGTAAGCATATCAGTTCCGGGAATACCTAATGATAAAATATCAGCATCGATGTCAAACGGAACTCTTAGTCGTAAGAATAACGGTGAATGGGTTGCCAAACCATCTAAAGTGGGGACTGATGCGACGATTTCCGTTTCTGCCGAAGTGAACGGTAAAACGCAGATCGTAAGTGCGAATACTTTTCGGGTAAGAGCTTTGCCTTTACCGGCACCCTATCTTACCATTGATGCCGGAGAACGTTATCTGGGAGGGAAAATCAAGCGGGAATCTCTTTTGCTGACTACCGGAGTTGAGGCAGGGATTTTTGACGGACTGTTAAATATACCGTTTAATGTATTAGGTTTTGATATTCGTTTGTCAAACGGAGGCATGACTCAGTACGAATCGTCAGAAGGGAATCGTTTTAGTCGTAAGCAAATAGAATTAATCCGCAGAATGGGTCGGGGAAGTTCATTTAATATTTCAAATATAAAGGTGAAAGGTCCTGATGGAATAATCAGACAATTACCAAATCCGATTGAAGTTTTACTCTAATCAAATGAATCAGTTATGAGTCTTAAGAAGATTTTTAATATTGTCGTAATTAGTCTGTTTACTGCAGTAGCTTCTGCACAAGACTTTTACGAACCAGATTATATAGTTAATATGGATAGTACCGTTTTTAATCCGTCTTCAAGACAATTGACTGTCGGCGGGAGTCAGAATGTGGTACCTCTTAATCCAAGATGGAGCAAAACGGTCTATCGTTTTGTTTCATTAAAAGATACGGCAGAGCTTGAGGCAAACAGTTATCTTTCAGAACCCCGCTCCCCTATCTTGTACTATACTCAGGCAGGTGAAGCGGCTGAAAAACGTTATTACTATAATCTGATAAGTATAATTCTCAGACTTTTGGATGAAAAGAAAATCGGAGCTTTCTCTTTTGATACACAATCCGTGAATGAGACATTTACACGCGAAGAATATCTGACTCCCGATAGTGCGCTGATGAAATTAGGTTTAAACCGTACGCGAAGAAAACCGGATTTTGATAAAGCAGATCTGACTTACGCAGGTTCCGGAGTCATCGGCTACATGGTTAAAGAAATATGGTATGTAGATGGACATACTTCTCAGTTCGGATGTGCCATAGAAGCTATTGCTCCTGTCCTTTCAGATAATACAGATACGAATGAATTTACGCCTGTGTTTTGGATAACCTATCGCACTCTTCAGCCTTATTTGCCTTATCTCGAAATCAGGGCAGATAAGCCAGGGCTGACTTTTGATGCTTATTTTAAGAAAAGGATGTATCAAGGCTTAATCTATAAAGTTCAGAATCCGCAGAATAAGAGTTTGTGGAGTGAATGTGAGAATGAGCCGGATCCTTATTCCTGTCGGAAAATTAAATCGGACCAGGTTCAGGCAGAAATAGATAATATACCTGCTTTGTTGTGGGATACACCATTGAAAACAAGTAAATTATCTCCTGCTGAAAAACGTAAAAAAGAGCGTTCGCTTTTACTGGAACAAAGACAAAACAGAAGAAAATAATGTTTGTATGGTTTGTATAAAGCGGTAATCACCAAATTAATTGATGATTACCGCTTTTTTTATTTGTATTTTTATATTTTTGCATTCGTAGTCTAACGTTCTAATAATTAAAGCTATGAAGCAATTTTTTAAATTTACTTTTGCCTCCTGTTTAGGATTTGCTATTGCAATGATTATCTTATGGTTTGTAATGATATTCAGTGTGATGGGCTTAGTCGCAACAATTGGATCTGGTACCGATGAAAAGAAAACAATTTCAGAAAACAGTATTTTACATTTAAATTTGAATGGAGTCATTCAGGAACGTTCGACTGAATTAGAATTACCTCCGATGTTTTCTGACTATGCTTTGAAAGAAATCGGATTGGATCGGATCATGACCGCGATAGACAAAGCTGCAAAGAATCCTAAGATCAAAGGGATTTATTTAGAGTCAGGTTTATTGCAATGTGGTTATGCAACTGCACAGCAGATCCGGACAAAACTTCAGGATTTTAAGAAAAGTGGAAAATTCGTGTATGCCTATTCCGATTTGTATGCACAGAATGGTTACTTTTTATCTACTGTAGCCGATACTTTAGTAACAAATCCTTCGGGGATGATCGAACTTAAAGGTCTTTCATCTACTTCTATGTTCTTCAAAGGAGCTTTGGATAAATTAGGTATCCAAATGCAGATCTTTAAAGTCGGAACTTACAAATCGGCCGTAGAACCTTTCACAGAAACAAAAATGAGTGATGCGAATCGTGAGCAGATGACGATGTTGCTTTCGAATTTCTGGAGTGTTATTCTTGACAGTGTTTCTGTTTCAAGAGGTGTTCCTGTAGCAGAGCTTAATAAGTATGCTTCAGAAGGTATTATGCTGAAAGAGCAAAAAGATTTGTTATCTTCTAAATTAGTTGATAAGCTTTTGTATCGCGATGAGTTTAATACTCTTTTGAAAACGAAAATGGGTATTGCTCAGGATAAGAAACTGAAATTAGTTTCTATTTCGGATATGGCTAAAAATAGTGATATTATAGATGACAACCAGAAATCAAGAAATACCATTGCCTTAGTTTACGCAGTGGGTGAGATTGATGGAACATCCACACCTAAAGTTGATACGCGTAAGTTATCAGAAGAGATTTTTAAAATTAAAGCAGATTCTAGCATAAAAGCTGTAGTTTTGCGTGTTAATTCCCCGGGCGGTAGCGCATTCGGATCAGAGCAAGTTTGGTATGCTCTTTCCGAACTGAAAAAAGTAAAACCTTTTGTCGTTTCAATGGGCGATTATGCAGCTTCCGGAGGATATTATATTTCATGTGATGCAAACTGGATTTTTGCAGAGCCAACAACATTGACCGGATCGATAGGTATTTTCGGAATGTTACCGAATACCAAAGGTTTGACTGATAAATTAGGATTAAACTTTGACGTCGTTCAGACAAATCCGATAGCTAATTTCCCAAGTATGACATCGCCTGTTTCTGCAGAAGAACGTATGTTGATGCAACGTAATGTGGAAAGAGGTTATGAATTATTTACCCGTCGTTGTGCAGAAGGCCGTAAGATGCCGGTAGAATCTATTCTTAAGGTTGCGGAAGGCCGTGTATGGAGTGGCGTGAAAGCAAAAGAACTCGGACTTGTTGATGAGTTGGGCGGAATGGATATGGCACTTGCTAAAGCAGCCTCTTTAGCTAATCTGAAAGATTATAAAGTGAAGGATTATCCAAAGAAAAAAGAGTTCTTCGATCAATTGCTGGAAGATTACGGACTTGCTGCCGTGACTCGCTTAACGTCAGTTCTTGGCGGAGATTACTTTAAAGAATACTTGATTATTAATAATATAAAAGACATGGATCCTGTTCAGGCTCGATTACCTTTGATGCTTGATATCGAATAGGACAAGTTGATATAATGGATAGTACACCCAAAATAAGAAAAGCATTATTACCACTTTCATATTTGTATGGTTTGATAACTAACATCCGGAATCGGATGTTTGATTATGGTATCCTGAAGTCTGAAAGTTTTAAAGTGCCGATCGTTTGTGTCGGCAACATCACCGTAGGCGGTACGGGAAAAACACCTCATACTGAATATTTGATCAGCATTTTGCAGGAAAGTGGAATGAAAGTAGCCGTTTTAAGCCGTGGCTATAAACGTAAAACACGAGGATTCCTTTTTGCAGATGAAAAGGCAACACCGGAAAGAATTGGTGACGAACCTTATCAGATGTATAGAAAATTTCCAAATGCGATTGTGGCTGTAGATGGTAATCGGAGAAGAGGTATAAAAAGAATCCTGGAACAGCATACGGATATTGATGTCGTATTATTGGATGATGCTTTTCAACACAGATGGGTGCAACCGGGAATTTCGATCTTGTTGATGGATTATCATCGAAAAATCTATGAAGATAAACTATTACCGGCTGGTTCATTAAGAGAGGATGTGTCGGAGATGGAGCGTGCAAATATTATTGTTATGACTAAATCTCCGCGGGATATTACTCCTATGGAAATCAGAATAATATCTAAATATCTGGAACCGCGTCCGCATCAGCAACTTTTCTTTACGGATTTTCGTTATAAACAGATACAACCTCTGTTTAAAGATTTGAGCCGCTACGCGGCGATTGATCTGGATGCAGATATTCTAAAGAAGTCTACCGTGCTTCTTGTGACCGGTATAGCTTCGAATGAGAAAATGATCCGGGATTTGGAGGGATACTTCAGAGAGCTGATTCCGATGCCTTTCTCCGATCATCATCATTTTACTATTCGGGATATTAATGCTATCTTTAAACGATTTTCCGAAATAGAAAATCCGGATAAGTTTATTTTAGTAACTGAAAAAGATGCGGTTCGTTTAGCTCAAATGCCTAAAATGACAGATGAATTAAAGCCTGATCTGTATTATATTCCGATTGAAGTAAACTTCTTACAAGATCAGAAACAAAACTTTAACTCTAAAATAATTGACTATGTTAGAAAAAATAAACCAAACAGCCGATTATCTAAAAAAGGCTACAACTTATAGACCATTAGTAGGTATTATTCTTGGTTCAGGTTTAGGAGAGTTGGTTAATCACATTAAAGAACAACAAGTGATTAATTACGAAGAAATTCCGAATTTTCCTGTTTCAACAGTTGAAGGTCACAGCGGTAAGCTGATTTTTGGTTTGCTGGGAGGTAAACAAGTAGTTGCGATGCAAGGTCGTTTCCACTTCTATGAAGGATATGACATGAAACAATGTACATTCCCTGTAAGAGTGATGAAAGCTTTAGGCATCAATACATTATTTGCTTCTAATGCAGCAGGTGGTATGAACCCTGATTTTGTTGTAGGTGACGTAATGATTATTAATGATCATATCAATATGTTCCCTGAGCATCCGCTTCGTGGTAAAAACTACAAAGAATTAGGAACTCGTTTCCCGGATATGCACGATGCTTATTGCAAAGAACTGATCGCTACAGCTAAGGAAATCGCTAAAGAAAAAGCAATCGATTTAAAAGAAGGTGTTTACTTAGGTACACAAGGTCCTACTTTTGAAACTCCGGCTGAATACAGAATGTTCTATCGTATGGGTGCAGATGCAGTTGGTATGAGTACAGTTCCTGAAGTGATCGTTGCACGTCACGGTGGTATGCGTGTATTCGCTTTATCAGTTATCACAGATATGTGGTATGATGGTAAACCGGTTGAAGTATCACATGAGGAGGTATTGGAAGCAGCTAACAGTGCGCAGCCTAAAATGACTGCTATTATGACTGCTTTAATTGAAAAAATGTAATTTTCTTCAAGAAATAAATGATTCTAAAGGCTATGTCAGGCAGTTTTGTGTTGACATAGCTTTTTTTAAATTATATAGAAATGGAAACAAAACGTACAGATATTGCTTCGTTAGGAGAATTTGGTCTGATTGAACATTTGACTAAAGCATTAAAACCACTGAATCATTCAACTGTTTTAGGTGTGGGTGATGATGCTGCTATTCTGGATTATAAAGACAAGCAGGTTGTTGTAACGACAGATCTTTTGCTCGAAGGAATTCACTTTGATTTGACGTATGTGCCATTAAAACATCTGGGTTATAAAGCTGCAGTAGTAAATTTCTCGGATGTTTATGCTATGAATGCTCAGCCTAAACAAATCACTGTCTCTTTAGGACTGTCTAAGAGATTTTCGGTTGAAGATATTGAGGCTTTGTATGAAGGCATAAATTTAGCTTGCTCAAAATACGGTGTAGATGTAATCGGCGGAGATACTTCAGCATCTTATACAGGACTGACTATCAGTATTACTTGTTTGGGCGAGGGTGACAAAGAAACGATTGTTCGCCGTTCCGGAGCAAAACCAAGTCAATTGATTTGTGTGAGTGGAGATTTGGGAGCTGCTTACATGGGGCTTCAGCTATTGGAGCGTGAAAAAACAGTATTCAAGGGAGAGACTGAATTTAAACCGGCGTTTGAAGGAAAAGAGTACTTACTTGAACGACAATTAAAGCCTGAAGCACGAAAAGATATTATTGAACGTTTGGCTGAAAATGATATTTTACCTACATCAATGATCGATATTTCGGATGGCTTGTCTTCAGAATTGATGCATTTATGTAAAAACAGTGAAGTTGGCTGTCGCATTTATGAAGATCGTATTCCGATTGACTACCAGACAGCGGTAATGGCAGAAGAATTCAATATGAATCTGGTAACTGCGGCTTTGAATGGTGGAGAAGATTATGAGCTATTATTTACTGTACCTATTGAGCTCCATGATCAGGTGGCAGCTATTGAAGGAGTAAGAATTATTGGTCATACGACTGAAAAAGATTTAGGTGCAGCTCTAATTACACGCGACGGTCTGGAAGTTCCTCTGAAAGCACAAGGATGGGTAGCTCCAATGTAATATTATTTCTGTTTTGATTTACAGCTCTTTACAGCTCCAATCCCTTTGCAGATAGGAGCTGTGAAGAAAAAAAATAAAAAAAATAGCCGAGATATTTGCAGGAATAAATACCTTTCCATATCTTTGCAACGCAATTGAGAAAATCAATTGCAAATAAGTTTGTCTCATGGTGTAACGG
>DKPO01000031.1:121772-189231 GCA_002471225.1 Porphyromonadaceae bacterium UBA7332
GGTTCGAATCCCTGTGAGACAACAAAGGAGACCGCTGAGCCGCTTCCAGGTTTGGTGGTTTTTCTTTTTTTATAAGGGTATGAAATTTTTTTCTCTAATTATTTTGGAGATACAAAAAAGATACATATCTTTGCAACGCAATTGAGAAAATCAACTGCAATAAAGTTTGTCTCATGGTGTAACGGTAACACAGCAGATTTTGGTTCTGTCGTTCGGGGTTCGAATCCCTGTGAGACAACTATAAAAAAGGTCATCTGATTCAGATGACCTTTTTTGTTTTTATACCTATCTCTTTCCTGTTCTCCCCGGTGAGCTTCTAATTCTATTGCAGAAACAAGAAAGGATCAACGGATAAATACGATTGTTTGTAAGTATCTCTTCCATGTTTTCTTAAGATCAACCAGCTCCAGGAAACGCACCTCTGTAATCTCAGTCCGGTGTAATTTTAAATCAATCAACCAAAATCAATATAAATCAACCCTTTAAGTATGCCTGTAGCATCAAAAAGTTACAGTATCTTATCCACGAATAAGTTAATCTGTTCTACGATTGACTCAGACGGGACACTCCTCTCCAGGAGTTTTGCGATTTGAATCGACACTATCGGCACCAAAGGTATAAATGATTGTATTTCAGTATATAAAAGGTGTTGATTCCCCTTTTGAATCGGCACCCAATCAGCACCAATCAGCACCAAATTGATATAAGAATACTCTACTAACTTAGTTGCCAGGCGCTTCTAAACACCAGTGTTGATAGTGCTGATAGTGTTGATTGAAAACAAAACTCCGGGAGACGCTTACAAATCAGATGCGGATCGGATGCTTCTTTAGCTTTTGAATGGATGTTTATGGGCTTTATGGGTATTTGTTTCAAATCTTTTTTATTATTCGTATTATCCTACCAACTGTTTTTATCCGATAATCCGTTTTTATTTGCAACATCTGCAACAATCATCGGAAATCCTTTGTGGATAGGTGTTTTTGTTGTTGCAAATGGTTGCAGATGGTTGCAGATGTGCTGTTATTTGCAACGCATAATCCAATGTAGTTTCGTTTTAGGTACTGCTGATGATACATTCGATGGTGTAAGTTTATGAGAATGGAGCCCGGGAGTTGCTTGAGTAAAATTTGAATACAAATTCCCTTAGAATAAAGTGCTTCAGTTAATCTATTATTCGGTATGAATAATTTATTTCTTCACTTCCAATAATTATTTTTCTACTGCAATTAATAATTGCGATGTACGTCGCACAAAATTGCGAAGTAGGTCGCGCAAAAGTGCGAAGTACACCGCAATTTAGTGCGACCTACAGGTTTTTATTTAATGACGGTTTGTTAGTGATTAGTTTTACTATGTTATTTATTAATTGTCAGTGTGTTATGTGCTATATTTCCTATGTCTTTTAAAGGGTCTTCTGTTTAATTAATTATTCTTCCTTCCTGAATCTGTATAGGTCTCTTAACGTCGGATATATTCGTGGTTAAAATGGTGTTGTATTATCGGTTTTTATCTAAAGATTGATTGTTTGATTTTAACAAAAAAGGCGATCCGGAATGGTAAATGAATGAACTAATATTCATGCATTGTGTTCTAATACTTAGTGTATTGACTATCTATTAGTTGACAGTTATTTTTATATTTTTAATTGAAACTGTTTGTTTTTATTTACTTTTTTGTCATTACATTTGTGCCCGAAACAATTAAATTTTTTGATGATGAAAAAAATCTTTTCATTAGTAGCATGTTCTTTAGTATCGCTATCAATGATGGCAGAAGGATATCAGGTGAATCTTCAGAGTGCTAAACAAGCCGGTATGGGTCACGTAGGGACATCTATGAAATTAGGAGCTGAAAGTATGCACTTCAATCCTGCAGGTTTGACCTCAATCAATAAAACGGTAGATTTGTCAGCAGGTGTATCCGGCGTATTTACGAATGCAAAATATAGAAATGGAGATTATTCGCATAAAGCAGATAATGAAGTAAGTACTCCAATGTACTTCTATGCAGGATTTAAAATCTATGATAATTTAGCAGCCGGTATCAGTGTGACAACACCTTATGGTAGCGGATTAAACTGGGGTAAAGATTGGGCAGGAGCTCATTTGGTTCAGGATATCAGCTTGAAATCATTCAACTTTCAACCGACCATTGCATGGAAACCGATTGATAAATTAAGCATTGGTGCCGGTTTAATGGTAATGACAGGAGACGTGGCTATTTCGAGAGCTTTGCTTCCATTGGGGTCTTTGGGCGCTCTTAATCCGGATTGGAAAGACGTTGTTCCGGTTTCTGCGACTTTGTCAGGTAAATCAAAATTAGGTGTTGGTTTTAATGTGGGTGCACAATATGAGATCAACGATAAATTTACAGTAGGTGTTTCTTACCGTTCACGCGTAAAAATGAAAGTAAATGCAGGAACTGCTGAGCTGACTTATGCGAGTGAAGCTATGAAGAAACTTTTAGAATCAACAGGTAAAGTTCCTCCATTAGATAAAGGTACATTCACAGCATCTATGCCGATGCCTTCAAATCTTAATGCAGGGGTAACTTACAAACCGACTGAAAAAATCACTTTGGTAGCGGAGTTGCAATTTGTAGGATGGGCTGCTTATGATTCATTGAACATTCGTTTCTCAGAAGAAGTTTTGGGTGGATATGATATTAAGGCAGAAAAGAACTATAGAAATACATTTATCTATCGTATTGGTGCACAGTTTAAAACTACAGATCGTTTAGATCTTCGTGTAGGTGCATATTATGATGAAACACCTGTTCGCTCGTACTTATATAACCCAGAGACTCCGGGTATGAACAAGTTAGGTTTGACATGTGGTTTCTCATTCCGTCCATTAGAAAACTTCTCAATTGACGGTGCATTTACTTATACACATGGATTTGAAAGATTCGGTTCTTATCCGGATCCTTCAGCTAAGGATAAACAATTCTCAGGTAAATATAAAGTATCGGCATTTACCCCAACTATCGGTTTGTCATACCAATTCTAAGAATTAAAGAATATTTTATTGTGAAAGAGGAAGATCTGAATAGGTCTTCCTCTTTTATTTTTTTACAGTTGCTTAAAATTTAAAGTATGGTTGGTGGCAGACCTTTTAAAAATTAATACATTTGCAGATGTATATTCTAATAAAAGTAATATGAAGCTATCGAAATATATTTATCTGGTTTTCGGATTGTTGGCATTCGTAGCCTGTGGCTCATCAGCCTCAAAAGCTCCGGTCGAAGCCGTAAAAAATGAGCAGCAACAAGTCGTAAATGTACCGGTCTTTGATGGAGACAGTGCTTATAAGTTTGTGAAAATGCAAACAGATATGGGACCTCGCGTGCCAAATTCCGAAGTGCATAAAAAGGCAGCTACGCTTTTAGCTTCTGAACTTAAAAGACAAGGAGCTGAAGTTCAGATACAAGAATTTGATGCATTGGCGTATAACCGTCAACTGCTTAAAGGATATAATATTATAGGATCTTATAATCCTGAATCAGCCAATCGTATTTTACTTTTTGCGCATTGGGATACAAGACCTTATGCGGATGCCGATCCGAATAAGGCTAATCATAAAACACCTATTGACGGTGCTAATGATGGAGCTAGTGGTGTTGGTGTATTGTTAGAAATGGCGCGTCAGTTTGGTATGCAGAATCCGTCAGTCGGTGTCGATATTCTTTTCTTTGATCTTGAAGATTTCGGAACACCTTATTTCGGGACTAATACAACCGGCGAAGAAGCTTATTGCCTTGGATCACAGTATTGGGCAAAGAATCCTCACGAAAGAGGGTATAATGCTCGTTATGGTATTCTTCTGGATATGGTTGGCGATAAAAATGCCAGATTTTCGAAAGATAAGTATTCTATGCATTTTGCTCCTTCAATTGTGAATAAAGTATGGGCAACAGCTCAGAAGTTAGGCTATGGTAACTATTTTGTGAATAAGCCCGGTAGTTTGCTGACTGATGATCATATATATGTGAATCAGTATGGAATACCGTCGATTGATATTATTGATTATGATAATGACCGCGAAAAGGGTTTTGCTGATAGCTGGCATACAAAAGATGATACAATTGAAAATATAGATCCTAAGACATTAAAGGCGGTAGGTCAGACGCTTCTTGAAGTTATATATTCAGAGAAATAAGTGTCGATTTGTTTTATTTGATCCTTTATTTGTGATTAATAGAAACAAAATAACCGCGTTTATAAGAAATTTGTATATTTGCTTGTCGAAAAGGAGGTGTCTGTAAAATCCTCCTTTTTTTGTGCTTCATATGGAAGCTCTTTTGAACGGTACATATAAGTAAAAATAGATATTAGACAATGAACAAAATTGTTAGTAAAGAGTATTTCTCGGAACGCGTCGTGAAGCTGGTTATAGAAGCCCCGCTTATAGCACGTTCGCGTAAAGCAGGACACTTCGTTATCGTGAAGGTCGGAGAAAAAGGAGAACGTATTCCTTTAACAATTGCTGCGGCAGATGTGGAAAAAGGAACAATCACACTGGTTATTCAGAATGTAGGTAAATCCTCTGCTAAGATTTGTGCATTGAATGAAGGTGATTCTATTACGAATGTGGTAGGCCCGCTGGGTAAAGCTACACACATTGAGAAAGTCGGGACAGTTGTTTGTGCCGGAGGTGGCGTTGGTGTTGCTCCGCTATTACCAATTGTTGAGGCATTTAAGAATGCCGGAAATCGTGTAATAACTGTATTGGCTGCCCGGACTAAGGATTTAATTATTCTTGAGGATCAGATTAAAGCTAATTCAGATGAAGTTATCGTAATGACCGATGATGGTTCATACGGAAATAAAGGACTTGTTACGGAAGGAGTTGAGTCAGTGATCAAACGCGAACAGGTTGATATGTGTGTTACGATCGGACCAGCTGTTATGATGAAGTTTGTGTCGTTGTTGACAAAGAAATACAACATACCGACTATTGCATCTCTGAATACAATTATGGTAGATGGAACAGGTATGTGCGGAGCTTGCCGTATATCTGTGGGCGGGAAAACAAAATTTGTTTGTGTTGACGGACCGGAGTTTGATGCGCATGAAGTTGATTTTGATGAAATGCTTATGCGTTTGAACTCTTATAAAGAGATGGAGTAATAGCTGTATTAACCGAAAAAGAACACAAAAGATGGATCAGAAAGAAATGATTAAAGCTATGCGTAGTGAACCTTGGAGAGAGGAACTTCGTAAGGCAATGAAAAATAAAGAACGTGGAGAGATTCCTCGCGTTCGAATGAACGAATTAGACCCGGCATATCGCATTACGAATAATGAAGAAGTGAGCTTGGGGATTACAAAGGAGCAAGCTCTTGTAGAAGCTTCCCGTTGTTTGGATTGTCCGGATCCGTCTTGTATGCAAGGTTGTCCGGTGAGCATCAATATTCCTACTTTTGTAAAGAATATCGAGCGTAACGAAATCCTTGAGGCTGCCAAAACATTGAAAATGACAAGTGCTCTTCCTGCTGTATGCGGACGTGTTTGTCCACAGGAGAAACAGTGTGAGTCTAAATGTATCTATCATAAAATGGGCAAAGAGCCTGTTGCTATCGGATATCTGGAGCGTTTTGCTGCTGATTTTGAGCGTGAAAGCGGTAATATTGCGACTCCTGAGCTGGCTCCTGCCAATGGGAAGAAAATTGCCGTAGTAGGATCAGGACCTGCGGGTCTTGCTTTTGCCGGCGATATGGCTAAATTAGGTTACAGCGTGACTGTTTTCGAAGCGTTACACGAAATCGGTGGGGTATTGAAATATGGTATTCCGGAGTTTCGTTTACCAAATACAATTGTAGATGTTGAAATTGAAGTACTTCGTAAAATGGGTGTTCAGTTTTTGACTGATTGTATTATCGGGAAGACTTTATCTTATGATGATCTTCATGAAATGGGCTTTGAAGGGCTTTTCGTTGCAAGTGGAGCGGGACTTCCCCGTTTTATGAATATCGAGGGCGAGAATCTTATCGGTGTAATGTCTGCCAATGAGTATCTTACACGTGTGAATCTGATGGATGCCGCAAATCCGGAATCAGATACTCCTATTCTGTTTGGTAAAAACGTAGCTATCATCGGTGGTGGTAACACAGCAATGGACTCAGTGCGTACAGCTCGTCGCCTGGGTGCAGAAAGAGCCATGTTGGTATATCGCAGATCGGAAGAAGAAATGCCTGCACGTTTAGAAGAAGTACATCATGCCAAAGAAGAAGGTATTGAGTTCCTTACTTTATGTAATCCTGTATCTTATAAAGGTAACGAGCGCGGACATGTTAAAACAATGATGTTGCAACGTATGGAATTGGGCGAACCGGATGCTTCAGGTCGTCGTTCGCCGGTAGCTATTGAAGGAGCTATTGATGAAGTTCCTGTAGATGTGGTCGTTGTCAGTGTCGGTGTATCTCCTAATCCATTAGTTCCAAGTTCGATTGAAGGATTGAATGTATCTAAATGGGGTACGATTATTGTAAATCAGGATACGATGCAATCAGATATTTCAGATGTATTTGCCGGTGGCGATATCGTGAGAGGCGGTGCAACCGTTATTCTGGCGATGGGCGACGGACGTCGTGCAGCGGCAGCGATGGATGAATACCTGAAAACAAAATAAATATTCTGTATTGGAATGAAAGAGGGAGAGTCAGGCGGCTCTCCCTCTCTTTATTTATAAGCATTAAAATTAGCCTTACAGAGCTAAAGAGTGTTATACTGCTCACAATCAACAAATAATTTTCTATATTTGCAGTCGAAAACTTGTGGACAGATTTGAGATGCTTGCAACCACATAAAAAAATGCTAAAAGGATATAACTCCTCTTTCCATTATTTTATATACCAATGCACTCCTATCTATTCGTTGTTTTATTCCGAATAATAAATAAAAAATAGAAAGATAATATGAATTATTTGTTTACTTCTGAATCTGTATCGGAAGGGCATCCGGATAAAGTTTCGGATCAAATATCTGATGCTATACTTGATGAGTTTTTGGCGCAGGATGTAACTTCTAAAGTTGCATGTGAAACGTTGGTTACAACCGGACAGGTAGTAATTGCGGGCGAGGTAAAATCAAGTGCTTATGTAGATCTACCAGAGGTAACCCGTTCGGTAATCAACCGTATCGGTTACACAAAAAGCGATTATAAATTTGATGGTGACTCTTGCGGAGTATTCTCTGCTATTCATGAGCAATCTGCCGATATCAACCGTGGTGTTGAGCGTGCAGACGAAATGAATCAGGGAGCAGGTGACCAGGGTATGATGTTTGGTTATGCATCTACAGAAACAGATAACTATATGCCTTTGGCTTTAGACTTATCTCATCTTTTACTAACTGAATTGGCAGATATCCGCAGAGAAGGAAAAGAAATGACTTACCTTCGTCCTGATGCAAAATCTCAGGTAACGGTTGAGTACTCTCCGGAAGGCGCTCCTGTTCGTATTCATACAATTGTTGTTTCAACACAGCATGATGATTTTGTGGATGCGGAAGATGATACAACAGCTGCACGTTTGGCTGCTGATGAGAAAATGCTGGATATCATTTATAATGATGTAAAAGATATTTTACTTCCACGCGTTAAGGCTTTATTGCCGGAGCGGGTTCAGGCCTTGTTTGATGATCAGTTAATCCTTCACGTTAATCCAACAGGTAAATTCGTGATTGGTGGTCCTCATGGAGATACAGGTTTGACAGGTCGTAAAATCATCGTAGATACTTACGGTGGAAAAGGTGCTCACGGTGGTGGCGCATTCTCAGGAAAAGATCCTTCAAAAGTTGACCGTTCGGCAGCTTATGCAACCAGACATATTGCTAAGAATCTTGTTGCTGCAGGTGTAGCTAACGAGGTTTTAGTACAAGTAGCTTATGCAATTGGTGTTGCTGAGCCGGTAAGTATCTTCGTTGATACTTACGGATCTGCAAAAGTTCCATGTACAGATGCTGAAATTGCGGTTAAAGTGAAAGAATTGTTCGATATGCGTCCTAAAGCTATCGAAGAGCGCTTGAAACTTCGTAATCCTATTTATCAGGAAACAGCAGCTTACGGGCACATGGGACGTAAGCCTCAGACAGTAACGAAAGTTTTCAACAATCGTTATTTGAATGAGCCTATCGTGAAAGAAGTAGAACTTTTCACATGGGAAAAACTTGACTTTGTAGAGCCGATCCGCAAGGCTTTCGGTATTGCAGAGTAACAGATATAAGCAATTAAATAATAACTGACGGATGATATACTTCGGTGTGTCATCCGTCAGTCACATCCATAAAAACCCGATTCAAATGATTGAAAGAGTATGTGTATATAGTGCATCGAGCTCTCAGATACCTGAGAAATATGTAGATGCAGCCTTTCGTCTGGGAAAAGTTTTAGGTGAAGCAGGTATCACTTGTGTTAATGGAGGAAGTAATCGTGGTTTGATGAAAACTGTTTCTGAAGCGACGATGCAACACGGTGGAAAAACCATCGGAGTTATTCCCTCTTTTATGCTTAAAGAAGGTTGGGAAAACAATGAGTTGAATGAACTGATTGTTACTGAATCTATGCATGAGCGCAAAGAGATGATGGCCAAACTGGCAGATGCTGTTATAGCCCTTCCCGGAGGATGCGGGACATTAGAAGAGTTGTTGGAAATTATTACATGGAAGCAGCTCGGACTCTTTGAGAACCCTGTTATTATTCTTAATTTTGACGGATTTTATAATCCGCTTATCGAAATGCTGGATAAAGCAGTAAGCGAAAATTTTATGCGTGAAGTGCACCGCGAAATGTTTACGGTTGTAGATCACCCGGAAGGAGTATTGGATGCTATCCGAAACGCTCCGCGCTGGGATGTTGCTCCACGTAAATTCGCAGCAATCTAAATCAGACTGTTATGTTAATGGATTCCTTGCAAATAGCTAAAGACAGTAGCACCTTCAGATATATGATGTTGCCCGGAGATTGTGGAAAGCAAACTTCGGATTCTGTCGTATTAGCTGATTTACCGCTTTTTCTTGTCGAAAAAGATGGTGAGTTGCAGGCATTCGCTTCGGAACAATCGGGAGAAATCCGGTATAAAGGAATTTTGAAAGAGAATGATATCAAGGAGCTGGATGGCTTTAGTGTCGTTTTCTTTTTATCGATATTTCTTGCCGGCGTCGGACTATTGTTAGGGCGGGGGCTGTTATGGGAATCGATTAAAGTCTTTCTGAGACCCAAGGACAGGACAAATCTGTTTTCGGAAAGTTCTGATTTTAATCATAAAATTAAAACGATCCTGAGTGTGCAGACACTCTTGCAAATGTCCATTGTGGCATTTCTATATTTTACAGAAATCGGTGGTAAGGATCTGTCGGCTTTAAAATCCTATTTGTTTTTCGGAGAGACATTTGTCTTGATATCTCTGTTTATGGGATTTCAGTATTTACTCAATCGAATGTTGATTCTGCTCTTCTCTTCCGAACGCTCATTCCAGCTGTGGAAAAGCGGTAGAGAGACGGCTTTATCTATATTGGGATTGGTTTTGCTTCCATTAACATTAACGGCTACATACGTTGATATCTCGTTTCAAAGTATTAAAACCATTTTAATTTGTGTTTTTGTAGCCTATTTTATAGCCTTAGTGTTGAGAGGGTTGAAAATTTTTTTCCATACAATACCCTCTTATTTTTACATGATTTTGTATCTTTGCACCGTGATTTTGGCACCTCTGATGGGATTAATAGGAATCCTTAAATATGTGTACAGTTTAATTTAAACAATTATATTTGTTTGCATCGTGAAGAAAATCTTAGTATCGCAACCAAGACCTACTTCAGATAAATCGCCTTATTTCGATATCGCGAAGAAATATGAAGTAGATATTGTATTCCGTCCTTTTATCAAGGTAGAAGGCCTGACTCCTAAGGAGTTCAGACAGCAAAGAATTGCTATTACGGATTATACAGCTGTCGTTTTCACGGCAAAAACAGCTATTGACCACTTCTTTACTTTATGTGAAGGTTTGCGCATAGCAATTCCTGAAACAATGAAATACTTCTGCACTACAGAGTCTATCGCTCTATATCTTCAAAAGTATATTGTTTACAGAAAAAGAAAAATATTCTTCGGCTCAACCGGGAAATTAGACGATTTGTCTTCAAGCTTTACAAAGCATTCAGGCGAAAAATTCTTAGTTCCTTGTTCGGATGTTCATAATGATGATGTTACTAAAGTTCTTGATAAAGTAAAAGTTGATTATACAAAAGCGGTTATGTACCGTACTGTAAGCAACGATTTTACGCCGGAAGAAAAGTTTGATTATGATATGCTATTGTTCTTTAGCCCGTCAGGTATCAACTCTTTGATGAAAAACTTCCCAAATTTTGATCAAGGTAATATCGAAATAGGAGCATTTGGCGTAGCTACGGCTAAAGCTGTAACGGATGCCGGACTAGAGTTGTCTTTCCAGGCTCCGACTCCTGAAGCTCCATCTATGACGGCAGCTTTAGAATTGTATCTGAAGAAGACTCAAAAATAACTTTAATCTTTTGAGTTTAATTATATTCAACCCTTAAATCGATATATCGGCGAAGATTATGTATTTTTGCAGATATATTGATTTAAGGGCTTTTTCTATTATGGCAAAACAGTTTTCACTCACTAAGGACGAACGTATTCACAGTAAAAAAACGATTGAAGCGCTTTTTACTCCGGGTAATGAATCGTTTGTTACTTATCCTTTTCGTTTGGTTTACTGCTTTGTTGCTGACCAGGAACAGGCTCGTGCGGCTATTTTATGTAGTGTGACCAAAAAGCGCTTTAAACGTGCAAATAAGCGCAACCATGTAAAAAGATTGATCCGCGAGGCTTATCGATTGAATAAGATGCCTTTGTTGGATTGTTTGGAAAAAATGGATAAACGCCTGGCTATTGCGTTCCTTTATCTTCCTAATTCGATTAAATCGAGTGAGGATGTACAAAAAAAGATGCAAGAGGCTTTGTCTGCGTTAGTCCAGAAGCTTGAACTTACCGAAAATTCAATGACTAATGAACGTGAAGGTCTGGATTCGTAAGCTTTATATCTTACCGATCCGTTTTTATCAGGGAGCGATATCGCCGCTCAAACCGCCGACATGCAGGTTTACACCGACATGTTCGGAATATACTTTGCAAGCGATAATGAAGCATGGAGTTTTCAAGGGTACCTATCTGGGTGTTAAGCGTATATTGCGCTGTCATCCCTGGGGAGGTAGCGGATATGATCCGGTTCCCTGAAATAACCACTCGCTATGTTTATAGATATACATACGCATCATGCGGATAATAAGCCGAATATTCTCGAAGTGATCCAGATGGATCCCCGTGAATTCAAAATGACAGTGGATAAACTCTTTTCATTAGGTGTTCATCCCTGGGAAACGGAAGATACAGAAATTTGTGAATCAGCATTTTCAGCCTTGCAGAGTTTAATTGCAAACGGTCTGATTCCTTTCGCAATCGGTGAATGTGGACTAGATAAGCTTCGTGGCGGAGCTATTGATTTTCAAATACGTGTTTTTGAACAACAGATTCAAATAAGTGAAGAACTGCGAATACCGCTCATTATACATTGTGTCAAAGCGTGGGATGAATTAATTCACTTATATAAAAAATATAAACCTAAACAGCCTTGGATAATTCATGGATTTCGTGGGAAAACGCAATTAGCTAATCAACTACTCTCCTATCCTAATCTTTTTTTGTCATTTGGTTTATCGTACAATACGGATACGTGGAAAAGCATTCCGCTGGATCGTGTTTTTCTGGAAACAGATACGGTTAATCAAAGTATCGAATCGATTTATTATAAAGCTGCTAAAGAAAGAAATATAGATCTAAATGACTTTATTTCACAAATAGAATGTAACTTTGCGTATCTCCGTTAGGAGACATGCCTTACTTCAGTCTGCTTATAAATGGTATTCTGAAGTAATATTTATTTTAAACTGTTTAATTAACAATATATAGAGATATGAATTTCGTAGAAGAATTGAAATGGCGCGGCATGATCCACGATATGATGCCGGGAACAGAAGAGCAATTACAGAAAGAGCTTACCTCTGCATATGTTGGTATCGACCCTACTGCCGATTCTCTTCATATCGGTCACTTGGTAGGTGTGATGATGCTTAAGCATTTTCAACGTGCAGGACATCGTCCTATCGCTTTGGTAGGAGGTGCTACAGGTATGATCGGTGACCCGTCAATGAAATCTCAGGAGAGAAATCTTTTGGATGAAGCTACATTGCGTCACAATCAGGATTCTATCAAAAAACAATTAAGTAAATTTTTGGATTTTGATTCGGATGCGCCTAATGCTGCTGTAATGGTGAACAACTACGATTGGATGAAAAACTTTACTTTCTTAGATTTTATCCGTGACGTAGGTAAACACATTACGGTAAACTACATGATGGCGAAAGATTCAGTAAAACGTCGTATCAGCGGTGATACAGGTACAGGACTTTCTTTCACTGAGTTTACTTATCAGTTAGTTCAGGGTTACGACTATCTTCATCTCTATAACGAATATAACTGTCGCCTTCAAATGGGTGGTTCTGACCAATGGGGTAATATTACGACAGGAACAGAACTTATCCGTCGTGTAACAGGTGGTGGAGAAGCATTTGCTTTGACTTGCCCGTTGATTACAAAAGCAGATGGTGGTAAGTTTGGTAAGACAGAGTCTGGTAACGTATGGTTAGATCGTCGTTACACTTCTCCTTACAAATTCTATCAGTTCTGGTTAAATGTAAGCGATGGTGATGCTGAGAAATATATTAAAATTTTCACAGCTTTGACTAAAGAAGAAATTGAAGCTTTAACAGCAGAGCAAGCAGAAGCTCCACATTTACGTCCGCTTCAGAAGCGTTTAGCTAAAGAAATTACAACAATGGTTCACTCGGCTGAAGATTATGAAGCTGCTGTAGAGGCATCGAATATTCTTTTCGGTAATGCTACATCTGAAGCACTTCACCGTTTGGACGAGGAAACTTTACTTTCTGTATTTGAAGGTGTTCCTCAGTTTGAAGTTGAGCGTGAGGTTATTGATAATGGCGTGAAAGCTATTGACTTGTTTACTGAGCAAGCTGCTATTTTCCCTTCAAAAGGAGAAATGAGAAAAATGACTCAAGGTGGTGGTGTTGCTGTCAATAAAGAGAAACTTGCTTCGCAAGATGATGTTATTGATGCTTCTTACTTGTTGAATAATAAATTTATTTTAGTTCAACGTGGTAAAAAGAACTACTTCCTGATCATCGTGAAATAAATAGTTTATACTAATTGAAAAGGGCTGTCCGATATGCTTACTAGCATATGAGGACAGCCCTTCCTTTATGAAAGCGACCAGAAAAAATACTAATCTAATTTGTGGATAACCAGCCCCGAACGGAGTTTAGGCTCGAACCAGGTTGTCTTTGGAGGCATAATATTACCTGTATCGGCAATATCCATTAATTGTTTCATCGAAACCGGATACAGAGCTAACGCAGCTTTCATTTCACCACTGTCCACTCTTCTTTTCAACTCTCCTAATCCGCGGATTCCGCCTACGAAATCTACACGTTTCGAAGATCGCAAATCTTCGATGTTCAGGATATCGCGCAGAATCAGATCTGAAGAGATCGTAACATCCAGTACTCCGATAGGATCATTATCATTGTATGTTCCTGTTTTGGCTGTCAGAGAATACCATTTACCATCTACGTAAAGGCCGAAATTATGTAAAGCATTGGGCTTATATATCTCCGTTCCTTTTTCTTCGACATCGAAGTTTTGGCGTAGTTTAGTAAGGAACTCTTCGATTGATAAACCATTCAGATCAGTAACCAGACGATTATAATCGATAATTTTTAATTGAGTATCCGGGAAACATACAGCTAAGAAATAGTTGTATTCTTCATTGCCCGTATGATGAGGATTGTTTTTTGCTTTTTCTGCACCTACCAAAGCTGCAGCAGCAGTACGATGATGACCGTCTGCAATATATAGATATGGCATTTCGCTAAAGATCTCAGTTATCCGTCCGATATGCTTCGGATCTTTGATTACCCAGAAATGGTGTCCGAATCCTTCTGCCGAAACAAAGTCATACTCAGCTTTTCCTTTAACAGTATCTTTTACAATAACGTCAAGTTCTTCATGATATGGATGAGCAAAGAATACAGGTTCCAGATTGGCATTGTTAATACGAACATGCTTCATACGATCTTCTTCTTTATCACGACGTGTCAATTCATGTTTTTTGATTACGCCGTTCAGATAGTCATCAACGTTAGCACCCACTACTAAGCCGTACTGAGTGCGTCCGTCCATTGTTTGAGCATATACGTAGTAAAGTTCTTCCTGATCTTGTTTTAACCAACCTTTATCCTGGAACTTCCGGAAGTTTTCGACGGCTTTTTCATAAACTTCAGGAGCATGTTCATCAGTTCCTTTAGGAAAATCTATTTCGGGCTTAATAATATGATATAATGACTTTTCATTACCGGCTGCTTCTTCACGTGCCTCTTCCGAATTCAATACATCATATGGTCTGCTCGAAACCAATTCAACAAGTTCTTGCGGAGGTCTTACTCCTTTAAAAGGTTTTATTTTTGCCATAATACAGCGATATTAGATTTTATGAATTATATTGTTTAGAAACCGGTTTGAATTACTCAGTCTGAGAGTTTTACTTCGTATACATTCAAAATGGCTTCTTAGTTTCTCTTTACCAACTTACTACTGATTGTCTCGCTCCCGCTTTGCAGGCGTAATACATAGATACCCGGCGAGATTTGCTTTCCGTCACTACTCATTCCGTTCCATTTAATGCTCGAATCTTTTTCGACGTTTAAATTCCACTCTTTGATCTTTCTGCCGACCAGATCAAAAATTTCAAGTTTGATTTTCTGATCTGTTGCATTATCATTTTTAATGCTGATTTCGACTTCGTCTTTGAATGGATTCGGATAGGATTTTAGCGTATAAGTTGTTCCATCCTTCTCTTTTATCTGGCTTTGCATTTCAAAAAAACAGCTACAGATGAAAAAGAGAAAGAAAAACAAATTGCGATATGGAAATCCGTTTTTCATGCGTTACTTTTCTGCAAAGAAAGTATTTTTTTTGATATTCAAGCTATTTATGCTTACATTTTAATATTACTATTTTAGGAATATTTTTATTCGGATTTAAATATGAGAATCTGAATGAACTATGGCTATCCCTCTGATGTTTAATAGAATGATACACAATTCAATTATATTGTGTGATTCGGATAATTGATATTTTATTTAAACATCTAAAAGTTATTGCAGCTATGAAAAAAATGACATTTTTGTTATTGTTAGCCGGAGGTATGTTGGTTTCAGCTCCTTTAATGGCTCAAAACCAAAAGAAAGAAGAAGTGAAGAAAGAGTGTCCGGCTAAGAAAGAATGCCCGGATAAGAAAAAAGAGTGTAAAGAAGGAAAGAAAGAGTGTAAAGACGTGAAAAAAGAAAACAAGGACGTCAAAAAGAAATAATACGAAAGAAGCGGAAGCATTTATATGCTTCCGCTTCCTGTTGATATCGATCATTAATCTTCATCTTCATTCTTTGCTTCTTCCGGTAGACGAACCATAATCGTCGTTGCACCTAACGTAAGAAAAGTGTCATTGTGTAAAACGACTCTCTCATTCTTAGCAATATACTCTCCTTTATAGAAAGTTCCTACCAGACTAGGGAAATCACGAACAGTATAAATCAATTTGCCGGCTTTGTCACGTTTAATATGAACAACACAATGTTGTCTGTCCATACTCATGTCATCTGTAAGAATAGGCACTTGAACAATCGTCCCTTTTGATCTTCTACCGATAATATTGTCGCCCATTACCAATGGGAAATCTTGTTTATAACCGAACTCATTCTCGAAAACTTCAACTTGACCAAGATTTTCTATTGGTTCATTTTTAGCTTTACGTGAGATGCGGATACTCATATTTCTTCCGCAATGTTCGCAATGCAAACGAATGGACTGGCCTTCCGTATAATTTGAATCATCGAAACGGATAAAATTATCACATCTCGGACAGGCTATTTTTTTCATCCTCTATTTTTATAATGAATGTTTCTACTGCTGTTTTTTAGCGTTTCAATACGCTCGGATCAGGAACAAAGTCCGAAATATCTTTCCCGAATTTTATCAGATCGCGAACAATCGTAGAACTGATATGCGCAAATTCTAATTCGGTAATTAAGATAATAGTCTCTATACCTGTCATTTTACGGTTTACATCTGCAATAGATTTTTCAAATTCAAAATCCATCGAAGAACGTATTCCGCGGATAATAGCAGTTGCTCCGATCTCCTGAGCAAAATCTGCTGTCACGCAACTGTAAGTTGCTATTTTCACGCGTGGTTCGTCCCGGAATATATGTTTTAATGCAGCGATACGTTCATCAATTGAAAACAATGGTTTCTTCGTATCGTTGATTCCGATTGCTACAACAACTTCATCTGCACATGCATTTAATGCACGATGAACAATTGACATATGACCTTTTGTAAAAGGATCAAATGTTCCCGGGAATAATGCGATTCTTTTCATAGTTATTGTTTTAAATATCTTCCTCTACAACGAGGTTGTCGATAATAAAGGTTTGTCGCTCCATCGTGTTCTTACCCATATAGAACTCCAGAAGTTCTTTTACAAGGTCTTCTTTACGAAGAGTTACTTTATCTAATCTCATGTCATCGCCGATAAAGTATTTAAACTCATCCGGAGAGATTTCTCCTAATCCTTTAAATCGGGTAATTTCCGGATTAGCGCCCAATTTTGCAATCGCTTGCAATCTCTCTTCATCGTTATAACAATATATAGTCTCTTTTTTATTTCGGACACGGAATAAAGGCGTTTGTAGAATGTATACATGACCCTTTTTGATCAGATCCGGAAAGAACTGAAGGAAAAACGTAATCATCAGTAATCGGATGTGCATACCGTCCACATCGGCATCGGTAGCAATAATTACATTGTTATAACGTAGTCCGTCCAGGCCGTCCTCAATATTCAGTGCCGCCTGCAATAAATTGAATTCTTCATTCTCATAGACCACTTTTTTAGTCAACCCGTAAGTGTTCAGAGGTTTTCCCTTGAGAGAAAACACAGCCTGAGTTTCAACATTCCGGCTTTTCGTAATAGATCCACTCGCCGAATCACCCTCCGTAATAAAAATAGACGTTTCTTCCCGCTTTTCTCCACCTTTGGCATCGCTTAGATGGATCCGGCAGTCGCGTAATTTCTTGTTGTGCAAATTCGCTTTCTTCGCGCGTTCGCGTGCAAGTTTCGTTACACCGGCAATGGCCTTACGCTCCTTCTCAGACTCAAGAATTTTCTTTAACAGGATTTCAGCTGTCTCGCTGTTTCTGTGCAAATAGTTATCCAGCTCTTTCTTTAAAAAATCCCCGATAAATTTATTTACCGAAATACCGTCAGGGCTCATTTCCTTCGAACCTAATTTGGTTTTTGTCTGCGATTCAAAAACGGGTTCTTCTACTTTTACGCTGACAGCTGCGATCATTCCGTTACGAATGTCTCCGTATTCGAAATTCTTATTGTAAAATTCCTTTATAACGCGGGATACGGACTCTTTAAAAGCGGATAAGTGTGTTCCTCCCTGAGTCGTATGCTGACCGTTAACGAACGAATAGTATTCTTCTCCGTACTGGTTACCATGCGTAATTACGACTTCTATATCTTCACCTTTCAGGTGGATGATCGGATATAAGCCTTCCGAAGTCATATTTTCATTCAGTAAGTCAACCAAACCGTGCTTCGAAACATACTTTACACCGTTATAGTAGATAATCAGACCGGCATTCAGGAAAGTATAATTCTTAAGAAGAGCAATTACGTATTCATCACGAAACTTGTAATCTTTAAAAACCGTAGGATCCGGAGTAAACTCAACCAGCGTACCGTTAGATTCTTCCATTTTCGAAATAGGAAAATCACGTACAATTTCGCCACAAGAGTATTCAACAGCTTTAGCTTCTCCCTCACGATGACTTTGAATAAAAAAACGAGTAGATAAGGCATTCACGGCTTTGATACCTACACCGTTCAATCCTACAGACTTCTTAAATGCTTTCGAGTCATACTTTGCACCCGTATTCATTTTCGAAGAAACGTCAATAACCTTACCCAGAGGTACACCACGACCAAAGTCACGAATACGCACACTGCCCTCACGGATATCTACTTCGATTTGTTTCCCGTTCCCCATCATAAACTCATCAATAGAGTTATCAAGGACTTCTTTCAACAATACATAGATACCGTCATCTGCGTGTGATCCGTCACCCAATTTCCCGATATACATACCGGGACGTCTTCGTATATGTTCCTGCCAGGCAAGTGTGATAATATTATCTTCACTATAGGTAGGTTGTTTGTCATTTATATCTTCCATAGGTTTCATTTGCAGCGTTTCAAAAAAAACAATAGGCGTTCTTAAGTCAGCATAAAGATGCGTAACTTCCGAATTGCAAAGATAATAAGATCATTCTAAATCTGATAGTTTACCTTTGGCTTACTCAAAATAAAAGAGAGGATAAAGTGCTTAACTCTATCCCCTCTTCCTTTTCGCTTTATTTTACTCTTACTTTTTGTTAAACGAAGTCCTCACCAAACGTCATTTGTGCATCAGCAACAAATTGACGGATTCTCTGCTCCTCGTTTTTCTGACAGATTAGCAATACATTACCCGATTCTGCCACGATATAATCGTTCAGACCCTGAATAACTGCTAACTTCCCGTCTGCCAGTGTAACAATATTGTTTTCTGCTTCGTAAAAAGCTGATTTACATTTTAATGTAGCATTTTCGTTCTGATCTTTCTCTGATAATTCATAAAGAGAACCCCAGGTTCCAAGGTCAGACCAACCGAAATCAGCGCATAGCACATAAGTGTTAGGCGATTTTTCCATAATGCCATAATCAATAGAGATATTCGGACACAAAGGGAATTCTTTTTTAATGAACTCTTTTTCTTCGGCTGTACCGTATATTCCGACACCTTTTTCAAAGTGTGATGCTATTTCAGGTGTAAATTGTTCGAAGGAATCGATAATGGTATTTACGTTCCACATAAAAATCCCTGAATTCCAGAAAAATTCGCCACTCTCAATAAACACTTTTGCTAACTCATGGTTTGGTTTCTCTGTAAATGTTTTTACTTTACAGAAGTCTCCTATTTTTTCTTCACCGACCTGTATATAGCCATAGCCTGTTTCCGGTCTGTTTGGTAATATTCCTAAAGTCAGTAAGCTGTTGTTTTGTCCTACAAATTCAAGTCCGTTTCGAATAGTCCCTAAGAACTCTTCTTCTTTCAGAATTAAATGGTCAGATGGAGCAACCACAATGTTTGCATTCGGATTGATTGCTTTAATATGATAAGACGCCCAGGCAACACAAGGTGCCGTATTTCTGCGTGCTGGTTCATATAGCACTTGAGAGGCGTTAAGTTCCGGTAGCTGTTCTTGAATCAACTCTGCGTATATTTCATTGGTTACAATGAAAATGTTCTCTTTAGGAACAACTTTCGAGAAACGATCGAAAGTCATTTGGAGCAATGATCTCCCCGTTCCGAAGAAATCCAGAAATTGTTTAGGATAAGTTGTTCGGCTAAATGGCCAGAAACGAGCTCCTACACCACCTCCCATGATCACACAATAGTTATTCTTCATAGCAGTTTGTTGTTTATAGTTCCTTATTGGTGCGAAGCTACAAATTATATTCTGTTAAACGCTCGTTTAATCTTACTTTTTCTCCATTTATTTTCTTTTCGCTCCTTTTCTTTTCGAAGTCTTTCTTTTTTCTTCTTTTTGTTAAGCTCTTCTTCCTTTTTGTTACGTTAGACTTATTTGTCTGATAGCTAGCTTATAATTCTTTGTCTGCTCTTCTTTGTGCTTCTTTATTCTCTTCCTCCATTTTCTTTTTTTTGAAAAAAAATAGTGCAAAATTTGGAGGTTTCGAAAAAAGCAGTACCTTTGCATCGTCTTCAGGAAACAAGGACACAGAAGAAAGACGCCCAGATGGCGGAATTGGTAGACGCGCTGGTCTCAAACACCAGTGGATTCACTTCCATGCCGGTTCGATCCCGGCTCTGGGTACAGAAAAAGAGCTAATAACTTCGGTTGTTAGCTCTTTTTTTTGTTTCTATATCCTTTCCCTTTTCATTTGCTTTTTCTCATGAGACTATAGAATCCTATGGTCGAACCACAAATCAGAAAATACAGAACAGTATTTTTACTTCCGTTATTGTCTATAATGTTACTTATCAATACAGGTATTAATAGACATAAACTAACCACATATAGTAGTATAATTGTTTTCTTGTTTATTTTTTGTTTCATGAGCATCAGCTTTAGGATACAAGCGTAAATATAAAAGAGAATTAATTTGGTTTCATCTATTGGGCAAATTTATAATAATGAATTGTTAAAATACCAGGTTCTTTTCATGTTATAGAGCATTTATCTCATTATTTAGCCTTTAAGATAGGCTCCTGTACTATTACCTTCCTTTTTTGTGACTATATCTAATTTGCAGTACAGTAGATATATTTTTTCTTATAGTCCGATTAATTATTTTGCAACTGAGAATAAAAAGTGCGGTGTACGTCGCACTGAATTGCGAAGTAGGTCGCACAAAAGTGCGAAGTACACCGCATTTTTGTGCGACCTACAGTTAACAAATAATTACAAGCGCATGAACTATTAAATATCCTTTGAAATAACTTAGTAGTCAGTTGTTTACATATTATTTATACTCAAAAGAATCAGGATTATACGTTACATTAAATTCGTATCGGGCAGTTAGCTGAGAATTGTATATAAAAAAGGGATTGGTTGAATGACTGTACTTTTCTTATGGTGCCAATACAAATTGTTCAATCGACACCAATCAGCACTAAAAAATGTGTTTGCATTATATTGCATATCAGTCTTTTATAGGGATTGGTGCTGATAGTGTCGATAGTGTTGATTGAAAATCAAACTTTGGGAGTGATTTTTATTAACGGCAACGGAGTGACATCCATAAAGGAATGCCACTCCGTTTTTTCTTAGCGTTTTTCTAAGCAGATAAAACAAACTCTTCAAATTTGATATAACTGATAATCACTTAACTTATCGCATTAGCTTTTAGTCTGTGCTTTTACCAGGATTACTATAGGGTTATCTTCTTCTGTCATCTGTTGTGTTTTTTCCCATAGCTGTTTATGGAAGTCGTTTTTATAAGCAGAGAATGTTGTTGATTTGTATTCCTTATATGTACACCATTCGTCTGCGGAACTGTGGAATATAAAATAGCCATCCCTGAAATATCCGTGTGGAGTATTGGCGGAAAGGTATGAGAAATCGTCCCAGTCTTTAATGCTACATCGATCGAATAGACCAATCTGTTTGTTGGTTGCCATATCATAGACGATATGATTAGTTCCGAAGTTAATGAACAAGATATTATTTAGTACGTCTATGCTTTTCATGCCTAAGACGGCATTATTCTTTATTTTATACATCAGAGCTTCTCTCCCATTTCCATTCTTAATTTCATCAGGGACGGTTCTTCCTTTTAGTTTGATATTATAAATCGGTCTGACACCTGTTTTCTTATCATATTGAAAGATCGTATCTTTTGAAATTAAGTGAAAATATAATTTATTATTAGCTATGACTCCTTGCTTATCTACACCCCATCCTCTGTTTATTGGTTTGTCTTCAAATGGAAAATAGGATTTTGTTTCGTTCTTGTTTATTATATACATATGATTGCATCCTATTTCATTTTTGACAAATTCGGACATGCATACATATTGGCCATCTATAGGATATATATTTAAGGCCGGGACAGGGAAGTTATCATACGTTTTTATGAATTTATTGTCAAAATCATAATAACTTATCTTCTGAGTGTAGAAATTAAAGAATCCGATCCTGTCTTCTTCAACTAATATAGCATTAATAAAATTCGGATGATAGTCCTTCGGTCCTTCACCTATGCTTCCCAGCTTATTAAGGAACTTGCCTTGGCGATTGAATGCATAAGCAAGATTGCTGTTATTGTCAACAATAATGATTTTATTTCCTCTTATATATACATCTGATATTGTACCTACGATTGCCTTAGAATGGCTCTCAAGCGGAATTATTTCGAATTTAGTTGTATCAATTAAAGGTGTCAAATCAAAGGTTTTCGAAGATTCATCATATGTGTTGTAGGTTATATCTCTGATTAAGGGCTCCTCTTCTTTCTGTTGAACGGAACAAGATATCAGGAAATTTGTCATTAAAAGACATAAGATTTGTGTTTTCATATATTTGAAATAAGGTGTTTTCGGTGAATAATATTCAAATTTAAAATAATGGTCAGAGAATTGAGATTACTCTGATTATATATTTACTGGACAAAAGTATAACAATCAGCTATTTATTTAAGGTTTTTAAATGTGTTATAAAGCATTTATATATAAACGAAAACGGAATGACACCCATGAAGGGATGCCACTCCGTTTTGTGATTGTTCCGAAGAGTCGGATTATTCTTTGAATTTGATTGTGCAATTATCTAAAGAATCGATTTGTGCCAATGATTCAACTTTGATGTTTTTGTCACGAAGAATCTGGCCACCTTCCTGAAAGCTTTTTTCGATAACGAATCCCATTCCAATCAGGTTTGCACCTGCTTTTTCAATAAGATCAAGAATTCCTAAAGCTGCATTTCCGTTTGCAAGGAAATCGTCAATGAATACGACGTTATCTTTTGGTGTCAGATAATCATTGCTGATGCAAACTGTATAATCGCGATCTTTGGTAAAAGAGTGAACAGTTGTAGTCAACATGTTCTCCATTGTTTTTGGTGATTTCTTTTTAACAAATACAACAGGAATCTCCAACAGATAACCCAACATAATAGCCGGTGCAATACCACTTGCCTCAATTGTAATAATCTTGTTGACCGGATAAGTCGCAAATCTTTTTACGAATTCAACAGCAATGGATTTCATCAGGATCGGGTCCATCTGGTGATTGATAAAGCTGTCTACTTTAAGAATACCACCGTCAAAACATTTACCGTCTTGTTTGATACGTTTTTTTAATAGTTCCATAATGTATACGCGATTAGTCTTTTATGCGAATAAATAAGTTTGCAAGAATAGCTGTTACACCTCCTGCCGTGATGCCTGAAGCAAAAATATTTTTAATAGCTTGCGGAAAAGCATTGAGGATTTCGGGAACCAGTTCGACTCCCAGTCCGATTCCGAAGCTTAGAGCTATAATCAGAGTTTCTGCACGTCCGATAGGGTGCGATGTGATGATGCGTATTCCGGCAACGGCTACTGTGCCGAACATTAGCAGAGTCGCTCCACCCAAAACAGGTTGCGGCATAAGAGAAAACAATAACCCGATACTCGGGAACAGTCCGAGAATGATTAATGCCCCGGCAACATAGTAACCGACGTAACGACTGGCTACACCACTTAGCTGTATCACTCCGGTCGTTTGTGAGTAAAGGGAGTTGGGGAATGCATTGAAGATACCTGCTATCATTGAGTTTACACCTTCAGCAAATATTCCTGAAGAAACGCGTTTGTTGTAAACTTCTCCGGTTATAGGTTCTTCAGATATGATACTATTACCCGTGATAGAGCCATAGGCTTCAACGGAAGTAATCAGGTAGATCAGCGCAAATGACAAAAATGAGGAAAGATCAAAGGAGATTCCATATTTAAGAGGCTGTGGAATAGTCAGCCAGGATGCATCTGTCAAACCTGTGAAATCAAGTGTACCTAAGAAGTAAGAAACAATATAGCCCGCAGCAAGCCCGATAAAAATGGAACTCATGCGCAGATATTTATTTTTACTTTTATTGAAAAGGACAATGAGGAAAAGAACGAGAGCTGCAACCCCTATGTATTCATAGTTTCCGAAAGTACCATTGGCTAGAGCATCGTAACCGCCACCACAGGAGATCATCCCGACTTTGAGCAGGGTTAGTCCGATAAGCGATACGACAATACCTGAGACTAATGGTGTGATTACTCTCTGAGCCAGATGCAAAATCCGACTGACAAACATTTCTATAGAACTTGCCGCAATTGTACAACCGAAGATTAGTGGAAGACCGCCTAAAGATCCGGCAGCAATGATCGGTCCGATAAAAGTGAAACTGGCTCCCTGGACACTAAGTAGTCTGGCGCCAAGAGGTCCGATGCGACGACACTGAATAAAAGTTGATATACCCGCGGCAAAAAGTGCCATTGAAACCAGAAAACCAGATGTCTGAATGTCAAGATTCAGCGCACCGGCTACGATCAAAGGCGGTGTAATGATAGCCACAAAAACGGAGAGCAGGAGTTGAATGGCTACAAAGATGGCATCTTTAAATGGTAGCTTATCCTCTACTCGATAAATCAATTGATTTGACTCAGTCGTTGGGTTTCCCATCGGTAAATTTTGAAAAATTTCGGCAAAGGTAATGATTTAATGAAATGTGTGGAGTCAAAAAATCATCACTAAATAAAAGAATCGCTAAAAGATCATTTGGTTTGAAAGTATGAGTCGGGAATATTATTCCGTATTAATGCTTTCTTGATCTCCATTGAAAAATTACGTCCCTTTTTAAAATCTGTAACAATCATTTTATGGGGTGCATAAACGTTCTGGAACATCCGGTAATTGTCGAAACGGAGTAAGTAGTCGGATACTTCACCTGTTTTTTTATCCGTATATCTGGATCGGACTTGTGTTACGAGACCCGAGTTTTTTGCTACATATAAACGGTGATTCTCATTGTAAGAGGTATATTGAACGATCCAGTTCGGAACATGATTGATTAAAGTATCTCCGGCCAAATGAGAATTTAGTTTTTTGTCTTTCCATTCGGCGAAATTCAGAATAGGGTTATTGTCTTCATGGGGTATTTGTTGTTTCTTCCAGAAACCAAGGATTTTCATCCAGAATATTTCGTCCTGACGGACAAAATCAAATTTGAATCCAAACAGATTTACTTCGCCGCGGAAAATATTCATACCATTTGTAATCACGTGGAGAGGAAAGTCTTTTCCCTTATAGTTCATGACTACATCCACATCAATTTTATTTTGCTTTATCACGCCTTCTAATTCCGCGAATCGCGTAATTTCGAAGAATTTATCTTCCAGTTGTTGCGGAGTAGGTTTCGGAGATTGAGCAAAAGTGTGAAATAAGTTTATTGTAAATAAAAATAGGATAAGGATTATGCGGTCTATTTTCATATAAATATTATATAAAGATTAACGTAGTAGTCAATAGGTTAAACATGTATTATTGCGAAACAAAAGTAATAGATTATATGTTAATTCAATACATTTCTTTGATCTTAACGTTCGTTCGAAGATCAAAGAAATATATAACTTTGTAGAAACAAACTAAACTAATAACCGAATAAATTAAACAATTATGAAAAAGAAGAACCTTTTTTACTCGCTTTTTTTAAGCTCAGCATTGATTTTTAGTTCATGTAATATGAACAATACAGCTAAAGGCGGTCTTATCGGTGGTGGCGGTGGAGCCGGCTTAGGTGCAGGTATCGGTGCATTAATCGGTGGTGGTAAAGGTGCAGGTATCGGAGCAGCTATTGGTGGTGTTGTAGGTACAACAGCCGGTATTCTGATTGGTAAAAAAATGGACAAACAGAAGAAAGAACTTGAAGAACAAATCAAGAATGCACAAATCGAAGAGGTTACTGATGCAAATGGTTTGAAAGCGATTAAAGTGACATTTAATAGCGGTATTTTGTTTGCTACAGGTAAAAGTAACCTTAGCCAGACAGCTAAATCTGAATTATCAGAATTTGCATCTTCATTGGTTAATAACCCGGGAACAGATGTATCTATTTTAGGTTATACAGATAATACAGGTAGCTTGGCTGTAAACGAAAAATTATCTTTGGAAAGAGCTCAATCAGTAGGAAACTACCTTATTAACAGTGGTGTTTCTTCTAACCGTATTACTACTAAAGGTATGGCTTGGAATGATCCGGTGGCTAGTAATGCAACACCTGAAGGTCGTGCTCAAAACCGTCGAGTAGAAATCTACATTACAGCTGACCAACAAATGATCAAAAATGCTGAATCAGGTAATTTGCACTAATTCAGAATGAATAATAAACGAAAAGGGGGTATTCAAGTGAATACCCCCTTTTTTTATTTTTGAGCACGGAAGATTCCGTTTTCTTTAATCTCGATCATACGTTTTTTGTATAATGCGCCAATGGCTTTTTTGAAAGCCTTTTTGCTGCAAGCAAAATATTCTTCAATTTTATCAGCAGGGGATTTATCAGACAAAGGCAAAAATCCGTCATTCTCATCAAGAGCTTCAAGAATTGATTCTGAAAGCGGATCAATACGTTGCTCATATCCCAGAGGTTGCAATGATATATCTATTTTCTGATCATCACGTACGTACTTGACATAAGCCGTGAGCGTATCACCTACACGTACATCGCAGAATATTTCGTTGAAATAAATCATACCGCTGAATTTATTGTCAACAATAACTTTAAAACCAAGATCTGTACGTTGATAGACCATTACAGAAACTTCCTGATTTACTTCGTACTCAGGTAAAACATTGTCCAGAAACTTCTCGATTTTAGCAGAAGCCACAATACGCTGAGATTCCTGATCCAGATAAACATATACCGTGTACGAACGATCCTCCATCATCTTTGTTTTCTGTTCGCGGAAAGGAACTAATAAATCTTTCATTAATCCCCAATCCATGAAAGCTCCGATACGGTTTGTTGAGTTGACGCTTAGAAAAGCGAATTCACCAACCTGAGCGAAAGGTATTTCCGTTGTGGCAATAAGTCTGTCTTCGGAATCTTTGTATATGAAAACTTCTACTGACTCGCCAATTTGTAACCCTTCAGGGATATAGCGTACAGGAAGAAGTATTTCACCTAATTCTTTACCATCTAAATACATTCCGAAATCCAATTCTTTCAGGACTTCAAGTGTATTAAACTTACCTATTTGAACCATTATTTATAATATATAGTGTGAAACGTTCATTTGTAACATAAACAAATGAGTTGCACAAAGTTAGTGTATTTTTTTGCATTTTCTTCAGCTAAAACACATAATGAACATTGAAAAGATTGTCTGTCATGATTAAATAACTATTTTTGTGCAAACAGAAATAAAATTAATATTCACCATGAAGAAGATTTTATCTATCTTTCTTTTTAGTACGGCTTTTTCAGTTTTTTCTCAGCAGTCATCTCAAAAGATTCTGATCTTAGGCAATGATATGGCAAGAGGACGTGAAGTCGTTAATCCTGAACGCAATTTATATACTTCGCAGTTAAAAGATCTATTAGGTGAGCAGGTTGAAATAAAAACGCTATGTTTTGATAATGAGTTGTTTTATATGCACCCGAAACTATCTGACAGTATCGCTGCTTTTTCTCCTGATCAGATTGTATGGGAGTTAGGTAGCCAGACTGAGATTGACCAGTCAGGCTTGAAATATAAAAAGGTGATGCGTGAGGTTTCAGCTTTTCAAAAAGAACTTCTTAAAAACTACCCTCAGATAACACAGACTTTCCTTTATCCTACCGATAAAATAGAGCCATTCAGTGAGTATCACTCTTTGTTAAACCTAGTGGAAGCTGATGTAAAGGTTGCAGGTGGACAAGTGCTTCGGACGGATTCGATTGTTCCGGGCCGTACGCCTTTTCTGGATAAGAAATATCAGCCAACTTCTTTAGGGTCATCTTATATCGCGTGGAATTTGTTTGTGACTATAACAAATCAACCTGAAGCTAATTCTGCTGCAATAGCACGTCCCGGATGTGAGTTTCGTAGTTCGGCAGGATGGAAAGAAGGAGAGGACTGGCATTCTTTAAATGAAGAGATTAATCAGAAAGTTTCCCGACCACTTGATTTATTACTTATAGGTAATTCGCTTACTCAGGGTTTTGGCGGCACCCGTAATCTGGTTGTTTATAAGCCGGGACAGAAAGCGGCTGATAAAGCTTTTGAAGGTTTGGAGTGGGAAACTGCAGCTATAGCCGGAGATAAGGTTCAACATATTCTTTATCGTATTAAGCACGGGAATTATGAGCAATCTAAAGCTAAACATATTGTATTAACATTAGGTGTTAATAACTTGCCGAACGGTGAAAATACACCTGAGGAGGTTGCTTCCGGTATTGCTTCATGTGTAAAAGAATTGACAAATCGATTCCCTGATAGCCGTATCTATGTTTTAGGTCCGTTGCCAGCATCGAATGATCCGACATCGGATATTCGTCAGGCGATAATTGGTGTACATGCTGAACTGAAACAAATGAAATTTGAAGGAAAAGCAAGTTATATTGATCCGACCGCCTGGTTTATTGAAGGAAATGGAATGCTGAATACGGAATTATTTGTTCGTGATCAGATGCATTTGTCTCCGAAAGGGTATGAGGTCTGGGCTTCCAAAATAAGAGATTTAATTGATTAAATAACAGGATTTATGCAAACAGCTAAAGAGATTCGCTCATTTTTACAGACTCAGCAGAATCTTCCGAAAAAAGAAATTTTGCAGCGCTTCTTTAAGACTGGTAAAGGTGAATATGGATATGGAGATGTGTTTCTTGGCCTCACTGTTCCCCAGACACGTGCGTTTGCCAAAAGTTTTCAACATATTCCGTTAGCAGAGGTAGAATCTTTATTAAGATCACCTGAGCATGAATGTCGTTTATGTGCATTGGAGATCCTGATATTCAAATATAAAACGAAGGATGAAGCACTCAGACAGGCTATCTTTGATCTTTATTTGAGACAAACGGAACATGTTAATAACTGGGATTTAGTTGATCTTTCAGCTCCTAAATTAGTTGCTCCTCACTTGCCTTCAGGAGAACGTGATATTCTTTATAAGTTAGCTGAAAGTAGTAATATGTGGGAACGAAGAATTTCAGTGGTTGCTACGCTGGCTTATGTCAGAAAGAACGATCTGGAAGATGCTGTCAGACTTTGCAGTTTCCATATAGAAGATCCGCATGACTTAATGCATAAAGCAGTTGGTTGGGTATTACGGGAGATCGGTAAAAAAGATATGTCTCGTCTGCGCGACTTTTTGCATGAGCATAAAGCTAAAATAGCTCGTACAACATTAAGATATGCAATAGAGAAAATGGAGAAAGAAGAACGAACTTATTTTATGACTCTAAATCAGAAGTAAAATGATGTGTATAGATGAATTATATTATTGGGCGGTTGATCTTTTGAAAGAGATGATTCGTATCCCTTCTTTAAGTCGAAATGAAAATGAAGTTGCTGATTTTGTAGAAGCAAAAATAAAGTCATTAGGTATTCCGGTGAATCGATCGGGTAATAATTTATGGGCTTTTGCAAATCCGTATGATCCCGCAAAGAAAACAATTTTGTTTAATTCGCATTTGGATACCGTAAAGCCATCTGCCAGTTGGACGAAAGATCCATTTGGTGCAGAAACTGATGGAGAAACGATCTGGGGATTGGGGTCTAACGATGCCGGAGCTTCGGTTGTAGCCCAGTTAGCCTGCTTTTGTCATTATTTTGGCAAAGAGCTACCCTATAATTTAATATATTCGGCGACAGCGGAGGAGGAAGTATCGGGTGAAGAAGGTATTGCTTCTCTTTTACCGTTGCTACCACCGATTGATTTAGGTATAGTTGGTGAGCCAACACAAATGCGATTGGCTATTGCCGAAAAAGGGTTGATGGTTGTAGATGGTATTGTGAGAGGGAAGTCAGGACATGCTGCCAGAAATGAGGGTGTAAATGCTATCTATGAAGCATTACCTGTGATAATGGGTGTAAAGGATCTTAGATTCCCGAAAGAATCAGAGATATTAGGTCCCGTTAAAGTGACTATGACTGTGATTAATGCCGGAAGTCAGCATAATGTTATTCCCGACCAACTGACGTTTACGTTAGATGTACGGACGAACGAATGTTATTCCAATGAGGAAGCATTTGAATTCCTTTGTGAACATTTGCCATGTGAGATGAAAGCCAGATCGTACCGATTGAATTCTTCAGGTATATCTATGGATCATCCTTTCGTGCAAAGAGCTAAGTTATTGGGTCTGGACTGTTTTGGTTCTCCTACTTTATCTGATCAGTCCCGAATGAACTTTGAAACCGTTAAAATCGGTCCCGGTGATTCGGCTCGCAGCCATACGGCAGATGAATATATACGATTGGAAGAAATACGTGAAGGAATTGAAATCTACGCCAAGCTACTTAAAGAGTTGATTCTTTAAAGAATAAGTATGAAAATAGCCATTCTTACAGATACTCCCCCTATGTTGCTGGGAGATCAGGGAGAGTATTGTGGTCGGGGGTGGATTGATTCATTTATCTGTCATCTCGCCCGTATAAAAGGGATACAAATATATGTACTTTATAATTCGCGTACTGAGAAACAGGTAATACAAAGAAATAATGTTTACTATGTTCCAGTACGCAATTCTTTAACTTTTTCAGTTAAAGCTTTAAATGTAATACCAAGATTGCTAGGTTTCTGGGAACGTAAAAATGATATTCAGAAATATATAGATATAATAGAGGCGATTAGTCCTGATGTAATTCATATTTTCGGAACAGAATGGATCGGCATACGTTTATTACAGTATTCATATCGTAATATTTTGGTTCATATTCAAGGATTTGTCTCCATCTGGCAATCATATCAATACGTATATTCTAAGGGGTCGCGAAGTGAATTGATATATAAATCACTGCAAACAATCAAATCATCACTCTTTGGAATGTCTTTAATGCATCAGTACTCGGCCATGAAGAATGCAGGAATCCGGGAAGTCAGTTGTTTTAAAGAACGAGCTTATTTTGCCGGACGTACGAGTTTTGATCGTCAAATCATACAAGATGCGAATTCAGATTCCCACTATTTTCATATAGATGAATTATTGCGGAGTGCTTTTTATACAGCAGATCCCTGGAATTCTCATATAAATAATGATGCTTTAGATCTTGTATCAACTCTTTCGGACAGGGTTTACAAAGGATTAGATTTGATTATAGAGGTCTGTAAGATTTTGGATAAGGAAATCACATTTAAAATAGTATGGCATATTGCCGGCATAAGTGAACAATCCGATACATGGAAACTATTCAGAGGAAATACACGGTTTAAGAATATCAGACTTATAGCAGAAGGTGTTGTGCAAGAAAAATCATTAATCAGTTTACTGCAAAATTGCGATGCTTATGTTCACCCATCCCGTATAGAAAATAGTCCCAATAGCTTATGTGAAGCACAAATACTTGGTGTGCCTGTTATCGCCAGAAATACAGGAGGTATATCTTCTTTAGTAGCAAACGGGGAAACAGGAGTTCTTTTCAATAACATGTTCCAACTTATAGAGATAATCGAGTCATTACACATGCAAACTCAAATGTTTGCACAATTAGGTAAACAAGGCCGCGAATGTGCTTTAATCAGACACAATGCAGATAAGATTATCTCCGATACCCTGAAAGCATATAAATATATAATTGCAGATTTATGAAACTATCCATCATTACGATCAACAAAAATAACGCTTCCGGTCTGCTTAAGACATTGGAAAGTATCAGAGATCAGTTGACAGAACAGATGGAGTTATTAGTGATAGACGGAGTTTCGGTAGATAATAGTCTCGATATTATTTATACCTATCAAAAATATATAACAGCTTATATCTCCGAACCCGATAAGGGCATTTATGATGCAATGAATAAAGGGGTTAAAATGGCTCAGGGAGAATATGTTTATTTTCTGAATGCCGGGGATACCTGGAATAAGGAATTAAGTTTATATGATATATTACTTAATTCTGAAGATTCGGATTTCATATTCGGCTCTTGTAACCTTATTTATTCAGATATCCTAAGCTATACGGACTATCTGCCAATTAGAATGAAGAAGTACGATTTTTATGATGGAGTTTGTCATCAGTCTATGATTATAAAGCGTAAATTATTTCTAAGAGGTGGATACCGGACAGATCTTTTAGTCTCAGATTGGTATTTTATGATTGAATCTATCTTAGTTCATTCTAAAACATTTACAACTCTGCCTTTTGTCTTTTGTATATACGATTTTCGGGGTGTAAGTTCTTCTTCTGAAGGACAGGAAAGAATAAAAACAGAGAAGCAGGAATTGTGGAAAGCCCATCGTTTAGGTTGGAACCATTGGGAATATATTACGTACTGCCTCTCTCCACGGATCTTGAAGAAGAAACTTTTTGTGCGTTTAATCAGGATATTATCATAATCAGAAGTTAATAATGAAAATATTATTTTTAGGTGAATGTAGTAATTTACATAACACTTTAGCCAGAGGATTGCGCTCAAAAGGGCATGATGTTACGACTATCTCAGATGGAAGTGGCTGGATGAATAATGACAGAGATATTGATATAACCCGTAAGAGTAATGGTTTGATTGATACTATTTTGTATGTCTGTAAGATTATTCGCCATATCCCGAATATGTGTGGTTATGATGTCGTACAGATAAAGCATCCCTGTTTTTTTGATTTAAAGATCCGATGGAATAAATCCCTGTTTCGTATAATCCGACGATACAATAAGAAGGTTTTCCTTGGAGCATTCAATACGGATTATTTTTATTTGCGAACTTGCTTTGATAAGAAGACGTTTGAATATTCAGACTACTTTATTAAAGATGAACGAATTGATTTAGGTATATCCGAATTGGATACAGATTTCTGGTTATCCGAAAAAGCTAAGAACTATAGTTATTATGTAGCTAAATCATGCGATGGCATTATTGCTTGTTTATATGAATATTACGTATCTTATAAACCAGAATTTGAGGATAAGCTAATATACATACCCTTACCAATAGATTTTACAGATATTCCTGAAGCTAAGATAAGAGAGGTGATGAATCCGGAACCTATACGTTTTTTTATTGGAATACAAACTCATCGGAATAAATTAAAAGGAACAGATGTTATGTATAGGGCTTTACTTCGATTAAAAAGTGATTATCCGGATGAATGTCAGATTGTTTATACAGAGTCAACTCCCTATCATGAATATAAAATTATGCAACAGACTTCGCACGTAATACTGGATCAGCTATATTCATATACACCCGGAATGAATGGGGTTTTAGGATTGGCTCAGGGATTAGTGGTAGTAGGTGGTGGTGAGGAAGAGATGTATCAGTTAAAGAAAGAATCCAAATTACGCCCAATCGTAAATGTCAAACCCTCTGAGGACTCTGTCTACAATGCTTTAAAGCAGTTAATTCTTCACCCGGATCAAATCAGAAAATTATCTGGAGAAGCTATTTTATATGCAAAGAAATATCATGACCACACGATCGTTGTACAATCCTATTTAAACTTCTGGAAACAGTTTTAATCGGTTTGGCTAATGCCTTCTGGCGATATATCTTTGAATTTTTTGCCAACATCCGGTCCGCTTATTAAGGATATAGAAACTAATCAGACAACTACCTGTTATAAGAAGTATAAATAGCAAATAACGAAAAAAGACAGACTCAATGTGGCTAGCCAAAAGAGAGACAATGAGTAAGATTAATGAGCCTGAGGCCAGAAATACGGTGTTCTTCGTTATTTGAGTATGATAAATATATTTATTAAGCAGTATGCTTTGAATTGCCGAAAAGAAATAGCCGATAGAGTAACCAATACCAATACAATCGATTCCTCCGTAATGGGAGCTCAAGATTAAAGCTAAAAGGATGTAAGACCAAGAGAATAATTCTTCAAAAAAGAATAACTTTTTATCTGATTTAGCGATAAACACATAGCTAAAAGGAAACGATATGGCCTTGAATAAGACCCCTATCAGAGAATATTTAAGTATTGCTGATGCAGGAAGGAATGCTGAACTGTATAATAAACATATAATCAGATCAGAAAGGGTTATAAGGATTATTAATAAAGGAGTCAGCAAAATAATACCGATTTCGCTCTGCTCATTAACCAACTTATCACGTTTTTTTTCTTCCGTATGAATTTTTGATAAACGAGGAAAATAATCGGTGCTCATTGCTGTGAAGAACATTGCGACATATCCTTCAATAATTAAAAAAGCAGCATTAAAATATCCTACAGCTTCAAAACCAAATATTCTACTTAACCAGATACGGAATAGATAGGTACATCCTATACCAATAACACCTGTCAGAGTCATGGTTATACCTAATTTGATCATATTACCTCCTACTCTCCAACATGTAGTCCAGGAGACAGGCATTTTTATCACCGGAATTTTTCGGGCATAATACCACGAACGTAACAATAGCGTCAAAGATGTTAGCATTAATACCGGAGTAATTCCCTTTTCTCCAAAAATAAAAAAGATTGGTACAGAGATTATTAAACCTAAGATACCTCCTGCAATATTAGCTTTTGCTAAATAGTTAAGTTGACGTAATCCTTGCAGGATTGCAAGGTTAGCGGATGATAGTTGATCGAATAATATAGCAAGAGAAAGCCAAATAAAACATATAGAATAAGCAGGAGAATTAAAAATAAAAAGACTGAGCTGACGGGCGAAAAGAATAGTAAATAATAATCCTGTAATACCTGATGCTATTGCACATTTACGGATAATATTCAGAGTCAGATTAAGCTCATTATCCTCATTTTGGGCAATTTCCCTGACAGCGCTGCTGTTTAAACCAATATTAGATAAAGTACTGATTATAGAGAGCGTACTTTGAAGCACTCCATAAATACCAATTCCATTAGCCCCTAGAAAAAGTGCTATACATTTTGTTTTCAGAATTCCCGTTATAGCAGTAAGTAATTGTACACTACCGAAAAGAGAAGTTACTTTTAATATTTTTTGGTAAGAGTGTTCTTCCATTGAGAATAGTATAACAAGATTAAAGGTATAAAATATATTGATCATAAACGACACCTCTGGCCCCGAACCCTTCTTTCTGGTGTATGAGGCCTTTATTCAGATGTAATCCCTTATTTTCTGTTGATATCCCGAAATCAAAATAGGGAATATCTCTTCGGAATGTGTTAATAAGCTGTTGAAAAAGGAGGTCAAGAGCTCCGGATTTTTTGCCATTATCGTTAGCCGAAATATATTGAGTATGAATGGTTTTATCTGTAATGAATAAGACACATCCTCCTAATAGATCTGTCTTCTTATGGACTGTAAATAGTTGAATATTATTGGGAAACAGAGATGCTAACCTCGTTATTTCTTCAAGAGTATGTACAGGTTTAACATTATGCTTTGTTAGAAGATTGGCACTCAGTAAATCCCAGAAACTGGCGTAGTCAGAACTTTTAGTTATTTCTAAACCAAGTTTTTCTGCTTTTCGTATTTGTCTTTTTCGTAGTAATGAAAATTGAATAGGCTCTCTTCTGTCTATGACTGAAGAAATAGACCGGATATATAGATTGGCGTTCAATTGTGATAGCATATATAAATCCTCCTGACAAGGATAATTAGAGTATATATGTGGTACAGCCTTATAAACGAATTGACTGATATTGTATTTTCGTAAGTAGGAAATTAAGTGGAACAACACCTCCTGAATAAGAGCTGTTGTTGCCTGTTTCTTTGTAATTAGACCTCCATACGTTAAGCCTTGGTGCGTATATGCTATTCCGTTATTAACATGGCAAGGAAGTACGGCGACTAAACGATTTTTCTTGTAAAACAGTAATGAAAAATCAAAGAAACGGTCTGCATGATATTCCATGAAATCGCGATGGAATAAGAATGTTCCGTTTCTTGACTCTTCAATAAATTGATTCCATTTATCTTTGTGTTCTGCTGAGTATCGCTCTATGGTCATAAAAAGTAGATTACGCGTTATATCTTAAAAGTATAACCATCCTGCACCAGAAAACTGTTCTCGAAAACACTTTTTGCTTCAGTCAGTATTGGATTCAGATCATGATATCTGGCCGAATAATGACCTAAAAGCAGTTTACCTACACCTGCTGCTTTTGCTATAGTAGCAGCTTGTTTAGCTGTAGAGTGCATCGTTTCTTTAGCACGTGGTTTTTCTTTTTCACAAAAGGTTGCTTCATGATATAACGTATCTACACCTTCAATTATTGGAATAATACGTTCAGAATATGCGGTATCTGAACAATATGCGTATTTTCGAACTGGATCCGGAGATTTGGTAAGAAGTGAATTTTTAATAATCTCACCTGTCGGTTTAACATAGTCGGCACCCCCTTTCAATAAATTGTAATAGGCTTTAGGTACTTGATGAAAAGCCGTCATCTCCGGTATTATATGTCTTGATTTCTCCTTCTCTTTGAATAAAAACCCACAACTCGGAACACGATGTCTCAGAGGGATAGAATAAACTTCGATGGAACGGTCCTCAAAAATTAACTCGTGTTTTTGCGGAGCTATTCCATTAAAGCGAACACTAAAAGGCAGATCTGCACAAAAATAGTCCAGATGCGGACGAAACAACTTTTCAGCATCGGGGTGAGCATGTATAACTAACTCTCCTCCATTTTCCACCATACCCATTGTCGAGATCAATCCGATTAAACCCAGACAATGATCACCATGCAGGTGTGACAAAAAGATATGGTTAAGCCGATTGTATTTTAATTTCATTTTGCGCATTTGCACCTGAGCTCCTTCGCCACAATCAATCATATAGAGTTTATCTCGTAAGTTGATAACTTGTGAAGAAGGATTTCTTCGGGTTGTAGGGATGGCTGAACCGCAACCTAATATGTTAACATCAAATTTTTCCATATTACAAAGGTAATTATTATTGTAAGTGATCTGTTTGATAGAACAAATAAAAGCCGATTTTGGAATGTGAATATTTGGTTTATTCTTTTAACTTTGCCTTTCTACTAAAACAATGAATATGAGTTACCAAACTGCAATATTGTCGAATGGACTTAGGATCATTCATCAACATACAGATTCACCCGTAACCTATTGTGGCTTTGCCATCAATGCAGGTACGCGCGATGAATTAAATGACGAAAAAGGAATGGCTCACTTTGTTGAGCATATGATTTTTAAAGGGACCAAGAAAAGAAAATCATACCATATCATAAACCGGATGGAGGTAGTCGGTGGAGAGTTAAACGCTTATACCTCTAAAGAAGAGACGTTGGTTTACTCCATTTTTCCGGCAAAAGAACTGGCAAGAGCAGTAGACCTGCTTGCAGATCTGGTTTTTAATTCGGTTTTTCCTGAAAAAGAGTTAGATAAAGAAGTTGAAATAGTAATTGATGAAATTAATTCATATAAAGATAATCCGTCTGAGCTCATTTTTGATGAATTCGAAAATATCTTATTTCAGGGACATGAGTTAGGACGTAATATATTAGGTGACGAGGAGTCTCTTGAATCTTTCGGTTCAGATAGCTGTAAGCGGTTTATTCAGCGCCTTTATAAGCCATCCAATATGATTTTCTTTTCGATGGGGAATAATTCAATAGATCAGGTTATCCGTTACCTGGAGAAAAGTATTCCGGCTTTAGAAAATGATGAATCAGCGATTATTAATAGAAAGAGTTTATCGGATCTTCCATTGAAAGAACAGGTTGTTAATATGGAAATGGATACGAATCAGGCTCATGTTATGATCGGATGTAAGTGTTATGATATATATGATGATAAGCGATCAGCTCTTTATCTTATGAATAATATTTTAGGTGGTCCGGGTATGAATAGCCGATTGAATGTTTCTTTACGCGAGAAGAGGGGTATTGCTTATTCCGTAGAATCTAATCTGACTCCTTATACGGATACAGGTGTCTTTGCAATTTACTTTGGAACAGATATTAAGAAGTATAAAAAAGGAATACAGTTAGCTACGAAAGAGCTTGAAATCATGCGAAATAATGCACTGACAGCTCAGCAATTAGAAGCAGCTAAAAAGCAATTATATGGTCAGTTGATTGTATCTAACGAGAATAAAGAAAATCTGGCCCTCGGAATGGGTAAAGCCTTTTTGAGATATAATACCTATCATAATCTTGATGAAATTAAAGAGCGGATAGCGAAGGTCTCAACGGAGCAACTCCAATATATCGCGAATGATTTATTTGCCGAAGAAAAATTATTGACTTTAGTCATTAAATAAGTTAACGTTAAATCTGATATCATGTTAATAAAAGCATTTGCAGCTGCCGTCCACGGAGTGGACGCTACGGTTGTGACGATAGAGGTAAATTGTACACAAGGAGTAAAATTCTTTTTGGTAGGACTTCCGGATAATTCGGTAAAAGAAAGCCATGAAAGGATTGTTTCTGCTCTTCAGGTTAATGGTATAAAATTCCCCCGAAAACAAATAGTCGTCAATATGGCTCCCGCTGATATAAAAAAAGAAGGGGCAGCATATGATCTTCCTTTAGGTATTGGTATTCTGGCTGCGGCTGAATTAATAAAAGCTGATAAACTAACAGACTATATGATGATGGGTGAGTTATCTCTGAATGGCGATCTTCAACCAGTCAGAGGTGTTTTGCCGATTGCGATTAAAGCCAGAGAATTGGGATTTAAAGGATTGATTCTTCCTATGCAGAATGCTTCGGAAGCAGCAGTTGTCAATAATCTGGATGTTTTAGGTGTATCAAATATTAAAGAGGTCATAGATTTTTTTAATGAAGAAACGGAACTTAAACCTACAGAAGTAGATACTCGAAAAGAGTTTTATATCAGACAGGATCAGTTCGATTTCGATTTCTCTGAGGTAAAAGGTCAGGAAACGGTTAAGCGCGCATTGGAAGTTGCAGCGGCAGGTGGACACAACCTGATTATGATTGGTCCTCCCGGAGCAGGTAAATCAATGATGGCAAAAAGAGTTCCTTCTATTCTTCCCCCACTCACACTGCATGAAAGTCTCGAGACTACAAAAATTCATAGCGTTGCCGGCAAAATTACTCGTGGAACATCCTTGATTGCTCAACGTCCTTTCCGGGCTCCACATCATACGATTTCTTCCGCAGCCCTCGTTGGTGGAGGCTCCTATCCTCAGCCGGGAGAAATATCTTTGGCTCATAATGGTGTCTTATTTCTGGATGAATTGCCTGAATTTAGCCGAACAGTCCTTGAAGTAATGCGACAACCGCTTGAAGATAGGAAGATATGTATTTCAAGAGCTAAATCAACGATTGAATATCCCGCAGGAATGATGCTAATTGCTTCTATGAATCCTTGTCCTTGTGGTTATTATAATCATCCGAATAAAGATTGTGTTTGTTTACCCGGAATGGTACAGAAATACCTGAATAAGATTTCGGGACCCTTATTAGATAGGATTGATATACATATTGAAATCGTGCCGGTGCCGTTTGAAAAAATTTCAGATACAAGACCCTCTGAATCAAGTTATGAAATAAGAAGAAGAGTGATTCAAGCTCGTAAGATACAGGAAGAAAGATTTAAGGACGTTCCGCATATTCATTGTAATGCGCAAATGAATACACGGCAGCTCAATGAGTATGCTTTGCCGGATAAAGAAGGGTTAGAACGACTAAAAACAGCTATGGATGTTTTTAATCTTTCAGCCCGGGCATATGATCGGATTCTAAAGGTTGCGAGAACAATTGCTGATCTGGATGCTTCAGATAAAGTTTTAACATCACATATTTCAGAAGCAATTAATTATCGCAATTTAGACAGGAATAGCTGGATGGGATAAATAAAATACGGATAACTGTCAGAAAACAGTTATCCGTATTTATTATATTATTTATTTGCTTCAGGCTGTAAAAACTTCTCAGGTAGTTCATAGAATTTAACCCAGTCAATTTCCATCTCCACAGGTAATTGAGCTTTATCAAAAGGACCTACCCAACTGCCACCAAGCTGCATATCTATAAGTAAATAATAAGGTGTGTTGAAAGGCCATTGTCCTTTTTCTGAGGTCTCAATTTTAGGATAAGCGAAAGTTCTGTTATCATTAATGAAGAAAACCACAGAATCCGGATACCAATCTATACGATAAGTATTATACTCATTCATTTTGATCGCACCTATACTGCCTTTTGGCGGATTCTCGTTTTGTAATACATAAGTATAATATGAATGCACCGTTTGATAAGCAATTGTATCAAAGTTAAGATGTTCCATGATGTCAATCTCTCCGGCATCCGGCCATTTCCCTTCTTCAGGTAACATCCAGATAGCAGGCCATGCACCTTGAGCGCTTTGCAATTTTGCAGAGACTTCTACTCTACCATATTTTTGAGCAAATTTATCTTTAGTGAAAACACCTCCTGTCACAACAGGTGCTGTGTCTTGAGGATTTTGATTAACCATTCCTCTTAAGATAAGATTTCCGTTTTTTACTTCATACAATGAGTCTCCGAAAGACATATGTCTGTTCCAGTCAGATCCTCCACGTGGAATTTTGCTCCATTTAGTTGTGTCTAAGCTATTGCCATTGAAATCCTCTTGCCAGGAAAGTTTCCATTCATTCTCTGGTTTGGGGCAACAGGCACTTAAAGTGCATAAAGCGACTGTCAAGAACATTGGTATTCTTTTCATGTGTGGTAAATTTTGTTCTGTGTTAATAAATAGAATTTAAATTTGTCCGAAAGATACAAAAAACTAATTATTTAAAAAGTAAGGTATAGGATTTATCCTCTATCAGCTCATTTAGAGATCCGTACTTATTAATGTAACCAATTATTAGTTTATGGCTAATTTCTATAATCCACCTGTTGCGGAGCATTGCTCTGTGACCTGTAATCAAAACATGATCGGTAGGGAATGGAGAAACAATAAGAATGCGGTTTTCGCGAACTGCATTTTCTACGGAATCCGCTAATTTATCGGGAATACCTCTCGCTAAAACCCAGATAAACGGCTCTTTTTCCTCTAATAAAATCTGCATGAATTCTTTCTCTATAAACGAATGTCCGGGTGTTATAAAGATCTCATGATGCTCTGTTTGACGTAATAATGGTGTGAGCATATCACGGCAAAAGAAAGGTATTGTATGTGAACTCATAAACGCAATGAATTTGCGATTTAACAGGCTCATATTTCCATGGTAGTATAGCATAACTTATCTAATTAATGTTCAGAGGGAAAAATCTAAGGAATCTTTCTTATCTTTGAACGCAAAATAGCGAATTTGTATTGAGATTTCAAAGTAACGAGTATGAAAAAAATATTCCTTATATTATTTGTCAAAATACCCTTGATTATCCTGTTGCTGGCTACCACAATCGGATCATCTTTTTATCTGTTCTCACCAATTTATAATTTTGAAGAACCAAGTCCTTTTGCAGGATCAAAAATATATAATCCTTATGGGGCTATTGACTCGACCCAATGGAAACGAGCAAACTTTCATGCACATCACCGAATGTGGGGTGGAGTTACTAACGGAGGATGTTCCGAGGAAGAATTATTAAAGGCATACAATGGTTTAAATTACGATTTTATCGGAATTTCGAACTATCAGCATATGACTGATTACAATAAAGGAACAGAATTTTATCTGCCGGTTTACGAACATGGATGGGGTATTGCTAAATTTCATCAACTTGTATTCGGTGCAGAGAAAGTAACATGGAAGGAATATCCATTCTTTATGGGACTTTCTGAAAAACAAAATATACTGAACCATGTTCATGAAGGTGCTGATCTGATTGTTTTTAATCATCCTCGTTTTACGCGTGGTTTGAAGAAAGAGGATATGCGTTATCTTACAGGTTACAATATGATTGAAGCTGTTAGTGGAATGGCTTCAAGTGCGGATTTATGGGATGAGGCATTATCATCGGGACATGCTTCATTTATTGTTGCCAATGATGACTCTCATAATATTAACAAGTTATATCAGTTAGCACGGAATGTGACGTTTGTTAATGTCAATTCGACTAAATATACGGATTTGGTTGACGCGTTGAAACGGGGATCTACTTATGGGCTTAAAGTTCCTAATTTTGGTGATGGCGACTGGAATATTAAAAAGGCTCAGAATGATTCACTACCTCGTCCGTTAGAAATAGCATTTACTAATGACACCTTACGAATTCAATTAGACCAGAAGGCTGACTCTATTCGTGTCATCGGACAGGGTGGAAATGCAAAATTAGTAGCGAAAGATACGGCTTACATTGAGTATGTTATGCAGCCGGAAGATACATATATTCGTACAGAGGCACGTTTTGCGAACGGAGTGGATATGTATTTCAATCCATTATTCCGTTATACAGGGGATCAACCGTTAGCTACGCAAGTGTTGGCTCACTATTCTTTTGTGAAGACGTTGTTATATTCATTTGTTTGGTTATTAGCTATTTTGCTACAATTATTCTTGTTATATAAAGTGATTGCTTTTCCAATCAATTCGAAAAGAAGATAATTAGATATGATTAAATCGATTCCTGTTTTATTCCTTGCCATCCTTTTGACATTGGTAGGATGTGAAGATAGAAAAACATCTAAAACCCCTATAATTTCTGCTGAAATTACAGGATTAACATCAGATGTGGCTTATGTAATGCCAACATTTGACAATTCATTTATTTTAGATACTCTGAATATAGTTGACAAAAAACTGACATTCAACTATGTACCGGATACAGCTACACTGGTTACTTTGTTTTGTAATGGAATGAAAGATCAGATATCGTTATATATAGATATGAATTCGGCGATTGTTTTGAAAGGCTCTTTCGATAGTCTGCAAATTGAAAATGATTCAATTAACAGATCCTGGATTGCTTTTCATAATAAAACGCAGAATTATAAGGATTCTTTAGCAAAACTCGACCAGATTATTCGTGATGCGTATCAAAAGGATACAATGGATTTGTTTTTTGAAACAATAAACTCTCCTGAAATAGCGATGATTGACTCCTTGTGGGGTAACGATCTATCCGGATATATTCATGATAACCGAGATAATCCGACGACATTGCTTGCAATTCAGGAATATCTTGTAGCAACTCAGAATAGTGATTCCATTGTAACCTGGATGAATCAGATGGGTAAATCAACGCAGGGCTTTGAATTAGATAAGCAACTTCGTAAAATCGCACGAATGCGTAGTATTACACAGGTTGGTTCACGTATGCCTTATCTGAAGTTCACGGATGAAAAAGGAGAACTGAAAAATACGGAGCAATTTAAGGATAGCCTTTTGTGCTTATATTTTTATATGAATGATGATCGTTTTACGAAGACGGTTAAAAAGGACTTTGACGGATTTAAAAAGAAGTTGAAGAAAAAACAGAAAGTCGAGATGTGGGCTGTTTCTTTGGCTAATTCCGAAGATTTATGGAAAGAGATTGTAAAGCAAGATTCTTCTAAAGTGACCAATTTATATGCATCGGAAGGAGTGTTTACAAAGCAGTTTAAAGATGCAGGAATAGGATCTTTTCCCCTACTGATCGTAATTAATAATAAATCAGATATCATTAGTTACAATCAGTATGGAAAGAAATTGGAAGATACTATTTTGAACTATTTTTCAAAATAAGCTGAGCTTCAGGACCCATATTGAATAATAAATCAATAATACTTAAATCGGATTGAAATCCAAACTTGTTTTGAAACACCTGATAGTAGGTTTCAAGATGAACTTTGGTTTTCAATTCGATTTCTTTTTGTGGCTCTGCGAAAGGGCGTAAATCCATAATGGATGGATTAAGCTCTTTTTGGTAGTCACTCGTATATTCAATAACTTTATCTAATTCCAGACTTTGAAAAATAACTTCTCTCATGGCTTCATTAAAGTCAAGCAAAAACTCGTATCTTTTCTCATATAAAGGACGAAAATCGTCTTGGTAATATTCAAAAAAAGCAGAAGAGTTGTAAGAGGACCGGATGGCATTCCAGTGTAAGTGTCTCCAGTTACCATGATCTGATATCCGCATATCTTTCATGCAGGGCTTACGCACAGATGCTTTTTCGATTGGAATTGTCAATGGCATAATACCATTGGCTGAGGCTATTTCACATCGGTTTCGGAAGCTTTGTTTGACATAATGTTCCTGAGTCTCTATAAGTATTTTTTCAGCATGAAAGGCTAAAATATAATGAGCAACAGGAGCTAAATATTCAGATTGCAAACAGATAGTTGTCATTTTAAAATTCAGTTTAATTTAATTGTTTGAACCATTCATTATTCCGGCTTTTCCAAACCATCGGAATTTTACCGATCAGATGCGTTTCAGGAACGAATCCGAAACTACGGGAATCTTCTGCGATCTCTGGGTTGTCAGACATCATCCAGTAATAATTTTGTTTAAAGGTTACAAAGTATTTAGGTTTCCCGTTCAGAATCAAAGTACTGTCAGCAGATATCTTTGCACGGGGAAGTTCATAGTTAAGAATGATATCTTTATACTTCATCACATTCTCTTTAGATGCTTCTATACGTACTCCTTCTTTGGGAATAAATAGTTTCAGATCGTTATGCATCGTTTTGTAAGGTTGCAATGAAGCTTCAAGACCTTTGAAATTTTCGTTTATTTCGTTTATTGACAGAAATACTAAAGCCTTTTCCTGATCTATTTTACTTATTCTAACCTGTCGGTTTCCTTTTTCAATGCATTCAACGATCGCCTCGCGATCAGCTAAAGGAAAAAGATAAGGTTTGAGTTCATTAGCTAAAGGTGTTCTTAATTTTCCATTCAGATAAATATGCCCTTCTTTAATAACGAGTGAATCTCCTGATTTGGCAATGCAGCGACTCAGACAAAGTGGTTTCTTATCTAACGGCAGCTTTATATATGAACTCCCCGGATGATTAAACAAAATGATATCATTTAAAGATGGGTCTGTTTTAGCTATTCGGTTATAAGTCAATTGTAGGTAATCCGAATATGAGGGAATCCTCAATATACGAATGGAGTCATACACGAATGGAACTGAAAGTGGAGTTACAGGCAGTCTGAGTCCGTATGACCATTTATTTACCCACAAGCGATCACCTTCATAAAGTGTATTTTCCATTTGTCCCGAGGGTACCCGTATGGATTCAAATGCAAAAACTCTGACGAGCCATACCAGAATCAGTATGGCTGTCAGAGACTTTATTGTTATTAATTTAAATGACTTATTATCCATTAATTTGAAGGAACTAACTTAAATAGTCTGTTAAAACGAATTTTACCATCAAACCATCCTCTGTCCTTATCCAGAGACATCCAGATAAATATAGGTTTACCGACAATATGATCTTCAGGTACAAAGCCCCATGAGCGGGAGTCTGCTGAATTCATACGATTATCACCCATCATCCAGAAATAATCCATTTTGAATGTATATTCGTTCGTTTCGATACCGTTTATATAGTATTTACCATCACGTTTTTCCAGTTGATTGTCTTCGTATGTGCGAATGACACGTTCGTAAACCGGATAATTAGTTTCTGTAAGTTTGATGGTAGCACCTTTCTTAGGAATCCAGATTGGGCCATAGTTATCAACAGTCCATTGATTATCCGGTGTTAGCGGATAAGTAGATCCATTAATGAATCCCGGCTGAACAATCACGTTCTTAACAAATGAAAACTGTTTGATTAAAGCCAGCGCATTACTTGTTAAAGGTAAGTCGTAAACAACCGTACTTTGAGGAATATTCAGATACGCAAGAAGGTTTGGATCACGAACGAAACTACGATCTTCCACACTAACGCCTAATTTACGGAATTGCATATCTGTAAACTGTGTACCGTCAGTAACGATATAATAGTTTAGCTGCATTTCTTTCGGGCGTGCTTGTTTAACGCCATCAATGTAAATATCGTTATTGATAATCTGGAGTGTATCTCCGGCAACACCCACACAGCGTTTTACATAATTCTCACGACGGTCAATTGGTCTCCAGACAATTTCTCCGAAATTAGCTTTATCAGTCCAAACACGTTCACGACCATAAAGGCTACATAGTGTGTAATAATCAGGATTCTGCATTTTCAAAGCAACTGTATCTCCTGCCGGGAAATTGAATACGACAATGTTACCACGTTCAACCTGTTCAAAACCTTTTAGTCTTTTATATTCCCATTGAGGATTCTCGATATAAGATTTTGTATTCAGAATCGGAAGGGTATGCTGCGCAAGAGGAAAAGCAAGAGGTGTATTTGGAATTCTTGATCCATAGTTGCATTTACTTACAAACAGATAGTCTCCTACCAATAGAGTTTTCTCTAAGGAAGAAGTCGGAATCTGATAATTCTGAAAGAAAAACGTATTAATAAAATATACGGCTATCAAAGCAAAAAGAATCGCATCTACCCACTCCATTACGCGCTTAACCATCGGGTTTTTGGACTTTTTCCACCAGGTCCACGGAATTTTCTTAGTGAAATAGATATCTATAATAAACGGAAGAAGAATAAGCGGCCAAAAACTCTCTGTCCATAATGTAAACAAGAGGTAAAGACCAATTACAATACTTCCTTTTATCCATTGTTTCTTTGTAAATTTCATGTTTTCGAGTCGTTTTTAATTAGAATTTAAGCATATCACTCATAGTCAGGAAACCTTTCTTTCCGCAAGTAAATTCTGCAGCAACAACAGCTCCCAGAGCAAATCCTTTACGGCTTTTTGCGTCATGAGTAATTGTAATTGTATCTACCGGTGAGTCATAAATAATTGAGTGGTAACCAGGAACTTCTCCTTCACGGATTGCTTCAATATAGAGTTCATTATCCGCATGTTCTTTGCTTAAAGTCCAGTTGTCTTTACGAGTGATGTTTTCCAGAACACCTTCAGCCAGCGTAATAGCCGTACCACTTGGCTCATCTAATTTATGGATGTGATGGATTTCTTTCATACTAACATCGTAATCTTTGAATCCATCCATGATTTTCGCTAGATATTTATTAAGTGCGAAAAAGATATTCACACCCAAACTGAAGTTTGAAGCATAAAAGAATGTTTTTCCGTCATTTTCACATGCAGATTTGATTTCATCGATATGATCTAACCAGCCTGTAGTACCTGCCACAACAGGAACGCCAGCTTTAAATGCTCTTCTATAGTTTTCCAATGCCGCATCAGGTCTTGTAAATTCAATCGCTACATCTGCACTTTTGAAAGCTTCCGATTCGAAATCATTTAAGTTACTCACGTCAATAATGGAAACAATTTCATGTCCACGACTAATAGCAATCTGTTCGATTTCGTGCCCCATTTTGCCATATCCAATAAGTGCTAACTTCATAACTTATCTATTTTTCAAATTATTATTCAAATTATTTCCTTTAATTTGCAAACATAGAGAATAATTCTCTATTATCCATAAAAAACGCCTTATACTCGAATCTAATAAATGCATAATTTCAAGCAACATGGAAAACCTTCTTCACTATGTCTGGAAGTATAGATTATTTGATACTTCAAAGCTTAAAACTCCTGATGGTGAGAGCATAGAACTGATTGATCCCGGGTTTCACAATCAGGATGCAGGACCAGATTTTTTTAATGCAAAACTTAAGATTGGCGGGACGCTTTGGGCGGGAAATGTCGAAATACATGTTCGTGCTTCAGATTGGAACAGGCATGGGCATCAGCAAAACGAATCGTATAATTCAGTTATTGCTCATATTATCTCAGATAATGATTGTGTGGTTTATAATCAGAGAGGCGAGAAGATAATGCCTTTGGAAATCGATTATCCTCACCATCTCGAAAACAAATACATCTCATTACTTCGCTGTGGACATTCTATTCCGTGTAGCCATTTTCTCTCAGATCATTTTAGTTTTCCTTTTGGATGGAAGCATCGTCTATTGTTAGAGAGAATGGAAACTAAAACCCAATGGCTTCATGACTATGCGGAAAAAAATAAATATGACTGGGACGATCTATGCTATAAGGCAATTGCACGTGCTTTTGGGTTCGGGATCAATGCTGAACCTTTTGAACGACTGGCTCGTATTACTCCTTATAACATTATTCGTAAACATCAGGATTCTCTTTTTCAACTTGAAGCTATTTTGTTAGGACAGGCCGGTTTTTTAGAAGATTTGCCTGAAAAGACAGATCGCTATGATCGTTTATATCGTGAATATAACTACCTGAAACATAAGTATGATCTAACAGGGATAGACAAACAAAACTGGAAGCTGTCATTAACCCATGCAGGCAATTTTCCGGTCATTCGTATTGTCGAATTTGCTGCATTGCTCTATCATCGGGGACGGCTTTTTGCTGAGATTATAAAAGAAGAACGAGATTTAAGTAGCTGGATCCAATTGTTCAGAGTGGATACGGATGTGTTCTGGGATACACATTATTCGTTTGAGGAATTATCTCCCCGAAAGAAAAAGAGAATAGGATCGAATTCAATTAATGGCTTAATTATAAATGCAGTTATTCCATTACTTTTTGCCTATAATCGCTATATCGGTGATGAGAAATATGCAGAATGGGCATTTAATTTATTGTATCAGTTGAAAGCGGAAGATAATTCGATTATCCGAAACTGGAGATCCGTAGGAATAACCATTGATTCCGCTTACGAATCTCAAGCTTTTATTCAGTTGCAAAAAGAGTATTGCAACCGAAAAAAATGCTTGTTTTGTCAGATTGGGTATAGAATTATGAGTGATCACTCATAAGGCACTCTGCTATTTTCCAATCCAGTGGTGTGTCTATATCCAGAGAGGTTTCATCATTCATCACGTACTTATGTTTCCGTTTGAACAGGCCGATTGATTCGCGTTTCAAGCTGGCTACATTAATTACATAAATTGCTCCGTTATATTCATAATATTTTGACATATCCTGTCTTCTACCTGCGCTTTTATTAAACGTTAGTTCAAGATATCCTTCAGCATTCTCCTGACACAAAACGGTAGGTACATGAGACTCTTTTACGGAAACAACCATATCCAGCGATGAATGATATTGTTCCATTGCCTCTTTTACCTGTGCTTTTGTACGGAAAGGAGACGTAGGCTGTAATAATACTATAGCGTCGTAATATTTACCTTTTGATTCATAAATGGAAATAGCATGTAATAATACTTCGTAAGTTCCCGATTGATCTGTAGCCAGTTCATCGGGACGCATAAAAGGAACTTCCAGCGGATAAGCTTCTACACATGCTTTAATAGAAGGATCATCGGTAGTAACACAGATATCTGTATCGTCAGCTAAGGATTTTGCGATATCAATAGAATAGTATATAAGTGGTTTACCCGCTAATTCTTTGATATTTTTATGTGGAATGCCTTTACTGCCTCCTCTTGCCGGAATGACAAACAAAAATTTCATAAGACTTATTTTATATGATGTATCAGGTCGCAAGCTTTAGCATATTCTGAATGATTACCTATATCCAGCCAATATCCTGTAATTGGAAAACGAATCACATTATATCCATTCTCAATTAAATCTTTTAATAAATCGGTTGCGTTATAGAATGTATCTCTGGGGATCAATTTAAGTAAATCCTTTTTTATCAGATAGATTCCTGCATTCGCATAATAGTTATAAGTTGGCTTCTCAACGACTCCTTTTATATCACGTCCTTCCAGTTCGAAGATTCCATAAGGTATGTTGACTGTGTAGGGAACTGAGGCAACAGACATATCAGCCTGATGATCTTTGAAGTGAAGGAAGAATTCTTCATAATCTATATTTGTAAACAAATCCGAATTCATAATAAGGATCGTATCGTTATTGAAATTCTCAATAAAGCTCAAAGAACCGATAGTCCCTAAGAACCGGGGTTCGGGAACACATTGGACCTGAACATTTTCTATTGGTTTACTAAAATGCTCCTCAATTTGTTCTTTGAGATAGTTTACGGTTACAGAAATATGGTTTACACCGAAATGAATCAACCGCTCTATATTATAATCTATAATCGGTTTACCATTAACAGGCAATAATGGCTTGGGAATACGCTCTGTAAGCGGACGTAACCGCTCCCCTTTTCCTCCTGCCATTAAGACTGCATCAATAGGTAAGACCGAACGAAGCTTCTTTAAATTATAAAGTGTAACAATCTTTTTATTCTCATCAAGCACAGGTAAAAGGATCACGCCAGCTTCGCGCATATCATGGATGAAACGTACATCCGTATGGTTTTGTGTCGCATATTTAAAATGTACGTTCATCGCTTCTGTGATGCTCGTCTGAAGATCTTTTGATACGATCAGGTTTCTGCGTACATCTCCATCCGTAAGAGTCCCCAGCATTTTACCGGTCTGATCGACGACTAAAAGAGTCAGAACATCCCCCGACAAATTATTTAATGCAATCAATGCATCACTTAACGTAGCACTGGAGGGTATTATATATTTTGAGATATCGTTCATTGCTTTGTATCATAAAAAGATTTCATAATCAGTCCGTCTAAGGAGATAGAACTCAGTATGCGAGCTATTTCTCTGGCTGTATTATCCTTTTGGTAAGGATTTCTGGTCTCTTTTGCCAGAGAGCGGAATACCGGAGAAAGGATTTGATCTAATCCCTCTTTAATAGCCTCTCTACTTATATCGCAATGATATACGGAGTCTGCACATAAACGTCCTTTTTGTCTGTCTCCAATATTAAGAGTTGGTATTCCGAAGCTTGGGACTTCAATAATTCCGCTTGATGAATTTCCTACGACAGCCGTCACATATTTCAATGCAGACAGATATCGTTTAAGGCCTAAAGAATCAAAGGCAATCGTTTCTTGCGGATATTGTTGGACAAACTCCTGAATGCGTTGCTTAATTATCCGACCATTTGTGTCAGAATTAGGCATGGTGAAGATTACCTTATACTCTTTTAATAAAGGTTTGAGAGCTTCCAGTAAGTCGACGATCTGTGTTTCTGCAGATGTCCGGCCTAAAGTAACCGGATGATAGGTTACTAAAAGTGATTTATCCGTTAATCCGAAATGGATTGAATCTTCCAGATCTGCTTTACTTAACAAAGGCAGAGACAAAATATTATCAACTCCGACGGCACCCACATTAAAAACATATTCCGGATTTTCTCCTAACTGGATTATCCGTTTTCTATAGGTGTCTGTTGACGTAAAATGCAAATGACTCATTTTAGTAATAGCATGGCGTATCGCATCGTCATAAGCACCTTCAGTTATTTCTCCACCGTGCAAATGGGCTACAGGAATTTTATAAAATAAAGCTGCAGAAACGGCGCTTAATATCTCATATCTGTCACCTAATACAACTAACAAATCCGGTTTCAGTTCTTCGTAAGCATCAGCAAAACCAATTGTAGCCAGACCTACGGACTTCGTTGTTGCATTCGGAGTATCAGAAGCTAAGAGCATTTCAACTTTCCGGTTGATTACGAATCCATCCGCTTCAATTTCCCGATAAGTCAATCCATATTCGGGAGATAAATGCATATTGGTAGCTATAATCTGAAGTTCGCAGGACTTATCCGCTGCAACAAATCGCATGATATTACTTAATAATCCATATTCAGCACGGGATCCTGTAACGAAGCAAATCTTTCTCATAGTTCAATTTTTTCGTCTGTATTAAATGCACGTCTAGCCTTTGTTCCGACCACCTCTTCCCAACGCATTGGTGAAATACCATCGCCCGGACGTTTTACGGTCAGATTTTCCTCTGTCAATATTTCATTTTCGCTGATCGGACGTTTTGCAACAATGCTTTTACGTGCAATAGCTTTGTTTTTTGTTTCAGAAGGCATGGGCTTTTTATCCCCGTCTCCCAAAGCTTTTTCAATATGGCGAATTGCCTGAACCATTGCTTTTAGTTCCTGAGGTTCTAAAGAGGCGATATGATCCGGTCCTTCCATATTCCGGTCCAGTGTAAAGTGCTTTTCTATGATGGCAGCTCCTAAAGCTGTTGCTGCAATAGCCACCTCAATACCCTGTGTATGGTCGGAATATCCGACAGGTAGATTAAATGTTTTGCGTAAAGTTTCCATAGCTTTCAGATTGACTTCATTCATCGGAGTCGGATATTCCGTAGTGCAATGCAATAAAGAAATCTGTTTTCTATCTAAGCCAAAACGCTCCAGAACCGAAAGAGTATTCGCTATATCTTCCATTGTAGCCATTCCACTGGAAAGAACAACGGGTAATCCTTTCCGGGCAATACGTTTCAGGTAAGGGTAATTTGTAATTTCTCCCGAAGGTATCTTAAAGAAATCCATCCCCAAGTCAGCTAGGAATTCGATGCTGTCTAGATCAAAAGGAGTTGATATAAACTTGATATGGTGAGCTTCACAATGCTTCTGCAGAGCGAGATGATCAGCTTCACTGAGCTCCAGTTTTTTAAGCATCGCAAATTGAGAATCGGAGTTCCCTGTATTCTGAATCTGATAATCGGCTTTATGTGCTGAAGCCGTAACCAGATTTTCCGTTCTGAACGTTTGAAATTTTACATAATCAGCTCCGGCTTCAGCAGCCTTTTCGACAAGCTGCATCGCTGTTTCCAGTGAGCCGTTGTGATTAACACCGGCTTCTGCTATAATGATTGTTTTATTCATTCGTTTCTTTCTTTTTAGCAGGATTACCGTAATATACTCCCGGTTCGGTGATGGAATGAGTAACGATGCTTCCGGCTCCGATAATCACCTGATTGGTAATTGAGATACCTTGTATCAGAATAGCCCCGCTGCCGATAAAGCAAGAATCGCCAATCTTTACCCCTCCGTTAATACGAGCTCCTGTCGCAATGTGTGTATGGTCTCCGATTCGGACATCATGTTCGATCAAAGCCATTGAATTTATGATGCAATTATTTCCCACAGTGGCATCGGCATTAACGAACGCACCGTGGTGTATAATCGTTCCATTCCCTATTGCAGCATATTCAGACACGATGGCATGAGGGGATAGAATCGTCGCTGCAGGCAGTCCTTGTTCCTGAATCAGCCGATAAAGATATTTTCTCAGATTCGCAGAGTTAAGCTGACCTACAGTAACTAAGCATTGAGTATCAGCAGGCAGTAGGGCGATATCTTCATCTTTACCGCTGATTACAAAATCCAGAATAGTTTGGTCTCTGAGTTCCGGTCGGTCAAGTATGGCAATTATTTCATATTTACCGGTGGCCTCGATTACATCGATGCAAGATTTACAATGACCACCGCCTCCGATCAATGCTATTTTTTGTTTCATATATTACGAACGCTGCTTGGTAAATTAACAACTCGATCTGCAAACCAGCGAGTGTTTTCCAAATCATCCGTTTGACAATTTTCAAACATGGGAAGACGATTCATCAGTTCCCAAATGGGTCTGGTCATTACACCCTCTGCATTCGTTTGTTCTAAAAATCTGATTTGTGCATCCTTATCCGGTAAGATAACGGCATTTAGCCAATAATTTGATTGGCAGTTCTCAGGTTCACTGAAAAAACGAATGGCTTTATCTTCAAAATAAGTCTTATATGATTCGGATGTAGATCTTTTATCCTTCAGTATAGTTTCAAGCTGTTCCATTTGTGCACATCCTAATGCCGCATTAATATTAGGCATCCGGTAATTGTAGCCTATATGGTCATGAACAAATTCCCAGGCATGAGGAACCTTTGCCTGTGTTGTCAGATGTTTGGCATATTTCCCCAGTTCTTCGTCTTTGAACAGAAGCATTCCTCCTCCACCTGTCGTAATTGTTTTATTTCCATTAAAACTCAGTACGCCTATTTTACCAAAAGTACCGGTATGTTTTCCCTTGTAAAAACTACCCAGGCTTTCAGCCGCGTCTTCAATTAGCTCCAGATTCCACTTTTTACACACATCAACCATTTCATCCAGATGGATGGGATGACCAAAAGTGTGCATTGGAACGACAGCCTTAATCCTACGGCCTGTTTCTTTATTAAAACATTCATCGTTTCGTATCTCTGCATGGTTTGTTAACCACTTATCAACAGCATTTGGAGAAAGCCCCATTGTGTCTTTATCGACATCTGTAAAAACAGGATGTGCGCCGCAATAAGATATAGCATTGGCTGTAGCTATGAATGTAAGTGCTTGAGTGATAATTTCGTCATTGCGTTCTACCCCCGCTAAAACCAGCGCAAGATGTAATGCGTTTGTTCCGTTCACACAAACTACAGCTTTTGCTGCACCCGTATAGGCAGCAACGACTTCTTCGAACTTATCAACAAACTTACCAACACTGGAAACAAAAGTTGAATCGATGCATTCATTCAGATAAACCTTTTCATTTCCTCCGAAAAAAGGAGCATGTAAAGGAATGAATTCTTCTGAATGAAACAAGTCTCGGATAAAAGATATTTCTGAACTATACATAGGTAATTACATTTTGGAATCTAATGATTTTCCTTTCTCGATATGATCGAAGTTAACTAAGAACTCTTTCATTGCAATAACGATATCTGCTTTAGTCGCTTCGGAAGACTCAAAAATAGATTGTAGCTTTACGAATAACCGATCAATTTCAGTCATTGATTTCGGACGTAAATTAGTTACAACTCCTAAAGCCTCATAAATATTCAGATCGACCACCTCAGTAGGAGTATAAAACTCTTCGTATGGCTTTTCGCCTGAAGTATCACTCGAGGAAAGTATGATCGGATAATTTTTGCTTCCGTTTTTTAAATCTGCAACAGCTGCCAATGCTTCTTGTTCTGTTGAGCAAATGAGCGGCTGGTAACCAAACTCACGAAGAAGGTTAATACCGATTTCGCCAAACGACATCTCTTGTTCTTTCTGTAACTTGGGAAAGTAAACTTGTCCGCTTTTTCCCAGTATGCAGGCAAGAAGACAGATTTGTCCGCTTTCTTCAGGTGATACAAAGTATCGTTTAATATCTGAAGGAGCAGAAAGAGGTTGTATCTTATTCAGTCGCTCCATAAAGGCAGCCGGTAAAGAACCGTTTGAAAAAGCTACGTTGGCAAATCGTGCCGTTGTTATCGGATAAAGTTGCGAATAAGACATAATCATTTCTTCCATGATTTTCTTACTCCCCCCCATTATATTAACCGGATTGGCCGCTTTGTCTGTTGAGACGCAGAAAAAATGCTTTGGTGGATAGTTTACCATCAGATCCAGCAACTTTCGTGCTCTGATAACATTGTTTTCTAATAAAGCTTCTACTGAATATCTGTCTTTTTCACTACGAACATGTTTATGGGCAGAGAAATTAGCAACAATATCGAATCCGCCTCTTTCAATAAACATTTTAGTAAAGACCGGATCAGCATAGCTCATAGGATAGGTAACAAAGTCATCGGGAACGAACAGTCCTGGCTCACTTCGCAAATCGCGAGTCAATTCAGCAAGGCCATTCTCATTAATATCTACTACGATGAGACTTTTCGGTTCGAACGGAAGTAGAGCACGGATAAAAGAGCTACCTATGGTTCCTGCCCCACCGATAACTAAAACCTCTTTATCTTTAATAGCAAGACCTAATTTCTCTTTGTTTCGGAGCAAGTCTTGTTCAAACATGCTGTTAGCACGCTTGGTAACGAATTTCGCAATAAACTGATCTAATTGGAACATATCGATTATAAATTTTTATTCAATGCATATCTTTCGAAGGCATCGATAAATGATCCGGGAGTCGTATTGTAGATTTTCAATCCCCAACGCTTGGAAACAGCTTCAATTTCCCGATACATTTTAAATATAATATATTGATGATAAAGGATCTGATAAAGCGGATAAGAAGCATATTGCGTCTGATCTGTTTTATTTGTCTTTCCATTATCATAAAAATGAGTGAAGTTCATGATCACCCGATTATCGTCAGATATGCCTATATCATGAATCCATGAATGCTCGGCACCAGATAAATAGATTTGACTGAATCCCATCCGAAGGGCTACCATCAGTGCCGGAATGAGTACATTATGCGGACGGGGAACACCTAAACCTTTACGAAACGCCCAGTCACAAAACCAATCAGGCCCTTCGATCGGAATGGTATTGTGCGGATAAACCCGAATGTGTTTATTCTTTTTGATTTCGCGTTGCCAATGCATGCTTTTAAATGCATCTGCAGGCATAAATAGAATCAGATCCCAGTCCGTTTTGTTCGTTAAGGCATGGAATAATTTTTCTTCTTTATCTTTGTGTAACCAGAATACAGGATCAGCAACCAGATAATAATTAGGTTTTACAACCTCAAAATAGCTTGAACATGCGCTGAAATTTACCATTAGGCGTGATTTATCCACCCAAAAATCTGTTTGGTTTTCAATCATATCCTTAAAAGAAGGACCATTTCCAAAGATAATAATCGAATGACTGTCTTTCTGCCTTCCCGGAGTTGGAATATTCTTCTTTCCAAGGAAAAGAATGCGTATGAGACTAACAAAAAAACCGAACCATTCTTCTGAAAATGACTTTAATTTATCGCGTTTAGAGCTCATATAATTTCTTAATTTTCGTATTTTGAGCAAAGATAAAAGAATTCAATAAAGCGCATAAGAAATCTACTCTTTTCTATTCTTTATGAAAGAATATTTGATTAAGTCAGAAACAGTTCCTTACTTTGCACCCGAAAAATGTAGGGGTGCTTCCTATCGAGGCTGAGATTATACCCATTGAACCTGTACGGATAATGCCGTCGTAGGGAGGAATCGTTTGCAAAATCTTTTCTTTTTTATTTTAGGTATACTTCTCTTGTACCCTCTTTTTCATTTGTTTCATTTATATCTAAACAGTATGAAAAGAGATTTTATTCAATTATTTATTCTTATCGGTTTTACTGCTTTGTTACGGGCAGAAAACAACAGTATATCAACACTTTCAGATTCAGATACACTTTCGTCGAAAATGGCTAATCATATCGACCTCGATGAGATAGTCGTTACAGCAACAAAGGCGATGAAAGGGACTCCGGTTGCATATACCAACTTATCGAAGGAGGAAATTGCCAAGCGAAACTTCGGACAGGACGTGCCTTATCTTATCTCGCAAACACCTTCGGTGATTGTTACGTCGGATGCAGGTACCGGAATTGGTTACACCGGTTTTCGTGTACGCGGTACTGATGCGAATCGTATCAATATTACAGTGAACGGAGTGCCGATGAATGATTCTGAGTCTCACACCGTGTTTTGGGTAAATATGCCTGACTTTGCATCTTCGGTGGAGAATGTTCAAATTCAGCGTGGAGTCGGTACTTCTACGAATGGTGCAGCATCTTTCGGAGCTACGATAGCTATGCAGACACAAGGAATGTCCTATAAGCCTTATGCTGAGGTTTCGACAGCGGGTGGATCTTTCGGAACGTTTAAAACAACCGGAAAAGTAAGTACCGGTCTGTTGAAAAATAAATTTGTATTTGATGCACGTGCTTCTCATATCCAGAGTGATGGATTTATTGATCGTGCATCAGCTAATATGAATTCTTATTTTGCTTCCGGAGCTTATTATGGTGATAATACGATGATTAAATTCCAGACTTTCGGAAGCAAGGAGAAAACATATCAGTCATGGAATGGTATTTCTTCAGAAATGCTGAAGACCAACCGTACGTTTAACTCATGTGGTATGTACACGGATGAGAACGGAGTTACGCGCTTTTATGATAATCAAACCGATAATTATCAACAACAACATTATCATCTGATGGCTACTCAGCGTGTCGGTGACTTCTGGAATATGAATATGACAGCTCACTATACGCGCGGCAAAGGATATTACGAAGATTACAAAGAAGGTGCAAAGTTTAAATCGTATAAATTAAATCCGTTTATAAATGCTGACGGAAAAGAAGTTACGAAGTCGGATTTAGTGCGTCAGAAATGGTTGGATAATCACTTTTATGGAGCCGTTTATAGTGCTAACTATCGTAAAGACAACTGGCATCTTACATTAGGTACTGCCGTAAATAATTATGATGGAGATCACTATGGCAAAGTGAAATGGGTAAAAAATATTCAGAATCTGGATCCGGATCACGAATACTACAGAAGTAATGGTACGAAACTGGACTATAATGCATTTGTAAAGGCAAACCTTTTAATCACAAAGAGTCTGAATGCCTATGTAGATCTTCAATACAGAGGGATTAACTATAAGATAAAAGGAGAAGATGATAAAGCCGGAGCTTTGGATATTCATAAAAACTATAACTTTTTCAATCCGAAAGCCGGTTTGAATTATTCTTTTGCCAAATACCATAATGCTTTCGTTTCATTTTCGATTGCTAACCGTGAGCCGAACCGTAATAATTTCACCGAGGCCGCTGTTGATGAAAGACCAACGTATGAGACTCTCTATGATTATGAAGCGGGCTACGAATTCCGTACTGATCGTTTCCATGTAGGTACGAATCTTTATTATATGGATTATAACAATCAGTTGGTTCTTACGGGTAAAATCAGTGAAATCGGGGAACCGCTGACTTCAAATATCAAGGATAGTTATCGTATGGGTATTGAGTTAATGGGAGGAGTGAAAATTACAAATTGGTTGAATTGGGAAGGTAATGTTACTTTAAGTCAGAATAAAATTAAGAAATTTACCGAATACGTTGATGACTGGGATACAGGTGAACAACATGCAATTTATATCGGGAAGACAAATATTGCTTTCTCACCCGATGTCATTGCAAACAGTATGTTTAACTTTGCGTACAAAGGTTTTTCGGCAGCATTTAACAGCACCTTTGTCGGGCGTCAATATATTGACAATACATCGTCAAAGGATCGGTCGATCAATCCATATTTCGTAAATAATCTACGTTTTGGTTACACGTTCAAACCTTCGTTTATGGAAACAATCACTGTTGATTTCACGGTTAATAACTTGTTCAATGAACAGTATGAAACCAACGCCTGGGTATACTCGTATTTCGAAGGCGGAGTGCGTAAAAAAGACGATGGTTACTTTACACAAGCTGGTACGAATGTCATGGGACGTTTAGTCTTAAGATTCTAAAATCATATATCAGAAGATAATCCTGAACTAAAAACTCAGGATTATCTTTTTTAGCAAACATATTATGGATCAGTTACTCGAATACTTCGGTGTGATTACCGGATTGCTTTATCTTTATCTCGAGATTAAACAGAAGCCCGTTATGTGGGTTATTGGTTTAATTACTTCATTTGTATATGTATTTGTCTTTTATCAGGCAAAAATCTATGCAGATATGGGTCTGAATATCTATTATGTATTGATTAGTATTTATGGTTGGATTTTGTGGAAGTGTAAAAAAGAGGAACAGACATCGGAAGATAGTCAGCAAATCAAATATATCAATCTGAATACGAAAACGGGTATCGGATTGGTTGTATCCTTTTTTCCTGTTTATTTAAGTATGGCTTATGTTCTGGATCGCTTTACTGACTCACCGATTCCTTATGCGGATGCTTTTACCACGACATTGAGTATTCTTGCAACATGGATGCTGGCAAAACGTATCCTTCAACACTGGATGTTATGGGTGTTTATTAATTTGATCAGCATTTATATTTATATTTACAGAGGTCTTTATCCGACATCATTTCTCTATTTATGTTATGCTTCATTAGCTGTTGTTGGCTATATCAACTGGAAAAAGAAAGGAGTTTTATATGAAAAGGATTTATGATTGTGTCATTGTAGCTAATGGAGAATTTCCGACTTCATCAGCCGTTTTGAGTGTTCTGAATCAGGCTAAGATGATTGTTGCCTGTGATGGTGCTGCTCAAACTTTGCTGACTAAAGGCTATACACCTCATAGGATCATAGGTGATCTGGATAGCCTTGCTCCCGATATCAAAAATCGTTTCGCAGCTATCGTAGTACATAATCCGGATCAGGAAACGAATGATTTGACAAAGGCTATCGGTTTTGTTAAATCTAAAGGAGTCCAGTCTGTATGTATCATTGCAGCTACCGGATTAAGAGAAGATCACACGCTGGCCAATATATCATTGCTGACTCAATATCAACCAATGTTTACTGACATTTCGATGATGTCAGATTATGGCGTTTTTACGGCAATCAAAGAGACCCGACGATTTGAATCTTTTAAAAATCAAAAAATTTCGATCTTTTCACTTCCTCCATTGGTTCCTGTATCTACTCAGAATCTTAAATATTCAATAGATAAACGTGAATTAAATATATGGTGGGAAGGGTCTCTTAATGAGTCTGTTAGTGATTGGTTCGAGGTTTCGTTGCATGGAGAAGGTAATGTACTTGTCTATCAAGTGTACGAAAAAAAACAATAAAAAATATCCGTTTACTATTTGTAGATTGAAATAATTGTTGTAATATTGCATTCGCAATCGGGTACATAACCCTAAGCAGGTCCTATAGCTCAGTTGGTTAGAGCATCTGACTCATAATCAGGGGGTCCTTGGTTCAAGCCCAAGTGGGACCACAGATATAATAGCCAAGTTTTAAAAGCGTAAATCTCTTTTTGAGATTTGCGCTTTTTTTTAATCCGATGGTTATACCACAAATCTTTTAGAATCTATTTATCAATCACACAGAACTATGAAAATTAAATCAATTGCAACCCTGTGTCTGGCAGGGTTATTCTCTCTGCAATCTGCACAATCACAGAAATTGCTTAATGAAACTCCGCAGCAAAAGGAAGAACGGATGGAATGGTTTCAGGATGCCAAGCTTGGAATCTTTATTCATTGGGGTATTTACTCCGTAAGAGGTGTTGTTGAAAGTTGGTCTTTCTACAACAAGTATTTGTCGTATGATGAATATATGTCTCAACTTGATGGTTTTACTGCTAAAAACTATGATCCGAAAGAGTGGATCGATCTGATTAAAGAATCAGGAGCTCAATATACCGTAATGACTTCTAAACATCATGATGGTGTTGCTTTGTGGGATACAAAAGCAAATGATTTAAGTGTGGTGAAGCAAACTCCGGCACAAAGGGATCTTCTTACTCCTTTTGTATCTGAAGCGCGTAAACAAGGATTAAAAGTTGGAATTTATTATTCTTTACTTGACTGGTCGAGTAATGATTACCCGCATGAATCACGTACGTCGATGCGCTATCAGGTGAAAGACGATCCGGCTCGCTGGCAGCGTTTTCTTGACTTTAATAATAAACAGTTAACCGAGCTGAATCAACAATATAAACCCGATTTATACTGGTTTGACGGCGACTGGGATTTTGACGGAAAGACATGGAAAGCGAAAGATCTGGCTACTATGTTACGAAAATTCAATCCGAATGTAGTATTGAACTCTCGTATACAGGGATATGGTGACTATGAAACTCCGGAACAAGGAGTACCTGTAGCCCGTCCGAAGTCTCCCTGGTGGGAATTATGTATGACGATGAATGATAATTGGGGATATGTGCCAACAGATACAAATTATAAATCGGCTAATATGTTGCTGCGTACTTTCGTAGATTGCATCTCCAATGGGGGTAATTTACTGCTTGATATCGGGCCGAAAGAGGATGGGACTATTCCGGAAGAGCAAGTAGCGGTACTTAAGGAATTCGGAAGATGGACTAAGAAACACGCTGAGGCTATTTACGGCACACGTGCCGGAATCCCTAATGGGCATGTTATGGCATATACAGCCTTGAATAAAACGCAGGATATTCTTTATTTATATCTGCCTTATAAACCGCAAGGTCCGATTTCGATCAAGGGACTGAAGAATAAGGTGAATCGTGCCTGGGTTGTAGGGAATGGTGCTATGCTTGAAACAAAAGTAGTAGGAAAATTATACTGGAGTCAGGTACCGGGTATTCTTTATATTGATGTACCGGAACAAGTACTTGATCCTGAAATCACGGTTATTGCTTTACTTTTGGATGGTAAAGTTGATTTATATAACGAAGCAGGTCAGGTTATTACAAGTAATTAATGCTTTGTTCGAATAAAGAAGCTATCTCAAACTAAATTGAGATAGCTTTTTTTGTAGTATAGAAAGTAAGATCAAGTTGATTTAGCTTCTTTGTTGATAGAATCCATGTTATGGTTTTGAGAATGCCCCTGATGATTGGAAATAATATCAATTATTTATTCTGATCTACAAAGAACAAGAAGGTCTGAAATATTTAAGACTTTCACAAACAGAAAATCATCTGCAACATTTGCAACATTTGCAACATGTGGTTTAATATGTTGCTATACAGAAGAATAAAGTGTTGCAAATAGTGTTGCAAATAAACTTTGCCAAATTCATCTGCAACACTATCTGCAACACCTGGAAGGCCTTTCTACAGAGCTTTTCAGGGATATGTTGCAAATGTTGCAGATAAAATGAGCAAAAAACTCTTGTAGTAAAATAATGATATGCGCGTATCCCTGAAAAGATACGGTATATCTTTTCAAAGTCTGATAGAGTCTTATTGAAAGATGTACTCCACTTATTGAGAAATTGATTACGTCCATTCAAAGATTGACTTAATAAACAAACCTTTGTCTGCGAAATTAGATACCTATATAAAATATTTTACATAGGTATCTAAAGATATTTTGCTACGTATGTAATTTTATTTTGGTACGTATCTAATTTGTAATGAGTTTGCTGGAATCAATTTTCCTGGTTTTGGTTGACACTATCCTGACGGTAAAACATGCTTTTTGGTATTACCATTATTACTAAACACTTAAAAGATTATGAAGATTTTGTATGCAGCTGTTATCATATTATTGCTGGGAGCATGTTCTGATAAAGAGAATGGAATGTGGACGGTTGATCTGGATAATAAACAGAATATATCTGTATTCGATATTTTTAAGAAGATAGAGGTCGTACAGCTGGAGGCAAATGAAGAATCTGTTTTCAGATATATAGATAATATCATGTGTGTGGATGATTGTTATTTCATTCTGGATTCAAGAAGCTTTGCTATTTTTGTTTTCAATAAAGAAGGTAAATTCAAATATAAAATTTCGAATAAAGGAAGCGGACCGGATGAATATAGCTATATAGCTTCCTTTACCATTGATGAAAAGAATTCAGAACTGCTTTTGCTTGACGGAATGAGAAGTGAAGTTAATTATTATTCACTTGCCGGCACGTTCAAAAGAAAAATTAAACTTCCAGATTTAACGCATGCAGCTTATCAGACAATCGGACTTCTTAATTCTGAATTGCTCGTATTCTATTCGACTACAAATAAAGATGGACGTATTATATATTATTCTGTACCGGAACAACGTATTTTGAATCAGTACATGCCCGAACAACATAATTTCGTATTCTCATCGGTATCAACACTTAATAATAGATATTATGCAAGATCTTTTAGTAATGAAGTTTATAAGTTAGGCGAAAATGGTCCGGAATTAGCTTTTAAATGGAATTTTGGAATTGAAAATAACGAAACGTTGTTGAATGAAAAGCTTAACACATGGGAGGAGACACTGGATTTCCATAAAAGAATCTTGAATTCGGAGATTTTAGATTATGTATTGTCGAATCAATTAAGTAGTAATCATTTGAATTATGTGAAAGTTCTGTATAAAGGAGCTTTTTTAAATTTGTTTTATAACCGGCAAGAGCATAAGTATCAGTTATGTGAAAAGTTTCGTGAGGGAGTAGATATATATCCCGGTTTTATGACGGATAAATATATGATCGGTATAAATGATGAGACAGGTAATAGCTTGGTTCTGACAAATAAGATATTGGATGCAAATGAGCAAAGAAAATTGGAATGTTTGGGCGATGAGAGCAATCCCATTCTTGTGAAATATTATTTTAAAGATTAGACTATCGTATATTTTAAGGTTGAGGCATCTGAATCTGCAAGATATAAAATAAAGACCTCTGTTATGTTATTCATAACGGAGGTCTTTTGTATTGGTATATGAGCGGATGGGTGTTACTCCTCCTCGGACTCTTCATCATAATTAAGATATAAGAAATCGTTGTAAGGGAAACGTGTAACATGAATCTCTTTAATTCTGTCGTACATCAGTTTTCTTAAATCCTCAACATTTTCTTTTTCTTTAGCCGAGATAAACATACAATCACCATGAAGTTTATTCATCCAGGTACTTTGAAGCTCTTCCAGAGATATATTTTCCTGAGTGACCGGAGAAAGATCATCCTCTTCTTTTTCGATATGAGAATATGCATCAATTTTGTTGAACACGACAATCATAGGCTTATCCTGTGCATCACATACCTCATTCAGTGTTTTGTTAACAACATCAAATTGTTCTTCAAAACCAGGATGAGAAATATCGACAACATGAATAAGTAAATCAGCTTCGCGAACTTCGTCTAAAGTAGACTTGAAAGATTCAACAAGGTGGGTAGGCAATTTACGGATGAACCCAACGGTATCGGATAATAAAAACGGAAGGTTGTCAATAATAACCTTACGAACCGTTGTATCCAATGTCGCAAATAGTTTATTTTCTGCGAAAACATCCGATTTACTTAACAAGTTCATCATTGTTGATTTCCCTACGTTAGTATAACCAACTAACGCAACACGCACCATTTTTCCACGGTTTTTGCGTTGTGTGGATTTTTGCTTGTCGATACGCTTTAACTCGTCTTTCAGACGTGATATTTTATCAAGGATAATACGACGGTCAGTTTCGATCTGTGTTTCACCGGGCCCACGCATACCGATTCCCCCTCGCTGGCGCTCCAAGTGAGTCCATAGACGGGTAAGACGAGGAAGCAGATATTGATACTGAGCCAACTCTACTTGCGTTTTAGCATGTGCAGTTTGTGCACGTTTAGCGAAGATATCCAGGATCAGACTGGTTCTATCAAGAATCTTAACCTGAAGCTCACGCTCTATATTTTTTAATTGTTTCGGAGAAAGGTCGTCATCGAAAATGACCATACCGATTTCATTCTCTTCTACATAATTTTTTATTTCCTGTAATTTACCTGTTCCGACAAAAGTTGTCGCATTCGGATAATCCAGGCGCTGAAAGAATTGTTTGACTGGATCGGCTCCTGCTGTTTCAGCAAGAAAGGCCAATTCGTCCAAATACTCTTTTGCTTTACGCTCGTTTTGGTCGGGTGTAATAATACCCACAAGAACCGTTTTCTCGGTCTGTGCGTTCGATATAATAAGATCTTTCATTTTAAATACTTCTACATTTAGGATGTAAAGCTACAACATCCTGCAAGTAAAGCCAAATTATTCGGCTTTCTTCCTGTTGGGTTTATGAAATATTGAGCTAAAAAGTTTAAAGCCCATCGATAAACCATTCAAAATCGTTAACTGATTGGTGACATGACGAATCAGTCCCGTAATGGAAGACAGGAAATTAACACTATCCATAACAATCAGATAATCTGATTTTAGTTGGACTTCATGCACATCTAATTCTTCATTCAGGCGTACTTTCTCTATTCTAAGTTGATCAATCGTATGAAGATTTGCAAATCTGTTATGCCTCTTCCGGTTTTCCATTTTCATCGTAATGAATGGGTTTTGATGTGAAAAATACTTTGCAAAATGCTCTGACTAACGGGTTGATAAATAGTTTATTGCGAAGCAAATAAATTATTGATCCTAACACAATGAAAAACAAAGCAATAATACAGAATCCGGGAATTAAAGATCCCCAGTAGTTAGCTGTCCAGAATACGAATGCCATCGAGCCGTAGAATAAGGCTATAGTCAGCATTAAAACGAGTATCAGTGAAATAAGCAGAATCGACAAGACCTGCGAAAGGTTTTCGACAATCTGGAGTTTGAGTAAATCAATTCTCAAATCCGAATATTCTTTCAAGTCTTGTAGAATCTGCTCACTGTTTCTTTTTTGTTCTTCCATAAATTATGGTTCAAGAGTCTCTTTATGAGTTACATGTTTGAATTTGTGTTTCACCTGTGCGATCAACTCGTCCAATTCGTGTGTTGATAAGTGAATACCTCTTTCTTCAAGAAAATCAGAGATCTTCTTACGTACATCTTTACCTTTCTCAGAGGTGATAAAATAAACGATGGCAGCGCCTAAGCCCAATCCAAGTAAAAAGGATAATAAGGCTGAATTGTTGTTTGACATAATAAAAAAAGTATTTAGTTAAGGTCAGACTTACTTTTTAGTTGTAAGTCCTTTGAAATAAATATCCAGCATTTGCTTGGCTGCAACGAAAGAGCTAATCTCAGCATTTAAGACTTTATGCTCTTTTTCAGTCAGCATTTTCTGTATTTCGGGGTTACGATAGAAACTTTCTCTCAATTGCTCATTGATAGATTCGTACATCCAGTATTTGGATTGTTCGTTACGTTTGAAATCGAAATACCCGTTTTCTTTTGTAAAATCAATGTATTGATAGACCATTTCCCAGATCTCAGCTATTCCTGTACCATAGTAGCCGGAATAAGTCAGCACCTGTGGCTTCCAGCCAGAGTCTGTAGCAGGAAAGAGATGTAATGCATTCCGGAACTGACCTTGTGCAAGTTTCGCTTTGTCTATATTATTTCCATCTGCTTTATTGATAACGATGCCATCTGCCATTTCCATGATACCTCTCTTAATGCCCTGAAGTTCATCTCCTGTACCGGGAACCTGAAGCAACATAAAGAAATCGACCATAGAATGAACGGCTGTTTCACTTTGACCGACACCTACGGTTTCAACAAAAACTGTGTCAAAACCGGCAGCTTCACAAAGAATAATGGTTTCGCGTGTTTTACGGGCTACCCCTCCTAAAGAACCGGCTGAAGGTGATGGACGAATAAAAGCATTTTCCTGTATCGCAAGTTGCTCCATTCGGGTTTTGTCGCCTAAAATGCTTCCTTTTGAACGCTCACTGCTTGGGTCTATAGCTAAAACGGCCAATTTCTTGCCGCTACCTATCAAATGCATCCCAAATGTATCGATTGAAGTACTTTTTCCGGCACCCGGAACACCGGTAATACCGACTCTGATGCTTTTACCGGAATGAGGTAAGCATTTTTCGATCACTTCCTGAGCGATAAGCTGATGTTCATAGTTTGCACTTTCGACCAGAGTGACAGCTTGACTCAGAATCGTTCTGTCTCCTTTCAGAATGCCTTCTACGAATTCAGTGGACGTATATTGCTTTCTTTTTTTACGCGTTTTATGTAAATAAGGATTGACTGTCGGTGGTGATGAAATGCCTTCATTTACTGTCAGACCGATGTACTTTTCGTCATTTTCGGGATGAATATTTTGTGCCATAATCATTAGATTTATAAATTCTTATTCACGAAACCGATTGACTTTATCTATAACGTAGTCAATCTCAGAACGGTTCATTGCAGATGATGCAGGATATAAAATTATTTTATTCTCCAGATCTTCCGGAATGTTAAATGCAAACGGGTGTATTTGCGTTACAAATAAATGATAAATATATGAATCGTACACTAAATGTATAAGTAATTTTCTAATAAAGAATCATATAATAAGGTCATACTGACTTTGGGAAATACAATAAATCGTCTGTAAAAGACCTGATATCGTTATTGATTGTGCTTCTTTCGGCCTCGCTTTTCATTTTATTATCTTGCAATAGCCCGCTATTGCTGATCCATTAAAGCAAAACAGGAATTTGAAACAGACTGAAATTAATTAACGCTCAAAAGTCGGGATGACCTCA
>DKPO01000031.1:189399-230854 GCA_002471225.1 Porphyromonadaceae bacterium UBA7332
TGGCAGGTATATGAAAAAGGGATATAACTTTCAAAAATGAAGGCGAATTATCAAGAACAACTATTTATTCTGAGACGTTATAATCATAATTCAATAAGTTGTTTATTTCCAGCTAAAAACAGGAATGGGAATTTATAATTAATTATGAATTTGCAATTTGACATTAAAACTCAAAGAATGCAGATCGATTGTATGAAGAAATAGATATAAAGGAAAGAATTTGATATGTATTTTAAACTTTCGCATGTCATCTGATTGCCTATATCTCTCTTTTGCAATCTAAAGATGATTTTTTTTCTTAGAAATTGCTATCTGAATGTTGCAAAATTACTATTTTTGTACCCGAATTCGGATAAATAATGTTTTTCCGTGTTTTTTATCTTCTCAAGATATTAAAAGACTAAACATACATATACAATGGACATAATGAATCAGATCTATGCACGTGCAAAAGCTGACAAGCAACGTATCGTGCTGCCGGAGGGAACAGAAGAACGTACCCTTAAAGCTGCTGACAGACTATTAGCAGATGGTATTGCAGAGATTATCTTAATTGGTAATCCGGATGAGATCGCAACTTTAGCAGCTGCTAACCAGTTGAATCATATTGCTAAAGCGACTATTGTTGATCCAGCTAATCATGATAAAAAAGAAGTTTATACAAACTTACTTTTTGAACTTCGCAAGAGCAAAGGCATGACAATGGAGCAAGCTGCAAAATTGACTGAAGATCCATTGTATCTGGCTTGTTTAATGATTAAAAACGGTGATGCAGACGGAGAAGTTGCAGGTGCACAGAATACGACAGGTAATGTGTTGCGTCCGGCTTTCCAAATCGTAAAAACGCTTCCTGGTATCAGCGTGGTTTCAGGTGCTTTCCTTATGTTCATGCAAGATAAAAAATGGGGACATGAAGGCGTAATGGTTTTTGCTGATTGTGCCGTACATCCAAACCCTACAGCTGCCGAATTAGCTCAGATCGCTGTTTCTACCGGTCATACAACACGTGCAATCGCTGGTTTCGAACCAAAAATTGCTATGTTGAGTTTCTCTACTAAAGGTAGTGCGAAACACGAGATGGTTGACAAAGTTGTTGAAGCAACTCGTATGGCTAAAGAACTGGATCCTTCTTTATTGATTGAAGGTGAGTTGCAGGCAGATGCAGCTATCGTTCCTCATGTAGGACAAAGCAAGGCTCCGGGTAGTGAGATCGCAGGTAATGCAAATGTTTTGGTATTCCCGACTCTGGAAGTAGGTAATATTTCTTACAAGCTTGTTCAGCGTATTGCAGGTGCAGAAGCTGTTGGTCCGATCCTTCAGGGTATTGCAGCTCCGATTAATGATTTATCCCGCGGTTGTTCAGCAGAGGATATCTATGCAATGGTAGCTATTACAGCTAATCAGGCTATTGGGATTAAAGCGTCAAAATAAAAATTCAACGATAATGAGGTGAGATTATGCCATAAGGTCTTGCCTCATTATTTAGCCATAATAATAGAAATGAAAATTTTAGTGTTAAATTGTGGAAGTTCTTCTGTAAAATACAAGTTCATTAACATGGACTCAAAAGAAGTTCTTGCTCAGGGAGGTATCGAAAAAATTGGGTTAAAAGGTTCATTCCTTAAATTAACTAAGCCTAACGGCGATAAAGTAATTATTGAGGATGAAATTCTGGAACACCAAAAAGCGGTTCAGTTAATTCTTAATGTTCTTCAAAGCGAAGAGCACGGATGTATCAAATCCTTAGATGAAATTGATGCCGTTGGTCACCGTGTTGTTCACGGTGGTGAGAAATTCAACTCAAGTGTTTTGATTACTGACGAAGTAATCGAGAAAATGGTTGAATGTATCGACGTTGCTCCATTGCACAATCCACCAAACTTGAAGGGTATTTACGCTGTAAAAGAGTTAATGCCAAACCTACCTCAAGTGGGTGTATTTGATACAGCTTTCCACCAAACGATGCCTAAACATGCTTATTTATATGGTATTCCGTATGAATTATATGAAAAATATGCGATTCGCCGCTATGGTTTCCATGGTACAAGTCATCGCTATGTTTCAAAACGTGCGTGTGATTTCTTAGGTCTGAATTACGAAGATCAGAAAATCATCACTTGCCATATTGGTAACGGTGCTTCTATTGCAGCGATCAAAGATGGTAAAAGTGTTGACACATCAATGGGATTCACTCCGGTAGAGGGTCTTTTGATGGGTACACGTTCAGGCGATATCGATGCAGGTGTTCTGACTTTCTTAATGGAGAAAGAAGGATTAAATGCATCAGGTATCTCTAACCTTGTTAATAAGCAATCAGGAGTTGCAGGTGTGTCGGGAGTATCTTCAGATATGCGTGAATTGAATGATGCAATTGAAAAAGGAAATGAACGTGCGAAATTGACATTAGAAATGTACGATTATCGCATTAAAAAATATGTAGGTGCATATGCCGCAGCTTTGGAAGGAGTTGATGTCATCGTATTTACAGGAGGTGTAGGTGAAAATCAATGCTCAACCCGTGCTGAAGTATGTAAAGGTCTTGAGTTTATGGGTATTGACTTTGATTTTGAAAAGAACGAAGGTCTTCGCGGAGAAGAAGCTTTGTTGAGCAAACCGAATTCAAAAGTAAAAGTAGTAGTTATTCCAACTGATGAGGAATTTATGATTGCTGCTGATACTGCTGCTATTCTTGCCTAACCGTGCTATCAGTTATAAATATTAAGAACAAAAATAAAGGGGAATTCCGGACTCGGAATTCCCCTTTATTGCTCTATTGAAACAGGGTATTTACTTAGAATGAAATAATTACATCAGCACCAATTTCAAATGGCTTTCCAAGTTGAGCAAATGGACGGCCCATACTTTCGAAATAGAAGGTCTGATATTGTTTATTAAATATATTCTTTGCCCAGATATCCAGACGTACAATTTTTTTATGGAGTGAAAGTTTAGCATCACAAGTAGTATAGAACGGTTGTGATCTTTTATTATCTTCTGTCCAATATATTTCGCCACTGCCACGTAACTGAACATTTCCACTGATTCGGTCAAGTAAAAGGGTGTTAAGACCTTTTGTATAACTCATACCGATTGACATCGTATGTTTAGGTACCATCGGTACGTATTTACCTTTATAATCAATAGGTACAATTTCGTTGTTTACTTTTGCCGAATCCGTATAGTGGGTAAATGTTGCATGAGTATATCCGTAAGTACCATAAACCCACCAGTTGCTTAATAATTCAGCACGTGCTGAAAGCTCGATACCCAAACTTCTGGCTTTTCCTGCATTTTTAGCCATACGGCCGAATCCGGTTGGAGCAAACTGAACAATTTGTTGATCTTTGCTGTCAATACAGAATACGGCAGCATCTACAAAAAGCTTATTCTTAATCGGTTCACTTTTAAATCCGATTTCATAACTCCAGTTGTATTCAGGTTTGTAAGTAATAGCATCCTTAATAGGAATCTCTATCGGTTTACTTCCGGGCATGGAGTTCATTAGTTTATAGCGGAGAATATCCGAGAACATTTGCATATTGAATCCGCCGGCTTTGTATCCTCTTGCTACAGACGCAAATACTGAGTATTGCTCATTAGGTGCATATTGAACAGCTGCTTTTGGGAGTAACTGTAAATAGTCAACTTTTTCTTTACCTTGTATATCAGCACTAAGCGGCATAACAATAGGAGGCATAGGACCAGGCATTTTACCACTTACGTGCATGGTCGTAGCCGTATAATGTTTAAGAGAGATTGCTTCATATTCAAGTCTTAAGCCTAAAGTCAATGATAGCCCTTTTGTGAAAACATCATTGAATACGGACTGATGGAAAATACCCGCTGAATAGGTCGGCATATCATAATTGCCTAAAACAGGCATAATAGAATCCAGTACCGTCAATTTTACAGGCATCGCTCCAGATTGATACAGTCTGTCAAAGACAGATTGGAAAAGTTCCTGCATGCCATCCTTTTTGAAAGTAACCGGCGCATTTGTTTTGCTGGATTGATAAAATCCGGAAGCCCCGGTAACCCACTGATATTTTTTATTCGTATTTGAGCGGAAAACAAACTCCTGTGTCACTGCTTTTTGTTTCTGAGCCTGAATAATGGTGTAAATGGATTTAGGCGAATAATCCTGGTCCATATCCATTTGGTCATTCAGATATTGAAAGCTGGTAGTTGAAGTGAATCTGAACTTGTCTCCTGAATGAATCAATGAATAACTGGCGTTTGCCATTCGTCTCCAGTAACTACTTTTATCGTTAATACTTATTTTATCCAGTGTCTGAGTTGAGTCATTGTAAAAAGCATAAGGATAACCGCCCTGATCAACAAAGTCATACTGGCCGGTTAACTCCATTCTCCATTGTGGATTTACAAGCCAGACTAAACGTCCGCGTCCTCCTGCAGAGAAAGAGTGATCAATCTTCTTACCGTTATAATAGTTAGTAAAATAACCATTGTTATGATCGGCATACCCGCTGACAGAGAAAGCCAGTTTATCCGAGAACTGATGATGACGCGAAAGTGTCGCTTTTAATTTCCCGTACGTACCTCCACCTAATGAGATGCGGGTAGACTCCGACTGAAGCGGAGATCTGGTAAATACGTGAACAACCCCTCCTAAGGTGTTACGTCCGTAAAGAGTTCCCTGAGGTCCTCTTAATACTTCTATTTTGTCGACATCATAAAAGTCAAAATCAAAGGCACTTTTATCCAGATAAGGAACATTATCTACGTATAGAGCAACGGCAGGAATCGCAAAACGCGATCCTATTCCACGAATATAAATAGCCGAAGTCAGCTTGGAACCATAATCGGGAATGTAGAAGTTTGGTACCATATTACTAACTTCTTTGATGCTATTTAAATGATGAGCATCAATGGTTGCAGCGTTAATGGAGGAGGATGAAACCGGTAGTTTGCGTAATGTCTGGGTTTCTTTGGGAGAAGCAGAAATCTCTACTTCATCTAAATTAATGATTCGGACATTTGTCGAATCTTTTTTCTCAACGCTTTTCAAGGAAGCGGTTAGGGATATACCCAAAATCAAAAGAAGAACACGTCTTACCATAAAAATCGATTCACTTATTTAATTTAATCTTAGAACTCTTACATATTCTGTATGAAAAAGTTGCGAAAGTTACAAATTGCTTTTGACGCGCTAAAACTTTTTGTTGAAATATGAACTACAAATAATCTCTTTCTTATCTTTGCAACAATGAATATATAAGCTTTCTAACGAATAAATCATGGGTATAAAAAAAATCATATTAATCTTATTAACGCTGGTTTCAATTTACGCTCAATTCTCTTGTGCGAATATTGGCAGACCCAGTGGTGGTCCGAAAGATGAGACTCCTCCCCGATTTTTGCGTAGTAATCCTCCGTTAAACTCGGTGAATACACATAAGAGAAAAATTGATCTGGAATTTGACGAAAATATATTGGTCGAAAAAGTAGCTGAGAAAGTTATCATTTCTCCTCCTCAAAAAGAAATGCCGGAAATACGCTCGAACGGGCGTAAGCTTCATATCGAACTCAAAGATTCGTTGAAAGACAGCACTACTTACGTAATTGATTTTTCGGATGCAATTGTAGATAATAATGAGAAAAATCCATTGAAAGATTTTGCCTTTGCCTTTTCTACAGGAGCTGTTATTGATACATTTCGTATGTCCGGTACAGTATTGAATGCGGCTGACCTTGAACCGGTAACCGGTATTTTAGTAGGGGTTCAGTCAAATCTGGCTGATTCGACTTTTACGACCCTGCCTTTTGAGAAGATAACACAAACCGATCAATACGGTAAATTCAATATTAAGAATATCGCTCAGAAAGATTATCGCTATTACGCATTAAAGGATCTGAACCGGACTTACAGGTTTGATATGCCTAATGAGGATATTGCCTTTACCGATAAGATTGTTCGTCCCGAATCAGAACCAACAACAGTTAATGATACAATCTTTAATCAAGCAGGAGAAGTTGATTCAGTAGTGGTCCGTAATACTTTTAAATTTATTCCGGATGACTTATTGTTATTGTCTTTTAATGAAGATTTCAAGAACCTTTATCTGGAAAAAAATGAGCGCAAAGACCGTCGTAAACTTGAATTATTCTTTACGGCACCGATGGATTCTTTGCCGGAGTTGATTCCATTGAATTTCGAAGATCAGGATTGGGCTATCTTAGAAAAATCGGCTCATAATGACTCGTTGACCTACTGGATAAAGGATTCCATGATATTTAAAATGGATACGTTGCGTTTCGAGGCTAAATATCTGCGTACTGATTCATTGAAGCAGTTAGCTATGTTTACTGATACATTGCAGTTCGTTTTTCGTGATCGCTCTGTTCAGAGTAAGAAAAAGAAGAAAGATAAAGAGACTGAAGAGGTTAAAGTTGAATTGCTTCAGGTCAAACCATTATTTGGAAGAGATTTTGAAATAACAGGTATAGCTACCTATGAATTTAATGAACCTATCGTGAAACTGGATGCAAAAGCTTTCCACGTAGCGGAAAAAGTAGATACACTTTGGAAAGATATTCCGTTTGAGCTTGAAGGAGACTCTGTTTCTGCACGGAAATTGACCGTAGCGGCAAAATGGGAACCGGGCAAAGAATATAAAATTGATATTGATTCCGCTCAGATTTTTAGTTTATATGGTAAATGGAATGATAAATCCGAACAACCGTTTAAGGTGAAACAGGCAGAGGAATATTCGGGACTGTTTTTTACGATACAAAACTTACCTGATTCAGCAAAAGCTTTTGTTGAGTTATTAAATGATCAGGATAAACCGGTGCGAAAAGAATCTGTCATCAATGATAATGCTGAATTCTTTAATGTAAAACCGGGAACATACTACGCTCGTTTGATTGTCGATTTTAACGGTGATGGAAAATGGACAACCGGGAATTACGAACAGAAACGTCAGCCTGAACCGGTCTACTATTATTCGACATCAATAAATCTTCGTCCAAACTGGGATGTGGAGCAAGAATGGGATATAACAGGACTGCCTTTGGAGCAACAAAAACCTTTAGCGATTACGAAAAATAAACCTAAAGAGAAAGTACCGGAGAAGAATCCGAATGAGAAAGAAGAAGAGGAGGATGATTTCTACAATCTGGGAAATAATTTCATTATGCCAAACGGGGGTAACAACTCTTCAAGACCAAATACAATGAATCAAGGCTTAAGAAGATAAACTTAAGATTGTCATTTATTGTTATTTATAAACCAAGATCAACGAGTCATTCAAGAAGTTATTATCTTGGATGACTCGTTTTTTGTTAATCAGCTAAACTATTTTGGTATGAAGTATATTTGCACTCTTTCGTTATTACTGGTGTTCGTAATAAATGCGTTTGCCATAGGAAAGCAAAATAATCCATCTAATAATCTGAAACCGGAAAATCTCGAATATGATGTATTCTTTCAATGGGGTTTTATCTGGAAGAAGGCCGGTTCGGCGAATTTGTCATTAATTCCGACTGCTTTTGATGGAGAACCTGCTTATAAAATGATGCTTACGGGTAAAACGACCCCCTTCTTTGATAAAGTTACAAAAGTGAGGGATACATTAATGACGTATTCGAACTCAAACCTGGTACCTATCTTCAACGAAAAGACTTTATACGAAGGGGATTATCGGGCAAAAGATTTACTGACATATAAACATCATCCAGAAAAGACAATCGGGCAGGTACGTATATTCAGATCGGGAACGTTGCGATTGGATACAACGATAGCTGTAAACGGCAAAGCTTTTGATATGATATCGATAGTCTATTATCTTCGGAGTCTGGATATTGCAAAGCTTAAACCCGGTGATATTATTACGACTAATGTGTTTTCGGGAAGGCATGCGTATAAAATGCAATTTCAGTACATGACAGATAAACCTTATAAGACACCATCTAATAAAGTTTATAATTGCTACTATTTTAAAATGTTGTTTTACGATAAAAACGGAAAGTTGAATAAAAATGACGAGATGGAAATCTGGTTGGCTAAGGATGAGCAGAAAACGCCTATACACATGGCTGGAAAGCTGAAAATAGGATATTTACGGTCAATAATAAAAGATTAGTAAAACTTTATTTCTGTTAATTTGGGCGTTTTTGCCAAAAGCTTTACATATATTTGCAACTCAAATAACTAAACTATTGTAAGATGAAAAAGTTTGCTTTTATTCTTGTACTTTTTGTTACAGCGATTTTCAGTAAAGTAGAAGCACAAACGTACGAATGGGGTGTTGGTGCTAACTTAGGCCCATCAATGGGTATCACAGTAAAGAAATTCATTAGTCCTCGTAGTGCTATTGAAGGTTTGTTTACTTATAACTTAGGGTGTGATGCTCCTAATTTCTCTTTATTGTATGAGTATCATATTCCATTAGCTAACCGTTTCAATATGCTTATGGGTGGTGGTATGAATATTGGTGCTCAACACGTAGGCCGTCATCACGATGCTGATTTTATGTTTGGTATTTCTCCGATTATCGGATTGGAATATTCAATTCCTACAGCTCCTGTAACTTTAGGTTTTGACTACAAACCGGCGATCAACTTCGTAGGTCATATGATGTGGGATGATTTCGCATTCAAAGTAAGATATGCTTTCTAAATAAAGCACAAAAAAAATAGAGGGGATAAGTTGTTTTTTATAACAGTTTATCCCCTTTTTATTTACGATATATAAGAGGTTCGAATAAGATTTCTTACATTTGCATGAATTTGAAACCGTATTTTTTCGAAATATAAAACGTTATGGAATATAATTTTAGAGATATTGAGCAGCGATGGCAGCAATATTGGAGAGATAATAAAACTTACAAAGTAAAGGAAGACTCTTCAAAGCCAAAATTCTATGTATTAGATATGTTCCCTTATCCTTCGGGAGCGGGGCTTCACGTGGGACATCCACTCGGTTATATTGCATCTGATATCTATTCTCGTTATAAACGTTTACAAGGATATAATGTGTTGCATCCGATGGGATATGATGCATACGGTTTACCTGCTGAACAATATGCTATTCAAACAGGGCAACATCCTGCCGTAACGACTCAAAAAAATATTACCCGTTACAGAGAGCAATTAGATAAAATAGGTTTCTCATATGACTGGGATCGTGAAATCCGCACATGTGAACCGAATTACTATAAGTGGACTCAGTGGGCATTTATTCAAATGTTCAACAGCTATTATAATAACGATACACAAAAAGCAGAATCAATTGATTCACTTATTGCGCGTTTTGCGGAAAAAGGAACAGAAGGATTAAATGCCGCTTGTTCGGAGGAACTTTCTTTCACAGCAGAGCAATGGAATGCTATGAGCGAGAAAGAGCAGCAACAAACGTTATTAAATTATCGTATTGCATATTTGGGTGATACGATGGTTAACTGGTGTCCTGCTTTAGGTACAGTTTTGGCTAATGATGAAGTAAGTGAAGGTGTATCTGTTCGTGGAGGTCATCCGGTAGAACAAAGATTAATGCGTCAATGGTGTTTACGTGTATCGGCTTATGCAGATCGCTTATTGAAATCATTGGATACTTTGAACTGGACAGATTCTTTGAAAGAAACTCAAAAGAACTGGATTGGTCGTTCGGAAGGTGCCGAAATGCAATTTAAAATTCAGAATTCGGATATTGAGTTCACTATTTTTACAACTCGTGCAGATACAGTATTCGGTGTAACTTTTATGGTGCTAGCTCCTGAAAGTGAATATGTGAATCAAGTCACAACTCCTGAACAAAAAGAAGCTGTAGAAAACTATATACAAAGCATTAAGCATAAAACAGAGCGTGAGCGCCAAATGGATAAAACTGTTTCGGGTGTCTTTACAGGTGCTTATGCAATAAATCCATTAACAAATCAACCGGTTCCGGTTTGGGTTTCGGATTATGTACTTGCAGGTTACGGAACTGGTGCAATTATGGCCGTTCCGGCGCATGACAGCCGTGACTATGCTTTCGCTAAACATTTCGAACTGCCAATCATTCCTTTGATTGAAGGTTGTGATGTTTCTGAAGAAAGCTTTGATGCGAAAGAAGGTAAAATGATCAATTCATGTGGAAATGGTCTTGATTTGAACGGTTTAGATGTAAAAGAAGCGATTGTCCGTACAAAAGCTTTTATTGCAGAAAAAGGTTTAGGTCGTGTTAAAACAAATTTCCGTTTACGTGATGCAATCTTTAGTCGCCAGCGTTATTGGGGTGAGCCATTCCCGGTTTATTATAAGGATGGTATGCCATATATGTTGAAAGAGAATCAGCTACCGTTAGAATTGCCGGAAATTGATTCATTCTTACCAACTCAGTCAGGTGAGCCTCCATTAGGACATGCTAAGAATTGGGTAAATGATGAAGGTTTCCCGTTAGAGCTTTGCACAATGCCTGGCTTTGCCGGATCGTCAGCTTATTTCCTACGTTATATGGATCCACACAATGACGAAGCTTTGGTTTCGAAATCAGTAAACGAATACTGGAGAAATGTAGATTTATATATCGGAGGTACTGAACATGCGACAGGTCACTTGATTTATAGCCGTTTCTGGAATAAGTTCTTATATGACTTAGATATTATCTGTGAGGATGAACCATTCAAAAAACTGGTTAACCAAGGTATGATTCAAGGTCGTTCGAACTTTGTATATCGTATTAAAGATACAAATACATTTGTTTCGTTGAATTTGAAAGACCAATATGATGTTACTCCGATCCATGTCGATGTAAATATTGTATCGAATGATATTCTGGATATTGATGCATTCCGTAACTGGAATCCTGAATATAAAAATGCAGAATTCATTTTAGAGGATGGACGATATGTTTGCGGATGGGCTGTTGAAAAGATGTCGAAATCAATGTTCAACGTTGTTAATCCGGATGATATCGTAGAGAAATACGGTGCTGATACCTTGCGTTTATACGAAATGTTCCTGGGACCTCTTGAGCAATCCAAACCTTGGGATACGAATGGAATTGATGGGGTACATCGCTTCTTGAAGAAATTATGGAATCTTTTCTTTGCCCGTCCTGAAGATGCAATTGCAGATACAGCACCGACAAAAGAAGAATTGAAATCGATTCATAAATTGATTAAGAAAATCTCAAGTGATATTGAAAATTTCTCATTCAATACATCGGTAAGTGCATTTATGATCTGTGTTAACGAACTGACTGCACTAAAAAGCAAAAACAAGCAAGTTTTATCTGATTTAGTTATCTGTCTTGCTCCTTTTGCTCCACATATTTCAGAAGAACTTTGGCATCAGTTAGGACATAAGACATCTGTTGTAGATGCTTCTTTCCCAGCTTTTAATGAAGAGTATCTGAAAGAAGATGTTGTTAATTATGCCATCTCTTTTAATGGTAAAGTGCGTTTTAATATCGAGTTTGCTGCTGAAACTCCAAAAGATGAAATTGAGAAAACAGCTCTTTCTCATGAATTGGCAGCGAAATGGTTAGAAGGTAAAACACCTAAAAAAGTTATTGTCGTGCCTAATAAGCTTGTAAATATCGTGTTATAACCCCTATATTATTTCCCAGGGCCTCCGGTTTCTACCGGGGGCCTTTTTTATTTATAGAAAGCAATATATGTACTTGAACGGATGAAAGAAAGCTTATTAACGCAGACTGATTGAACAAAGATAAGATTGATAGGTTTTATTATAAAACCTTCAAGTATGGATACGAAAACGATAGAAAAAGGAATACCATTATCCTTGGGAACAATGCTTATTACTTTAGGGATTGTTTATGGTGATATAGGAACGTCACCTCTTTATGTTCTTCAATCAATGTTTACTTATAACGGATTTTTGAATGATCCGTATCTTATAAAAGGTGGGATATCTGCTGTTTTTTGGACGCTGACTTTGCAAACGACAATAAAGTATGTAGTGATCACGCTGCGGGCAGACAATAACGGAGAGGGAGGGATCTTCTCTTTGTATGCTTTATTAAAAGGAATGAAGTATAAGTGGCTTTATCTTATTGCGATTGTAGGTGGAAGTTCATTAGTTGCGGATGGAGTGATAACCTGTTCTATTACGGTGACTTCAGCTATCGAAGGTTTACAGATTATTGATCCGAATGTTCCGGTTATAGGAATTGTTGTAGTTATAATCTCTTCCATTTATGCAGTCCAAAGACAAGGAACGCAAAAAATCGGGAAGTATTTCGGACCTGCTATGTTCTTCTGGTTTTTTACATTAGGGATTTTGGGTATTTATCAGATAGTGAAATATCCGTTGATCCTTGAGGCGCTTAATCCTTACTATGCTTATCGGATGTTGTTTGATTATCCCGGCACATTTATGTTATTGGGAGCTATATTCTTATGCACAACAGGAGCTGAAGCCTTATATGCAGACCTTGGACATTGTGGTATTAAAAATATCAGGATGACCTGGGTATACGTAAAAACAATGCTTATGCTTAATTATCTCGGGCAGGGAGCGTGGTTGATCACTCAAATGCATCATACAAATATCAATGACAATCCGTTCTATATGATGATGCCTCATTGGTTTGTAATACCGGGAGTACTGATTGCAACTATGGCTGCAATTATTGCCAGTCAGGCTTTGATATCGGGTACATTTACGCTTGTAAGTGAGGCTATCTCACTAAATTTTTTCCCGCATTTAAAGATCAAATACCCAACAATTATTAAAGGACAGATGTACATCTCCCGGATTAATATGTTTTTATGGGTTGGAAGTATGTTCGTTGTAGCCTATTTCAGGGAGTCCAGCCGGATGCAGGCTGCTTACGGTCTGGCTATTTCTATTACCATGTTGATGACTACTATTCTGATGACTTTTTATTTGATTAAAAAAGGAACTGCGCGTTGGAAGATTTGTATTTTCACGACTACATTTGCCATTATTGAGACAGCTTTCCTTATTTCGAATATGCAGAAATTCTATCATGGTGGTTGGTTTACTTTGGCTCTGGCTGCATTTTTCTCTATCTCCATGTTTGCATGGACAAAAGGAAGTGAAATCCGTAAACGATTCTTGAAATATGTACCATTAAATCAATATTTACCGGTAATTGAGGCTGTATCTGCAGATACTCAGATACCTAAAACCTCTACACATCTTTTATATTTATTGAATACGAATGAAAAGAATTTAGTGGATGATGATATTATATTCTCATTGCTTAATCACTCCCCAAAACGGGCAGACGTATATTGGTTTGTGAATCTAACGATTGACGAAGCCCCATATACATGCCAATATACCATTGAGACAATAGAGGCTCAGAAGATTTTCAGAGTGAATATCGTCTTAGGTTTCAGAATGGAACCAAAAATCAACATGTATTTCTTACAGATTCTTAATCAACAGGCAGCACTGGATAATGTGGATAAGGTTAGTCAATACCCATCATTGCGCTCACGTAATTATTTAGCAGATTACAGGTTTGTTGTTATTAACAGAATTAAGAATCTGGAATTGCCATTGAGTCAATATCAGGATTTTATTTTATCGTACTATTATTTCATGGAACGAATAGGTACAGATGCAATTGAAAACTATGGTTTGAACTCTTCGAATACAATTGTGGAGTCTGTTCCGCTTGGTCTGAAGATCAATATGGAGAGTACAATAGAGTGGATAAATAAACCTGCAGATGGGCAGAATGGTTAATCGCATACCGTTAAAACATTCGAAATAAAGGATCTGCGTTTATTTATATTGTATTTTTGTATTGTTTAGAGTCATAGACTCTGCAAATAAATAGAAGTTTCTCTTTATGATACAATACGATATACCAACTATTGAGTTTATAAAAAAACAAATTCAGACTGATCCTAATGCACTTCTACTGGCGGCAAAGAAATATCCGGATATGGATATACCATTTGTTGTTGACCAGATTACGTGTAGAAAGCAAATTAAAGATAAATTGCCTGCCTGGTATGCAAATTATGATTTGTATTTTCCGGCAAAAATAACAACTGAACAATGTTCCTCGGAGCAGACTGCGAGCTATAAGCAGCGTCTTGCCTCGGGGAACATTGCTTGCGATATGACGGGAGGTTTGGGTATTGATACTTATTATATTTCCCGGAATTTTGAGAAATTCTTTTACTTAGAAAGATACGAGGCCTATTGCGATGCTGCCAGACATAACTTCAACGTATTGGGAGCATCCAATATTGACGTGTTAAACGGAGATTCAATTCAGTTACTTAATGATTTGCCATCTTTAGATCTTATTTATGTTGATCCAGCACGCCGCTCAGATTGTAATAAGCGGTTGTATGATTTGTCCGAATGTGAGCCTAATGTTGTAGACTTAGCTCCGATATTATTATCTAAGGCAAAGAAACTGATTGTAAAAGTATCTCCAATGGCAGATATACATCGGTGCATAGAGCTTATACCACAAGTTAAAAGAATACATGTTCTATCCGTGAGGAATGAATGTAAGGAACTTCTGCTGGAGGTTGATTCTACGGAGGAATCAAAAGATGTAGAGATTGTTTGTGTTAACTTTCCGGTTACGGGAGAACAAAGTTTCTCATTCTTTTTTAATGCAGAAAAATCAGCGCCTTTAAATGTCGTAAATACCGTTCATAAATATCTGTATGAACCTAATGCTTCTATTCTTAAAGCAGGCGCTTTTAAATCAGTTGCAACACAATTTGGAATAAAAAAGCTTCATCAGCATAGCCACTTATATACATCATCTGAGTTGATTACGGATTTTCCGGGACGCATATTTGAGGTGATCGAAGTAGATGGTTTTTCTAAAAAATGGCTTCAGACTGCTTCTAAACAAATCGGGCAGGCAAATCTGACAACCCGAAATTTCCCTATGACTGTTGCTGAAATCAGGAAGAGAAGTAAGTTGCAGGAAGGAGGCTCTCTTTATTTATTTGCCACTACCCTTTCAGATGATCAAAAAGTTATCGTTTCATGTGAAAAGCTTTAGCAGAAAACGCAAAAACTCTTCGGAGTTTTCTTAATTTTGTACCCCCTAACAATCGAGAATTATGCAAAACTATTTTAATTATAATAGACGCACTTCTTCTCCTGTGCATATCGGGAATCTTATTATGGGTGGAAATGCCCCTATCCGGATACAATCAATGACCAATACATCCACCATGGATACTGAGAATAGCGTAGAACAAGCTATTCGTATTATTGATGCCGGAGGCGAGTTAGTGAGATTAACTGCTCAAGGAGTAAGAGAAGCACAAAACTTATTAAATATTCGTGCAGGTCTGCGTGACAAAGGATACACATCAACCCCATTAGTTGCTGATATCCATTTTAATCCGAAAGCTGCTGACGCAGCTGCGAAAGTTGTAGAAAAAGTCCGGATTAATCCCGGAAATTATGTAGATAGTGCGAAAAGATTTTCGCATATCGAATATACAGAAGATGAATATAAACAAGAATTAGAGCGGATCCGGGAGAAGTTTCTGCCATTTCTGGAGATTTGCCGCAAACACAAAACGGCTATTCGTATAGGTGTTAATCATGGATCGCTTTCAGATCGTATTATGAGTCGTTATGGCGATACGCCACGCGGTATGGTTGAATCCTGTATGGAGTTTTTACGCATTTGTGTGGAAGAAAAATTTGAGGATGTCGTAATCTCCATGAAAGCATCGAATACTTTGGTAATGGTGCAAAGCGTACGCTTATTAGTCTCGCAGATGGATGCTGAAGGTATCTTTTTCCCACTTCATCTCGGAGTTACAGAAGCCGGTGACGGAGAAGACGGACGTATTAAATCGGCAGTCGGAATAGGAGCCTTATTAGCAGATGGACTTGGTGATACAATCCGGGTTTCATTAAGTGAAGATCCAGAACTGGAGATTCCTGTAGCTCGAAAACTGGCGGATTACTATAAGACACGGGAAAATCATCCGTTTATCGAGGCTGAATATCTGACCGGATATAATTGGGCTACGCCGGAAGTAATGAAGACTAAGCAAATTCATCAGATTGGCGGTCCGGCTCAGCCAGTTGTTTTCTCTGATCGTTCTGACGTGATCGGAGATTTACAAGCAGATTATGTGGTAAATCTATCTGAACATTCCGTATCTGATTTAACCGGAGCCAAATTCCCGATTCTATCTGCAGATGCATACCAATCTAACGGCTTACAGAATGAAGAATTGAATTTTATGGAGTTGCAATATCAGTCACTGACTACGGAACTGCTTCAGAAATTCAATGAAGAAACAAAACCATTGGTATTAGTCCTAAGTACGAATCATATTAATCCGGTTGGAGAAATGCGTGCTATGCTGCATAAACTTATGATTGGGAATTGTGATTTGCCAGTTATTCTGAAGTTAAGTTATACTGATATCGATCCCGAAAGCTTCCAGCTGAAAGCGAGTGCTGATGCGGGTGCCTTTTTGTTGAGCGGATTGGGTAATGGAATATGGATTGAAGCACCAGATATATCTTCTGAAATATTGATCTCAACATCTTTTGCCATACTTCAGGCTTCGCGTCTTCGCGTTACTAAAACCGAATATATTTCATGTCCGAGTTGTGGTCGTACTTTATTTGATTTGCAGAAAACGATTGCCCGAATCAAAGAAAAAACAGCACATCTCAAAGGTCTTAAAATAGGAATTATGGGTTGTATCGTGAATGGTCCGGGTGAAATGGCTGATGCCGATTATGGCTATGTCGGAGCCGGACGCGGAACAGTCAGTCTGTATAAACGAAAAGAGTGTATTGAGAAAAATATACCTGAAGAAGAAGCGGTAGAAAAATTGATCGAGTTGATAAAGAAAAACGGTGATTGGAAAGAAAAATAAAAAATAGATGACAGATAAAAAAACAGATGCTCTGGGTAATGCTTCGATAGCTAAGCTTTTACTGACATATTCGCTTCCTGCTATTGTAGCGACATTGATAAATTCTCTCTATAACATTGTTGACCGTATCTTTATTGGTCATGGTGTTGGTTCTATAGCCATTTCCGGTTTGGCATTAACGTTGCCGATTGCTGCCTTGCAAACAGCTTGCGGTATGTTGATTGGTGCCGGTGCCGGTGCCCGTATCTCTATAGTTTTAGGACAAAAGGACAAGAACTGGGCGGAGAAGATTCTGGCTAATGCCTTAATCCTGTCTATTATCGTTTCGGGATTGTTTATTTTGGGGACAATGGTCTATATGGATGAGTTATTAATGCTTTTCGGAGGTAGTGAACAAACGATACCTTACGCAAAGTCTTATCTGCAAATTGTCATCCCGGGCAGTGTTTTTGCAACGCTGACATTTAGTTTTTGTAATATGATCCGTGCTTCAGGCTATCCTACGAAGTCAATGATGATTATTGTTGTAGGTGCCATCCTGAATACGGTTTTAGATCCGATTTTTATTTTCGGACTGGGGCTGGGTATCAAAGGTGGCGCAATAGCTACAGTGATTTCAATGGTTGTTACGGCAATACTAGCTTTGTGGCACTTTATCAAAGATGGTAAGACCATTAACTTCCATCGCAGGAATTTTCAGCTTAAAACGTATATCATTCGTAATATCCTTGCAATCGGTATATCTCCTTTCCTGATCAATCTTACTGCAGCTGTAGTAACAGCTATAATAAGCTCGTCTCTTATGCGGTACGGTGGTGATCTGGCAATCGGAGCTTATGGTATTATTAACAGCTTTGCTGTTTTAATTGTCATGATCATTATTGGTTTATGTCAAGGTATGCAGCCGATAGTCGGTTATAATTATGGGGCAGGAAAGCGGGACAGAATGCGGGAAGCTTTAGTCTTAGGGATTAAAGTAGCTTCGGTCGTTTCGGTTATTTGCTTTATTATAGCCGAATTTTTCCCGAAGTATGTAGCTATCGCATTTACAAATGATAAAGAACTAACCGAAATGTCTGTTCATGCATTAAGAGTAGTGCTTGCGGCATCACCATTTATCGGATTTCAGATTGTAATTACCAATTTCTTCCAATCTATCGGTAAGGTTAAGCTGTCCATTCTGCTTAGTCTTTCCCGTCAGGTTCTTTTTCTTATTCCGATGCTGTTCATATTACCACCGATATTTGAGCTTTCCGGAGTCTGGCTTGCCATGCCGGTAGCTGATTCTATATCTGTAATCTTTGCTGCAGTAGTTCTGTATCGCAACAGACACATCTTCCGTACAAGTATGGGAACTCTTGAGGGTCTTAACTGATCAATCAAAAATTAAATAATACGAAAGGCGTTGTAAATCGTTTTTCGTAAACTCCTCCAAAAGGGAAAGCTCTCGAATTGAAGAAAGCTTTCCCTTTTTCTTTCTTAATTCAATGATCGCTTTACATTGATAAAAGTTTAAATAGGGATGTTTGCGCATTCGTTCAATTCCATAACGGTTAACAGCTATTTGCTGTACTTGCGGAGAATCAATCTTGAACCAGGGTTTTAACTGATGGAATAGCGAGTCAGTCATATATTTTATCTCTTTCAGCTGCTCTAACTTTACATATCCTCCTAACTGTTGGCGATAAAATACGATTTGTTGAGAGAACCCGTCGCCAATCCCCGGTATCTTCTTTAATTCAGCTGTATCAGCCTGATTAAGATCAATGACAGTTAATTCTTTATGCTTGATCGAAGGCAATGAATCTCTTCTCAAAAAAACTCTTTTCGCGGGTAGGTATGCTGAGTCTATACGTATATAGGATTTGATTTTAGTAAATACCGTTGAATCCATTCCGTAAATACGCGATAAGGTAGTTTCTGAAGTGAATTTGCCTCCTTTTTCTCTATATTTCAGAATATTCCCCGCAACAAAAGGAGAAATCCCTAACTGTCTGAGCGTAATGGAATCAGCGGTATTCGGATCGAAATATTGATAAATGAGTATAACTGTATCCTTATTCGATTTTTTCCTGCTGAATTTTGATTGCGGATATTTGTTTTCCCATGTTTTTATCTCTCTTTGCAGTCTGCTATATGCGGTTGTATCGAAAGTTACGGGGATAGGTGTATTCAGCGATGGGAAAATTCTGTCCAGTTTTAAGAGGATTACAGTAGTACCAATTAAAAGAATGAATATAATGTATCCCAATCGTTCGCGGGAAGTTAAGCGCGGAAGTTTTTTCATGTGAGAATAATATCAGATTAAGATTTTAAATAGCTATGTTGCAAATGAACAAAAAAAGGAGTTTCCGGCAATGGAAACTCCTTTTTAATATATTCGAATTAAATAATACCTGCTTGAGATAGAAGAATTAACAATAAACCAATAGGTGCAATGTATTTAAGCACATAATAGTAAACAGCGAAAAAACTTCTTTTCATTTTTGAACCTTGCTGCATTTCTTCATAAATGATATGCTTATTGACAAACCATCCTACGAATACAGCAATAGCTCCACCTCCGATAGGTAATAAAACGTTTGAGGCTGTGAAGTCAATCAGGGAGAAGATGTTTTTATCGAACAACTTCAGATGTGACAAAGCGCCAAACGATAAAGAACACAAAATACCTAATGTCCCGCAAATAGCGAATAAAATGGCTAATGCTTTCTTACGGGAGAACTTATGTTCTTCGGCCAGATAAGTAACCACAATCTCACTCATAGATATCGTGGATGTCAGGGCTGCAATAGCTAATAACAAAAAGAATGCTATCGCCCAGATTTGTCCGCCTATCATTTGGTTGAATACATTTGGTAAAGCAATAAATACAAGGTCGGGACCTTGCGCCGGGCTAATACCGTATGTAAAGACAATCGGGAATATTATTACTCCTGCAATGATAGCAACCATCGTATCCAGTGCGGCAACAATCATACCTGTTTGTGGTAGATTCGTATCCTTTTTGAAGTAAGATGCATAAGTAATCAACGCCCCCAGGCCGACACTTAAAGAGAAAAATGCTTGTCCCATTGCATCAAGTATCACTTTCGCATTGATCTTACTGAAATCAGGTTTAAACATAAATGATAAACCTTCTTTCGCCCCGTCAAGAGAGAGTGAATGTGCAGCTAAAATGATTAGCAAAAGGAAAAGAACAGGCATCAGAATATTCGATACCCTTTCAATTCCGTTTTTGATTCCGCCTAATGTAACTCCCACTGTCAAACCTAAAAATACAAGTAACCAGATTATTGGTCTGACAGGATCTTGAGAGAACCCTTGGAAAAGCGCCGTTAACTCTGCTGTATTTTTCCCCTCTAAACCTCCGGTTAACGCTTGCCAGAAATATTCGGCAGTCCAACCGGCCACAACAGAGTAAAAGCTTAATATAAGAATCGGACAGATCAGACAAAGTACGCCAAAAAATTGCCAGCCTTTTTGGTTTGACAATGATCGGAAAGCACCTTTTGGATTTTGTCCGGTTTTTCTTCCCATGAAAAACTCAGATAGCAGGATCGGTAATCCCAGAAACAGGACACAAACCAGATATACGAGGATAAATGCACCCCCACCGTTAACTCCTGCTGTGTATGGAAACTTCCAGATGTTTCCTAATCCGACTGCAGCACCTACTGTGGCTGCAATCACTCCTATTTTAGTAGTAAAGCTACCTCTTTCTATATTGCTCATATTTTAGTTTACGAAATTTGGAACAAAAGTAGAAGGATAATTTGGGTTTAAAAAGTTAAATAACACCCAGTTGAGTTAATAATACGACGATAATTCCAACCGGGGCGATATATCTTAACGCAAACATATATGCATTAAACATAATTGCGCCGAATTTTCCTCCTGTAGATAATTCTTCATGAACAACTTTCTTAGGCATTTTCCAGCCAACGAAGATCGCAATAAAGAAACCTGCTATTGGCAATAATAGGTTTGATGCGACATATTCGATTAACGTAAAAGCATTCTTACCCATAAATGTATAGGATGAGAAAGCGCCTAATGATAGTGAACTGATAACACCGATAACACCACATACAGCCATTAATGCCAATACCGCTTTTTTACGTGATATCTTGTATTCTTCAACAAGGAAAGTTACAATAACTTCACTCAGTGAAATTGTAGATGTCAAAGCAGCAACAGCTAATAACAAGAAGAACATTGTTGACCAGAATTGTCCTGCCACCATCTGATTAAATACACTCGGTAATGTGATAAATACCAATTCAGGACCTTGTCCCGGATTAATGCCGAAAGTAAATACTGCCGGGAAAATAATAATACCTGCCAATAAAGCGACACCCGTATCCAGAATAGAAATGATCACACCGGTTTGAGGCATATTTGTTTCTTTCTTGAAGTAAGATGCATAAGTAATAGAAATACCTAAACCAATACTTAAAGAGAAGAAAGCCTGACCTAATGCTTCAAGAACTACTCCTGCCGTAACTTTTGAAAAATCCGGATAGAAAAGGAATTTCAAACCGTCAGCTGCACCATCTAAAGTTAATGATTTAATACCCAGAATGATTAATAAAGCGAATAGAACAGGCATCAAAATATTGGATACTCTTTCAATCCCTTTTTGAACACCACCTAATGATACGGCAATAGTCATTCCTAAGAATACAAATAACCAAATGATCGGACGGAGCGGATCTTGTGAAAACTGAGTGAATATAGCGCCTAATTCTTCTGCATTTTTGCCAACCAGATCACCACTGATGGATTGTAAAAAATATTCAGCAGTCCATCCTGCAACAACCGAGTAAAATCCTAACACCATAGTCGGGCTGATCAGACATAAAACACCGACCCATTGCCATTTCTTATTTGAACTTAATTTTCGGAAAGCTCCTTTTGGATTTTGACCTGTATTACGGCCTAAGAATAATTCAGATAGAAGAAGAGGAAGACCGACAAGCAAAACACAGAGCAAATAGACGACTAAGAAAGCACCTCCTCCATTAACACCTGCTGTGTATGGAAATCTCCAAATGTTTCCTAATCCGACTGCTGCTCCTACAGTTGCTGCAATCACACCTAGTTTTGTTGTAAAACTTGCTCTTTCTGTTGTACTCATAAATTTTATGTATGTTGATAAAATTACTATTCAGGTTTAGTTATTGCAAATATAAAGAATAATACCCTGTTTTCCTATCAATTTATAAGCGCTGTATGGCTAAAATATGATTAATTAATAGTTTTTCGCAAGTATAGTACTGACCTATAGACGTATAAAAATTTTCAATTTGACACGAGTATTTATTTTTATTTAGTTTGCATTGTCAAATCATTAAAGCAGACACATAATTAGATTAAAGAACCCATATAATACGTTATAGTTATGAATACAAAATCAATTAGAGGAACAAAAACTGAACAGAATTTATTAAAGTCATTTGCCGGAGAATCACAGGCAAGAACTCGTTACACTTACTTTGCATCGGTTGCAAAAAAAGAAGGTTATGAGCAAATTGCAGCTATTTTCATGGAAACTGCAGAGCAGGAAAAAGAACACGCAAAACGTTTCTTTAAATTCTTAGAAGGAGGAATGGTTGAAATTACAGCTTCATATCCTGCAGGAATGATCGGCACAACTGCTGAAAATCTTGAAGAAGCAGCTAACGGTGAAAATGAAGAATGGAGCGATCTATATCCTGAATTTGCAAAAATCGCTGAAGAAGAAGGGTTCCCGCAAATAGCGGTTGCTTTCAAAATGATTGCAAAAGTAGAAGCTGAACACGAAGCTCGCTACCGCACTCTTTTGGAAAGAGTAAAAGCAGAAAAAGTATTCGAACGTGAAGATGCAATCGAATGGCAATGTCGTAATTGTGGTTATGTACATACAGGTAAAAAAGCTCCTGAAAAATGTCCGGCATGTGTACATCCGCAAGCTTACTTTGAACCGAAGAAAAATAACTATTAATAAACAAGAAACCTCCGTTCCTGAAAGAACGGAGGTTTCTTATTTTTATCAGTACGATTCAGTTTTCTTTATTGCTGAAGAGGATCGCTGTCTCCGAAAATTTCTTCACGGGTGATAAATACCGGATTTACTCTTTTAAATGCAGACGCTTTATGTCTGGCGATGACTTTCGGATTAATAGAATTGCTTCCATCTTTCATATAAGCCCAAAGAGCAGCATCTACTTCATCGTAATGCTTAGCACCTAATTGTTCTACGTCGCTTGACGTAATGCCTAATCCATCAGTCGGGACACAATCAATACAAGCCTGCAAAGCAGCTTTCTGCTTCTCGTCTGTTAAAGTGGAACAAATATATTTGGAAACATGATATACTTCTGTTTTCCAAAGCCCGAATAATGGATCAAAATCTCCTACATCTCCATGTAATGTCCAGAAACCTAACTGCCATTCCGTCTGATTATCGGTACTGATAACCATTCCGCGATGTTTTTGTGCAAGATTATATAAGTAGATCATTCTCAATCTGGCTTTAATGTTACCTACGCGTAAACGGTAATCTTTACTTGTCGTATCTTCTTCGTACGGTAACTCTTCGATTGTATCCAGAGTTGTATGATAAAGTTGCGTTAAATCTATTTCTTTGAAATCATGACAAAAAGCAGTCCCTATATCATTTGAACGTTGTCGTTCCTCGTTGGTATTTGTTTCGATAGTGATACTTCTGCCGATTAACTTAATACCTAACTCATCACAAATCGGACGAAGCAGAACCGTAGTCAATGCAGAATCTATACCTCCTGATTCTCCGATAATCAATGCTTTTAATCCGGCATTTTTCACATAATCATGTGTAATCTGGCGAATTCTTTCTACAACTTTTTTCATCTTAATAGGATCTATTATGTACTCAATAAACTTTCTAACTCTTCCGGGGTAATATTCTTCTTCAGTTCTCCCCGATAAGCATAGGAGATTTTACCTCTCTCTTCAGAAACTATAATTGCTTTAGCATCGGTTTCCTGAGTAATCCCCAGCGCTGCTCTGTGTCTTAATCCCATTTCTTTCGGAAGAGACTGTGAATGCGATACGGGAAGGATACATCCGGCAGCAGAAATTCTGTTGTCCGTGATGATTACCGCACCATCGTGCAGCGGACTATTTTTAAAAAATATATTCTCGATTAAGCGTGTGCTGATAACCCCGTCTATACTTTCACCAGTGCTTCTGAAACTTTGCAGGCTGACGTTTTGCTCTATAACGATTAAAGCACCGCATTTGTGTTTGGCCATATTGCGACAGGCAATCACAATCGGCATAAAAGAGCGAGCTTCGGCATCTTCTTTGCTCGGTCTTAACAGACTGAAAATATAACGCCATCTTTTATGAGATCCCAGCGTCAGTAAAAATCGTCTTATTTCCTCCTGAAAAAGCACGACAAGAGCTACCCCTCCCACACTGATAAACTTATCCATAATATTACCGATAAGTCTCATCTGCAAGATGTGGCTAACCAAAATCCAGACTCCCGTAATGGCTAATAAGCCAATAAAGATACTGAGAGATCCGGACGACTTCATCATTCGATAGCTATAGTACAATAAAAAAGCTACCAGTATGATGTCTATAACATCTTTAATACCAAAGAATTCAAACATATATCAGTTATTAGTAGCGTTTGATCATTTCTGTTATTTCTACGCATTGAACAGCCTCTTTCACGTCATGTACACGCAGAATATCAGCACCTTTACGCAGTGCGACTGTATGAATGACACTCGTTCCGTTCAATGCCTCTTCTGGTTTTATGCCCAGTAGTTTGTAAATCATTGATTTACGTGAAACGCCAACCAGAATCGGATGTTCAAAGATACTGAAATGCTCAAGTTTAGCGAGCAACTCATAGTTCTGTTCCAAAGTTTTACTGAATCCGAAACCCGGATCGATGATAATATCATTTACTCCTAACTCTCTTAATTGTTCGATTTTCCCGGAGAAATACAGAGCAATATCCTGAAAAAGGTCATTATAATCGCAGTGTTGCTGCTTGGTCTGTGGGGTACCCTTCATATGCATCATAATATAGGGCACTTTAAGCTCTCCTATGGTTGCGAACATAGAGCGATCCATTTCTCCTCCCGATATATCATTGATCATATTGACTCCATATTCTTCAACCGCTCTTTTTGCAATTTCTGAACGAAATGTATCTACCGAAGTGATAACGTCAGGATATTGATCCCGTAGAATCCGAAGCGCAGTTTCCAGGCGTCTCCACTCCTCTTTTGTATCTATATGCTGAGCATCAGGACGAGATGAATAGGCACCGATATCTATGATTGATCCGCCTTCATCAATGATCTGTTTTATGCGGTTTTCGATCAGATTTTCTGTCATACAACGGCTCCCCTCAAAAAATGAGTCAGGGGTTGCATTCAGGATACCCATAACCAGTGGTTTCCCGGTAGTTATCAGTTGATTACCTGTGTTTATATTATAGGATGACATAGCTTTATGAATTAAGTGTAGTTATTTATCTTTAGAAATATTCATTTATCTAATCACTATCTCTATGAAATATGATTCATTTGATTATGAAACACTTGTAAAGCATAAGTACAAATGTAAAACAAATAAAACTTTTTTATATGCAAAATACTTTGCAATTTGAAAACTTACTTATCTTTGTGATATAGAAAAACAAAATTCCTACTTTTATGGAGAAAATAGACCAACTCGACAAAAAAATTTTAAAGATTATCTCTCAAAATGCACGTATCCCGTTTAAGGATGTTGCTGCAGAATGCGGTGTTTCTCGCGCAGCGATTCACCAACGCGTTCAAAGAATGATCGATATGAATGTGATAGTAGGATCCGGCTACTTTGTTAACCCTAAAGTCTTAGGCTATAAAACTTGTACTTATGTTGGTGTACGTCTTGAAAAAGGATCTCTTTACAAAGACGTAGTACCCGAGTTAAGCAAGATTCCAGAAGTGGTAGAATGCCACTTTACAACGGGTCCTTATACAATCATGGTAAAACTATATGCTAAAGATAATGAAGATCTGATGGATCTGATCAATGGCAAAATCCAAGAGATCAAAGGTGTAAAAGCTACTGAAACTCTTATCTCTCTTGATCAAAGCATCAAAAGAGAAGTTGTAATCCAGGATTAACACAAAATATAAAAAACTGCAAGAGGACCTGTTAGTTCTCTTGCAGTTTTTTTATGTAGATACGGGAATTCTCCTGGTCTGTTTCCAATTGTTTTTTTAGCTCCTCCAGCCCATTCATTTTCTTTTCATTACGCAAAAAAGCCAAAACTTCGATATCTAACCATTCTCCATATATATCCTGGTCAAACTCAAAAAGGTGCACCTCAATGCTTAATCCCCCCTCTTCATGAATTGTAGGTCTGTTACCAATATTCATCATGCCGTAAAATGACTCTCCGGCTACCTCGGTTCTTACAACATATACTCCGTTCCTCGGAATCAGTTTATCCGGATTCTCCAGGAGCAGATTTGCCGTCGGAAAATTGATCTTACGACCGATCTGAAACCCCTCAACTACCAATCCGGTTAAGTGATACGGATACGAAAGGGCTTTTGTTGCAGCCGTAACGTCTCCTTCTTTTAGTAATCGGCGGATCAATGATGAGCTTACAGCCTGATCATCCAGAATGAAAACAGGAGCTTGTAACACTTCGATACCCAATTCTTCACCGATACGTCTGTAATCCTCGAAATCCTCAACACGATCTCTGCCGAAACGGTGATCATAACCTACAAATAATACTTTGACATTGTATTCTTCTTTGAGAATCTTCTGCATAAAATCTTTAGCAGTTAATCGGGAAAGCTGCGGAGTAAACCGCATGGCGATACAATAGTCGATACCTGTAGAAATAAGATGTTCTACTTTCTCTTCAAAAGTATTCAGTAAAAGAGGATGATAATTTGAGTTTACGACTTTGCGTGGATGTTCGTTAAAAGTAAATACAGCTGATTTGAGACCACGTTTCGCAGCTTCTTCCTTTAACGACAAAAGAAGATGCTGATGTCCGAGATGGACACCATCAAAGAAACCGACTGTAGCTACCAATCCTGTTTTTTCCTCTATCTTCTTATTATCAAGTAAAATCATTATTCTTCAAATAAAAATGTGAAATCTTCTTCCGGTTCTGCTGTGTATACATAAAAACCTAAATCTGAAGCAGCATCTGTATTTAATGATGAATCATCAATAAACAAAGTTTCTTCCGGAATCAACTGACCTTGTTCGATCATCATTTCGAAAATCTTTTTATCCGGTTTGGCTACTCCCATTTCAAAAGAAAGAAATAACCCGTCAAAATAATCATTAATGTTGGTTCCGTTTTGTCCGAAGTAATGAGGAACAATATGATCAAACATAATTTTGTTCGTATTACTTAGCATATACACGTTATAGTCTTTTTTCAAACGGCGAAGCAACTCTAATTTATATGCAGGTAAATCGAGTAGAAATTGCATCAATGCATGATCCAGCTGCTTATCTGTAACTTCTTGTTTAATTTCTTTCCGAATCTCATTCCGAAACTCTTCCGGACTGATTTTGCCTTCTTCCAAAAGAAGAAACAGTCCTTCCTGACGATAATTACCCAATAAGTTTTCAGCATGCTCATAGCCCAGGGCTTTATAGGCATCGATACAGCGTTGTTTATTCAGATTGATCAATACGCCACCTAAATCAAATACAATATTCTTTATTCCTGCTAATTCCATAACTTGATATCGATATTAAATTCGAAACAAAGATAGAAATTATGTAGTTCATATCTTCTAATCTCTTTATGAGTTTATCTCTCTTCTTAAGGATCAGGTCAAAATATAGTTGCTTTTAATTATCGGATCAGGTTATTGCTGAATTTTTACCCTTTAAATAAATTATTCCAAAGGCAATAGAATCTTTTTCGAAGGCTGATTAATTATTTTTTTCTTGCAAATAAAAATTGCGATGTACATCGCACAAAATTGCTAAGTAGGTCGCACAAAAGTGCGGTGTACATCGCATTTTTGTGCGACCTACAGTTAACAAATTAATACAGGTGAGCTGTTGATTAGTTAGGGGGTTAAATATGTTAGTAATCAGTGTATTATGATTTGTTTAAAGCGGATATATTTCAAATTGTCCGATTAAACTAAAATGATACCTGAAAGTAGTAATTCAAAGTTAGTGTTTATTCAATCTTATTAGTGTCGATTGGGTGCTGATTGGTGTTGATTGAGGTGTCGATTCAATCCTGTCAATCGACACCTTTATTCTCTTAATTAATAGTTTGTTAGCTTGTTGGTGTCGATAGTGCTGATTGAAAATCAAACTCCGGGAGATATACATGTCAATAAGAAGATTTATTACACGATTCTTATATTAAAATTAGAATATTTGAGGTGAGAAAATAATATAATATGCAAATTCCTTTGATTATTGAATGAATCCATTATTTTTGCGAAATCAGTTTATTAATAGCATAACTACTTAATAAAAGTGGTTTTACCGACAAATTTAGCTATATGGAAACAAAAAAGTTGCATTTTGAAACTCTGCAAGTGCATGCAGGGTACGTGGAGGCTGATCCGACAACACACTCCAGAGCAGTACCGCTTTATCAAACGACTGCTTATACTTTTAATAACGCCGAACACGGAGCCAATCTTTTCGGATTGAAAGAATTTGGCAATATCTATACGCGTTTACAAAACCCGACGACGGATGTTTTTGAACAGCGAATGGCGGCGCTGGAAGGTGGAGTTGCAGCATTGGCAGTTGCTTCTGGACATAGTGCGCAATTAATTGCATTGACAAACATTCTGCAAGAAGGAGACAACTTTGTTTCTTCTCCTTTTTTGTATGGAGGTACGTTCAATCAATTTAAAGTTTCTTTCAAGCGAATGGGTATTGAGGTTCGTTTTGCTAAAAATGATACGGCAGAAGAACTTGAAAAACATATAGATGACAAGACACGAGCTATTTATATTGAGAATATAGCTAACCCTCATTTCAGTATTCCTGATTTTGAGAAAATCGTAGCCTTGGCGAGAAAATATGATCTTCCGTTAGTTGTTGATAATACATTTGGTTGTGGGGGATACTTGTGTCGACCGATCGAATGGGGTGCGAATATTGTTGTGGAATCTGCAACTAAATGGATTGGAGGTCATGGTACTTCTATGGGTGGAGTAATTATCGACGGAGGTAATTACAATTGGGGTAATGGAAAATTCCCTCAGTTTTCAGAACCGTCTGAAGGATATCATGGTTTAAATTTTTGGGAAACTTTCGGTGCAGATTCACCTTTCGGAAATATTGCATTTATTATTCGTGCAAGAGTAGAAGGTTTGCGTGATTTAGGACCATGTATCTCTCCATTCAATTCATTTCAGTTATTACTGGGGCTTGAGACTTTGTCTTTGCGTGTGGAGCGTATCTGCGAAAACGCAATGAAAATAGCGAATTGGCTTGAAAAACATCCGAAGATCGAATCGGTTAATTATCCGGGACTTTCGTCGCAACCTTATCATGAGTTAGCTAAGAAATACCTGAAACACGGTTTCGGACCTGTTCTTACTTTCCGTGTGAAAGGTGGAGTTCATGAAGCCGGCGAAGTAATCAACCGGGTACAATTGATCAGCCATTTGGCTAATGTCGGAGATACCCGTACATTAATAATTCAACCGGCACTAACTACGCATCAGCAGTTATCGGAGGCTGAACAGGATGCAGCAGGTGTATATCCAAACCTGATTCGCCTTTCGGTAGGAATCGAACATATTGATGATATTATCAATGATTTGGAGCAGGCTCTTGCTTAAATGAAATAAAAAAACGACTGATTAATCTGAAATGATTGATCAGTCGTTTTTTATTGATGATATCGTTTTTTATAAAAATCTGAGAATCATAATTCATCGATGGCTTTTATAAGAAGCCCGATTAAAAATAAGCTAATCCATACTGTCAACAGGACAATGAATCCTTTCCATTGGAACTTGAATTTAGAATTTCTGGATTTCACAACATTTGTTTTTGCAATCAGATCACCTATTCTTCGATGCTGACTATTGAATAGCATAACAAAACCTTCTATATTAAAAATGCAATAAAATATGTTTCTGATAACGAATCTCCAAGGGGAATATGGAATATCCTGATTAAGATTAATGACATTGATATTCATTAATCTACGTCCGACAGTTCTTATTCCAAAAGAATCTTTACTAAATATCAGACTTAGCATTAATGAGAAAAGCATTATTCCATATACTGCATATTCTGATTCTATAAGAACTACTCCCAATATAATGAAAGGTATAAATAGGATTAAGAAAATCATATTGTCAATCAGGAATGCTATTATCCGAAAGATGACGATCATAGAAGTTGAATTTGGTAAAACGGAACTCTGTCCCTTACAAACATAATTAATAATATAACACACAATGAAATCAATGACGCAACAACGAATACTGCAAAACCTCGAAAATCAAAGCAAAGAGTATTTCTGTGCGACATAGAGACTCTTGTTTTGGTCACTAAATCTCCGATACGTCTGTTTTCTTTATTTATAATCAATGCTATAAGCTCAATAGGCCCAAGGAAAAGAAATAAATTTCTGATTAGGCATGTCCATGGAGATATCGGTTTGCTATTATCAATGTTGCAAACTTTTGTACGCGTCAAATATCTTCCGGGACTTCTTATACCAAAAGAATCTCTGCTTAATATTAACCCTAATTTGAATGACGTAATAAGGCTTAATCCTATTAAGAAATCATCAAATGTAAATGGTAAGATGAATTCAATTATAAGTTCTATTATAACAAAGAGTATCTCTATAGCTATAATATCAATAATAAACGCATATATATGCATTGATGTTTTAGGGTTGTTCATTGTTTACAAGATTTTAGAGAGTGAATATATATATTATTATCTAATAAATACTATTTTATCAATGTAATCAGGGATAGGAGTACTCTTATAATCCATTCCACGTACTTTTAACCATTTGACAACTTCCATTTTTACCTTATGTCTTTTTGATCCAATCCGAAACTTAATTTTTCTTAGCATAAAGCAAATATCTCCATGATAACTAAGAAATGGATTTCTATATGTTAGCTTATAATCGGCACCGTGTTCAAGCAGGAATAAAACGATATTCCATATCTCATATCAAGAATTTTATTCTATTTTTTCCTCGTAGTATACAGGAAAAACAGGGACTAATTGACAGATGCTGCTGTCTAATTGGTTTTTGCTGTAAATTTTTGTTCCGTCAAAAAAATCAATATATTTATTCCAATTTGCTACTGTCGGATGCAAATCTGTGCAATTTTCAGAAACAAAGTCTGCGTCTAAAATCAATTCACCGTTCCAGTCACGATAAATTCGTATTCGTAATGTATCGTCTTTAATATCTACTAACTCCATCCAATTTCCACCATCGCAACCACCTTTCCAAACAGCTGACTCCGGTACATTTGCAGGTCTTTTCCATTGTTCACAAGGTCGCTTAGATAGCCAAATCATGAATAATACTAGAAATATAATTATTCCTGCTAACAGATATATGAATTTAGTTCTCATTGTCAATCCTTTTTACTTTTGGCGTAATCATCCATATCTTTTCTTTGAATTTATCCTTTCTGTTTATCTTCCTAACTACAAATAAATATCCTCTATTTAATGGTATTTATGAGTTGAAACCAGGAGATTTTTCATAACCTATCTGCCAATTAGAAGTTGCTTAAGGCCATATTCACAAGAGTATTAGTACAAATCTCTTACGAAAGTGCTATAATCGGGATTTGTTTTGTCATAGCCTATTGTAATAGTATCGCCTACAGAGATCGTTTCTTGTTTAGGATAATATACTCCCCTGCCGCGATACATTTTTTCATCTACACAAAACTCATACCTGAAATATTTTGTTTGTCTGATTCCGAAGAAATCGTCTATGACTATGGCTTTTGTGTATTTTAAATTTTTATAAAGGGATTGTGTCTTAAGAGTTTCGCCGATAAGGAAATAAGCAAAGAATGCCCAACTTATTATAATAATAAACAAAAGAAAAGCATCTTTGGGGCTTTTTATCTTTTTCATTTTGAGTGTATTGGGTTAAATGGTTAATATGCTGGTGAGCATTTCATCAAAGGCTTTGTTTCTCAGTTAAGTGTTTGAGTCTAAATCGTTAGAATTCAAATCAGCAAAACAATATGATCCGCTTAGCAGTATCCGTCCAATTCGTTCTAAAGCCAAATGATCTTGAAACGTGGTTCTTGTCACAAATGATGTTAGCAATTATTTGATTTCCATTTTAAAATTGGATAGAATATGACAAATTTAAATAATTATATTGAATTTGAAATATTTGTTTATCTAAATCATAAGCTAAATTTCTGTATGCAGTAATGTGATAATTTTATTTTCACAGTTTGATATAAATCATGAAAATCTATTCCTGATACTGTAAAATTATTTTTGGTAAAGAGTATTAGGTATAAGAAAAGCGGGATAAGTATAATCATACTCACCCCGCTTTATGGAAAAGAAGTCTTAATAGAAGGTTCACTTAAGATTTCTATGTATTATTTTTCTTAGGATTCAGCTTAACGAACTTCAGAACCAGGACGTACAGGTTCGTTCGGTTGTACGAAACGAAGTTTTCCGTCAGCATCTTCAGCCATAAGAATCATGCCCTGAGACTCGATGCCACGAAGTTTTTTAGGAGCTAAATTCACAAGAATACTTACTTGTTGTCCGATAACATCTTCCGGTTTGAAGTGCTCAGCAATACCTGAAACAACTGTGCGCTGATCGATACCTGTATCGACTTTAAGCTTCATTAGCTTAGATGTTTTTGGTACCAGTTCCGCTTCTAAAATTGTACCAACACGAATATCCAACTTCATAAAGTCTTCGAACTCGATATTGTCTGAAGCAGGTTTAGGAGACCATGCATTTAACTCGTTAGCTTTTTTCGTATCCAATAATTTCTGGATTTGTGCTTCTACAACGCTGTCTTCAATTTTCTCAAATAAAAGAGTAGCTTCTTGCAATTGAGTATCAGCAGCTAAAATGTCTACGCTACCCAATTGTGTCCAGTCACATACTTCCATTCCCAGGAATCCGCGAAGTTTCGCAGCAGAGAAAGGTAAGAATGGTTCAAAGGCAATTGCAAGGTTTGCAGCGATCTGAAGAGAAAGATTCATAATCGTTGCTACGCGAGGCATGTCTGTTTTAGCCAGTTTCCAAGGTTCTGTATCAGCTAAATATTTGTTGCCGATACGAGCCAGGTTCATTGCTTCTTTCAAAGCGTCACGGAAACGATAGTGCTCTAAGTTGTTTTCTAATGCTTGTTTTACATTTGCAAACTCAGCCATTGTTGCCAGATCATATTCTGTCAACTCACCACGAGCAGGAACTTTACCTTCAAAATATTTGAAAGTAAGTACCATGGCACGATTAATGAAGTTACCTAAAATAGCAACCAACTCATTGTTGTTACGAGCCTGGAAATCTTTCCATGTAAAATCATTATCTTTTGTTTCCGGTGCGTTCGCAGTCAGGACATAGCGTAGAACATCTTGTTTACCAGGAAACTCCTGCAAGTATTCGTGTAACCATACAGCCCAGTTGCGGGATGTAGATATTTTGTCGCCTTCCAGATTAAGGAATTCGTTCGAAGGTACATTCTCAGGTAGAATATAACTACCCTCAGCTTTAAGCATAGCCGGGAATACGATACAGTGGAATACAATATTATCCTTACCGATAAAGTGAACCAGTTTCGTTTCCGGATCTTTCCAGTAGGTTTCCCATGTGTCAGGCAATAATTCTTTCGTATTAGAAATATAGCCGATAGGCGCATCGAACCATACATAAAGAACTTTACCTTCAGCACCTTCTACAGGTACAGGAACACCCCAATCCAGGTCACGGCTAACGGCACGAGGTTGCAAGCCCATGTCTAACCATGATTTGCATTGTCCGTAAACGTTAGGTTTCCATTCTTTGTGATCTTCCAGAATCCATTCGCGTAAGAATGCTTCGTGTTTGTCCAATGGCAAATACCAGTGTTTCGTTTCACGAAGAACGGGTGTGTTGCCAGAGATAGCCGAACGCGGGTTGATCAGGTCTGTTGCGTTTAAAGAAGTACCGCAAGCTTCGCATTGGTCTCCGTATGCACGGTCATTTTTACAATGCGGACATGTTCCGATAATATAACGGTCAGCAAGGAATTGTTTTGCTTGCTCGTCATAATATTGCTCAGACGTTTTTTCGATGAACTCACCTTTATCGTAAAGGTTACGGAAGAATTCCGAAGCCATTTCGTAATGAGTTTCCGAAGTCGTACGTGAATAGATATCGAATGTAATACCAAATTCTTCGAAAGATTTCTTAATGATCCCGTGATAGCGGTCCACTACGTCTTGCGGCGTAATTCCTTCGTTTTTGGCTTTAATCGTAATCGGCACACCATGTTCATCAGATCCACCGATCATGATTACATCTTGTCCTTTCAGACGAAGATAACGTGTGTAGATATCAGCAGGGACATACACCCCTGCAAGGTGTCCGATATGTACGGGTCCGTTTGCATACGGAAGCGCTGTCGTAACGAGCGTACGTTTAAAATTCTTTTCAGACATATATGAATGTTCTTTCTGTAGTTTCTGTATTGTGAACGGGATTTCCGAGAATTGAATTTGTTCCTGAATCACCCTGTAAGAAATCGCTTAGTTCAATCGCCAGGTTGTACCTTCTTTACCGTCTTTGATTTCGAAGCCTAAAGCCTGTAATTCGTTACGGATTTTATCAGAAGTTGCCCAGTCTTTATTTGCTTTGGCTTGCTGACGAAGTTCAAGAAGCATATCAACTGCTTTAGAGTAAGCTTCAACATTTGCTCCACCGGCTTTGCTTTCTTCAACCATACCCATGATTTCAAACATAAATGTTTTGAATAAAGAAGTAATGGCATCAATATCAGCCTGAGTGAATGATTCATCACCAGTAAGCGCCTTGTTGATCAAAGTGGTTGCTTCGAATAAATAAGAAATGACAATTGGTGTATTCAAATCGTCATTCATAGCTTCGTAGCATTTTTCGCGTAAGCTTTCGATATCTACCGTTGATGTAGTTGCCGGTTTGATGCGAGCAATATTATCAAAAGCTTCCATCAGTCGCAACATTCCTTTTTCGGAAGCTTGTAAAGCTTCATTACTGAAATCAACAGTACTGCGGTAGTGAGCCTGAAGGATAAAGAAACGGATAGTCATCGGAGAATAAGCTTGCTCCAGTGATTTATGGTTTCCGGTAAAGAATTCATCCAAAGTGATGAAATTTCCTAATGATTTACCCATTTTCTGACCATTGATCGTGATCATATTGTTATGCATCCAGTAGCGAACGGCATCTTTACCTTTAGCAGCACAAGACTGAGCAATCTCACATTCGTGGTGAGGGAACAGAAGGTCCATACCTCCTCCATGAATATCGAATTCTTCTCCTAAGTATTTAGTGCCCATTGCTGAACACTCCATATGCCATCCCGGGAAACCGTCACCCCACGGTGAAGGCCAGCGCATGATGTGTTCAGGAGATGCTTTTTTCCATAATGCGAAATCTGCACTGTTGCGCTTTTCCTGCTGACCATCTAACTGACGGGTTGTACTTAATAATTCATCGACGTTACGTCCTGAAAGCTTTCCGTAACGGAAATCTTTGTTGTAACGTTCAACATCGAAATAGACTGAACCTTCACTAACGTAAGCATATCCTTTGTTCAGGATCTCTTCAACATATTCAATCTGTTCGATAATATGTCCCGAAGCATGAGGTTCAATGCTTGGAGAAAGAACGTTCAAAGCATCCATAGCTTTATGGTATCGGTTCAAAAAGTATTGAACGATTTCCATTGGTTCCAATTGCTCCAGGCGTGCCTTTTTAGCGATTTTATCTTCGCCTTCATCGGCGTCATTCTCTAAGTGTCCTACATCGGTGATGTTTCGAACATAGCGAACTTTATATCCTAAGTGCTGTAAGTATCTGAATAAGATGTCAAAAGTAATAGCGGGACGGGCGTGCCCTAAATGAGCATCACCGTAAACAGTCGGACCGCAAACATACATTCCAACATGAGGAGAGTTCAGAGGTACAAATAACTCTTTCTCTCTCTTTAGTGTATTATAGATGGATAGTTTATGTTCCATAAGTATAATATTTTAATATTGAAGTACAAAGGTAGCAAAAAGAAAGAAGACCTGATAGTTTTTTTGCAGGCTTATTCCCCGTTACTATTTCGATTTTTTATAATAGTATTTATTTTAAACGTAAGGGATAACCTGATATATCGGGTATGCTTACTTAATTGACTTTTCGAGTGATATATTTCGCAAAACCAAATCGGATTGCAAACCAGATATGACGCAATATTGTAGGTATTCTCCCATAATAGGTAGCCATAATTTCATAACGCTCATTTAATGACTTTTTCCGTTGTGAGGTACTGACGCCTCCTTCGAGAAAATTTGAAATAATCAAATGTGTATTAAATGTTTGTCTTGATTTCTTCAGAATGCGGATGCACCAGTCAAAATCAGCGGAATAGCGGTATTTTAAATTATAGGGTTCACAGAGGATTCTTTTGGGCATAAAGGATTGATGGCAAACCAGCATTCCTTGCTTGAAGCTTTTCCATGTGAGTGTTTCCGGTGTCCGTAAACGACGCATACCTATGAAATGACCATCTTCTCCGACAATGGCAGTTTCTCCATATATAACGTCAGGTCGCTGATCTCCGATTTGCTCACGGATAAGGCTCAGAGTTTCCGGACTGTGGAATGTATCACCGGCGTTCATAAATAATATATACTCTCCTCTGGTAATTTGCAATGCTTTATTCATTGCATCATAGATACCTTTGTCCGGTTCTGAAATAAAAGCGGAAACTTCATCTTTACGGGATTCTATGATTTGAAGAGTATGATCTTTAGACTTACCGTCAACAATGACATACTCATAATCTCTACAGGTCTGGGATGACACACTATCCATGGTCGGAATTAATAAATCTCCGGCATTATAGGTGACAGTTATAATGGAAAATAGCGGATTCATCTTTCTAATATTTCATTATATGTTTCGATGTATTTTTTGGCTACTACTTCTTCGGAATAAAATGTCTCGACTTTGTCCCGGGCATAGTGAGCACAACTCCGGTAGTTTCCTTCGTGGAGAACAAACTCAATGCCTGCAGCCAGATCTTCAGCTGATTTATACTCGGCCACATAACCATTCTCTTTGTGATCGATCATTTCGGGAATTCCCCCAATATCGAAACCGACACATGGTTTTCCACATGCCATGGCTTCCATAATTGTGTTCGGGAGATTTTCTTCCAGAGAGGCCGTTACATATATGTCTACGGAGTTATATAAAGAAACGATCCTTTCTTCTTGTGTCAGGTATCCTACGGCATGGACCTTGAACGGTAACCGTTCTTCCAATTCTTGCTTCAGATGACCGAATACGACAAGTTCAATATCATTTCTTTTAGCAGAAAGGATTTCGAGAGTCTGAAGCAAATAGTCGATTCCTTTACGCTTGTCCGTAATATTCAACGCTCCGAACAGAATGAGTTTCTTATCAAGAGGCAGATCGAATTCGTTATTATGATCTTCGCGTGAAATGGGAAAAAAACGGGAGATATCAATTGGATTCGGTATCTGTATAACTTTTCCGGTCGCTGTTAATAAACTCTTTTCTGCTAAACCTGTAAGCCATCTGCTGCATCCGATAAATGTCGGATTAGCAAAGGAATATACATCAATCTTAGTGTTATAAACAATTGTTGATAAGTCTTGCCCTTTACTCTTCAGGAAAGGACATTGCTGACATCCTGTTTGGAAATTAGTGCAGGTACGTGCGTGATGGCAGATGCCGGTAACAGGCCACATATCATGCATCGTCCATACAATCGGTTTGCCTGATTTAGCTATTTGTTTTATTTCACGGAGAGATAAGAATCCCTGATTAATCCAGTGAAGATGTATAATATCTGCATCCTGTACACACTTCAGATCGGCTATGGAGAATCCTGTATCGGCTGCAGAGACTGCAAATAAATTCTTTTTGTTTCTGCCGTTCAATAGATAGATTCCGGCACGTTCCCATAAGAAATAGATTTTAGCACGAACCTTATCCCAGGAATTCCTGATGACACTTTCGACATGATCATTGACACCTGATTTGTCACGAACCAACATCGATGCATTGATTCCGGATTTACGGAGAGCCATTAAGAGCCGGCGGGAAGCAATAGCTGCTCCGCCGGTAGATTCGGACGTATTTATCAGCAGAACTTTCATGTATGATATGTTTAATGTGACAGATAAAATAAAACGGGCTATCCCTGAAATCAGGAATAGCCCGTAAAAATAAAAATTATTCGGCAGAATCAATATCTTCAGCAGCAAACTCCATCAAATAAGCTTTGATAAAGTCATCGATATCTCCATCCATTACATTTTGTACATTGGATGTTTGCCAGTTCGTGCGGTGATCTTTCACACGACGGTCGTCAAACACGTACGAGCGAATCTGCGATCCCCACTCAATTTTTTTCTTGCCAGCTTCAACTTTTTGTTGTTCTGCACGGCGTTTTTCCAACTCCATTTCATAAAGTTGAGATTTCAGCAAACGCAATGCATTATCTTTATTCCCAAATTGAGAGCGGCTTTCAGTATTTTCGATAACGATTCCTGTCGGAGCATGTCGAAGTCGAACCCCCGTCTCTACTTTATTAACGTTCTGCCCTCCCGCTCCACTTGAACGGAAAGTTTCCCACGTAATATCAGACGGATTAATGTCGATTTCGATTGAATCATCAACCAGAGGCACAACGAAAATTGAAGAAAAAGAAGTCATACGTTTACCTTGTGCATTGTATGGAGATACACGTACCAGACGATGAACTCCGTTTTCACTTTTCAGGTAACCGTAAGCATAATCGCCTTCGATCTGTAAAGTAACCGTTTTGATGCCAGCTTCATCACCTTCGAGGTAGTTAGTAACCGTGACTTTGTAACCTTGTCTTTCGGCATAACGGGTGTACATACGCATAAGCATAGATGCCCAATCCTGGCTCTCTGTACCTCCTGCACCGGCATTGATTTTCAGAACGGCTCCAAGACGGTCTTCTTCCTGACGCAACATATTTTTCAATTCTAAAGCCTCAACTTTTTCAAGAGCAGTAGCATAGATCGCATCAAGATCTTCTTCGGTGATCAATTCTTCTTTGAGAAAGTCAAAAGAAAGAGCGAGTTCTTCTACTGCATTATCAACCGTAGCAAAACCGTTAACCCATCCTTTTAATTCTTTTACTTTTTTCATCTGGATTTCAGCCTCTTTTGCATTTTCCCAGAATTCAGGAGCATGAGTGCGAAGTTCTTCTTCTTCTAATTGGATAGTCTTGCTATCGATGTCAAAGATACCTCCTCAACGCATCCTTGCGCTCCACTACTTCACGTAGTTGGTCTGTCGTTATCATATATATATTTAAATTTTGAAGTTAGTCTTTATACATAGCTTCGATCTCATTCGCAAAGTGATCGTACACAGTACGACGTTTAACTTTCAGAGTGTTTGTTAATTCTCCTGATTCCATAGAGAACGGACGATCTGTCAGATAGAAACGTTTAACGTGTTCGTAAGGGGCAAAATGAGATTGTTTCGCTGTAATACGCTTTTTGAATAATTCAACGATCTGAGGATTGTTAACCAATTCCGTCATTGATGTATAAGCAATCTTATTTTCTTGTGCGTATTGTTTCAGCATATCAAATGCAGGAACGATTACCGCGCTCACAAATTTACGTTTGTCTGCGACAATAGCAATCATCTCAATATATTTATCTTCAGACAAACGAGTTTCCAATGCTTGTGGCGCAATATATTTACCGTTTGCTGTTTTAAATAAATCTTTAATACGTTCGGTCATGAACAATGTATCTCCTTCAAGACGACCTGCATCACCTGTGCGGAAGAAACCATCTTCTGTAAAAGATTTAGCTGTTTCATCCGGACGTTTGTAGTATTCTTTCAACATTGTTTTACCTTTCAACAGAATCTCACCGTTGGTATCAATTTTAACTTGGATATCAGGCATCAGTTGTCCGACAGATCCGAATACGTAACCGGTATTAGAGAAACATGAAACTGTAGCTGTCGTTTCAGTCATTCCGTATCCATAACAGATATTGATACCGATAGCGTGTAAAAACTCATTGATTTCATCAGATAGCGGAGCCCCCGAAGTCGGGAACATATTTCCGTTTTCAATACCAATGACCGTTTTTACTTTCTTGAAAAGAGTACGTTCATAAAACTTATAGCGCATTTCTAAAAGCATCGGTGCTTTTTTTCCTACGCGAGCATAGTTAATATTTCGCTCATAACCGATTTGTACAGCATGTGCCAGAAGTTTTTTAGCCAGTCCGGTACTGGTATTGATTTTCTCCTGAACCCCTGTATAAACTTTCTCCCAGAAGCGAGGAACACTACACATAACTGTAGGTCTTACTTCTTTGATTGTTTTCTGAATTTCGATCGGGCGCAGATTAATATAAGAAACAGCTCCTTTGTAAAGTACATAGTAGAACCATGCCTTTTCGAAAATGTGCGTTAATGGCAGGAAGCTCATTGAACGATCATTTTCAGTGATAGCCGTTAAACGTATATTGTGAATGCGGAACAATTCTACAAAATTAGAATGCGGAAGAACAACTCCTTTAGGCTCGCCGGTAGTTCCTGATGTATAAAGGATACATGCAGTATCATCTTCAGAGGCCTCGGCCAAACGCTTGTTGACAATCTCTTCGAAAGATGCTTCTTCACCTAATTTCAAAAACTCTTCAAAGAAAAGAGTTGTCTGATCCTCATCATGTAACTGAACCGATCTGTCATAAACAATGATATGGCGTAAGCTGTTACTTTGCTGCATGACCTGCCATGCAGTATCATACTGTTCTTGTTCACCAGCAAAAATTAGTTCAATCTCAGCATGGTTAACAATATATTCAACCTGTGAAACAGTACTTGTAGCATACAGAGGGATGTCAATAGCGCGATTCGAATAAACAGCGAAATTACTGATAATAATTTCCGGTTTATTTTGTGAGAATACAGCTACACGATCTTGTTCTTTAACACCTATGGCAGCTAATGATCTTGCTGCTTTCTTTACCTTATCTGCAAAATCGCGGAAAGAAGTGGGTAACCACTCTCCAGTTTCTTCATTTCTATGAAAAAATGCGGTTTTGTCCTGATATTTCTTAGCAAACTGATTGGCTAAGTCCGACAAATGTTTGAATTTCATTTTATCTATTTATTTGCAATAAATCGACACAAAGGTAAATTATTTTATGACAACTCTTTCAAAATCAAAGAGGATCTACATCATAATAAACGAATAGCGATTTAAAACGTTCATCTTCTAACATCTGTAAACGAACGGTATGAAGGAGTTCTTTTACTTTAGCAGGAGAAATATTGCTTTCAATCTTTAACACAATTTTCTTTATATAAAGATTTTG
>DKPO01000031.1:231098-283038 GCA_002471225.1 Porphyromonadaceae bacterium UBA7332
ATCGCCATTTCCTGAGAGAGTCTGTCAAGTAAAATCCCATCTTTGTGCTTCAGATAGATATAAATCAATCTGTAATAAGGTGGATATTTAAATAGTTTTCGCTCAGCCATTTGCTGAGCAAACATTTCTTTGTAGTTATTGGTTACGACTTCGCGTATAACAGGATGTGCGGGATCAGACGTCTGTAATATGACTAATCCACGTTTGTTTTTACGACCCGCTCTTCCGCTAACTTGTGCCATTAACTGATAGGCTCTTTCATAAGATCTGAAATCCGGGTAATTCATAAGCGTGTCGGCATTCAGAATACCTACTACACTCACGTTATCAAAATCTAATCCTTTAGATACCATTTGTGTCCCGATTAAAATCTGGGTTTTACCGGTCTGAAATCTTTCAATGATTTCCTGATAGGCTTTTTTCGATCGGGTTGTATCCATATCCATTCGTTCGACCTTAATATCGGGGAATATCTCCTTGATCTCATCTTCAATCCGCTCAGTTCCATATCCGATCGTTTCGAGAGAATGGTGACCACAAGCCGGGCATATTCGTGTTACCGGTTGTGTATATCCGCAATAATGGCATGTTAACTGTCCTAATCCCTTATGATAGGTCAGACTTACATCGCAGTGCTTGCATTTAGGTACGTAAGCACAGAGAGAGCACTCAACTAATGGGGCAAAACCGCGACGATTCTGAAAAAGAATCACTTGTTCGTTATTCTTGAAAGCTTTATCCATTTCTTCAATCAGTAAAGGAGAGAAACTGGATCGCATACGTTTCTTCTTTTTCAGTTCTTTAATATCGACGGGAAGAATCTCCGGCAATTCGAGTCCTTCATGACGGGATGTTAGTTCAACCAGTCCGTATTTCCCCGATAAAGCATTCATATAAGTTTCAAATGCAGGTGTTGCCGTTCCAAGTAATACTTTCGCATTATATGCTTTGGCTAAGACAATAGCCGCATTGCGGGCATGATAGCGAGGAGCCGGGTCATACTGTTTATATGTGGTTTCGTGTTCCTCATCTACGATTACCAGACCAAGTCGCTGGAAGGGCAGAAAAACGGAGGATCTTACACCTAATATAATATCTATACCTTCATCTTTGAGCAGCTTCATCCAGATTTCAGTACGCTCATTGCCCGAAAACTTAGAGTGATAGATACCGATTCGTTTTCCAAAAACACGTTGCAAACGTTCTGTAAGTTGCGTAGTCAGAGCAATCTCTGGCACGAGATACAATACTTGTTTATTCTCCGATAAAGCTTTTTCAATTAACCGGATATAAATTTCGGTTTTGCCACTTCCTGTAATGCCGAATAGAAGAGTTGTATCTTTACTCTGAAAGCTTGCTTCTATCTCTTGTAGTGCCTGTGTCTGAGGAGCGTTTAGCTGATAAGAATCCTGAGTCTCTTTTGTAAATTTGCCTAAGCGGCTGACTTCTTTCTGATATATCTCAAAGATACCTTTATCAACCAAAGTTTTTAAATGCGATGAAGTTATTTCTGCCTTTTCGTAAAGCAGTTTCTTGGAAACTTCGGCCGGAGTGTCCTGTATCATGAATTGCGATAAAGCAATATAGCTCATGACTACATGTAATTGCTTAGGAGATCTGCCTAAATCTGTGTAAATTTCTTTGAGCCTCTCCTCTTCTTTTCTTGAAAAAGTAAATCTTACATAGTCTTCCTGCTTAGGTGTATATCCACCTTTTTCGTCTTCTTCATTTTTAAGGGCAGCAGGCATTGCTGCTTTATAAACATCTCCAATCGGGCACAAATAGTAATCTGAAATCCACTCCCAGAATTTGATTTGCAAAGGAAATATGATTGGAAAATCATCACAGACACTTAAAATATCTTTTGCATCATACTCTTCGGGTTTGCGATCGTGAACCTCTACTACTATTCCGGTATAGGTCTTATTCCTGCCAAAAGGTACGACGACTCTGCTCCCTATCTGCGGATAAGGAGAGATAGCATCAGGAAAAGAATATGTGTAATACTTAGCCATTGGCAAGGGAAGTATCACATCGACAAATCGTTTTTTTTCTGTTGCAAAAAGCATTTATTCATTTTGTTTTATTGCAACACAAGCAACATAACTATAGAGTCGAAGAATCGATAGTATGTTGCTTGTGTATTGTTTCTAATCAGAAACTACTTAAGTGCAGTTTCTTATATTTTTGAGATATAGCGTCTGATACCTGCTAACTGGTAGTGTTTATAAGATGTGATTTTAGAAAGAATATTGCCATTCTCATCCAAGTCATCAATATGCACATAACCGGAAGCATGAAGGACCTTTAGAGGCTCGACATAAATACCGACATGTTTAACTTTTTCATCAGCTGTTGCAAAAAATATCAGATCTCCTGTTTTTGCATCACTCAGAGAATGAATTGCAAGCCCGTGTTGTATTTGCTGACGTGCATCACGTGGTATATTAACCCCTTCCATGCGATATGCAACTTGTGTTAACCCTGAACAATCAATACCCAAGATTGATTTTCCACCCCATTGATAGGGCGCATTAAGTAATCTTCTGGCAATATGCATTAATCCTGTAACACTTTTCTCTGTAGGGGCTGCAGCAACCGAAGAAAGAGAGATAGAGAAGACTTTGTCAGCCATTTTGAAGCTCTCGGTTGATCGATCGTAGTCACGAATGAATGAACCCATCGGAAGATAAATATTTTCTCCATCGATACGGGCCTGAGTTAAAGGTTCGGATACGAAACTTAAAGGAGCCTGCAATAAATGTGTAAACTCCAGTTGATCAATCGTTGTAATCATTTTTTTATCGACCCATCCTTCATAATTATCAGCGACATTGCGGATGCAGACCCATCTTTCAGCTTTTTCGATAATATAAAATAATTCGCCAAAAAGAATTTGTGTCAGCTGCTCTGCTCCTTCGTCTGCTGCGGAACGAAGTGGTAAGAGAGGGTTAAGATTAATAGCAAACATATATTTTTTAATTAAATTTTTTGTCTATTTCGTTGTTCTCAATAACGACTATGATCTTTTTCCCATCCGGAGCATAATTCGGTGTAGCGCATGCAAATAAACGATCTACCAGCGACTGCATTTCTTCCTGAGTAAGTATTTTACCGTAAGGAATGGCAGTGGATTCGGCAAAAGATAAAGCAAGTTGTTTTTGAATCTCATCCTGAGGTTCTCCTATCTTTTCCTGAGCAGTGTGCACAAGGTTGATAAGTGTATCCTTGACTTTACTACGTTTAATATCACCAGGAATCCCATTTATAGAGAAGCTGTTTCCTCCTAAATCGGATAAATCGAATCCTAAATGATATAATTCTTCGATTATTTCCGGAATAAAAGCAGCCTCAGATGCAGTAAACTCAATTACCTCGGGAAAAAGAACACGTTGAGAACTGGTTTGTTGAGATGTTATTTTTTCCAGATTCTCAATAAAAGAAACAAGTGTATGAGCTCTGTGCTGATCAATCAGCATTAGACCAGAAGCTACACTTGTAGCAATATATTTGCCATTTAATTGCATCAATCCGCCTACATAATTGGGTACAGTATCCTCTTCAAACTCTATGCTGTTTTGAATTTCCTGCTCATTCGAAGCAGATATTAAGAAGGAATCATTATATTCCTCGTCATCCTCTTCTTCAATAGCAGATTTAAACACTCTGGATTCTTGTCCGATCGGTTCTTTCTCCGGATAAACTGATTGCCAGTTTTTCGGAGAAGGAGATGACGGATAATTGTTTCCGAAACCTGTATTAGGAGCAATACCTCCTCCCGATGAAGTAAAAGGATTATAATCCGCATTGAAAGTAACTTTTGGAGGTTCAATAGAAACATCCTGGTTAAAAACAGGAATATCAACTGCCCCTTCCATATCAAAATCAATAGACGGAACTGCACTGAATTTTCCAAAAGCTTCTTTTACTGCTGCCAGTAAAATCTGATAGATAACGACTTCATCCTCAAATTTAATTTCAGTTTTTGTGGGATGAATATTCACATCAATAGCTGAAGGATCTACTGTCAGATACAAAAAATAATTAGGCATTTCGCCATTTCCTAACAAAGGCTCATAACATTGTGTTACCGCTTTATGAAAGTAAGGATGGCGCATATATCTTCCATTAACAAAAAAGTATTGCAATGGGTTCTTTTTGCGGGCAGATTCGGGTTTGCCAATGAATCCTGTGATTTTTACAACAGATGTTTCTACATCTACTGGTAAAAGCTGTTGATTCAATGATTTGCCAAAAGTGTTAACTATTCTCTGACGAAGTCCTGAGGCAGGAAGATTAAAGACTTCTGTATCATTTTGTTTTAGAATGAAAGATACATCCGTATTAACTAATGCGATACGCTCAAATTCCTGTATAATGTTGCTAAGTTCTGTTTGGTTGGATTTTAGGAACTTACGGCGAGCCGGAACATTGAAAAAGATATTCTTAATTTGGAAATTACTGCCTGTCGGACATGATACCGGTTCAGTCATCTCAATGGTTGAGCCTGAAATGTGTACTTCAGTACCCAGTTCGTCTTCAGCTCTGCGTGTGCGAAGTTCAACCTGAGCAATCGCAGCAATTGAAGCAAGAGCCTCTCCACGAAATCCCATTGTTTGCAAGGCGAATAAATCTGCAGATTTAGTGATTTTTGATGTAGCATGTCTTTCAAATGCCATACGAGCATCTGTTGCACTCATACCGCAACCATTGTCGATTACCTGAATCAGTGTTCTGCCGGCATCTTTGACTTGAACCTGAATCTTAGTTGCTTTAGCATCGACTGCGTTTTCAACCAGCTCTTTAATGACAGAAGCTGGTCTCTGAATTACTTCACCCGCAGCAATTTGATTGGCAACGGCATCTGAAAGAAGATGTATAATATCACTCATATTCAACCTCTTTTAAGCGTTCGGTTTTTAGATTTAACTATATCTTTTATAACTACAAGAAAGCACAAAGTTGCAAAGAATAATTTGACTTTACAACTTTGTGCTTTCGAATATTGTCTTTTCCTATAACTAATTATTGAAATAAAGAACATACATCAACAGAAGTAAACCTGCAAGAATAACGGCTAAGCGAATATTCGTTGAAGAGCTGTACTTGTGAGGATTTTCCTCTTTCCTTTGCATGTGATGCAGATCGTTACGGAAGGCTCCTTTCAAGTCTGCTTTGTATTCAGACTCATCAATCTCCATACCTATTTCTCTCTTTACTTTCTGGATTCGTTTGTCTAACTCTTCCTTCTTGGGATCGAAATAAATCGGTTTGTGATTAAAACCTCTAGGTTTCTTTTGATTGTAAAAGAAAAAAAGTCCCATAATTATTCTGTTTTTCGTAATTATTTCTTTTGTGACCGGCGAATATGTTTTACCGGAGCATCTTCCTGCTTTCTGGTTACTTCACGGAAAATATCGTATCTGTCTACCGGACGAAGATAATCATACCAGCGGAAATCGTTCAGGAAATACTGATTTTTTTTCAGCATATGTAAAGGTACCAATTGTCCTTTTGGCGAAGGCCAGAGAACAACTTTCTCTAATTCTTTTTGTTTGAGGTTAGCCTTCAGGTATGAAGCTTCCCCGCTATATTGCCCGGTAATAACGCCATCGGATTCAAGCGGATAGAATTTTAATAATACATTTCCACTTACTAATACCGTTTTGAGATCACCTTCTTTGAAATAACCTTTAATATCTTTTCCGGATATCTGATTAAAATATGAAGAGTCTATATGTTCGGCAATAAATCCGAAGTTTTTTATATGTGCCCAGTCTATTGTGCTGTCATTCATATAAGTAAGAATTGAGTCTCCAAAAACCTGATAGTTTTCATTCCAGAGAATAGGGTCGTCCATCATTTTCATAAGCGTATCCCGGGATGTGAAAATCGCTTTTCCTGCAACAGCCTGAGATTGTTCAGAGAACATTCTTACTCGTTTGATAGCTTCCATTATTCTGAAAGTCGAATCCGGATAAGTCATTAATGTATCTGCTGCCAGATAGAGTGTATCCGGTCTTGAATAATCCATTAACCAGGATGAGTCAGTTACAAATGCATGCTCCGAAATTTCATTGTAATAGCCATATTGACCATATAATGTCATTTTTTTGACAGTATCAGTAACTTCTACATTCGTAAATCCTTCACCAAATCCGGTATTCCGGTTATAGAATAAAGTATCTGCCGTAAGGACTCTCTCGCCGCTTACAACAGAAGAGCGGTCATACAGAGTTGCAACATCAGCCAATGTATTATACCATCCTCTCGAAGAATATATCGTATTACTATCGGAGATAATGGTTGAAGGTCCTATAATGTCAGCAATACGGGTATTGGTATCATAATCGAGTGTATCTGAATACAATGTGTATTTTTCATTGATAAGTTTTACGTTATCATTGAAACGTGCCATTTTTGTATCCGGAGAATACTGTCCGTAGTATGAAGTTAATTCATTTTCCGGATCTGTCAATACCCCTCCCTCAAAATAATAACCAACATTAACCATACGGTCGTAATTCAGGCTGTCTGTTAAGAGAGTTACATCTCTGTTTTCCATTTTTACATTATAGCGTAATTCAGCCAAACGAGATGTTCCGTTATATCTTAAGAAATCAGAGAATACAAACAGGGTATCCCCTTGCTCCATTCGTACATTACCAAATGCATCAAGTGAGTTATTTGCTTCATAGAAGTACGCTGAATCGCAAAACATATACATTCCTTCCTGGCGAAAACGTACATCTCCACGTAATACCTGAGCATCTCCGGTAACTAGTTTGTCGAAGGATAATTTATTGGCATGTTCAAGAATTACTTTTTGAACTTTTCCATCCTCCGGAGTTGTTGTCTGTGGTTGAGTGTTTTGAGCATACAGACAAAAAACGAACAAACATAGAGCGCTCGAAAGCACTCTATATCTATTCGTTAGTATCCATCTATTTTGTTTGAACATAGAATCTATTGTTTAATCCATCCCGGATATTGGAAATCACAGTTTTGATAACCATCACGAATACGGATATATGTATCATGTTGTTTTTTGCGAATCCATTTTTCCAAAATATCTCCACGACGAGAATCTTCAACAATGGCTTTTAGTGCCTGATAATCTTCTGCCATGTTTGCTTTATGTCCTTCTGTTCTGTTTTTCAATTTAACAATAACAGTAACTTCTTTTTGTTTAGCATTGATCATCGTAATCGGTTTAGAAATCTCACCGTTCTGAAGATCATTTACGACTTTAGCAATTTCCTGAGGAAGATCCTGCATTTCAAATTTGGAAGTACCGGTCTTTGGATTTACTAAAAGTCCCTGACTGTTACGAGTGTCTTTATCCTGAGATATATATTGGGCCGCTTCTTCAAAAGAGAATTTACCATCTACGATATCCGTACGGATTGAATCCAGACGATTAATTGATTGTAAGATCGCTTCATCAGAAACTTTTGGCTTAAGCAAGATGTGGCGAACGTTGATACGGTCTCCGCGTTTCTCAATTAATTGGATAATATGATAACCGAATTCAGATTCGACGATTTTAGAAACACGTTTAGGATCTGTCAGATTGAAAGCAACATTTGCAAATTCAGGCACGAGTTGTCCTTTACCCATAAATCCAAGTTCGCCACCTTTTGGTGCTGATCCCGGATCTTCCGAATAAAGAAGAGCTAATGTTGAAAAAGAAGATGATCCTTCGTTCACTCTGTTTGTATAGTCTCTTAATCGTTCTTTAATTTTATCGATTTCCTCTTGAGGGACTTTAGGTTCCAGCTGAACAATCTGCACTTCTACCTGAGTAGGAATAAAAGGAATACTGTCATCAGGCAGTTTACTAAAGAATCGTCTAACCTCTGCAGGCGTAATTTTAATGTTCCCAACAAGTTTACGCTGAACTTCCTGAACGACAGACTGGTCGCGTACCATATCTTTCATCTCTTCTCTGATCTGAGCATATGGTTTTCCAAAATATTCTTCTAATTTATCTTTTCCACCAGCTTCAGTTGTAAAATACGCCATACGTCGTTCAACTTCACCTAAGACCTGAGTTTCAGGAACATTGATACTATCTAAAGATGCTTGGTGAAGAAACAGTTTTTGCAAAGCAATTTGCTCCGGAATCACACAATACGGGTCTCCTTTAATTTCTTCTCGCTCATAAAGCATACGCAAGCGTTGTTCCTCAATCTGTGATTTAAGAATAGCTTGATCTCCAACAACCCACACAACTTCATCAATTACATTTTGTTGTGCTTTAACGTTTCCGATGCACAATGAAAGTATCATGGAAAACGATAGAAAGATCTTTTTATACATTATACTCCTTTATATTTGAAAGTGAATATTAATTTTTTCGTTCGTAAAAGTACTCTATCTTTTTATTTGATAAAGCTTTATCGTAAAGTTCTTTTTGCTGCGAAGATAATAATTCTGTCGCTTTTATCTTCAAAAGTAGTTCTTTGATCTGATTTTCGGCATAATCCAGTGGCATTTCGTCACCTTTTTGGCGGGAATCACTAATATTATAGAAGTAAATAAACTCATCGTCACTTACTTCGCCCGGCTTGTTTGTGTTGAACTTACTTTGAGAGGGTAAATACTCATTTAAGTCTTCTTCACTTACCCAGTTATCTCCTGTGTACTTATAGGCGATACTCTGTTTTATGGTGAATTTTTCAATTTTTTCAAGATTCTCCGATGTGATTTTCTTCATCCAACCCCTTAAAGACGCAACGTTAGGTGTTGTCTTTCGGACTTTTAAGAACAAACCTTTATATAAAGGCTCTTCTAAAATCAACTCTTTCTGATGTGCGTTATAATAATTCTGAATATCGCTTTCAGATAATTCATCTGCAACACGCTCATTCACAAGTAACATACGATATCGATGGATAATAAGATCCTGTTTGTATTCCTGAGCTTTACGTTCGATATCGGCAAGGTCAGGAACATTCTTGGTTGCAACATCATAAAGGAGTTCATTGTCGATCCATTTTCGTATAAATTCTTCAGCCAGTCGCGCACTATCTTCCGAAGGTATGCCATCCGGCAAAAAGCTTTCAAGCTCAGCACGAGTTAAAAAATCATCTCCTACCCGTACAATTTCATCTCCGGATATAATTGATCCCTTTTTGCAGGATGCTAAAAGAAGCAATAGAAGACAAAATGATATGATTTTTCTCATTTGTTATCAAGAATTTATTTAGCCGTTAAAATTACATTTTTCACTAACAGATCAATCCTCTTTAACGGTTTTTATGATATCGTGGTAAATAATGATCTTATACTTCTTATTCAATTCTTTAATCCATTGTCTATCCAGATAGTTTTGATAGTCATATGTGATTTGTCCTTTAATGTCTTTATAATTTTCAGGATAATCCTGAATGATCTTACCTTCAATACTCATAAAAGGGAATTTACTGTCGGGACTAAATCCTTTCTGCTCAAATATAGCTAAATCTATGTGTTTGTTTTCTCCATATTTCACAAAATAGTGATTTATCCGAACGGTTTCCTCGTTTTTATTATAAATGGACTGTATTAAGCTGATTAAGGAGTCAGGATTGGTGCTTTTTATCAGCTGTTTTATTTTGGTAACTGTCGCTTCATTTTTACATTCAGCAATATAACCTTTGAAATGAGCTTCCTGTAATTTGTATTTTGCTTTGTTTTTTATAAAATAGCGTTCCAGTCCTTTCTGATCGTGATTAGCTTTATTCCAGATTTTCTCATTTGATATGTCAAAGAGTAGAATGCCCTCTTCGTATTCATGAATCAAATGTTTGTACTCGGTTTCGCTGAGCTCTTGATTATCTTTACTTATATTAAGTATCGCTTTATAAACGTCAAGCTCTCTTCTGAAATTAACAGTCTTATCTAAGCCTAATCGTTTTGCTTCAAGAATCTTTAGTTTATAATCTTTGAACATATTAATATACTCTTCAAAGGATACTTGCTCGACTGATTCAATCGAAAGATTCTTTTTGTAGATGTATTCAAATTCGGATAATCGAACCGTATCAGTCCCAATCTGCATTACAATCGGATCCGTATTGCTCTGTCCGACTAATACAGAAGTCAGATTTATTACGATACAAAAACATATCAGCTTAAACGTAGTCATAAGCATATCCTTTCATGAGTTATATACTATAAATGAAAGAGAACGTTAAACGTAATCTTCGTCGGAACTCAGTTCAAAGTCAGAAAAATGATAATAAATCCCGGCAAATGAAACGATGACATTTATCAGATAAAAGATGAAGCTGACAAGGACAGATAAAGTAGGATTTAATCCGAAGAAGCTGCTCCCTGACATAAAGACTAATTCTCTGAGACCGATCCCTCCAATAGAAATAGGAAGTACAGAAACTAACGAAGAAATTAGAAAAAGTATTGTATATTCAGCATAATCTTTATCGACCCCTAAGCTGTATAAAATAGCAAAAATAGCGATGCATTGAAGAGACTGAACAATAATTGATAACCCCGAGCAATAAGGTTCACTCTTGAGGAACCGTGGAAATACAAAATGCAGAAATATTCTGTATAAAGCATATATAAGCACAATTGCAAAAGGTACACAAGCCTTCATCCATGAAGGGATAGGTACAAATAAAAAGCTAGCAGGCAGAATGTAGAGAATAGCACTCATTCCATTCAAACGGTCAATCAGTACTGCGGCCGTTGTTGTTTTAAGTTTTGCCTGAAAGGTTTTACCTATTAAATAAATTTTGTATCCATCTCCTCCGATTCCACCCGGTAGGAAAAGATTGTAAAACATTCCCAGCCAGTATAATCTAAGATTATTTTTTTCAGAGATTTCAACAGGTATTTCTTTGAAGTATCTGTTAAGACGATAGGATGAGGCAACTTTTGAAAAAGCATATAATAGTAATGCAATAATCAAAAGCCATTTATTACAGACCAGTAAAGTAGGAAGAACCTCATTCCAGTCAATATTCATAACAATAGTATATATTGCCAGAAAAGATACTATTATTTTAACCGGCAGAAGCCAGATTTTCTTTTTGCTTTTGGGTTTAACTTCTACTTGTTCCATTCTTTATTTGATATAGTCTGTTTCTATCATGACTGTAATAGGTACGCATCTGAACTTCTGCCATTATTCCCATAAGTGAGATAATCACTCCGCTTAAAGTGAAAAGCGTGAAGAAAGATAACGCTACATAAAATGGAGAACATAAAAGCAATAACAGACTTAATAATGCCAGAGTCAAAAGAATAAACGTAACCTTGCCGAAGAAATGCATCGGTTTGAGACGATAATTCTTAATAAAATAGATAAATAATAAATCCGGAAGAACTTTAAATATCCGGCTTAAACCATATTTAGATGTACCGAACATACGTTCGTGATGTCTCACAGGTATTTGCTTAACTTTAGCACCCTGCATAATGGTAAGTACCGGAATAAAACGATGAAGTTCACCGTATAAATCCAGTCCTTCGGCATATTCTCTTTTAAATACACGTAAAGAACAACCGCCGTCTTTAAGTTGGATTTTTGTTACTTTACGAATGAGACCGTTTGCTATCTTGCTTGGAAAATTACGAATGATAGCATTATCTTTCCGATCTTTCCGATAACCCATAACGACATCCATATCTTCATCTTTTAGCATATTAAGCATAGGAAGAATATCATCCGGATCATTTTGCAGGTCACCATCCAGAAAAGCTAAATACCGACCTTCTGAATTTTCAATTCCCGCCCGCATAGCTATACTTTGGCCGCGATTTGTCATAAAGTCGATAATACGTACTTTGTCAGTTGCGTACATTTCCAGCATTTCAAGAGTTTTATCTTTTGATCCGTCGTTTACAAATAATAGTTCGTAATCGAAATCACCCATTGCCTGGGTAACTCTTTCTATCATTGGCTTAATATTCTCTTCTTCGTTATAGACGGTTATAATAATCGATAATTCTTTCATGTTCCTTATTTCTTATCAAATTTGACAAAGTAAACGACCTTTCGTAAATCGTTATATCTATGTGGGGTTTGTTTGATTATTTCAAAATTATAATCAGGATTAGTATTTACGATCTCATCATAATTGAAATCTGCAATATACATATATCCGTTTACTGGTTTAAGTTTCTCAAAATCTTTCAATTGATTATGCTGATAATAATTGATTACATAAAAGCGTAACGAATTATAAGATGGCATATATATCGTGTTATTTCCTGCAAGAGATTTTGTTTCAAGAGCAAACTCTTTTAACGACATTCCGTTTTTTATAGCAGGAAGAACATATGCATCGAGATAGAGATTCATGCAAAACATTACACCAATGGCTCCGTAAAACATCGATTGAAAATTCCTTTTACGGAAGGATCTGAATACCTGGATGCAGGCAATAAGTGTGAGCGATATCAAGATATAGCTATACCAAAGATTCTCTTCCCATAAGGGTTGGATAATATTCAGGTTAAACATTGTTTCTTTGTCTAACCGGAGTTTCTCTCCCAGGGTAATTAAGTCTATTAATCCCCATGATGAGCTTAATGTAATGATCATGGCTATAAAAGCGATGATACTAAGGAATAAGCAAACAATAGAAACCGTTTTTTTCTTATTGTCAATCAGATAACTAAACCATTGAGCAAAAAGGATTGCAAAAAACGGATAGCTTGGCAAGGTATATACCGGGCGTTTGCTTGTTGGAATTGAATAGAAAAGAATAACGGTAACAGCAGCAATCCACGTGTACTGAACAATAGCAGACTGGTTGTTAAATTTATCTCTCAGCGAAGCCAGAATATTTTTATCTTCTTTCTTATACGCTTTTTTGATGTTGAAAAGTGATAGTAACAGTAAAATACCCCATGGTATGAAGCCCATGAGTAAGTACACGATGTGTATGTATACCGGACCTTTATGGCCTGTATCTTCAGCGCCTGTCATACGAGCCATATTTTCAGTATAGATTGTGTCTATGAACTCCTGACCGCCTGTTTTATAGGCTGCAAAATACCAGATTCCCGGTAAGATAAGTGTAAACAAACCTAAGGTTGCTGCATCAATAAATATTTTGCCGAAGTTAATTCTTTTGTATAGAAGAAACAAGCCGTATATACCTAATGGCAGAACAGCTCCTACCGGCCCTTTTATAAGAAATGCTGCACTCAGTGATAATACAATAGGGATGGAATAGCCTTTCATTCCATTCTCATAACGCTTATACAGCAGATACATTCCGCAAAGCATGAAGAATGTCAAAGGCATGTCTACACGAGCCTCCATGCTCGAACGATGCATTTCAAAAGAGGTAAGTAAAAGCAAAGCTGCGATCAGGTTTTGTCTGTTGGATACTCTTCCTGCAAAAAACATAAAAGTCATTATGATAATTCCGATTCCGCTTAAAGCTACGGGAAGGCGGGCGGACCATTCTGTGACTTCGCCTGACGGTAAAGAAACTAAAGCTGAAAACCAGTGCATGAAAGGAGGCTTAGTAGCAAAGGCATCTCCGTATCGTTGAGGAAGAATCCAGTTTCCGGTTTCGAGCATTGCTTGAGGAACTAAAGCTTCACGAGGTTCTCCCTTTGTGTAGAAGCTATTTAATCCGATCCATGGCAGTATGGCCAAAATACTTAATAAAATGACAATTAATAGATTCTTACTTTTCGAATACATTCTATATGAAGTTTACTATCGTTAGTTTGTAAAATCGTTTTTTTACTGAAGTTGCAAAGGAAATAAAAATTATTGACTCATGCCCAACGATTTAATTTGAAGTTTTGCCAGTCTATATTATACCAAACAAAAAAAGGAAGCCCTTTACAGACTTCCTTTTTTATTTATGTATTTAATCAGAACATGTTACTTACGCGTTCTACTGCTTTTATGAATGTGTCGATCTCTTCTTTTGTATTATAGAATGAGAAAGATGCACGGACTGTACCTTCAATACCATAATGCTGCATTAAGGGTTGTGCACAATGGTGTCCGGTTCTGACTGCAATTCCCAGTTTGTCTAAGAGCATTCCCATATCATAATGATGAATATCCCGGACAAGGAAAGAAATAACAGCGCCTTTGTGATCAGCGGTTCCATAAAAACGGATTCCATCAATCTTACTTAGTCCCTCCATTGCATAGTGAAGTAATTCTGTCTCATATGCTTCTATATTTTCTAATCCTATTGCAGAAACATACTCTAATGCCTTTGCAAGAGCAACCGAACCTACATAATCAGGAGTTCCGGCCTCAAATTTGAAAGGCAATTCGTTGTAAACAGTTTTGTCAAATGATACTGTAGCGATCATTTCTCCACCACCCTGATAAGGAGGCATTGCGTTTAGCCATTTCTCTTTTCCGTAAAGGACTCCGATACCATTAGGACCATATATTTTATGACCGGAGAATACATAAAAATCGGCATCTAAAGCCTGAACATCCACTTTTGTATGTGCAATAGCCTGTGCTCCGTCAATTAAAACAGGAACATCGTGAGTATGAGCAATACGGATTATTTCTTCTACAGGATTGATCGTGCCCAAAACATTCGAAACATGCATGACAGAAACCAGCTTAGTTCTTTCATTGAACATGTTTTTGTAGGCCTCCATATCTAATTCTCCTTTTTCGTTAATAGGGATAATACGAAGCTTGATTCCCTTACGATCCTGAAGCATTTGCCATGGAACTATATTTGAATGGTGTTCCATTGTAGATATGATAACTTCATCACCCTCTTTCAGAAATGCTTCACCAAATGCAAAAGCAACAAGATTGATGCTTTCAGTTGTACCTCTTGTGAAGATGATTTCATGATCATGTGCTGCGTTAATGAATTTCTGTACACTTTTACGTGCTTCTTCGTGAGCCATCGTCGCTTCCTGACTTAAATGGTGAACCCCACGATGAATATTTGAGTTTTGATTCAAATAACATTCATTCATTTTTTCGATAACGCATAATGGTTTTTGAGTAGTTGCACCGTTATCGAAATAAATCAAATCTTTGCCATAAATTTTCCGATTCAGAATCGGAAAATCCATTCTTATTTTTTGCGTATCAAGCATATAAATACTCCTTTCTATTTTAAATAAGCGGATTCGACTTTATCCAGTCTGCCTCTCAGTATATCAATTTCTGAGCGACGAATACGTAAAGTCATTTCGCAATTCATATCAAAACGTTGATAGAGGATAGTCGGCTCCATATCTTTCACGATTTTCATAATGTCATTCATGAAAGGATATTCAAATACAACCGTAACTTCGTCTTCAACGAGACATTCTATAATTGTATTATTATTAATAGCTTCTGCTGCGGCTTCCCGATAAGCAACGATCAGCCCGCTGGTTCCAAGTTTTACTCCTCCGAAATAACGGATAACGACAATCAGAATATTCGTTAGTTCATGAGAATTTATTTGACCTAAAATAGGTTTGCCTGCCGTTCCTGATGGTTCGCCGTTGTCATTGGAACGGAAATCTTTCCGTTCATGACCAAGCATATATGCCCAACAAACATGACGGGCATCGTAGTATTCTTTTTGATATTTTTCTATCTGTTCTTTTGCCTCTTCTACTGTTTCTACAGGAATAGCAAAAGAAATGAATTTGCTCATTTTCTCTTTATACCATCCTTCAGATAAGTCGGCAATTGTTTTATAGGTATCGTTCATATTATAAACTTTCAATCATAGCCATTGGTTCTGTTCATACCAGGAAATTGCTTCATCAACCCCTTTTTCTAAATCGTAATCAGCCTGAAAACCTGTATCTTTTTTCAAGTCCGAAATATCGCAGTTCCAGTTCCGTTGTTTCATAATCCGGTATTTATCACCATTCAGAGTACTTGTTTTTCCAACTAATCTCGCAACATTTTCAGCAACGACCGATACACCTTTTACTAAAACGAGCGGCAATTTGATGTTTAAGACCAGCTGTTTATTAAGTCTGTTTTTAACAATATCGCAAAACAGAGAAGACGTATAACATTGTCCATCCGAGAGATTATACTCTTTACGGCATACCTGTTTATCGATACAAAGGAAAAGAGCTTTGACCAGATCTTTGACATAAATAAAAGTCAGATATTGTTCCTTGAAACCCGGGACAAAGTTAAAGCCTGATTTAATAGTTTTGAACATCAGGAAATAGTCCTTTTCACGAGGTCCGTATACGCCTGTTGGTCTTATAATTACATAATTGAAGTCTGATAATGATTTCAGATACTTTTCCATCTTCTGTTTACTCTTCCCGTAAGCAGTATTAGGGCCTGAAGCAGTTTTAGCAGTGATTGGTTCTGATGAAGATTCATTTCCCGGTCCTAATACACCTAATGTACTGATGTAAAGAAACTGCTTAGGTTTCATATCCAGTTCGATTAAGGATTCAACAAAATTGCGGGCAAAATAAAAATTGATTTTATCAAAGTCTTCGATCTGTTTTACTTTTGTAGCACCCAGATTATGAATGATATAGTCCCAGCCTCCAAAACTTTCTTTACATTCGCGTAACTTTTTCATCAAGGCTTCGCGATTATGAAACGGCAGATCAATAAAATGAATTTTTGAGTCGGTAAGATATTCACGGCTCGTTGATTTGCGAATTCCGGCATAAGTCTCGTATCCCTTGCTTAATGCCTCTTCAACAATAAAACCTCCGATAAAACCTCCCGCACCTGTGACTAATATACGTTGCATAATGCTATACTTGTAAAAGAAAAACCATAATAATGCGAAAAAAGATTCTGTTTATTCGCTAATTAATTCATGCAAAGTTAAGTTTTATCTTTAAATATTAGTTACTTTGTAAAGTAAACTTCTGTATATGAGCAGAAGATGCGAGTTAAATAGATTCAGTAAACGTGGAATTATTATAACATCCTCATTCCCAATATTTATTTGAACTATCGGTTTGCATGACTCGTTTAATTCAGAAAGAATAATTCATTGTATCTAAACATATAATTAGTGATACTATGGCTAAGAAAGAAAAAGAAAGAGGACAGAGAAATAAGGGAGTGAGACTAAAAAAGTCTCAGATTATAAATAAAGTAATTGACTACTTTAAACTGGCTCCTACACAGATATTAAACTATAAACAAATTTGTGCGGGATTAGAGTTTAAAACTACTCCTCAAAAGCAACTTGTTGTAAATATATTGGATCAACTTACGCTGGAAGATTTTTTAGAAGAAGTTGATTTAGGTCGTTTCCGTATTAAATCACGTGGAAATATCGTAATAGGAAAATTTGAAAGACGTAGCAATGGAAAGAATATGCTTATACCTGAAGAAGGTGGTGAGCCTGTGTTTATTCCTGAGCGTCGCTCAAAAAATGCGCTGAACGGTGATAAAGTTCAGGCGATGGTTTATGCTAAACGTAAAGGAAAAGACACTGAAGCAGAAATTATGGAGATTCTTGAAAGAGCCGAACAACGTTTTATCGGTGTTTTGGATGTTTCTGACAATTATGCTTTTGTGATTACTGATAGTAAGGTTTTGGCAAATGACCTTTTTATTCCGAAAAATAAACTGAAAGGTGGAAAGAATGGACAAAAGGTAGTTGCTAAAATTATAGAATGGCCTGAAAACCGTAAGAATCCAATCGGTGAGATCATTGATGTATTAGGTGAGGTTGGAGAAAACAATACTGAAATCCATGCGATTCTTGCAGAATTCGGACTGCCGTATTCTTATCCGGATGAAGTAGCAAAACTGGCGGATAAAATCGGAGATGAAATTCCGAAAGAAGAATATGAGAAGCGTGAAGATTTTCGTAAAGTTACGACCTTTACCATTGACCCGAAAGATGCAAAAGATTTTGATGATGCTCTTTCGATCCGTAAACTTGAAAATGGAAATTGGGAAATTGGCGTACATATTGCCGATGTAACACATTATGTAAAACCGGATTCGATTATTGATAAGGAAGCTGTTAATCGTGCTACGTCTATCTATTTGGTTGATCGTGTAATTCCGATGTTGCCTGAACGCTTGTCTAATGGTGTTTGTTCTCTGCGTCCCCATGAAGAGAAACTTTGTTTTTCATGTATATTTGAAATGAATAATGAGGCTGAGGTCGTGAATTACAGAATTGGTCGTACAGTGATATTCTCAGATCGCCGATTTACTTATGAGGAAGCTCAGGAGATCATTGAAGGTGCTGACGGAGACTTTAAAGACGAAATTCTGGTGATGAATGATCTTGCTCAGAAATTACGAAAAAATCGTTTTACTCATGGAGCGATCAATTTTGATCGTCACGAGGTTCGTTTTGAGATTGATGAGAAAGGTAAACCTGTAAGCGTTTATTTTAAAGTCGCTAAAGAGGCAAATAAGCTTGTTGAAGAGTTTATGTTACTAGCAAACCGTACAGTGGCTGAATTTGTAGCTAAACCGAAAAATAAAAATACGCAACCAAAAACTTTTGTATATCGTATCCACGATTTACCGGATCCCGAAAAAATGGAAAACTTCGCGACAATGGTCAGACGTTTTGGGTATAAATTAAAAACAGAAGGAGCTAATACGGATATTTCAAAATCGATCAATAAATTGCTTGATAGCGTTCAGGGTAAAAAAGAAGAAGATTTGATCGAAACAGTGGCTATCCGTGCAATGGCAAAAGCGATTTATTCGACAAAGAATATAGGGCACTATGGACTTGCTTTCGAATATTATACACACTTTACATCACCGATACGTCGTTATCCGGATATGATGGTGCATCGTTTGTTAGAAAAGTATTTGGAAGGTGGTCGTTCAGTGACAGAAAAAAAATACGAAAAACTTTGCAAACACTCTACTGATATGGAGCTTTTGGCAGCCAGTGCCGAAAGAGCATCTATTAAATATAAACAGGTAGAATATATGTCAGAACGTCTTGGTCAGGTATATGACGGGGTTATCTCAGGCGTTACAGAGTGGGGACTATACGTTGAAATCAACGAGAATAAATGCGAAGGTATGATTCCTATTCGTGAACTGGATGATGATTATTACGAACTGGATGATAAAAATTATCGTATTGTAGGTCGCCGAAATAAAAAAATGTATTCATTAGGAGATGCGATTCGTATCAAGGTTGCCAGAGCAAACCTGGAAAGAAAACAGCTGGATTTCTCTATAGTGAAATAAAAAAAAATAAAACCGCTGAGATTAATATCTTAGCGGTTTTATTTTTTTTATAGCAAAGCAGATTTCTTATTTTATTTTTTTCAAGTATTCATCCAGTTTACTTTCGGCCGGATTTCCCTGAGGAGTCCAGATCTTAACGTCTTGGATAGCATCCGGCATATATTGTTGACTTACGAAGTTATTAGGATAATTATGCGGGTACTTATAATTCTTACCATAACTCATATCTTTCATTAACTTAGTCGGCGCATTACGTAAGTGTAAAGGAACAGGGAGATTACCTGTTTGTCTGACTAAAGCTAAAGCATCGTCAATCGCCAGATAAGCTGAATTACTTTTCGGACTTGATGCCAGATAAATGGTTGTCTGTGCTAAAATGATTCTTCCTTCAGGCCAGCCAATTTTCTGTAAAGAGTCAAAACATGCATTTGCGAGAAGTAGTGCATTCGGGTTTGCCAGACCGATATCCTCTGCTGCTGAAATAACTAATCGGCGTGCGATAAATTTAGGATCTTCTCCTCCTTCTACCATGCGAGCCAACCAATAAATCGCAGCATTCGGATCGCTCCCCCGTATTGATTTTATGAATGCCGATATGATATCATAATGCATTTCCCCGTTTTTGTCATACTCAGCAGGATTTTGTTGAAGCGAGTCGACAACCAGTTTATCAGTAATAAGAATATCACCTTCAGGGATAGCAGATGCTATGAGATCAATAATATTTAATAATTTACGAGCGTCGCCACCGGCATATCGAAATAAAGCCTCCTCTTCTTTAATCTCAATTTTACGCTTGCTTAATTCAAAATCCTTTTCAATCGTACTGTATAGTAATTGTTTCAGATCAGATTCTTCCAGAGGCTTTAATGTATAAATCTGACATCGGGACAAAAGTGGGCGTATCACCTCAAAAGATGGATTTTCTGTCGTAGCACCCACTAAAGTAACAATTCCTGACTCTACTGCATTTAGTAAACTATCTTGCTGAGATTTACTGAATCGGTGAATTTCATCGATAAACAATATCGGTCTACGCGAATTAAAGAAATGTTGACTTTTCGCTCTTTCTATAACTTCACGGACTTCTTTCACTCCTGAGTTTATAGCACTAAGTGTAAAAAAAGGAACTTCCAGTTCATGCGAAATGATCTGGGCAAGTGTAGTTTTACCAACACCCGGAGGTCCCCACAAAATAAATGAAGATATATTACCCGATTCAATCATTCTCCGAATAATAGCTCCGGGGCCAACAAGATGTTTTTGTCCGATATAATCGTCCAGTTTATGAGGACGCATACGTTCTGCAAGAGGTTGTGCCATTGTAAAAAACTTTTGAAATACTAAGGTACAATATTTTATACGGAAATGTAGATGAAATGAAGAATAAACATACTAAAATTTGTCGTATAACATTATAAACCTTCAATTCTCTGTTAAATATCTGAAATACCGTGCAATATTACTTTTTATTCATTTATTTCGTAGTAAAATAGTTAGCTTATGATCAGATTTTACCTACATATTGTTACGTATACCTTAATCGGTCTTGCGTTTGCATCGTGTGCCACGACGCGAACTGATGTTATCACTATGTGTGAAATGAATAACGTGAATAACTATGAGCTCCGTTGGGATGTTCAGCCTCCTATTGACGGGAAATTGAAAGTTTATCAGTTTTTTGATTTAGAGCCATCTAAATTTGATCTGAAAAATCCAATCCAGGAAGTAAATATAGCAAACGGTCATACGGAAATTGTCGAGAATCAGGGACAACGGGCATTCTTTGTTCTGAGCTTCAATGATTCCTATAGAGAAATTACATCTAATCGTTTTATTCGTGTACCCGGGATAGATTATATAATGGACCTTGGAGGATACAGAACGAATAGCGGTGATCAGGTTGCATGGGGTAAAATACTTCGGAGTTCTCAACTTTCGGATATTGAGCCAATTTCAGCACAGATGCTTAAGCAAATGGGTGTTAAGACCTTAATAACCATGCAAGATGAACGTGAATCAATCAATCCAATGTATTATAAAATATTTCCATACGTACATTCTGTACCGATTAAACTGAATCGATATGCTCAGATCTACGATCGTATTTTGCGTAATGAATGTAAACGTGGTGATGTAATGCTTTATAAGCAAGACTTATACAACTATCTGATTGATGAAAAGAAAAATGAATATGCTACTATTGTGAAGATTTTAGCTAAACCGGAAAGTTATCCGGTTTTGATCTCATCTATTTATGCAAAAGAGAAAATTGACTTTTTATCTGTAATGCTTTTAGCTTTTCTGGGGGTCGAAGAAGATATGATCATTGAAGACTATTTGAGTATAAATCCCTATTTAAATCTGGCACCTCATGCTCAGATCGTGAAGAAACTTGATCCTGATAGTCAGGAAGCTATGACGCTTTTGCTTACAGCAAACAGAGCTACAGCGGAATATATTCTAGCTCGTATTCGTAAAGAATATGGTTCTGTAGAGAAGTTCTTCAAAAAAGAATGGAAGATGACTGATAAAGATCTTTCGAATTTACGGAGTAATCTGCTATATAAATATTAATCTATATTCTGTAAGCATCATTGTTTACAGAAACAGAACCAATTTAGATACGAATGAAAAATATTTCACTCTTATTGTCTCTCCTGTTTTGTTTTCAAGTAACTTTTTCTCAAACAAGAGAGGCTAAGTTTTTACACAATCTTACTAAATCTCCTGGCCGCGGCGCTGTCAATTTTAGTAAGGCTGCTTCTGCTTCAGCGGAATTTCTGCCTTACTTAATACCAGTAGGTATTATTGGCTATGGCTTAATAGCGAAAGATAAAGATGCAACTTTTGATGGTATCGAAGTTGCCGCTTCGTTGGCAGTATCTGTAGTTATTACACAAGCGCTTAAATACACGATTGACAGACAAAGACCTTTTGAAAAATATCCCGGCTATATAATCAAACGCTCGGATGGCGGTAGTCCGTCTTTTCCTTCGGGGCACTCTTCTTCAGCAGCCAGTGTCGCTACGTCTTTAAGTCTTGTATATCCTAAATGGTATGTAATTGCTCCGGCTTCTTTGTGGGCTTTATCAGTAGGCTATTCCCGCATGCAGCTGGGTGTTCACTATCCTTCAGATGTTGCCGCAGGATTGGCAATCGGAGCAGGAAGTGCAGTCTTATCTCATTATGCGAATAAATGGTGGCATAATAAACGAAAAAATGCCGCACTGAATAGTGCAGCATTCTTAAGTTATCAATCAATTGATTAATGAGTTGTATCTGTTTTCAGATATTTATTATACAGCGTTGGATTTTTTATAATTTCCAGCGCTTTTTTGTATGAATCATCAGAGGCATTGATAATGCGGAAATAACCGGCTGTATCGAAAAGATCCCTCGCAGTAAGCGCTTTAAGCTGCAATGCGATCATATCTTTGGATTGATTATATTGTTCCTCATTAAACTTGATTTTTTCATCATTCGCCATGTTTACTAAGCTTTGAAGCATTTCAGGAGAAACCTGAAAGTTTTTTTCGAAAGACGAGATGTCTTTATATTTTTTAGTCAATTCGGCACGATGTTTATCAACATAAGTAGCTACGAATTGATTCATAATCCCGTTATATACAAGATTTCTGTGATAGTCACTGTATTTAGTTGTATCAATAGGAACAAATACGTCAGGCATGATACCTCCACCTCCGTAAACCGTTCTCTTTTCAACCAGAGTTTTTGTTTTTAAAGAATCAGGAAAATGAATACTGTCAGCATGCATCAATTCTCCGCCTTTGAATCTGTTCAGTAGATCTTCATAATACTTTTTAGTTCCCTCGCCATAAGGTTTCTGGATACTTCTTCCCGATGGTGTATAATATCTTGCTACAGTTAAACGAATCATAGATCCGTCAGGAAGAGGAATTGGTCTTTGTACTAAACCTTTACCAAATGAACGACGACCCACTAAAACACCACGATCCCAATCCTGAATAGCACCTGTCATAATTTCGCTTGCTGAAGCAGAACCTTCATCAATCATAAATACGACCGGAATATCTTTAAGTAATCCTTTGTCGGTTGAGTAAGCCTCTTCTCTTTTCTGGTTGGTTCCTTCTGTATAAACAATCAGTTTATCTTTACCAATAAACTCATCAACCATATCAATGGCAGCATTTAAGAAACCGCCACCGTTTCCTTGTAAGTCAACGATAAGAGACTTCATACCTTCTTTTTGTAGCTTCTTAACGGCTTCGACGAACTCTTCATGTGTATTCGCCCCGAAACGATTAATTTTGATGTATCCAACTGTCGGGTCAGCCATGTATGCGGCATCCAGACTATTGATTGGAATTTTGTCACGGACAATTTTAAAGGAAATAAGATCTTGTTTATTGTTGCGTTTAACCTTCACGTTTGCAACGGTTCCTTTGGTTCCTCTAAGGCGTTTCATTATATCTGTCTGTTTCATCTTTACACCAGCTATAATAGTGTCATTGACTTCAATAATTTTATCGCCCGGCATGATACCTACTTTTTCTGACGGTCCTCCCGGAACAGCCTGAATTACAAATAATGTATCCTTAATAATTTGGAATTGGATTCCGATTCCGTCGAAATTACCTAATAAGGGTTCATTGAACTCCTTTGTTTCTTCTACAGAAGTGTAGCTGGAATGGGGATCCAATTTTTCTAAAAGAGCAACAATGGCGTCTTCAACTAATTTATCTTCGTCCACCTTATCAACATAAAAGTTTGATATTGCATATTCCGCCAAAGATAGCTTTCTGGAAGCTTTGGATAGCTGCTGTGCTGATAATGCAAACGGAGCAAAGATCAACATAAATAATAGAATCTTTTTCATTAGTATCGTCGTTTTTATTTACAAACAAAGCTTTATGTTCAGAGAGTTACTCCTGACATAAAGCTTCCTGGTTATCATTTTATTTATTTCCCGGAGATTTATTATTATTCCCTCTACGGTGAAACAGATGGACAGCAAATTTGTTCTCAGCCATTTTTAATTTGTAGAGTTTCTCGGGAGATAAAATCTTCTCGAATTTTTTATAATACTCTTCTTCGATCTTTGCTTTTTCACAATCCTGACGTATCATTTCGAAGACAGCAGCTTTATATTGCTCAGCTGTTACATTTGGATTGTTTCGCAATGCACGCGATTTTATACGTGTATTTTTCTGTAACTCGAAGATTTTATTTTGCATCTCTTCATATAGTGGAAAAAACAGTCCTGCTTCTTCAGACGTGATTCCGACTTCTTGTACAAGAAACGCATTTTTTTCCGCTTTAAAACGTTCTACTTCTGCTTTAGAAGGTCCGCCTTTACGCTGTTGAGCTGATAGAGGAAAACTTAAAGCAAAGGAAATAAATATTAGGCAGATCTTAAATATTTTGCTCATTATTATTTGATTTTATGGATATAATCATTGGTTTGAAGATGTCAGAGTAGCATAGGATTCGATTAATGAATAATCGTCCATATTAGCAATGGTATAATCATCATAACTTACATCATCTGTATATTCAAAGTCAGCGATACCGTCATTTTCCAGATAAACGTAACTGCGTAACGTATCCTGCTCAATTTTTTTACTTTCACCCACGAATACACGTATGGTAAACATAATTGACAAGAACATGGCAGCCATATATAAGATGGGTCTCATACGCTTCCATAGAGATATTGGTTCATTCTCAAATACAGGTTCCATGTCAGGTAGTTGGTCCATCATTTTTTCGGAGAAATCTTCGAAATAATTTTCAGGGACTTTAAACTCCTTCTTAAACCTTTCGGATTTTTTTAGATCGGATAGATTCTTCATATAGATGAATTTTTTATTCAAAGTGAATTCTTACTTGTTTGACAATCAAAAAAATAAAAAGTTTAAACATCACTGATAATAAACTCTTCTACTTTTTTTGAGGCGTGGTGATAGGATGCTTTTAAAGCACCTACTGAAGTACCAAGGATTGCAGAAATTTCTTCGTATTTTAGTTCGTCGAAATAGCGCATATTAAAAACTAAGCGTTGCTTTTCGGGCAATGACAGGATTGCTTTCTGCAATTTTAATTGCAGCTCATCTCCATCAAAATAAGGATCGGTTTCCAATCGGGATAATAAAAATCCATCCGGATCATCAGCTTTGAAGCTGTTTTTCTTATTCAGATTGCTTAAAAATGTAATGCTTTCGTTGATAGCGATCCGATAAAGCCAGGTTGACAATTTGGCTTCTCCCCGGAATAACTCAATATTAATCCATGCTTTTAAAAAAACGTTTTGAAGGATATCGTTAGCGTCATCATGACATAAGACCATGCGTCTGATTTGCCAGTATAGCCGTTCACTGTAATGTTTTACGATTAATGAAAACCCGTCTTTTCTTTGCGATGGATCCTGAATTTTTTCAATAATTTCTTTCTCTGTTTTATCCATCATAGTGTTTCATTGTTCAGGGACAGGCAAATCTATTATTTTTTTTCGAATAACCTCTTTGCTTGTCACTTTTAGTTAGACATACTTTTTTTCAATGGTTTAATCTAACTGAATAATAAATAGGCTTTTTCGTTCTTTTCCCGCTTTTGTATGTATATAATTCCCAAAAAAGAATGGTTACATTGAATTATGGCAAGTTAAAATACAATTTTATCCGTAAAAAAGGTGAACAGACAGATTTTGTAATTCGTTGTTTTGATCACTATAGAAAATATTTTTATTTTTGCAAGCAACTTAGGTGTAAACAGTCTTTAATAAAATAATTGAAAGAATGGGCCGTAAACAGACGCAAACAACCGCATCCTTTTTTAATGCGAAATTAACCTCGACTATAAGTACCTCTTTGGTTCTTTTTCTGCTTGGATTGACAACATTGCTGATTCTGGTCACACAAGACTTGTCGGCTTATGTAAAAGAGAATATCGGCTTTTCGATAATTATCAGCGACAATGTCAAGGAAGCTGAAATCCAGAAAATGACGAAACAATTGGAGAAAGCACCCTATGTCAAGGAGATACAACATATATCTAAGGAGCAGGCATTGGAAGAATTGAAAGAAGAATTAGGTGAAGATCCTGAAGCTTTTCTTGGATTCAACCCTTTGTTAGCTTCTGTCGAAATTAAGTTGAAGTCTGAATATGCGAATAATGACAGTATTGCGATTATAGAAAAATCATTGAAAAAGAACTCTGATATCAGAGACATTCTTTATCGCAAAGATCTTATTCAGGCTGTGAATGATAATGTGAGACGTATCAGTATCATATTCATTATCTTAGCATCGGTTCTAATGATTATATCTTTTGCGTTGATTAGTAATACGATCCGATTGACAGTCTATTCGAAACGCTTTACTATTTATACGATGAAGCTGGTCGGAGCAAAAGATAGCTTTATTCGATCACCTTTCATATGGGGAAATATCGGAAGCGGTATTATAGCTGCAATATTTGCAAATGCTATGTTAGCAGCACTGCTTTATGGTATCAATAATGAGGTCGACGGTGTAATTCAGCTGATCAGCCCGGATGTAATGATTGCTACCGGGGTTGTTGTTTTAGTTGCAGGTATCCTGCTTACAGGTATTTCGGCTTATTTTGCAGTCAATAAATACCTGAATATGAAATACAACAAACTATTCTTAGTTTAAAACATGAAATAATAAACATATATGGAAAATTCTCAGTTCCCTTTCGGAAAAAGCAATTATATTTTAATCGCGATTTCTGTAGCCTTAATCATTTTAGGATTTATACTTATGTCAGGTCCGGGATCAACCGATCACGCATTCGAACCAGACATTTTTAGTGCCAGACGTATAATTGTGGCTCCGTTTGTTTGTTTTATCGGATTTGTAATGATGATTTTCTCAATTATGCACAAACCCAAAACAAAATAACCTCCCTTTATCTTATTTTTTAATACACAGTACACAATGGATTTATTACAAACAGTTATTCTGGCTATTGTAGAAGGATTAACTGAGTTTTTGCCTGTTTCATCGACAGGACATATGATTATTGCACAAAAATTTCTGGGAATACCAAGTACCGATTTTGTGAAAGCCTTTACAGTAATTATTCAGTTCGGAGCTATTCTTTCGGTTGTTGTCCTTTACTGGAAACAATTTTTTAAATTAAATGACTGTAAAATCTTTGATCAGAAAGGACTCGAAAACTTAAGTTCAGGTCAGCGTCTGACCGCTTATGTAAAGCGTTTTCTTTATAAATACGATTTTTACTGGAAGCTATTTATAGCTTTCCTTCCGGCAGCTTTCTTCGGATTGCTGTTCAGTGATATCATCGATTCATTTTTGGAAAATGTTTGGGTGGTGGCTATTATGTTAGTTTTAGGAGGTATTATTATGCTATTTGTTGATAAATGGTTTAATAAGACTGATGAAAATCAAACGATAACAGAAAAAAAAGCCCTATATATTGGATTTTTCCAATGTATTGCAATGATTCCCGGCGTTTCAAGATCAATGGCAACAATTGTAGGAGGAATGACACAGAGGCTTACACGTAAGCATGCTGCTGAGTTCTCTTTCTTCCTTGCTGTTCCGACGATGTTCGCAGCAACAGCTTATAAACTGTTGAAGCTGATTCTTGATCCAAATGGAATGAATGTATTGCAAGAGAATATGGGGTCTTTGATTGTTGGTAATGTCGTTGCATTTATTGTGGCAATGCTGGCGATCAAGTTTTTTATCAGCTATGTGACTCGCTATGGATTTAAATTATTCGGATACTACCGAATTATCTTAGGAGGTGTCTTGCTGGTTTTATTAATGATGGGATATAATTTAGAAATTATTTAATGAGTTTTACAGAAGGAAGAATTCTTTACTTCAACAAGCCCTTGAACTGGACTTCTTTTGCGTTGGTGAAACGCATTCGTTCTCGTATATCAAGAGAGTTGGAGATAAAAAAAATAAAAGTGGGACATGCAGGAACATTGGATCCGCTTGCTACAGGTGTAATGATTATTTGCACAGGTAAAGCAACCAAATTGATCGAGAGTTTTCAGTATCAGACGAAAGAATATGTAGCAACTATCCAATTAGGAGCAACTACACCTTCTTTTGATTTGGAAACAGAGATAGATCAGACTTATCCATTTGAGCATATCACAAAAGAGCAGGTCGAAGAGACATTAAAAACTTTCATCGGAACAATCGAACAGACCCCTCCGGCATATTCTGCTTGTAAGGTTAACGGGGAGCGTGCTTATGATCTCGCAAGAAAGGGTGAAGAGGTTGAACTTAAACCAAAAATCCTTGTTATTGATGATATCGAACTTATTGATTATCAACTTCCTGTTGTCAAGGTTAGAGTTGTTTGCAGTAAAGGTACCTATATCCGGGCTTTGGCGCGCGACATCGGTACAGCCTTAGGCAGCGGAGGACATTTAATCGGTCTGATTCGCACCCGTATCGGTGATATCCGGCTAGAAGATTGCTTAGAGATTGAGCAAGTAGATGAGATTTTCAAAGAAGAGATAAAAAATAAAGAATAAATATATGAAACTGTCCCAATTTAAATTCAAATTACCGGAAGAGCTTATTGCTCTGGAACCAACTCACAATCGTGATGAGTCACGTTTAATGGTCGTTGATCGTAAGACCGGTGAAATTGAACATAAGGTTTTCAAAGACGTACTTAGTTATTTTGATGATAAAGATCTTTTTATATTCAATAATACTCAAGTTTTCCCGGCTCGTCTTTATGGAAATAAGGAAAAAACAGGTGCTCGTATTGAAGTATTCTTACTTAGAGAATTGAATGAAGAACATCGTCTTTGGGATGTCCTTGTTGATCCTGCACGTAAAATCCGTATTGGTAATAAATTATATTTTGGCGATGATGACTCAATGGTTGCTGAAGTTATTGACAATACTACATCTCGCGGTCGTACGTTGAGATTCTTATTTGACGGGAGTCATGAGGAGTTCAAAAAAGCTCTTTTTGCTTTAGGTGAAACACCAATTCCAAAATATATCGACAGACCGGTTAACGAGGAAGATGCTGACAGATATCAAACAATCTTTGCTGAGCATGAAGGGGCTGTTGTAGCTCCTGCTGCAGGTTTGCATTTTAGCCGTGAATTAATGAAGCGTATGGAGATTAAAGGAATCGAAAAAGGTTTTGTTACTTTACATTCTGGTTTAGGTGCTTATCGCGAGATTGACGTTGAGGATTTGACTAAGCATAAAATGGATTCAGAGCAAATGGTTATTAATAATACCATTGTAGGTCAGGTCGATCATGCAAAAGATACAAATCAACGTATTTGTGCTATTGGTACAACTGTAATGCGTGCTTTAGAAACTGCGGTAACTACAGAAGGACGTATCAAAGCTTTTGATGGCTGGACAAATAAATTTATTTTTCCGCCATATGAGTTTACAGTTGCAGATTCCATGATTACGAACTTCCATTTGCCATACTCAACATTATTGATGATGACAGCTGCATTTGGAGGTTATGATTTAATTATGCAAGCATATGAAGAAGCGGTTAAAGAAGGATACCGTTTTGGTGCGTATGGTGATGCAATGCTAATTATTTAATTATTTCGGATATGACTAAAGTTTATCTAGGATTAGGAACAAATCTTGGTGATATGGAGTCTAATCTAAGAAATGCTTTATTAGAAATACAAGAGCGGGTTGGCTCTGTGACGAGTCAATCCGCTTTTTATCTGACAGAGCCTTGGGGATTCGACTCAACGAACAAGTTCCTTAATATGGTTGTTGAAGTACAAACAACACTTACTCCTTTTCAACTTCTTTCCGTTACTCAAAGTATAGAGAAAGAGTTAGGACGATTAACTAAAAGTGAAGACGGGGTCTATTCTGATCGTCTTATAGATATTGATATATTGTTCTATGGACAAGATGTTATTACTGATGCGACCCTTACAATTCCGCATCCGTTACTACATAAGCGTGATTTTGTATTAGAACCTCTCAAAGAAATTGCAGCAAATTTCGTACATCCTATAATGAAATGTTCAATTGCTGATATAACCGGAAATTAATTCTGAAACACAACTCTTTTGCAAAAGATATACAGATGTTTTGCGAGAGTAATCTACCATTACACTATGAATAAACAACTTTTGTGCTTACTTTTTGTACTTACATTCTTTACAACGGTATTTGGTCAGACCAAATCAACAAAAAACCTTTATATTGAGGGTGTTGTAATAGATAAGCAGACAAGAGAGCCGCTCTCTTTTATGAATGTCATTATCTGGAAGACAACCGATGGTACGACGACTGACGATAAAGGCTATTTTCGTATTAATGATTTAACCCCGGGAGTTTATCGTATCCAGGTATCGGGCATTGGATATACTACTTGGGTATCTCCTGAATTTATGCTGGTAAATCATGGCGAAAGACTGTCTGTTGAGCTGGAAGAAAATGTAGCTCAACTTAATCAGGTCGAAGTTACTGTCTCTCCTTTTCGTAAAACGGCCGAATCTCCCCTTTCAAATAAGAAAATCGGGTTTAAAGAAATTGAACAAAGTCCCGGTGCAAACCGTGATATTGCACGAGTTGTCCAATCATTTCCTGGTGTTGCATCTACACCTTCAGGTTATCGCAACGACCTGATCGTTCGAGGGGGTGGCCCATCTGAAAATCGTTATTATTTAGATGGGATTGAAGTACCTAATATAAACCACTTTGCTACTCAGGGAGCATCGGGTGGTCCGGTTAGTATTATAAATGCAGACTTGGTTCGGGATATTGATTTTTATTTAGGAGCATTCCCTTCCAATAGAGGAAATGCCTTAAGTTCTGTTATGAATATTTCTTTGAAAGATGGTGATGCTACTCATCAGAATCAATCTCTTGTAGTCGGATCTTCGGAAATTGGACTTACTTTAGACGGACATATAGGAGATAAAGTAACCTATCAGTTTTCTGCACGCCAATCCTATTTGCAGCTGTTATTTAAAGCACTTGGATTGCCATTTTTGCCAAACTTTATAGATTCACAATTTAAGGTGAAATATAAAATAGATAAGAAAAACGAAATTACTTTACTTGGATTACTAGGGATTGATGATATGACACTCAATAAAGACACAGCGGGATTTTCGGATGATAAGAAATATGTCTGGTCTGTCCTACCGCGAATAAAACAAAATACTTATACGCTGGGGGTCAACTACAAACACTATGCAGGAAAGCATGTTCAAACTTATGTTTTGAGCAGAAACAGCTTCAATAACAAAAATCTTAAACATCTCAATAACGATAAAGAGCTCCCTTTGCTCATCAATTATCGCTCAACGGAAGCTGAAAATAAATTTCGTTTTGAAAATACCAGTTCTTTGGGACAGTTTAAATTAACAGAAGGTCTAAGTTACGAATTTGCCGAATATTTTAATTCGACAAATCAATTTGTTATTGAGAACGGATTGCCTGTGCCAATTGACTATAGTTCCCGTTTACACATAAATAAATATGGACTTTTTGTTTCTGGCTCTTACATGTCCCTGGATGAGAGATTTACATTATCATTAGGACTACGTACTGACTGGAATGACTACAATAAATACATGAAAGAGTGGTATAAGCATCTGTCCCCGCGTTTAGCTTTTTCATATAAATTGCTTGAAAATCTATCGTTCAATTCGAGTGTAGGCAGATACTATCAACTTCCGTCTTATACCGTGATGGGGTATAAAAATCAGGATGGTTTGATGGTTAATAAAGATAACTTGAAAATGCTTTATAATGACCAAATCGTTGCCGGATTTGAATATCTGCCTAATCAATCATTGCAATTAAGTGTCGAAGGTTTTTATAAGAAATATGGTAATAGTCTGATTTCTTTGATAGATTCCATTCCTTTATTCAGTAAAGGAAATGATTATGGTGTATTTGGGAATGAGCCGGTAATGTCAAACGGGAAAGGCCGCTCATATGGTGTTGAAGTATTTGGTCGTTGGTTTGGCTATAAACGTCTCAATATGATGGCTTCCTACACATGGGTAAGAAGTGAAAATTTCTCACCTAAGTTAGACAGATATATTGCTTCTACCTGGGACAACCGTCATTTGTTTACATTTACAGGTAGTGTTGATTTACCAAAAAACTGGAAAATTGGTACACGGTTTCGATTAATTGGTGGAGCACCTTACACTCCGTTTGACCTGGAAGAATCTTCACTGAAGATAAATTGGGATGCAACGCAAAGGCCGGTTTTAAATTATGCCGAATACAATAGCAAGCGATTGAAAACATTCAATCAGCTCGATTTACGTATAGATAAATTCTTTTTCTTCCGTAAACTTATGTTCGGGGTATATGTAGATTTGCAGAATGCCTTGAATACCAAATACCGGGATCCCGATGCATTGCTGAGTACAGGCATTATTGAGAATCCGGATGCTCCTTTGGATCAACAGCGTTATCGGATGAAAACAATCAGACAAGAGTCGGGAACGATTGTGCCAACTTTAGGTATTAGTCTGAGGCTTTAATCAATTTCACTATACATGTGATTTTATCTGCAACATTTGCAACATCTGCAACGGGTGTGTTAATCTGTTTATATATAGCGTTTTGTATAGTTTTGTAGGTTGCAGATGGTTGCAGATGGTGTTTCAAATGTTTTATCTGCAACATCATCTGCAACACCTGTAAGTCCTTTCCATAAAGCGTTTCAGGATTTTGTTGCAGATGTTGCAAATAAAACGTGAAAAAATAGTTTGTAGAGGAAGATGACTCCTGATATGAAAATCGGAACTAATCATGCTGCATGTACATAAAAGAAACGGCTTATCTTTTCAGAGATACGCCGTTTCTTTTTGAAGATACGCCGTTTCTTTTTGAAGATATACCGTTTCTTTTTGAAGATGTACCGTTTCTTTTTGAAGATATTTTATCCTACACATCTTTCACGGGATATCTAATTGCTTGTTATTTAATCAGTAAAGTGTGTAAGATGGGTGTAAGATGGTGTAAGATGGTGACAGATGAAATAGGGTATTATATACTTTAGTTATCCTATTATCAGCAAATTAAGACTCGTGTGTAGGATGTGTAGGATAAAATCGTAAAATTATTCTTTAGTGAAGACATTATACTAAACAAAGTATATCTATAAAGATACAGTCAATCATCAGATAGATAGAGTATATCTTTTTGGTGATTGACCGGATCGTTTAATAGATTGACTTGCTTATTTGGAAGATTGACTCAATCAATAATCCTTTGTTTCCGGATTTTACTACGTATGAAAAATATTTTAGATACGTATCAGGAGATATTTTGCTACCTATGAAAATATATTTTGGTACGTATCTAATTTGTAATAAGATAGATACATTGACTTATACTGAATTTGGTTGACAGAATTATCTTTGCTTTTTTAAGGATTATGAATAAATTTAAGGTCGCTTATATTATTAAATTAAAAAATAATATATTTGCAAAATACGGTAGCCGAATATATGTTGTGAAGGTTGAGCCGTATAAGAATAATGGCATATTTTATACAATTAACCGCATGACAAAAGACAATAATGTAACTTTTACATATCAAAAGAAGCAGTCAAAGTCTATTCTGGACGATGTTGACGAAATGTTAGCCCATCATTATGGTTTCATCGAAGAAGGATTAAATATCATTATTATTTACGATGTTGAATATTGTATAGGTAATAAATTAAATGAGGAGGAATAAGGATATGTCAAACGAATATAATATATATATAGACGAAACCTGCCATTTAGAACACGATGGTATTCCGGTGATGTGTATTGGTTACATTAAGCTGCCAAAAGAAAATTATAAAGGACTAACAGACAAAATTAGAAAGCTAAAACTAAAGTATCATAATCCCACAGAAATTAAGTGGAACAAACTATCTATGTCGCGGATAGCATTGTATAAAGAGTTGATTGATCTCCTATTTGCAAGCTCAATGCAATTCAGAGCAGTATTGGTGAAAAGAAAAGATCGTCTCAATAATGCATTGTATAATGAAAATGATCATAATATTTTTTATTATAAAGCAGCATTTTACCTCTTGAGATATGATGTTTTGCCTACAGCTACATATCGGGTATATTTTGATATAAAAGAAACATATGCCACTCAACGTCTTAAGAAAATATCCGAAATCCTTGATAGAGTTTGTGGTATAGGACGATTTACGCATTTTCAAAATATTAAATCAGACGAAATCGAATTTGTACAATTAGCCGATTTGCTGATAGGCGCTATAGGTTATAGGAGCCGGGATGATATTGTGAAAAAGAGTGTAGTGAAAAATGAGCTAATTAAATATATAGAGTTCAAAGCGGGGCAATCATTAGACCAAAAAACTGAGAAAAATAATACTAAGTTTAATATTTATGATTTTCCCCTTAGAAGCGAATGAGTACAAAGGATATATTAGGTGATTTGTCAGATTTGGATGATACATTGACAGATGAACCAACTAAAGAGCAATTGTTTCAGTTATATGGAATTTATATGAACGATTTTGTGAAGAACATATTGAACTTAGATGGCTTTAAGGTATTAGTAAATAAAAATCAAGTAAATAATAGCAAAGTGTACGATGTGAAACTCTTAAAGAAGCAGGAGACTTTTTGCCATATTATAACTCGTAAGGATGATAAAACAGGTCGTCGATATATAAACGCTGAAAGAGCTAATAAAATACATTGGATACGTCCAATTCTGGAGAATTGTAGCGATCCGAGAATCAAATACTTTGAAAGGCGAAACCCTGATTATGAATATTGCAAATATTACTGGTTTAAAGAGAAAAGCTATATAGTGATACTTAAGGAAATCAAGGAAAATGTGATGTTGGTTACAGGTTTTTGTGTAGATGGTACCGAGGTCGGTAAGTTTAATAAACAACATCAAGCCTATTTACAAGAAGTACAGAAACAAAAAAACCTACCTCGAAGGTAGGTACGCAACTTTAGGCAATGCGATTGGAAGCACGAAGCTCTCGCCATATCCTTTACCCTTTGGGTAATGACACTACAAATGTAGTTATTTATTTGATTTATCCCATATATTTATTCTTAGAAAAAATGTATGAGTGTACAGATTAATTTTTCACTATTTAAAGATAGAACAAAAAATGGCCTTTTTTGTTTATGCTAGTTATCAAACGTTTGGGTATGTGTATAGATGATTTACAGTAGTGGTTTGTGTATCTGATTTTGCATTATATTTTCAAATCCGGAAAACGCTTATAGGTACCAATCGGGATACCAACCGGAATGACTTGGATGCGATTATTTTTAATATTCCCGGTTCGACAGAATTCCGTTTATTTATTTTTTTCGTAACCTCTGTAATTTCTATATCGTTCAGATTCAAACTCTGGCTCATTTGACTGGCTTTATGATATAACTCATCATTGGGATTATTGATCTGTCGCTGAATAAGAATCAGTATTTGAAGGCATTGAAGTTTCATTGCTTTATGAATAGATTCCGGCCATGATGGATCATTCAGTAATGGGTAGCGTGAATTGAGTGTAAGGAACAAGCGTTTGACCGGATCTTCACCAGCCCAGTTACTTTCACCATATTCTTTTCTGTAAACAGTCATGATCTGTGGTTGATAATGAATATCGCCATGCAGTGCATTTAATAAATGCATAGGCAGATCATTGGTTGATACATCTTTATACCATTCAGGTAGACCTTCGGGGTATAATTTGCGGAACATACAGGTACTATTCGTAATAAAATTACTGGTAGCCATATCTGCCAGAGTCAGAATACGTTTTTGATTAGGATTGGATAAAGTTTTTATACCTGTATTTTCGTAATAATTCAATGCCCGATGAAATACGACACTGCATTCGGGATGAGCGTCCAGATAATCAACCTGGCGTTGAAGTTTATGTTTGGATATGTAGAAATCATCCGGATCGCAGATCGCAATATACGGAGTGTCACAAAGATTATAGGCTTTTTCGAAATTAAGAACAACGCCTAAATTCTTTTCGTTTGAGACAATTCGAATGATATCCGGATATTCGGTTTGGAACTTTCGGCAGATGTCGGGACTCTGATCGGTACTACAATCATCGACAATCAGAATCTTATATTTAAAATCGCATTCTTGTCTGACAATACTGTTAAGAGCTTCGGTTACATAAGCTGCTTTATTGTAAAGCAAAACAATGACAGTTACTAAATACTCGTTTCTCATTTTCATTTCTTGATTTTGTTTTTCACTAAATCGATTATATCGGCAATAATAACGTTCTTATTCAGGTAGTTTAATGAGGCAAAAGCAATCAGATAAACTGCATTTTGAATCAAGAACAAAAGATATATATTCGTGATTACATACGAAACGGGATAGCATACCAAAAAGGATGCCAGGGCAATGAATATATAACTTTGTATATCTTTTAGCTGAAAGATCATAGAGTAATTCGTTTTGAGCGCTGTCATATACATACTGAACAGACAAATCAGAAAACGGCTGATTAATTGTCCGATAACTACGGCAATGGCTCCGTAAGGAATTGTAGCAATCAGTACAGAAAATGTGATAACCGCTTTAATGGTTTCGACAAAAAGCAAATGCTTGCTTTTCCCTTCTACACGCAAGAACGTATTGACTAATGCCGTGATGATAGATAGTATGCCGCAAATACTCAATATCTGAAGAAAAACGATTGAGTCAAACCATTTATTGCGCAGGAACATCAGAATAAAAGGTTTGCTCGTAATAGCGAGCATCGGTAAAAACAGAAATGACAGAAAACAGGCAAAATGCATAGATTTACGAAATGCATTTAACAATCTGTCCTCTTCCTGATTAATGGTTGATAAAACTGGAAACAGTGAAGACTGAATCGGAGAATTAATGGTTGAAATAGCCATGTCACTCATTTTCTGTGCTTGTGTATAGTATCCGACAGTTGTTACTGAGAAATGTTTTCCAAGCATCATTGAATACATATTTTGAACGATCCCGACAAGTTGAGACAGAAGCAGATAGGATGAAAATCCAAATAACCTTCTGATCGTAGAGATTTTGAAAACAAGGCGTGGTCGCCATTTGCTTACACTCCAGAGAAGTCCTGTTTTAAGGATCGAAACAGACACAGTCTGATAGACAATAGCCCAAACTCCGTATCCTTTCCATGCGAGCAATAAAGCAATACCACCCGATAGCACGAGTGAAACGATGTTTGCTATAGTCTGGATTTTGAAATTTATACTTTTAGCATAAATGGTGTTCTGAATAATGCCTCCGGAATTGAATAAGATGCTTAGGAATAATACACGTGAAACAGGTATCAGTCTCGGTTGATCATAATATTCCGCGATAAGAGGTGCAGACATATATAAGAGGGCATACAGAAGAATACTCATCCCCATATTTAAATAAAAAACGGTACTGTAATCATCCTCATTCGTATCCTGATAGCGAATAAGTGCACTTGTAAAACCGCCATCAATAAATATGGTAGTCAATAAGACGAAAATAGAGAGCATCCCAATTAATCCGAAATCGGACACATCTAACAGGTCGGCCATAATCACACCTGTAATGAAATAGGCGATTTGAGTCCCGACCTTGTCAACTAAGGTCCAGAGTAGAGCTGATATGGTCTGATCTTTTAATGTCATAAAGGTCTATGTAAAGATGAATAAACAAAAGTACATATTTATTTCTCATTTTAAGATCTCCTGCTTTTATATCTATATCGGGTAGCAATGAGTCTGCGCAGAAAATAAAAACGGCGCATGGATCTTTCAGGAAGATCTATGCACCGTCAGGAATTATGAAGAGAAATCATGAAACAGATATTTCAGAAATCTCCTGATAAAAGGAAGATTATTTATTTTCTTCACTCTGTTTGCGAGATTGCTCTCCCAAATAGCCGCCATGATGGCGTTTAGCGTATTCTTCGTTAGAGAATTTAGTTTTCAACATGGTGTTAACAACTAAAAGATCTCCGATAACAGTCATCATCGTTGTAGATGTAGTCGGTGTAAGTCCTAAAGGACAAACCTCTTTCGGATTACCTGTGAAAAGGCAAGCGTCAGCTTTTTTCGCTAATTCGCTTTCGTCATTTCCGGTGATGACGATGAATTTTACATTCGGATGTAAACGGCGTGCAAGGATCAAAAGCTCCAGTATTTCACGTGTCTTACCAGAGTTTGATATAACCAGCATGATATCGTTTTCCTGTAAAATGCCTAAGTCACCGTGTTGTGCTTCACTTGGATGAAGAAAAACAGCAGGTGAGCCTGTAGAACAAAATGTAGTAGCAATGTTTAAAGCAATTTGCCCGGCTTTACCCATACCACTTGTGACTAATTTGCCTTTATTCGTATGAACGGCTTCAACAATTAAGTCAACGGCTTTTTCAAAATCGTCAGTAATAGGAAGATTTAAAATGGCATCAGCTTCTTTTTGAAGAATCTGTTTGATTACATCTTTCATATAATTGGTTTATTTAATTTCGTCAATGTTATATGGCGTTCTCTGATATACGTAATAATTGAGCCAATTGTGGAACAATAAGTTTGCATGAGCCCGCCAACGTACGACCGGAGTTTTGTCGGGGTCATTGTCCTGATAATAGTTAGCAGGAACTTGAATAGGTAACCCTTTTGATAGATCCCGTTTGTATTCAGTATCCAATGTATAGGGTGCATATTCGGAATGACCCGAAATAAAGAACTCTCTCCCATCACGAGCCATTGCCATGTATAGTCCGGCTTCTTCGGATTCGGATAAGATAGTGAGCTCTTTCACTTTTGCGACATCCTCTCTCCTCACTTCGGTATGTCTGCTATGAGGAACAAAAAAAGCATCATCGAATCCCCGGAAGATAGGTAATGTATTATCCCGGAGTGTATGTTCGAAAATACCGAATAGCTTATTGTCAAGCGGATGCTTAGGAACATCATAAAAATGATATAGTCCGGCTTGAGCTGCCCAGCAAATATACAGTGTTGATGTGACATTCTGTTGTGCCCAATCAAAAATCTCACATATCGGCTCCCAGTAGGAAACTTCTTCGAAAGGCATTTGTTCTACAGGAGCACCTGTAATAATCATGCCATCATACTTCTGATTTCTGATTTCCTCAAATGTATAATAAAAAGCTTCTAAATGCTCAATAGGTGTATTTTTTGATATATGCTCTTTAATGCGTAAGAAGTTGATCTCTACCTGAAGAGGGGTGTTCGAAAGCAGACGGATAAGATCTGTTTCTGTATCAATCTTAACGGGCATTAAGTTTAATATCAAAATCCTGAGTGGCCGTATATCCTGCATGTTGGCGCATGAGTCATTCATGACGAAGATATTTTCAGCTTTTAGAAGTTCAATAGCCGGTAAATTATCCGGAATATTTAATGGCATATTCTTTCAGTTTACGTTATACGTACACAAAGTAACTACTTTTTTCTGAGCTATAATCAGATTGAAGCAAAAAGAGTGTCTTGCGATTGTTGTAAAACAGTATAGGAAGAAAATCAATAAGGACCGAATTATGTATCTTTGGATGCGAATACTAATAGTTTGGATAAACTATTAAACATACGAATTGTTATAATTAAAAGTAAACCATTATGTTACAAAGAGTCTTATTTATTGCCTTACTATCCATATTCGGGTTTTCGTGTGCAAATTCTCAGAATACTGAGACAAAGAAAAGTGAGAAATCTGAAACAAAAGGATTGGTGATGAAAATGGATCAGAAGCTTTTCCTTGAAAAGATTTTTGATTATAAGAAACAAAATCAAGAGTGGAAATACGAAAGTGATAAACCTAGTATTATTGACTTTTATGCTGATTGGTGTGCACCTTGTCGTAAAGTAGCACCCATTTTAGATGAGTTAGCTGAAGAATATAAAGGTAAGATCAATTTCTATAAGGTAGATACCGAAAAAGAAAAAGAACTATCCCGTGAAATGGGAATAAGAAGCTTGCCGACGTTATTGTATTGTCCTGTAAACGGGCAACCTCAGATTATTATGGGATTGCAGCCAAAAGAAAATTACATTCAGGCAATCAAAGAAATATTCAACGTTCAATAGATTTTAAGTTAAGTTGCATTGGTGCGTGGAAATCGGTAACGGTTTTCACGCTTTTTTTTATAGCTTTGTATGTGCTAAACAGATATATATGAAGAAAGTATTGCTAGGAATGAGTGGAGGTACCGATAGTTCGGTTGCAGCGATGATATTGAAAGAATCAGGTTATGAGGTAATCGGAATAACTTTTCGGTTTTATGATCGTGAAGAAAATACGCGTCATTTGGAAGATGCGCGGGAACTTGCGGACAGACTTGGTATCGAACATCGGGTATATGATGCCCGGGATTTGTTTAAAGATAAAATACTCTCCTATTTTATTTCAGAATATATGTCCGGAAAAACACCGGTCCCTTGTGTGATCTGTAACAATGAACTCAAGTGGAAGCTGTTGTGTGATATTGCAGAAATAGAAGGCATTGATTATATCTCAACCGGACATTACGTACAAAAAGTATGGGTTGACGGAAAGTATTATATCACGCAAGGAAAAGATCCTGACAAAGATCAATCTTTCTTCATGTGGGGATTGGGGCAACGTATTTTATCCAGAATGTTATTGCCATTGGGGGATTTGCATAAATCGGAAGTCAGAGAATATGCCCGTAAACAGGGCTTTTTAAAAGCTGCAGATAAAAAAGACAGCTTAGGGGTTTGCTTTTGTCCGGGAGATTATCGTCCTTTCCTCAGAGAGCATGTCGATCCATCGTTGATTAAGCCGGGATATTTTAAGGATACAAAAGGTAATATATTAGGTAAACATGCCGGTTTCCCTTTTTATACAGTAGGGCAGCGAAGGGGATTAGGTATCAACTTTCAGTATGCGGTTTTTGTGAAAGAAATTGATGCAGATACGAATACCGTAACTTTGAGTAAACTGGAAGACATGTATCATCAGACGATGTATCTGAAAGATGTCCATTTTATTGATCCCGAAGATATTGATACATTGCCTTTGACCTGTAAGATCCGTTATCGGAAACAAGAAAATGGTTGTACAATCGAACTGACAGAAAATAATTGTGCAACAATACGCTTCGATGAACCGGTCAATTCTATTGCGCCGGGGCAATCTGCCGTATTTTATTGCGGAGATCGTGTAATCGGTGGAGGAATTATAGTTTCGGCAGCCGATTAATTTTATTTTATTGTGTAATAGTTATACTTTTGTCTTATCATTTAGGATAAGAACAAAGAAATTAAAAAATCATATATATGGAAACAGTAGTAAGCGGTATTCGCTCGACAGGAAACCTGCATTTAGGGAACTATTTCGGTGCGCTTAAGAACTTTATTAAGATGCAGCAAGAGAATAATTGCTATTTCTTTATTGCTGACTATCATTCATTGACCACACATCCGGATCCAAAATCTCTACATACAAACGTAAAGAATGTATTAACTGAATATTTAGCAGCGGGGCTTGATCCGGAGACTTCGGCTATCTATGTTCAGAGTGATGTGCCTGAAGTAACAGAATTATATTTGTTATTGAATATGCACGCTTATATGGGTGAATTAGCTAAGACTTCTTCATTCAAGGAGAAAGCAAGAAAGCAACCTGAAAATGTAAATGCAGGTTTGTTGACTTATCCTACTTTGATGGCTGCTGATATTTTGATGCATAATGCAGATAAAGTTCCTGTAGGTAAAGATCAGGAGCAGCATCTTGAAATGACGCGTAAATTTGGTCGTCGTTTCAATAACTTTTACGGAGTTGAATACTTTAAAGAGCCGGCTGCATATAATTTCGGTGGTGAGTTAGTTAAGATTCCGGGATTAGATGGTAGCGGTAAAATGGGTAAAAGTGAAGGTAACTGTATTTACCTTGCTGATGATCCGAAAACGATTGAGAAAAAGGTTAAACGCGCTTTGACAGATCAGGGTCCGTCAGAAATGAATTCAGTTAAGCCTGATTATATTGAAAACTTATTCACTATTCTGAACGTTGTATCAACACCTGATACGGTAGAGTTTTTCGAAGATAAATGGAATAAGTGTGAAATTCGTTACGGTGATTTGAAAAAACAATTGGCTGCTGATATTATTGCTGTAACTAATCCGATCCGTGAGCGAATCCTTGATATTCAGAATGATGAAGAATATCTACGCAGAGTAAGTATCATGGGTGCAGAAAGAGCAAGAGAAAGCGCTTCAAAAACACTTCGTGAGGTTCGCGAGATTATGGGATTTAAACCATTCTAAATATTTAGATATAAAACAAAAAAGGGGAGCTCGATGAGTTCTCCTTTTTATTTAATACAATCGATTATGAAACAATTTGTCATTGTCGCAGATGATAAAATTCCGGGATTACCAACTTTATTGGCACCGTTTGAGCAGGTTACATTTTTGCCAACGAAGGATTTTTCATCATCAGCCATTAAAGATGCCAATGTTTTGTTTGTCAGAACACCTATTAAATGTAATCCCGCTTTATTAGAAGGTAATAAAGTGGAATATATAGGAACGGCAAGTATTGGTTTCGATCATATAGACAGAAGTTATTGTGCGGCTCATGATATTGTCTGGAATAATGCTCCCGGCTGTAATAAAGGATCTGTCCTTTCTTATTTTCTGGCAACACTTTCTATCCTTGCGCGTAAAATGAAGAAAGATCTTTCGGAGTTTACAGTTGGTGTGGTTGGTGTCGGTAATATTGGTAAGCATATTGCTAAAGCTTGCTCAGATCTTGGGATGAAAGTTCTTTTAAATGACCCTCCGCGACAGGAAGTTGAAGGGGATCAGGGCTTTGTTTCATTGGCCGAAATAGCCAAAGAGTGTGATCTGATAACGTTTCATACACCTTTAACTAAAGATGGAGATCATCCGTCATACCATGTAGCAGATCATCGTTTTTTCTCTGCTTTAGAAAAAAAGCCAATAATAATGAATGCTGCACGTGGGGGTGTTCTCGATGAAGAGGCATTGCTTGAAGCTTTTAAAAATGGCAAAATCGGGGGTATGATTATTGATTGTTGGGAAAATGAACCTTTGATAAATGAGGAATTGCTTGACATAGCTGATATTGCTACTCCGCATATTGCAGGATTCTCAAGAGATGGTAAGTTTAACGGCACGAAAATGACAGTTGCTGCTTTTGCCAGATATTTTGGGCTGAATGTTGATACCTCGTTAATAACTCCTCCGGTACCGAAACATCCGGTTATTGATGTTAATCAAATTGACGGAGATATTCTGACAGGAATTATTTTAAAAACGTATCCGGTTGAAGAGGAATCTGAAGCTTTGAAAGCGGCTTCATCTGATTTCGTTAAACAAAGAGATCATTATCCTTTACGTCGTGATTTCTGCGGTTATACAGTAATTAATGCACCTGCAGATATCGAAGTACTGATCCGTAAACTGGGATTTAATTGATATAAAAATAAAACGATGCAATCTTCTATAATAAGATTGCATCGTTTTATTTTATCATTTTAGACAAGTTAGCTTATATAATGGTTCAAGCTTGTCCGGAATATAAGAAAGTTTGGCTTGTCTGAGTCCTTCCTCACCTGCATCCTCTGCCCTGTTTATAAAGGTAAATGATTCAGGAACAGCATGGCGTATAAATTCACGATTCATTAACGGATAAGCTCCACGGATATGAGCATTGGCTTTTTCAAATAAAACCAGATAGGTATCTTCCGTTAGCGGACATCCTAAAGAGAAAGCCTCAATTTTGCCATTAACTCTTAATGCCCCACCTTGAATCTGCAAATTAGAAAATTCAGCAAGCGCATTGCATAGAGCCGTATTTTCCATTTCCATTTGACGATCAAATCCGGCAGTATGCTCTGATATCCATTGACTATTCACCTGACAACACTCCTGAATATTATCCATTGTGATTGGTTCATAGTTCCAGCTATATTCTTTTTCAAGAGCATTGATATGATTTCGTTTTGGCTGGAGTTTTTTTCCACTCAGATTAGCCAGGCGATCCCGCAGATAAACATATTCAAACTCTTCCCGCACAGCTTCAAAACTGCACCGGTCTGTCATATTCAATTCAAACCATTCTTTTTCTTCATCGTTGATCTGAAACATATTAAAAGTACAATAATGCGATTCAGCATATTGTTTCATCAGATCGAACACCTGTTTCAAATCACCTCCCTTGCCAAGAGGAAACAAAAAATTATGGTTGCATTCGATAAAAGTTTTTATAATTAAGAAACCATCATATTCGCAAATTTCAAATTCACATACATCTCTCCAAAGATAAAGCACCTCGAAACAGTAATTTAATTGTGCTCTGGGAGTCTCTGAAAAATATTTACGAATAATTGATTCGTCTTCGAGTGTAACACGTCTGAAATTCAACATAAAAATAAATTTTATTCAACGATGATTCCCATTTTTTTCATTAAGAAACAAGCATTCATATTGTGAGCGATTCCTTCTTGGATTTCATAAGAAAAAGAGAGATTATCATCTTTAATATCCGCTTCAAAACAAAAGTTTCTGACCTGATTCGGAAACTCTGTGGCGAGCTCTCCTAAAATAAGATCATGTGTGGCAATAATACCAACGCAAGAATGGCGAAGCAATTGCTTAACTAAAGAAATTGATCCGAATTGCTTGTCCTTCGAATTCGTTCCTTTCAGGATCTCATCCAGAATGATAAACATTCGCTCTCCTTTATTTAAACGATCAATGATCATTTTTAATCGTTTAAGCTCGGCGAAGAAGTATGATTCATTTTGTGTAAGAGAATCATTTGTCCGCAAACTTGTAAATAAATTTGTAGGCGTGAAGGTGAATGATTCAGCAAATACCGGTATTCCGATATTTGCAAAAACAAAATTAATACCTACGGTACGCAGGTATGTACTTTTGCCAGCCATATTTGCTCCTGTTACAACTAAGAAAGACGGTATTTGTTCAATATCGATACCATTTCCTACGCATTGCTTATCGTCAATAAGTGGATGCTTCAGAGATTTAGCTTTCAGAACAGGTCCGTTATCAACCACTTCAGGAAAACAAACACGCTCTTTATTTGAGAAAGCAAACAGACTGAATGAAACCATAGCATCTGTCTGGTGAAGTAGATCCATCCATTTCGGAATTACTGACTGGTATTTGCTTCTCCACTTTTCAATTGCAATTAATTGTCTGAAGTCCCATAAGAAAAGCGCATTCAATGTTAACCCGACAATAATATTGTGGCGAAAATCCAATCGGTCCAGCATTTTACTTAAACGACCAATAACATAGGATGCTGATGTATTATCTGTAAACAAGCCCTTTTGCATTTGTAAAAGCTCATCGGAATTGACGTTAACATCCTCCATGACTTTAAAAAGGGTTGAATAACGGGCAAGTAGAGTTGATTTGCTACTGATTACTTCCTGTATAGCACTGATTTTTTTATTGTTGGATAATGAAAAAGTCAGAGCAGCTCCTATTGTAACGGCAATAACGGAATATGGTAAAATACCCAATGCAGTTAACAGAAGCAAGGTGAATTGCACAAAAGGGAAAAAGAGAACCAATAGAACAATACTTCTTTTTTTACCGTATGGTATTGGCTCATTCAGAAATTGTTTGATTTGAAGTTCCTCGGTAGTTTTATATTCTACCAGATTGCCCAGCGTACAAAAGTTTAATAGCCAGAGAGGCTTATTCATCATGATTCGTATTGACTCCTGACGAGCTCTGATTTTCGTAATGTCTGTAAATGGATTTTTCAAGCGTTTAGCTAACCATTTTTCACCGCCGGGGGTAGTTGTCCGATTGATATATTGGAATATAGATTTATGACCAAATATATCCAGATCTACAGAGTATGAGTGTTCTGCTTCTTCATGTCTTTTTCCTCCGACAAAAGAAGAAATATCATATTGTGAAATTTTGATTTCCCGTTCACAGATATCCCTTCTGCTTGACCAATAGGATATTCTCCTGTTTAAGCTCATGTCTCTTCTTACTAAATAAGAGAACAGAACTAGAAATGGAATCAGCAAAAGCAGATACCAATCTGCAGGATAGGCGTATTGATAGATTAGAAATAAAAGAATCGCTGCACAGATAAGTCTGTACATGCCATTATATGTTTTCTTATGTTGTAATATTTGCAATTGAGACAGAGCTTGCTCCAGCTCATCCTTGAAAAACTTTGTATTCATATAAAATGTAACTCATTTTAGATCGGACGTGCCGTTACGTGAAAACATCCTTGTTTGACTTCATATTTTACATAGCACTTCTTTTCTTTACGTAAATCACGAAGCACTTCTGCAAGTACAGATTTGAGTAATTGAGGCTCAATATCGGTATCATCTTCATCTAATTTGTCGAATCTGGCATATGCAATATCAAAAGTCGTACCATATAAGTGTGCCGAATTCAAACTTGAGTTCGAATTTCTTTTTCTCAATCCCTTAATTGATTCCTGTGTGCGTAAAACACTCGTCACAATTAATCGGTAAGGTGTTGCAGACTTCGATTCCAAAGAATCCTGAAAGTTTTTGCCAATTGTTTTTAATAAATCAGCCGCATCTTCATGTAAATAAGGATGAGAGTGAGTGAGCTTATCAACGTTGTAATAATCATTTTCTTCAATAAGCGTCATGTTACCGTTATCCTTAATTTCCTCGACTGAACTGAAAATAGTACTGTTAATACTTTTTGCAGCTTTCAGATGATCGGGATTCAAGTCACTGAATGTACGGCTAAATCCTCCGGTGAATTCTTTGATTGTGTGTGGTCCTCGTTCTTTTTTACCGCAAGAAATAAATAGAATTAAAATTAATACAGAAAATAAGGAGATCAGAGCACTCCTGTTTTTTATATGAATCATAAGCACTTTTTTGAAAATGATTTGAGTTACAAAGAAAATAACAAAACTTCAAAATAGAACAGTTTTAGATAACGAATGTTTGTCAGTTATGAAATCAAATTAATTTGCAGATCCTGGATAAGTCTTTATTTTTATAGTTTAAAAATAAGAAGATAGACTTTTTAATTTATTTATAAAGTAATATTATTGATGTTTGTATAATATTTAATATTTTGAAATGAGAAGAAATTGATATCAATTGCTGAAAAAGAGTTGATTAAACAGATTTAGTCGTTTTTTTGAAGAAGCAGTAACAAGTTCAAAAAAAATAACATAATTGTGATGCCATTCCGAAAGGATTGCCCTACTTTTGCAGCCGAATTCATCATAACACACATTATGAAAAAGTTTTTTTCAGTATTTCTACTATCTACGTTAATTAGCGCGACAGCGTTTGCAGAATCAAAAGAAGACCAAGAGAAGAAAGAAAAGGGATTTTACACTCCACAGGTTTTTGGGGTTGTAAAAGCAAAATTAGAGTATGCGCCTGATAATTCAGAGTATCGCTTTAATGTAAGAAGCTCTCGTTTAGGGGTAAGAGGGAATGTAGCTAAAAATTTAAAGTATTCAAGTCAGATCGAATTAAATCTGGAAGGTAAATTAGTTGTATTTGATGCTTTTGCTGTATTTACACCATTCAAATTTGTTGAATTTTCTTTAGGTCAGCAATTAACTCGTTTCAGTACCGAAGTTGGAAGTGGACCAGGCGTAAGTAATTTTGCGAATCGTTCTTTTCTTGCAAAATTTATCGGAAACTATTATTGGAGTGAAGAGGTTGACGGAAAAGTTAAATATGGATTCGGATCTTTGAATGCTCGTGATATTGGTTTGAATACTACATTCAGATATAACTTAGGGGTACCTGCAACTACTTTGATCGGTTTAATGAATGGTTCAGGTCAAAATAATCCAGTCTGGAGTAAGTCAGTAAACATGACTTTCAGACAAGAGTTTGGAACGAATAAAGGTTTTAAAGTTGCCGGATCTTACTATGTCGGTAAGTTTAACAATATGCATGATATCAGTATATGGGATATTGAAATGCGTTATGCAAAAAACAACATTTTAATTGAATCAGAATTTGCACAACGTAAGCAAACTAGTTTTGAGACTCAGACTTCTAATGCATGGGTGATTCAGGGTAATTATCGCTTTAAATTACCGGAGAATAAGATTGCTAAATATATTTTACCGGTTTTGCGTTATGACTTAGGTCATAATATTACTTTTAAGAATGATGAAACAGGTAAATACGATGCTAAAAACTTATCACGTATCACTTTCGGGGGTAACCTTCGTTTAACTGAAAAGCCTTGTCAGGCTGAGATCAGATTACAATACGAACATTATATGGGAAATCACAAACCAAGTGATTATGCAATCAATCAATTGTTTCATGATAAATTGACACTTGAAGTAGTAGCGTCATTCTAAAATAAAAGAGCCATAGCTTTGATTAAAGCTATGGCTCTTTTATTTTTTAGTCACTCTCTCTTTTCAGAAAAGAAGCTTCTATTTCTTATATGTATAGGATAACCAGTAAGCTCGAGATACCAATGACTACCCAAAGTCCAACGCCTAATAAAAGCGGTTTGATACCTACTTCTTTGATAACTGACAATGACAAACCTGATCCAATTAAAAATAAGGTAACAGTCAATGCTTTCTTAGAAATAAAGCTTATGATGTTTGTTAAAGCTGCCGGAAGCGGAATAAATGTATTAACGATCATAGCTAATACGAAGAATAAAATAAACCATGGAATGGAAATTTTCTGATCCTTAGCTTTAAAGATGTAAGATGTAATAAGCGCTAATGGAATAATCCAAAGAGCTCGTGTTAATTTTACAGTTGTTGCTACTTGCAGAGCTTGTGCTCCGTAAACTTCTCCGGCACCAACAACGGAGCTTGTATCGTGAATGGCAATCGCAGCCCATGTTCCGAACTGTTGCTGAGTCATATCCAGCCAATGCCCGATCGGAGGAAAAATAAACAAGGCGATAGCATTTAAGATAAATACGGTTCCTAATGCAACCGAAATATCATGCTCTTTCGCTTTTAGAACCGGTGAAACAGCAGCAATTGCACTTCCCCCGCAAATCGCTGTGCCCGCAGAAATCAGGTATCCTGTTTTTTCTTCAATTTTCATGCGGCGTGTTAACCACATACCAAGCATCATGACACCGATAACCGATACTACTGTAAAGACAATCCCCTCTTTTCCGGCTTCTAATGAAGAATACAGATTCATCCCGAATCCTAATCCTACTACCGCATACTGTAGAAGTTGCTTTGAAATTTTTTTACTTTGTTTTGCGTAAGGATTTCCGATTACAATCGCGAAAAATAAACCTGAGAATAACGCAATCGGAGGTGAAACAAATGGAAGAAGACATAAAGCAACCATAAGAATAAACAGAGGTTTGCTGTACTTCTTTAAAATCATAATAAAGTTTTGCATATATTGTTTTTGAAATTTGATTTCGCTAAATCTTATTTTTTTGAATTATTCTGCAAAAGTAAAGTTTAAATTAATTCGATGTATATTCTTTAGTTATATAGGCTATAACTGATTTTTATAACTTTCAGAGAAACGAATGAATAATTCTTCATTTTTTGTGGCTGAGCCTTGCTTTAAAGCAAAGTGAAATGTTCTTTCTAACTTTAGATCCGGGCATTCTATAACTTTGAATTCGCCGCTTTGGATTTCTCTGGATACAGAGCGAATGGAGACAATACCTAATGCCTGAGAGCTTCTAAGGAATGATTTAATACCTTCTGTGCTACCTAAAGTAAGTAGAATATTCATGCCCGATAATTTCAGATTATGTTTGGCAAGAGCATTGTTTATGATTTCAGAAGTTCCGCTGCCATACTCACGAATGACTAAAGGAAATTCATGCAGATCCTGAATATTGATTTCGTCTAATTCATAAAACTTACTTGTTGTGTGTGCTATAAGAACTAATTCATCATTCATAAATGATTTGTAATTAATTCCTGTTTCACAATGATTTCCTTCAACAATACCTAAATCAATTTTTCCCCCCAGTAAGGATTTTTCTATATCAGATGTATTCCCGTTCTGTAGCGATAACTTGATATGCGGATAACGTTGAATGAATCTTCCTATAATAGACGGAATCACATATTGGCTAATGGTGGAACTGGCTCCGATTCTTAATTCTCCTGCATATGTTTCAGATAGCCGATTCATCTCAAATTCCAGTTCTTTATAAGATTCAATTATTTTAACGGCATGCTCCAGAAAGCATTCGCCTTCTCGTGTAAGTTCAATGTGATTACCTACACGATTAAATAATCGAATTTTATAAAAATCTTCAATTTCACGGATATGTTTACTAATTGCAGGTTGTGAAAGATACAGCTCATTAGCTGCTTTTGTAAAGCTTAAATGAGTTGCGACACTCACAAATACTTTCAATCGAAAATCATTCATGATCATTATTTTATAAAACAAATAGAGTTAAGCATTCGATTTAATCAAATGCTTAACTCTAAACTGACACTATTTTATTTTATAGGTAAGGATTAATTTTTTTCCACTCTTCTACAGGAGGAATAATACCCATATCAATTACCTCATTTCTTAGTTTACAAAGGTGTTCGTAGCTATGACGAAGAGCTTCCATTTCTTTCTCTGTACCTTTTACGTCTTTGAAAGTAACACCGTCTTTGTCAATATGAGTCTCCATCGCCATCATAATGTGAGAGAACTCGTTGTTATTTACATATGTTCCACTTGGCCAAGGGAAATTTTCGCCACCCATAGCTGCACGAAGCATTGCTACTGAAAGGTAAGACGGACTTTGGAAAGAAGAACGACCACGAAGATCAATAATTCTTTTACCACCTTGTGTTACATATTTCTGCATATCTTCCCAAGCTTTTTCACTTAATTCTTCTGTTCCGATAATTTCAGAAAGTGGTCTGCCATCAATTTTAGTAGTTGAAGCAAAAACGGCCATTTGTTCACCATGTCCGCCATATGTACGGCAACCGGTAACTTTATCCTGAGGAACATTGAAATGTTGAGCTAAAGCTGTACGTAAACGTGTACTATCCAATGCAGCTAAAGTACTAACCTGAGATGGTTTCAAACCTGAGTATAAAAGGGTAATCAGACCAGTGATATCAGCAGGGTTGAAAACAATAGTTACGTGTTTTGCATCCGGACAATATTGTTTAATATTTTTTCCTAATTCAACTGCAATTTCCGCATTTCCTTTAAGCAAATCTTCACGTGTCATTCCAGCTTTACGAGCTGCACCACCAGATGAAACAATGTATTTAGCACCTTCAAAAGCTATTTTCGGGTCTGTTGTCCACGTTAAATCAACGCCATCAAAACCACAATGATACATCTCTTCAACAGCGCCTTCTAATGCTGGTGCATATGGATCATAAGCACAGATGTTAGAAGATAATCCCATCATAATTGCAGTTTGCAACATGTTTGAACCGATCATTCCGGCAGCCCCGACAATCAGAAGCTTTTCGTTTGTTAATGCCTTCATATAAATTTCATTTAGAAGTTAATAGTATTATAGTTAAACAAACGATACGCGATAAAGGATAATTCGGTAAAGTTTTTTAACGTGTCAAAAATATAAACTATTTTCTTTAGATAAATATTCTTTTTAGTTATGGGTTATAACTTTTGGTTATGGATTGATTTTTGAAAATATAATTCTATTTTGATATCATTTATGCACGTTTTGTTGTTATAATAACTTTAAGTAGTAATGTAAATTATATTTTTGCACAAAAAGCTAAAATCCTTAATTATGCGAAAAATACAACTTATTCTGACTTTCGTTTTTCTGATAAATCATATAGGTCTGATAGCTCAACAAAATT
>DKPO01000031.1:283292-288284 GCA_002471225.1 Porphyromonadaceae bacterium UBA7332
GGTAATATCGTACTGGGTCTTCCGTGTATCCGATTCGATAATTTAAACGGATTTGGATTACAGTTCATATCCGGACATTCTTTCGGACAAATAAATGGTGCAAATATAAGCGGGATTTATAATATTGCCCGGGGAGGTGTAAACGGATTTAATTTAGCCGGTTTCTCAACCTATGCTCAAAAATATATGTCCGGTGCTTCTTTCGCCGGTGGATTCAATGTTTTATATGGTGATATGAAGGGATTTAAGTTGGCGGGTATTGCTAACTTTAATATAGGTCAGGCGCATGGTTTTCAACTTGCCGGGATAACCAATTTTAATGCGGAAAATTTAAATGGGCTTCAGTTAAGTGCCTTATCCAATGTTAATGGCGGTACTCTAAAAGGTGCTCAGGTTTCGGGATTCTTAAATGTTTCGATGGGAAATATGAATGGTTTCCAAATCGGGATTACAAACTATGCGCGAAGAGTAAAAGGTTTTCAGCTGGGTATTATAAACGTATCCGGTCGTAGTGTACAAGGTTTACAGTTAGGGGTAATTAACTATGCTTATGATACAGCGAGAGTGCAACTAGGTCTTATTAATATGAATCCGAAAACGAAGATTTCGGGTGTTATCTATGGAGGAACGATGACCGCTATTAATTTTGGGATCCGATTCAGAAATAAATATACATTTTCCATCTTGTCAATAGGTTATCCTTATGATGATTCTTTGGCTGAGTATTCCGGAGCATTCTCCTATCGTACAGGTCTTTATTATGATTATAAACGATTTACTTTTTCTGCAGACTTAGGTTACTCTCATATAAATCTGGTTTCAAGTAAGGAACATGAGGAAAAAGTTCCTGATGCTCTCTGGTCTGTTCAGGCCCGGGGCAACGTTGGATTCAGGATTTGTAAGTATTTGGGCGTGTTTGCTTCAGGCGGATATGAATACACCGCCAGATATGGAACGTTTGCCTGCTTCAGGAGAGAACCTATTTTTGAATTTGGGGTATCATTATTTTAAATAGAAAAGGAATGAAAAGATTTTTATATATCTCGTTAATTATTTTGATCGCAATAAACCAACAACTTCAGGCACAAGATGTATGGACTCAAAAAGAACGATCTCCTATGGTTGATTCTGTTTTCAGAGTGAATCCGTATCGTCCTGTTGCAATGATTGCGGGAACAAATATATTGATTTGGTCTTTTAATCGTTTTGTTGCAAATGAACCATGGGCACGGGTAAATATGTCAACAATCAGTAATAATATGATTAAGGGCTTTACATGGGATAGTGATGGTCTGGAAACAAATATGTTCTCCCATCCTTTTCATGGGAATTTATATTATAATGCAGCAAGATCTAACGGTTTGAATTATTGGCAATGTATTCCATATACGTTTTTCGGTAGTATGAGTTGGGAGTTTATGGCAGAAAATGAACCTGCATCTGTAAATGACCTATTTGCTACGTCTATTGGTGGTTTAGCTTTAGGTGAAATGACACATCGTCTTTCGTATAAAATATTGGATGAATCGTCTGTCGGCTGGGAAAGAGTAGGTCGTGAGGTAGCAGCGGGAATTATTAATCCAATAGGTTTTATTAATCGCCTTGTAGAAGGAAAAGTGGGTAGACGAAGAGCAAGGGGATATTATCGGCCTTATGACAATGATGATGTAAGTGTATCTTTAGGTGTCGGAACAACTTTTATCTCAGAATCTTCAGCTCCTTACAAAGGAGGAGGTGCAGGAGTCTTAGATCTAAATATTACTTATAATGATCCGTTTGAGCTGACTTATCCCGTGCCTTATGAGTATTTTAAATTAGATGCCTCCTTTAATGTCATAGGATCTCAGCCTTTTGTCGGGAAGTTAAATTCGTTGGGCTTACTTTATGGAAAGCATTATGATCCGATTCCGGGACATAAAATGTTAGTTGGTGCATTTCAGCATCTTTCTTATTATGACTCTAAATCAGGAATCAAAGGATCCGAGGTTATCCCCTTTAAATTCGCTGCTCCAGCATCTTTTGGTGGCGGGATGTTATATAATATGAAGAATTCAAATCAATCGATTGATTTGAAATTCGGCATTGTTTTGAATGGTATTATAATGGGTGGTAGTGCAACTGATTATGAACATGTGGGTGAGAGAGATTATAACTTTGGTAGCGGATTCAGTACACTGGTGAATACAGAACTTACATTTAAAAACAAAGCATCCTTTCATTTAGGAGCAGAGTTGTATCAACTTTATACATGGAAAGGCTGGAATCCGGATGCTAATTATGATGGAATTAAGCCCGAATTGCTGAACGTGCAAGGAGATAAAAGTAATACGCTCTTTGCGATAATCAATCCGCGGATAAATCTCAATATCAATCCGAATCTGGCTTTTCAGATCAACTGTTATATCTATTTTCGTAATACTCATTATTCTTATGAGCGTGATGTATTCTTTAATACTTATGAGACAAAGGCTTCTTTAATTTATAAGTTCTAAAGAAAAAAGCTTACATTTGTATTAGAAGACAGAGCCATTAATATATGAGAACTAGAATAGATGTAGATTCCTGGAACAGAAAGGAGTTATATTGTTTTTTCAAAGATTTCGCAGAACCCTTTTACGGAATAACTGCAGATATAGATGTGACTAAACTATATCTGAAATGTAAGTCGGAAAATCAATCTTTTTTTGTAGGTTCATTATATAAAATATTAAGTGCCGTAAATCGGTGCGAGCCTTTCCGTTTACGTATTGAATCGGGAGAACTTTACCGGTATGACAAAATACATGTATCTCCGTCAATAGGTAAGGATAACGGAACGTTTGCTTTTTCTTTTATGCATTATCATCCTGATTTTTCATTGTTTAAATCAGAGGTGGAAAATGAAATAGAGAAAGTGAAAAAAGTGAATGGGATGAATTATACAGCTGATGCTGCCAGACAAGATACCATTCATTTTTCTGCAATACCCTGGGTTCGGTTTACATCTTTATCTCATGCCCGCTATCTGAAAGGTGAAGATAGTGCACCAAAGATATCTACAGGTAAAATAACCCGGTCAGGAGATAAATATATCATGCCATTGTCTGTCCATGTTCATCATAGTTTGGTTGATGGAAAAGATGTGGGTGAATTTATTGATCTGCTACAAGCTATAATGGATGAGTAGATCTTTTCAGAGAGTTCAAGGAAAAGATAATCTTTAAAATTAAAATAAAATGAAACTTAGTAATGAATGGTTCAGTGCACTCTCTACTGCAGAGAATGGAAATTTAATAATAGTAAGTGGACGAGAGGAATTGGACGAGTTCAAAGCTTGTCAGAAACTCAAAGAGCGTATTGAAATTTACTGGAAGTATGAAGGTGATGAGAAAGGTATGCCGACTGATGCGGAAGCCGAACTCATGGAAACTGTTCAGGAAAAGCTTCAGAAAGTAATGGAAAAGGATAAGTTGGCTATTTTGACCGGAGTTTATACCGGAGATAAAGAGCGTACACTTGTTTTTTATGCTCGAACTTCACGCGTTTTCGGAGAGAGATTAAATGAAGCTCTGGCTGAATTTGATTTATTGCCTATATCTCTTTATGTTGAAATGGATGAAGAGTGGGACGAATATACTGATATGTATGAAATGAAAGAATTCGAAATCGAGTAATAAGCCTGTTGTTAACAAATTAAATATAAGATCATTCATGGAAAATCAACAAATAGAAATCGAGTTGAACGAAGAAGTAGCACAGGGAATTTATGCAAATCTTGCTATCCTGACTCACTCAAGTTCTGAATTCGTTATGGATTTCGTTCGCATTATGCCGGGCGTGCCTAAAGCGAAAGTGAAATCTCGTATAATAATGACACCAGAAAATGCAAAGCGTTTACTGATGGCACTACAAGATAATGTATCCAAATTTGAATCTCAGTTTGGAAAAATAAATACAGAAGAAACGCCTACAGTTCCTCCTTTGATTGGCAAAAGCGGAATGGCGTAAAGTATAATCTTAAACTTTTAGTCAGAATGAAGCACTTCACCAATGTTAAAGATCTTGGTAATCTTGAGCTAGCGCTTAAGGAAGCATTTGAGATCAAAAATGATCGTTTTAAGTTTTCCGGGTTAGGAAAAAACAAAACCTTATTGATGATTTTTTTTAATTCAAGCCTCCGTACTCGTTTAAGTACACAAAAAGCGGCTATGAATTTAGGTATGAATACGATGGTTCTGGATATAAATCAGGGAGCCTGGAAGCTTGAAACCGAAAGAGGTGTCGTAATGGATGGTGATAAACCCGAACATATTCTTGAAGCGATTCCTGTAATGGGTAGCTATTGTGATGTGATTGGTGTACGCGCCTTTGCAACATTCGAAGATAAAGAACATGATTATAAAGAGACAATCATTTCGCAGTTCATTAAATATTCTGGTAAGCCTGTATTTAGTATGGAGGGTGCTACCCGACATCCGTTACAGAGTTTTGCCGATTTAATCACTATTGAGGAGTTTAAGACTAAGCCTCGTCCAAAAGTTGTATTGACATGGGCTCCTCATCCGAAAGCTTTGCCGCAGGCTGTAGCAAATTCTTTTGCTGAATGGATGAATGAGACGGACTATGATTTTGTAATCACTCACCCGCATGGATATGAGTTAGATCCGCAATTCGTAGGAAAGGCTAAAGTTGAATATGATCAGCGTAAAGCTTTTGAAGGTGCTGATTTTATTTATGCAAAAAACTGGTCTGCTTTTGAAGATCCGAACTATGGACAGGTATTATCTGTAGATCGTGACTGGACTGTAGATACTGAGAAAATGGCTTTGACAAACAATGCTTATTTTATGCACTGTTTACCGGTAAGACGCAATATGATCGTGACAGATGATGTAATCGAAAGCGATCGTTCTATCGTTATTCCTGAAGCTGCAAACAGAGAAATTTCGGCACAAGTGGTACTAAAACGTATTCTTGAGTCATTGTAATCATAAAAAGAGAGCTTAAGAAGCA
>DKPO01000031.1:288473-293085 GCA_002471225.1 Porphyromonadaceae bacterium UBA7332
TGCTTCTTAAGCTCTCTTTTTATTTGAATATCAGTTGATTCTTTGTTAACTGTACTTTTGAACCGCATAACATCGGATAGTTATTTTCTACATGTCCTACCGGAAAATCAAATATAACAGGCACACTGTACTTTTCCATTAAATTACGGATTGATCCATAAATAGTATCATACATTAGCGGATCTTCACTACAAGAAGTAAACTGACCTACGATAAGTGCTTTTATGCTTCCAAGAACTCCTCCCAATTCAAGATTATACATCATTCGGTCTATTTGATAGGGATGCTCACCGATATCTTCGATAAATAAGATTGCATCCGAAAAAGATGTTGTAATATCAAAAGGCGTACCACGCAAAGCACATAATACAGCCAGATTTCCTCCGATCAGTGTTCCTTCCGTTTCACCAGATATATTCAATGGGTTTTCGGGTAAATCATATACTGGCTTCACTCCGCGTATAATGTCAAACAGCAAGCGGCAACTTTCATCTCTTCCGTCACTGTCTGCAATATGTTTGCACATTGGAGCATGCAGTGATATGAGCCCTGCTTTATTGCAGAAGCCATGTAGTGCAGTGATATCAGAATAGCCAATGATCCATTTGGGATGACTAATGAACAGCTGAGGATCAAGATATGGAAGTAAATGCACGATTCCATAACCGCCCCGGCTACATAGAATAGCTTCAATATCCGGATTCAGCAAAGCTTCGACCAAACTGTTTACTCTTTCATTTACATTCCCGGCAAACCGACCGTTTCTTGTATATGCCAAATCATCAATGACAGGTTTGAAGCCTTCTCGTGTAAGTATATTTACCGAATCATCTATATATGTTGCCTCAATAGCCCCCGAAGGCGTAATAATGGCTATTTCTGAGTTTTTTTTGAGTGGCTGAGGTAATATCATATTCGCATAGAAAAAAATAAGGTTATGGAGCAATCTGAAATTGCTTCATAACCTTATCCGGATTATAAATAAATCTTATGCATCAATTTTCGCATAAGTTGCATTTGCTTCAATAAACTCTTTACGGGGAACAACATCTTCACCCATAAGCATAGAGAATATATGATCAGCTTCAGTTGCACTTTCAATAGTTACTTGTCTAAGTGTACGATGTTCCGGATTCATTGTTGTATCCCATAGCTGTTCAGCTTTCATCTCACCAAGACCTTTGTAACGTTGAGTGTGAACCTGTCCTTCATTACCATTCGCAAATTCCGAAATAAATTGCTGACGTTGCATATCATTCCAGCAATATCTTTCATTCTTACCTTTTCTGCATAAGTATAAAGGAGGTGTTGCGATATATACATATCCGTTTTCAATAAGCGGACGCATATAACGGAAGAAGAATGTAAGAATCAATGTTGCAATGTGTGATCCATCGACATCGGCATCGGTCATAATAATGATTTTATGATAACGAAGCTTAGTAAGGTTTAATGCTTTCTCATCTTCTTCAGTTCCCACAAAGACACCTAACGCTTTGTATATATTCTGAATTTCTTCGCTATCCATTACTCTGTGGAACATAGCTTTTTCCACATTCATAATTTTACCTCTAAGCGGTAGAATAGCCTGAGTATTACGGTCACGACCTTGTTTTGCTGTACCCCCTGCAGAATCCCCTTCGACAAGGAATATTTCGCATTGCTGAGGATCTTTACCAGAACAGTCTGCCAATTTACCCGGTAGTCCACCTCCCGACATAGGAGATTTACGTTGTACCATTTCTCTGGCTTTTCTGGCAGCATATCTGGCAGTTGCTGCTAAGATAACTTTATCAACGATGGTTTTAGCTTCTTTCGGGTGTTCTTCAAGATAGTTTCTTAAAGCTTCACTAACAGCCATATCAACGGCTCCGATAACCTCATTGTTACCTAATTTAGTTTTAGTCTGACCCTCAAACTGAGGTTCAGCAACTTTTACTGAAACTACAGCAGTAAGACCTTCGCGGAAGTCATCACCACTGATTTCGACTTTTACTTTATCAAGTAGTTTTGAATCTTCAGCATATTTCTTAAGCGTACGAGTCAATCCTCTACGGAATCCGGCAAGGTGAGTACCCCCTTCAATTGTATTGATATTGTTTACGTACGAATAAACGTTTTCGTTGTAAGATGTATTGTAAGACATCGCCACTTCAACCGGGATACCCTGTTTTTCAGTAACAATGTGGATAACATCTTCCATTAAAGGCTCACGTGATTTATCCAGGAATCGGACAAATTCTTTTAAACCTTCTGTTGAATAATAGCTTTCACTTTTAAAAGAGCCATCTTCGTTTTTGATACGTTTGTCTGTAAGACTCAAACGAATTCCTGCATTAAGGAATGCAAGGTCACGAAGACGAGCTGCCAGAATATCAAATTTGTATTCTGTCTCTGTAAAAATAGAAGCATCCGGTTTGAATGTAACAGTTGTTCCGGTAATATCAGATTCGCCAATTATAGAAACGGCTGCGTAAGGTTTACCACATGAGTATTCCTGCATGTAAATATGTCCCTGACGACGTACTTCTACGCGAACATAAGTTGATAATGCATTCACACAAGATACACCGACACCATGTAAACCTCCGGATACTTTATAAGATCCTTTATCGAATTTACCACCGGCGTGAAGAACAGTCAGAACAACTTCCAATGCTGATTTACCTTCTTTCTCGTGTATATCAACCGGAATACCACGTCCATTATCTACAACGGTGATTGAGTTGTCTTCATTGATTGTTACTTCGATATGATCACAGTAACCAGCTAATGCCTCATCAATCGAGTTGTCAACAACTTCATAAACGAGATGGTGTAACCCTTTAATACCGATATCTCCGATATACATCGCAGGTCTTTTACGAACTGCCTCTAAACCTTCCAGTACCTGAATACTGTCGGCTGAGTAAGATGCATTATTTGTGTTATTTAATTCTTCTGCCATAGATTGCTGTTTTCTAATTCACGAGTAATTGAGCATGAGGTTAATAGTTAAGTCAATTACTTTACAAAGATATAAAAAACTGTGGGTTAGCGGGCAAGGTTAGCAGATGAATTTTGCATTATAAATCAAAGAAAACTGCCACTCTTAGCTCTTTTTCCAGGCATAAAAAAAGATATCTGACCTGAATGTTCTTTTTGTAACATTTAAGTCAGATATCTCTCTGTTATTCTTGTTTTTAGAATCCTTTTCCTAACCAGCCTTTATCAGAGAAGTATCTCATAAGCTTTTGGATAGCATCCTGAATATCTTTTCTTATTTCTTCTTCGATTTCACGTACTTCTACTCTTCCGTGTTCATTCATTTTAGTCAGCAAAAAATGAGAAAAGATTTGTTTTGCTTCATCTTTCGACATTTCCTGGTTGAATTGGATAGTTAACACATGACCATGCATGACAATCTCTGCAAATAATCTTTTTTTCTCGCCGTTATCTGCATATACAGCATAGTTTGTTACTTCATTGCCTTCCCCGATACATGGAGGTACTAATGTTTTTAGCAAAGGAAGCATCACTTTGAATGCTTGATCTATTTTTAATTTTTCCATATCTTTAAATTGTAAAGTTTAGGTTTGCTTATAAATAGAACAGCCATAAGCGGACAATGTTTATTGATTGAGGAAAAAAATAAGAGTCAATAAGCAGCTGGGGATGCTTGCTGCTTATTTTGTCTACAAGATGAAATAACAGATAATGAGACGCTCTGATTTCGGAACGAAGTGATGGAGTTAGTAATACAAAAGGACTTGCTGATATTTTAATACCTTAGTCTGAATCTTTTGATACGTATGAAAAATAATTTACATACGTACCAAAAATAATTTACATACGTATGTAAATTGGATTAGATAAGGAATTGAAGTTTGCAGCCTGTATTTCTTAAATTTCATGATTGCTAAGTTTGTCGTTTTCTGCTGAATATACTGCGAAATATACGGAGTACTCTAAAAAGATACGGTATATCTTCGTAACGATACGGTTTATCTTTAGAAAGAAACGGCGTATCTTTTCAGAGATATACTGTATCTTTTTAAAAGATATGCTTATAACTCTACCCGGAGTTTTGTGTTTTGAATTGTCACAATTGTCACAGGTGTATAATCATCTATACTTCAATTAACTAAGTGTGACAATTGTCCTGTTTTTAATTGTCACCCAATTGTCACCACTCAATAGCAATTGTCACCAACTAATTCTTTCCTCATCGTTACTCCTATTGTCTCATTTTTTAATTGCCATATTGCAATATCTGCAATAATTCAGAGGTAAATAGCTAATAATGAAAAGTCTATAACATTGCAATTCATATTGCAATTGAATGGCAATTGACTCAGTTGCAATACGAATTGCCATAATTATATAATTGTAAATCAGAATATTGCAATATGGCAATTGAAAAAACGCAGAAATACATTTTATGGAAGTAAGTGAATTTATTAGGAGCTCAGGAAGTTTATTGCGAAGAATGTTTTTAGCTGATAATGCAAAAATGAATTAGACATAGATTAATACAACCGTATTTATCCGCAGATACGGTTTTTTTTATATAGATACAAAAAAAGGTGTTACTTTCGTAACACCTTAACGGTAGCCCATAGGGGAATCGAAC
>DKPO01000031.1:293397-325983 GCA_002471225.1 Porphyromonadaceae bacterium UBA7332
GATAGACGAATGGGCCAACTTAGAAGGCTATAAAAGCCATTCTCAATATCTTATTAAGCTAACTTAGCAATTTTAGCTGCCAATTTAGACTTAAGATTGCCTGCTTTATTCTTGTGAATAACGTTTTTCTTTGCTAACTTGTCTAGCATAGAGCAAACAGTTGGATATAAAGCAACCGCTTCTTCTTTAGAAGACATTGCGCGTAATCTTTTAACTGCGTTTCTTGCAGTCTTAGCGTAATATCTGTTGCGTAATCTTCTTACGCGAGTTTGTCTAATTCTTTTAACTGATGACTGATGATTTGCCATGTCGACTAATCTCCTATTTTTTTATTATACTTAGTAGCCCATAGGGGAATCGAACCCCTCTTTCCAGAATGAAAATCTGATGTCCTAACCGATAGACGAATGGGCCATTTCTCGAAATCCGCCTCTTGGAGAGGTGCGGTGTTTCTCAATTGCGATGCAAAGATATGATGTTTTTTTCTAACCTGCAAATTTCTCTATTATTTTTTTTCGTAATGAATGCGTATATAAAAAGAACACATCCTCTATATTCTTGTAAATAAACAAGATAAAGAGGATGTGTAAAAAGGTTAATGGTTCGGGAGCATTATTGCTTGCGAACCTTTTATGTTAAAGGTATACGAGTCTTCTTTAGGTTTAATAAAAACGAAGTTTGATTAAAAGAAGAATGCCGCACTGATTGTCCAGCCTCTGTTTTTAAATCCGTACTCCATATTGTCGTATTCAAATTTGCTTTTAGTGAATCCCCAGCTGTAATTTGCACCTACTTGCAATTTGCTGAAAAGCTCCACACCTGCACCTGCATTCATACCCCAGTCAAATGAGTCCATATTGAAATCTCTTTTGATGTTTTCGTATGCGCTTTTAATTGACTTACCCAGATAAACACTTGCATACGGTCCTGCTGCCACATATACACCGATAACTTTAGGAATTCCTATTTTCCATTTTAAATTCACCGGGATATCTAAATAAGAAAGATCTCCTTTAATGGTTGTATTTGAATGACTATCCATTTCGAAACCTTTACGGGAATATAATAAAGATCCGTCTACGCCTAATCCTATGAAAGGAATCATGGCTTCTAAAGTCGGACCTACAATAAATCCTGTACGGTTTGAAGCTCTGAAGGTATCTCCGAAATTTTTATTGAAGGATACTTCTGAGACATTAACACCTGCCTTTACCCCAAGTTTGATTTGTGCATTCACTTTGGTAGTACTTAGAATACCAGATATTAGAATGATAATTAAATAAATACTTTTTCTCATAGTGTTCAAATAATTTTAGTTATGAAATAAATTGTGATTATAGTCTTCTTAATACTGTTTTTGATATACTCTTTTTATTTTTCGATAAAACAATATATCTTTACTCTGAAACAAAACAAAATGTCATTGAATATTGTTTCGAAATATTTTTCTTGAATATCCTTTTACCCTATAAAATAAGATATACATATGCGGAAAATCGGAATATTTCCGGGGTCTTTCAATCCTGTGCATATTGGTCATTTGGCTATTGCAAATTACATCAAAGAATATTCAGATCTGGACGAAATCTGGATGTTGGTTTCACCTCATAATCCATTAAAGGATAAAAGAGATTTGGCCAGTCCTGTCGAACGGGTATCAATGCTTCGTATTGCTCTGAATGAAAGCTATGGAATAAAGGTTTCGGATTTTGAGCTTTCTTTGCCAACTCCGACTTATACCATTCATACTTTGCGCGCTTTACAGCAGGCATATAACGATTGTGATTTTACATTGATAATAGGTGGTGATAACTGGGTGACATTTCATAAATGGTTTCAATATGAAACGATCATAAATGAATTTCGCATATTTATCTATCCCCGTCCTAATCAAAATATAGAAATCAAATCTTGCAATGTCTTTATTTTTGAAGCTCCATTACTGGATATATCATCAACCATGCTAAGAGAGTCATTGCAGCAAAATATTGAGTTGCGTTATTTCTTCCCGGCAGGAGTTTATCAATATATAATGGAGAATCAGTTATATACTAAGGATTAACGGACTATCATTATTTTAGTGATTGTTCCATCCTTGGTCTTTTTATTAGATATATAGGCAATATATATTCCGGATGAAACCAGTTTCCCGTATATGTTTGTTTGGTTCCAGACAAACTGTCCGCCATTGGCATCTCCTTCATAAATTAAATTGTTATTTATATCGGTAATTTTTACATAAGAGTTACTTCGTAATCCTGTAATCGTGACCGGTCCTTCATAACCTGGTCTGACAGGATTGGGGAAACTATGTACCTGCTCATAATCTGCACGGGGTTCAGTAGCTGTACCCCGGAATGAGACAATGCCTTTATCGGTGCCTATAAATACTTCACCGCTTTCGGGACTGATAGCGATTGAAAGAATAGTATTTGATGGCAGGATTGAATTATCTATAGAGTAATGACCAATTACGGTATCCCCTGATTTATTTACGAGATATATTCCATTATCCATAGACCCGATCCATTTTCTATTCGCACCATCTATACATATGGAGCTCACAGCTATATTATTTAATAAATAATCAGCCAATCCGCTTCCATCGTTTCTTGCTATTTTAGGGCGATAACAATGATAGTCAGACTCAAAGATTCTGTAGGTATTATTCAGGATAAGAGGACCCAGATCTGTTCCTATCCAAATAACACCTTCTTTGTCTTCTGTAAGACAATAATAAACAGAAGGAGATACGATTTTTCCATCCTGATCGTAAAAAACAGAAAACCATCTTGTCTTATCATCGGAAACATCGTTAATGGTATTTCTGGTGTCAAAAACAAATATACCTTGCTGTGAAAGAGGTCTTGGAATAGTAACCCAGTTAATTCCTTCTTTACTTACAAGAATAGGACCAATAGTTTCTTTATCTTTTAATTCCGGATAATATAACGATTGCCACTTTCCATCATTTTTATATACCTGAATTCCATGCTTTACCTGTGTGTTGGTAACGTACATATTGCCGTATTTATCAAAAGCCGGACCATCAATTCTATTATATGATGATGCATGTGACTCCCCGGGAAAGATCGTTTCTATGCTCGTGTTTTTGAGTTCGCTGTTAAACAGGTTCACACACTTGTCATTCTTGAATTCATAAAGTCCGTCTCCCCAGGATGATACATAATAATGATCCTGATTTGATGGATGCGCGGCTATATTGATAAAATCTTTAACCGGATTGTTTAAGCAAGTCAGTGTATCAAGGTCAGGATTTATCCATTTTTCATTCTTAAAATATGAAATTTGAGCGGGCCGGTTATATCTGTCGGACCATCGTCCTCCTCCCAGACAATAGATTTTATCACCTATCGTTTTTAATAAGAATGCATTATTTGAAGATGGTCCTTCAGGCATAATTAACTCCTCGGTATACGAGATGTTATTCTTGTTATCGATCTGAAGTAGATTCAATCCTTTCTTGTCTTGTGCAATCCAGATATCTTCTCCGTTAAAAGAAGAGGCATCATATATAGGTTGTATAGCATATTGAATAGTATTGATATTTTCATTCAATAAATGCAGTCCGGTGTCTTCGATAATAAATATGTGATTGTTTGATGTGCGGACCTTTTTTAGGCCAGGAAATTTAGAGAGGGCAGTCCAGTTCTGATTTTTCTTTATACAAAGAGTTCCGTCCGGTTTAACGGCGTATAAGTTCTTTTTAAAAATAAACAGATGTTTGAATGGATTGGATGTATCTTGTTGCCAGCTTTGCGGGTCTGACAGATTTGTATTAATTGCTCCTTTTAATATTCCCGAATTCTGAGCAACATAAAGCGTGTCGTTTAAAATAGTACTTGATGAACAATTCTCCGTCAGTATATAAGATTCTTTGATTTCGAATTTTTTATTGTTTAAAACGACGATGCCAAAAGAAGTGGATAAATAGGTATTTGTATTATGGAAATAAATATGATTTACGACCTTATCAAAAGGCAATACCTTATTTTTTAATTCGGGGATGTTATGTATCCCCGAATCTGTCAGAATATCTATATTTCCATTATGGTAAATAATAACCAGTTGGTCCAATAACTCAGAATAACCGATAAGACAAATGTCACTGTCGCTTAATCCAAAATCTTTATTTATCAGGTGTATGCTTTGATCTGCTTTTTCTACATAATACAGGCATCCGGAAGATAGACCGAATAGTTTATTTTTTGTATCAATAACCTGTCTGGTTTGAGCATAGCTGAAATGTGTGCGCCATTTTCCCACAGGTATTTGAGGGAAAGCGTAACTAAGTAAAGAAATGAAAATAAGTAAAAGGACTATTCTTTTCATTCTCGGTTATTTATTCAGATAATTAATTAAAGCATTAACTGCTCTGGCGCGATGACTGATTTTATTTTTTTCTTGTAATGTCATTTCTGCAAAAGAAACATTGAATCCTTCAGGTTGGAATATAGGATCGTATCCAAAACCATCATTTCCTTGTTTTGAATGCAGAATTTCTCCATTGACGATACCCTCAAAATAATGGGTTTTACCATTAGATATTAAAGCTATAACTGTACGAAACCTTGCTGAACGATCCGATTCAGAAGAAAGATTTGTGAGCAGCTTATCCATATTGGCATTGGAATCTTTTCCTTCTCCTGCATATCTGGCAGAGTAAACACCGGGTTCATTATTTAGAGAGGTTACCTCTAATCCGGTATCATCAGCAAAACAATCGAATCCAAACCGATCTTTCACGTAAGTAGCTTTCAGAAGGGCATTTCCTTCTAATGTATCTGCTGTTTCAGGAATTTCTTCTGTACAGCCGATATCTTCGAGACAGAGTAACTCATAATCGGGAAGCATAGCTTGCACCTCAATAAGTTTATTCCGGTTATTTGTTGCGAAAACGAGCTTCTTTTTCATATTTATCCTTTGATTTTATCAAATCCCTGTCCATACACTCCGACCACATTACTTTGTGAAATAAAAGCATTGGAGTCAATTTGTTTTACGATGCGAAATATCGTCATCGCTTCAGTCCGGCGTGCCATGACAACTACGACTTTAACAGGTTGCTGAGAATACCAGCCAGTTCCGTCAAGGATTGTTACGCCTCTGTTTACTTCTTTATTGATGGACTCGGCAATTTGTTCGTATTCTTTTGAGAAAATAAGGAATTGAACAGATTGTCTGACACCATTGATCAGGAGGTCGATTGTATAAGACATGATAACCATGGTAACAAAGCCATATACAAGTTTGTCTACACTATGAGACACAAAGTATGAACACGAAATAATAAATATATCGCAATACAAAATCATTCGACCGAATGCGACATTACGGTATTTATTAACGATGGCAGCAATAATATCAGTACCGCCGGTACTTCCATTGGAGGTGAAGACTAAACCAACACCCGCTCCACACATCATTGCTCCGATAACGATAGAAAGGAATGTCTCACCCTTTAATAAAGGTTCTGTTATGACACTTCCTAAGAACTTAAACAGGAGCGTAAGTACAACTACACCAAAAATAGTTCGAACACTGAACTTAAATCCAAGAATCTTGATGGAAAGCAATAACAATATACCATTTAATGTACCGAATGATACATCAATAGGAATTTTTGTCGCATAAAAAATTAATGCGGCAACCCCTCCTAATCCACCTGTTGTGATTTCATTGGGTACTAAGAACCCTGTAAATCCAACAGCATACAGAACTAACCCAATAAAAATAAAAGTGTAATCCTTAATAGGATACCAAAGCTTGTTGAGACGATCTTTCATTGCTCTTCGTGCGAAAATTCAGTAATTGAAAATTGAAATAATATTAAACAATCAAACTTGTTGCAAAATTTTGGCAAACTTACGTATTTTATTTCAATTTAAATATGATTGATCCTATTGAAAATTAGACCAGAACCGATATTTTTGAACAGAAACATAGATATCAATTGTTATTAGTCATTATAGTTCTTTTATTTTTTGCTAGCAAATAATCTCAGGAGTTGCGGTAAATATTTCTTTATTAGTAATTAATTATTTATGAACAATATTATTTTTGTCAAACAAGATTGAACAACATATATGAGAAAGATTATTCATTACTTTTTACGAATACAATTCGGATTATTACTGATATTATTGGTTACAGGATGTGAGGATGAATATAATCCGCGGTCTCGTAAGGATAATTTTGAGGTTTTGTGGACTACGATTAATGAGCGATACTGCTTTTTTTCATATAAAGATATCGATTGGTATGAAGTGAAAAAAAAATATGAGCCTTTAGTGGACACGTGCAGGACTTCGGAACAGTTGTTTTATGTTTTTGCCGATATGCTGGCAGAATTAAAAGACGGACACGTCAATCTTTATTCTTCCTTTGATGTTGCCCGTTATTGGAAATGGTTTGAAGACTATCCGCGTAATTTTTATGCGAATATCCAGGAAAGATACTTAGGTACGGATTACAAGATTGCCGGCGGATTAAAATACAAGATGCTACCTGACAGTGTGGGCTATATTTATTATGGCAGTTTTTCTTCGCCAGTTTCTAATTCAAATATTACGGCAGCCTTTGAACAGTTTAAGGATTGTCGGGGGATTATTCTTGATATTCGTGATAATGGAGGGGGAAATTTGTCGATAGCTGATTTATTTGCGGGTCGTTTTGCTGATCAACATCGTACGATTGGTTATATCAAACATAAAAAAGGACCAGGGTATAACGACTTCTCAACTCCTAAAGCCATAACTTTGTCTCCGTCTCAAGCCAGCAGATGGGATAAAAAAGTAGTATTACTCACAAATCGTCATTGTTTCAGTGCTGCGAATTATTTCGTTATGATTATGCGACAATTTCCGAATGTGACTGTAATGGGCGATAAGACCGGAGGAGGTAGTGGTTTACCGCTTTCTTCAGAGTTACCTATAGGATGGTCATTACGTTTTTCAGCTTCTCCGATTTTAAATGAAGCCTATGAAGATACAGAATTCGGAATTGATCCCGATGTCTTTGTATCTTTTACAGATGATGATTATCAGAACATGACCGATCCGTTTATAGAAAAAGCATCATTATTTATAAATTCAAAATAATACACTCTAATACCATGGCGACACACAATGATCTTGGAAAAGATGGAGAACAGAAAGCGATAAATTATCTGATTAAAAACGGATACATTATCAGACATCATAATTGGCGAAGCGGAAAGCTTGAATTGGATATCGTGGCACGTAAAGATGATGAATTGATTGTTTTTGAAGTGAAAACACGACGAAATATGGATTATGCTCATCCGTCGGATGCAATTGATGACAGAAAAATAAGAAATATTGTTGCTGCAACAGATTCATATATACGGCAGTTTAATATCCCTTTTTCTGTACGGTTTGATATAATTTCTGTTATTGATAATGGATTGCAAACAGAGATTGAGCATATTGAAGATGCTTTCTATCCTCCGAGATGGAAATAATAACCGATAATACTATAGGATTATGCAAACATATATACGAAATACTATTTTGTTGATAAGTATCTTTTGTTGTACGGCACTTGTTGCACAGGATGAACCCAGACCTGTGATTTCTTCGACCTCAATAGGAGGAGGCTCATCTTATATCTATGATACTTATTTATCTCCATTGGTTTATAAAGGATATAATATCCAACTAAATCATGAACGAATCGTAGGAATACCCAGATGGAGTAAAGACTTTTATTTTCAGCAACAGGTAAAGTTGAACTATTCAAATGGCGAAAATCTTGCACACAATAACAATACGATGGCTGGTATCATAACTTATGATGGAGGGGTTATCTATAAGTTGAATAAAAAGGGTGTCGTTAATTTTTTTGCAGGAGGTAGTGGGAGTGCAGAATTAGGATTCATTTATAATTCACGTAATGGAAATAATCCCGCAACGGCCAAGACTATGATTAATCTGAATGCAAACCTGATGGCAACATACACGTTGAAACTTGGCAACTACCCGATATTTATGAGGGCGCAAGCTTCGACACCGTTTGCAGGAGTATTTTTTTCTCCTCAGTTCGGACAATCGTATTATGAAATTTTCGGATTAGGTAATTCGAAAGGTGTTGTCAAATTCGGATCGTTTCATAATCAGCAGGCTGTTAATTCTTTGGTGACAATGGACTTTCCTGTTGGTAGTGTAGCTATTCGTCTGGGATATTATCTGAACTTTTATAAAACAGAAGCGAATTATATAACTACAAAAATGATTACGAATAATATTATGATAGGTATTACTAAAGAGTTTCGTTTAATACCTCCTAAAGCTTCATCTAAAAGTGGAATCTACAATTGAAATAATAAAGATAGATCAATTTATAAAATCGCTTCGCGCTCTGACTCCTTTATCAGATGAAGCGATTCACTTGTTTTTGTCTAAGGCTGAATATGAAATCAGAAAAAAGGGAGAAATACTCATACGTGCAGAACGATATGAGCATTATTCGTATTTCATAATTGACGGATATGCCCGGGGATTTTTTTATAAAGACCATAAGGATATTACTTTCTGGTTTGCCCACTCAGGAATGACGCTTTTATCTATGAATAGTTATCATAACCAGACAGCCGGTTATGAGAATATCGAATTATTGATGGATTGTAAATTGCTTAAGATAAGCAATACCGACTTATTGGATTTATATGCTTCAAACGTTGAATTAGCAAATTTAGGCAGAAAGCTTTCAGACACCTTTATTCTTTATCTTGAGAAGTTGATGATGGAGCGAAATTTTATGTCTGCTTCAGAACGTTATAACTCACTTATAGATCGTAATCCTGAGATCCTCCAAGTTGCTCCACTGAAACATATAGCATCCTATTTAGGTATATCTCAGGTTTCTTTAAGTCGTATCAGAGCAGGAATTCAATAATAGACAGCCGTTTTTTACATATGTAAAATGAGAATTAGCATAATGTGGCGAAATTTGCATCAGAATCAAATGTAAAATTCAAGTCATGCTATCAAATCAGTTAAAAGGATATTTGTGTGGGATTGTATCATCATCTACATTCGGACTGATCCCTCTTTTTGCTATGCCGGCTCTTAATGCCGGTATAGGTTTAAATTCTGTGATGCTGTATCGTTTCGGAATATCTGCATTATGTTTAGGGTTGTATCTATTAATAAGAAGACAAAATCTGCGGATTAATTTGAAAGAGTTTATAGTCTTATTCTTTTTGGGAACTTTTTATGCTCTGACAGCATTATTCCTGACAGCATCCTATTTATATATACCTACCGGAGTAGCAACGACGATCCATTTCCTCTATCCGATGGTCGTTTCCGCCATTATGATATTTATTTTTAAAGAGAAGGCCTCGTCTGCAGTTATTTTTGCATCTCTGCTTGCTTTAGGTGGGGTTTTTCTGTTAAGTGGAGGATTGGATGGAAATATAAACCTAAAGGGGATTGCTTTGGTTTTATCGACTGTCGTAACCTATGCATTATATATTGTAGGGGTGAATAAATCTATTGTTTCGTCAATGGACGGTTTGAAAATGACATTTTGGGTATTATTCTGTGCTGCAATTGTATTTATACTGAATCTTTTAATCAGAAGAGAGAGCTTTGATATGGTTCCTGATATGAATATAGGAATTTCTCTCTTCTTACTCGCTATAATTCCTACGTTGGTGTCAGATTTTACTCTTATCTTATCGGTACAGAAAATCGGATCTACAACAACAGCTATTCTTGGTTGTATGGAGCCTGTAACAGCAGTAATTGTCGGGACATTAGTATTCCATGAAAGCATGGAGTTTGTTCATATTTTAGGTGTAGGTATTATACTATTAGCCGTAACTCTGGTTATTTTAAAATCAGATAAAACCAGAAATTCAGAATTAATAACCGATTAAATATTTAGATTATGTTTGAATTAATCAGATTGAAAAATTCATCAGATGAGGCTTTTAATCCTCTGATGGACTTATATACGGAAGCTTTTCCGGAAGAGGAAAGACGCATAATAAGTGATTTGGCAACTTTAGTCGAACAAGAATCAAGAATGCATTTTAATGTCATCAGATTTGACGGCGAGTTAGCTGGTCTATGTATCTATTGGAACTTTGGAGAGTTCTTTTATTTAGAACATTTAGCTGTGTACGCTCATTTACGTAATAAGAAAATCGGTCAGCAGGTTCTTAATTGGTTGGAAGAAAATCTGCAAGGCTTACGTATTCTGGAGGCTGAACCAGCTGATGAAGAAATGGCAATAAGACGAGTTAACTATTACAAACGGAATGGTTATGAAGTAAGGAAAACAGATTATATTCAACCGTCATATGATGGGGTAAGAAATCCGATTCCTCTTTGGGTGATGACCAGTGCGGAAAGTGAGAGTCTTGATGCTTATATTGAAACGATTAAGAATGAAGTATACTATAAAAATCAAAAATAAGCGTTTGGTAAAGTCGGGAACAGGATCAACTTGTTTCCGGCTTTTTGTTTTACACTAAATTTTAGGATTTAATCTGATAGATTCATATTATTTTTTAGTTTTGCATAATAACTTTAATACGAATAGAAATGAGAAACATTATGTTGTTTATTTTAGCTCTTTATACTTTCGTAAGTATAAGGGCAGAAGAGTTACCCTACAAAGAGTTGACAACAAAAAAAGCTCAGGAGTTAGTAGCCGAGGGCTTTACGTTTGATACATATACAAACTCATGGAAAAAGAAGAAAAGAGGAGCCAAGAGTCCTAAGTCGAAAGCATTTGAAATAGTTATTCAGAATGGTAGAGACAAGGATGGCTCTTTGGGTGTCGCTCAGGTATCTGTTACATTTTATAATGACAATACTTATCATAAGTTGATGAAGTATATTAAGGATAATGAGAGTGATAATGTATTTACTTCAGAAGGAGTTGTAGAGATAACTGATTTTGAAAATAATGACTATAAATGTACTTTAAAGAAAAGACGTGTAAACAGAGCATATATAACAGAAGGAGTTTTAGTGGATGAAGTGAAGGATTCTCCATATAATATTTATGAATTCGTTATAAATACGGGGCTCACACCAGTCTCTGAGTATATTGATAAAGCGCAAAAAAAGAAAGAAAAAGAATTGCGACGTAATGAGAAAAATAGTTTAAATGATTATATGTAAAAAGTAAAGGGATTCGTTGATCAACGAATCCCTTCTTCTTAAGGTCAAATATCTAAATTATTCACTAACAAACTTATATATAACCTCTCCTTCAGGATTAATCATATAGTAAGTTATTTTCTTATCATTTAAAGACATCAGCATAAATCCTGCTTCAGAACTACAAAACTGTGTATCTGTTGTTGGTTGAACCTTTCGGGCTAATGAACCGGAAGAATTTACAAAATAATTGATTTTTGAACTCTTTGGTTTGATATGCTGGAAGTTATGAATATGTCCGCATAAATAGGCATTAACACCATTACGTTCCATAATCGGGACTAGTTGTTTTTGAAGATCTATGCGTTCACCTTCACTCTTTTTAGTTTGAGCATAAACCGGATGATGACCCATCACGATTTTCCATTTAGCATCTTTATTTGCCTGAAGTGTGGAATCCATCCATGCCAACTGTCTCTTATTATCCTGTTTGATAGCATCCGGATATGAATCGGATTCTTTTCTGTACTTAGAGATTAAAGGAGTTGTGTCAATGAATAACAATACAGCCTTCTGATTATTCTCTAATTCCACGATTTCAGAATAATACTTCGATGGAGCTGACCATCTGCGACTGATATTTGTATAATCCAAAACAGCTTGGGTATTACCTCTGTATTCATGATTTCCACAGATTGACTTCCAGTCAATCATTAATTCAGGATGCGCATATATAAGCTCATAATTTGTCATCCATAGAGGATCAGAAACACTTGCAACCCCATCGAAATGGTGAATGTCTCCCAAAGCTGCGATAAACTCGATGTCGATATTTTCAGCCAATTTGCCCATTTGCTCAGCAATTGGTTTTTGAAGATAATATCCGTTTCTGCCTAAGTCATTAGCAATTAATATGTTTTTATCTTCTTCACCCAGGCCTTCAAAGCTATTTTGCTGGTTTGTTTGAGCAAATAGCGAAACTGAAAGACAAATTAGAGAAAAAGAGGTAGCGATTGATTTTAAAATTTTCATAATGTGTTTTGATTATATTCCGAAAGCTCCGAAGTAATTAGCTGGTAAGCTTGATTTGAATTCAGAGCCGCCTAAGTTTTTAAGTCCCTCAAAGTGTAACCCATTTGCAGAAAAGTGAGGGTTTAATGAAGTTGTAGCACCATTGAAAACAGGTGATCCTTGTTTAACAGCGAAACTCCATGCATCATTGTATAGTGCAGGTATATCTCCTTCATTAGCACTTACATTAATATTGATGTTTTCTTGTTGAGTGAAATTTGCAAATAAAGGATTCTTGTCGCCACCGAATGCACTGTAAATATCATCTTTTCCATTAATAATACCTTGCGCTGAGTTCGCAGCCATTTGCTCAACTCCTGTTTGAGTAGTTGAGTAATAGAAGTTTGGTGTAACTACAGAAGACTCGTCCTCCATCTCCTCAATGCTATGTTTTAACCCCCAGCGACAATCGATAGCCAGATTGTTAAATAATTCAACAAATACATTTTTCTCTAACCAGATACTACCACCTTTAATTTTAGGTCTTCTCCATCCACAGTTTACGAGAGTATTGTTATAACATACTAAATGAGATTGTAAGTTGACAAACCCTCCATTTGAAAACTTGAACGCATTAGTATTTGCATCATAAATTAAGTTGAAGGCAATATCAGCCAGACAATCTGATTTATAGTTGATTGCTTCTCCACCATCGAAACCGTTAGTGATGAATTTATTATTTTCTACAATCGATTTTCCTCCTGTAATGTAGATGTGATCTTCCGCATTATTTCTGAATATCGAATTTTTGATAACAAACTGACCTTCAGGATTACAGAAGTGGAATGCCGGAACGCCTTCTCCTGTTTCTGTTTTGAATAGTTTATGTTGAAAAGATAATGAATTCTCTGTGGTTTGGGCACCGCCATATTCTATAACGGTATGTTGCATTACAACTTCTTTAGAATCAAAGCCACATATAATACCCCCCCAATTTCTCGAAAAACGATCATTTTTAGAAGCATCTTCTACCGTAAATGTAACTGGTCTCTTTGCAGTACCCATACTGTATAAGTTGCCTAATACTACGATTTCCGGTTTAAGGTCTGAATTCGAAGCAATAATGCTCGCACCTTCTTCTATATATAATGATTGATCTTTATTTACAAGAAAATGATCTTTAAGTATAATAACAGTGTCCTTCTTCCATACGATTGATCCTGCAGGATACTTTCCATCTGTTAATTCTTCATCCTTACCGTTATCATCGATAATTGTGTCGGCATTATTGTCTGAACACGAAATTAAGCCAGAAAAAAGTATGGCAGAAATGAAATAATAGAACTTTTTCATAAAGTTTTTGTCGTTTAAATAGGTGTTTATATTATAAAGTATATCTTATTCCTGAAAGAATTGAACCTCCGATTTTATCTTCACGAATGAGTGTTCTTCCGCTATTCACATCTTGATAGGCGTATTTCTCATTGTAAGGATTGGTGGTCTTTATATATCTTTTGATCGGTGTATTTAATAGGTTCGAAGCCTTAATAAAGCATCCTATCTTGTTTCCGAATTTCTTTTCAATTGAGCAATCCAGTGTAAATAAGCTTCCTTGCCAATAATCCGAATTTAAATAATGCGAGGCAATAACTATTTTCTCACTGGAATAGGACCCCGAAACCTGGATATTGGTTCCAAGTTGTTTGTTGTTATATCCGATTGTCGCATTTGCCAGGTGGGGTGTTTGTCCGACAAGAGGGCGTGTCTGATCGATACTTAGTTTTTTTAATTTCCCGCTTTCATCCTTACGATAAACGGTCTTAGGGGTAGTTATACTGGAGTGTGTGTACGTATAGTTTCCTTTAAATTCAAAATCACCGATACGCTTGATCAGATCGATCTCTACTCCGTAATTAGTTGCATTTCCTAAATTAACAGGGCCGTATCCGAATTGACGATTGTTGATCGTATGATAAGCATACTCAATCGGAGTCTTAATTTTTTTATAGAATACGCCCGCCATGATTTGCTCTGAAATATGAGGGAATAACTCCCATCTCAAATCTATGTTATGGATGATCGCTCGCTTCAAATCTTTATTTCCGAATTCCATATAGTCTTCATTGATTATGGAAAAAGGGACAATTTCGAAGAATCCCGGACGGTTTAATGATTTAAAATACGACGCGCGTATATTCATTTTGTCAGAAAGGGTCAGTTTTGTATTCACTGAGGGTAACAGATCTACATATTGCTGTTTTCCTTTCGGATCATCTCCTGCAGCAGGATAGAACATATAGTAATTTTGGTTTGTAAATTCAGCCCTGGCACCAACAATAACATTGAATATACCCCGGGTAATATTGCTCATTAAGTAAACAGCACTATTGTCTTCTCCGGCATCATAGTTTAATGGGCCGACACTTCCTTTAGGAGTCGATACTTTCCATGCGATTTCATCTAATCCGGTAAAATCTTTACCATAAACAGGCCTTGAAGATGATTCCGGAGTAAATAAATACGAAACAAAAGAGTTAGATCTCGTTTTATGGCGATACATTCCGCCTATTTTTAAAGAGATATCAAATGTTCCTATTTTCTTATATCCTTCCAGATTAAAATATCCGGCGATATCCTGATCACTATTTTGTTCCCATCTTTTTTCTGAGTTATCGGCAGTAATATGATTCTCAAAACCATTTCGGTTATTCTCTAAGTTAACATAAGTATTATCAGGTCTTTTATTACTTGCTTTGGAATAAACAATAGACCAGTCACTTGATAGTGTATTGAAAAAACGATGAAAACCCTGTAGGTTCGATACAAAAATATTTTGCTGTGTATATCTGCTGCGGATTTCTATATTTTCAAGCGAATTACCGCTTTCAGGTTGGTAGTTCAGAGAGAGATTGGTTGCCTGTGATTCTCGGATTTGCGTGGAATTACTTCCAATGATACCATTGTACCATTTTATCTGATTATTATCATTAAAATCATAATCAAGCTTAAGATGAGTTCCATATTCCGAAAGTCGTTCCGAGTATGAACGGTTTCGCATAGTTGACAATCTTACTGTTTCTTCGGTCTGATTCATGACGTCGTCAAATAAAATACTGTTGTTGCCTTTTGTATTTCCCTGGTAACTTCCGGCTAAAATCACACCCAGGCGATTCCCGAAAAATCGATTGCCTAAAGCGATACCTCCTGCAAAATTCGGGAGAGCGCTTCTTTGTGTGTTCCGGCTTCCATATTTGCTGAAATCTGAGACATTTGCTGCATAGTCTTTACCATTGATATCTCGTGGAGAAAGGTTTTGTATTTGTGATCTTGAAGCAGAATTGAATTTCTGATCAAAAAACATGGACTCATATCCGGCTCCAATATTTGCTTGTAATAGAAGATTCTCCGGACAATCTTTCATAATCATATTAATAGCTCCACCTGTAGCATCACTTTCCATATCAGGAGTTAAGGACTTGGATACTTCTAATCGGTCTAATAATTCACTTGGGAATATATTCAAAGGAACATATCTGTTTTTATTATCAGGACTCGGTATTTTTATATTGTTTACCAATGTATAGTTATATCTTTTGTCCATCCCTCTCAGAACTGCATATTGACCCTGACCGGAACTACTCTTTTCCATAGTTACCCCTGACATACGTTGCAGAACACTAGCTACGTTCAGGTCCGGAGAAAGCTCCATACTTTTCGCACTGACCATATTGACCACTTTATTAGCTTGTTTCTCCATCATACGTACGCCATTATCGGTATTCTTTTTTAATGTCCCGATAATTTGGACCGTACCTATGTGCTGAGTTTCAGGATTCAGATATATTCTGACAGGAGAACTGTCTTTTGATATTTTAATTTCCTGTACTTCAAAACCGATATAACTGATTATGATTATGGAACTCTTGTTTCCACTGATTTCTAAGGTGAAGTTACCATCCAGGTCAGTTGTTGTTCCGATGGCTGTATTGTCTTTTGAATAAATAGAGACACCGATTAACGGCTCTTTTGTTTCTTTATCCAATACTACTCCTTTGATATTGTAAGCAAATGTGAGTAAGGATATACAAAGTGAATAAATAAGTATTACGGTTCGTTTCATCTGTTTTGATTTTGATGCAAAAGTAAGCCTAACGTATTTCAACCTGTTTTCAGGAATATGTCTGAATGGTTAACAGTTTATGTCATTTTGTTTACATATTTAAATAGTTGATATTCATTTAAAGTGGATTGCTTATAAATATTCGCTTTTTTGATTATAATGATAATAGAATGAAATTTTTTACTATAAATATTTGTCATAATGATATTTTTACTAGCTTTGCGCTATCAAATTAATCACAATAAATATCCATTCCTATGAAAACGTCAGAAGTGCTAAACGTTTTAGCGAGAAAATTTCCGAATGAACCAGAGTATTTGCAGGCAGTAGAAGAGGTGCTTTCATCTATTGAAGATGTATATAATAAGTATCCGGAGTTTGATAAGAACAATCTGATAGAACGTTTATGTATACCTGATCGTATTATCTCGTTCAGAGTAAACTGGATGGATGATAAAGGTAAAGTCCATACAAACATGGGTTATCGCGTTCAGCATAATAACGCAATAGGTCCTTATAAAGGTGGACTTCGTTTTCACTCTTCTGTGAATCCATCAATTCTTAAATTCCTTGCTTTCGAACAAACTTTCAAAAATGCTCTTACTACATTGCCTATGGGCGGTGGTAAAGGTGGTTCTGATTTTAACCCGAAAGGAAAATCCAATGCTGAGATTATGAGATTTTGTCAGGCTTTTGTTCTTGAATTATCAAGATATATTGGCCCTGAGACAGATGTTCCGGCAGGAGATATCGGAGTTGGCGGACGAGAAGTCGCTTTCATGGCAGGAATGTATAAGAAACTGATGAATCAGGTCAATGGAACGTTTACAGGTAAAACCCTTGAAATGGGTGGTTCTTTGATTCGTCCGGAAGCAACAGGTTATGGAAACGTATATTTCCTTTTAGAAATGTTGAAAACACGTAATATAGATATCAAAGGAAAACGTGTCTTAATTTCCGGATCTGGAAATGTTGCACAGTATACTGCTCAAAAGCTGATTCAATTAGGAGCTAAAGTAATGACTTTCTCTGATTCGAACGGATATATCTACGATCCGGAAGGTTTTGATGAAGCAAAATTGGCTAAGGTAATGGAGCTTAAAAATGAATACAGAGGCCGTTTGCGTGAATATGCTGAAGAGTTTGGCTGTAAATATGTAGAAGATGCTTCTCCATGGTCAGAAGTCGGAGACATTGCTATGCCATCGGCGACTCAGAATGAGTTGAATGGTTTAGATGCAAAAACACTGATAGAGAATGGTTGTATTGCTGTTTCAGAAGGTGCAAATATGCCTAGTACACCTGAAGCTGTTCATCTATTTCTGGAGCATAAATTATTATATGGTCCTGGAAAAGCGGCAAATGCAGGAGGAGTTGCAACATCAGGTCTTGAAATGACTCAGAACGCAATGAAACTTTCCTGGACAGCCGAAGAGGTTGACAATAAATTAAAAGATATAATGAAATCTATCCATGAACAATGTGTAAAATACGGTCAGGAAGATGGCTTTGTAAATTATGTAAAAGGAGCAAATATTGCAGGCTTTATGAAAGTCTCACGTGCGATGATTGCTCAAGGTGTTATTTAGTATATGTATAAAGGAACCTTTCATATTCAGCTGAGTATGAAAGGTTTTTTTTTATAAGAAAAAAGCACCAATAAACACGGATGTTTATTGATGCTTCGCAAGTACTATGGCCAGTACTTTCTCGGTTCTTTTAGAAGTTATATTTAACTGCTACTGTTGGGTAGCAAGTGAAATTGGCATAAGGATAGAAGTTTTTAGTCATCTCAATTTCAGTACCTACTGAAAATTTATTAACTATCACATTGTACCACAACTGTGGTTCTGTATGAATTACCGCTTGTTTCCCACCACGACCGGTCATTCTGTTTTTGTTTTCAGACCAGATATCGAAGTGACCGTTGAATGTCATACGATCATTCAGGAAAGATCCACCCCAAACCATTGTCCATTGAACATCGTTACTTACAACATGATAATTGTTTAAACGATAGGCAACGTATGTGTTAAAGTGGAATTTGCTGATATTAAAAGGTAAAGCGATACCTGCCATATAAGCATTATCAATAGTTCCCCAATTCGCAATACCACCATTGAACTCAATGTGTGCAGCGATTGGCAATTTACCTAATGTAAATTCACGAGCTATTTCAGTATAGATAAGACCAATATTTCCTCTTTTTAAATTGAAGTCAACATCAACGAACATGAAAGTATTTCCTAATCGGTCAGGTTTGAACATTTCATAAGTTGCTGTTACGTAGTTATCTCCGGCTTTAGAATCGCAAGTTCCGCGGAAATCATAATGCAACTGAAGATTTTGAGCAGATAAATTAATACTAATAAGCGTAACCAAAAGAAGAAGTACCTTTTTCATTGTGTTTTGGAGTGTTAATTTATAACGTTTAATAAATGATTGAAAATCGAATGCTGTTCCAAGTTGCGTCTTGGTGGCGCAAAGTTATAGCTTTTCTGATAAAAAGTGTCAATCTCTCTCCTTAATATGATAAAATTATAGCATATTTGCAGTTGTGCCATTGATAAAGTTTATGCCATGGGTGAAAGAACCAAGAATAAATATATAGTAAAAATACTGATACACTCTTTTGCTGTGTTTCATGCAGTCAGTTCTTATGTCTTACAATCGCTGGGTCAGCAAGACGCTATTTTACTTACTGCGTTGACTATAGGAATGATTGTATTGATAGCTACGCACTTTGATTTCCCTTTGGAAGTCACTTTTGCATTAGCTCTTTTAAATAGTTTTGCCGGTTTCTATTTAGGAACGGCAGGTGCAGTTTTACTGCAGGATTATATCTCATTATCTCCAATGTGTTCGAATGTGATTACCACATTTATGACAACAGAAATATTGGGGTGGATGACTTATTTGATTGCTCAGTATAAAACAAGAAAAGAATAAATATCACTATGTCTATCGCTATACCGAAAAAAATTCGGCAGATATTACTACTTGCAATAACCGCTTTTTCTCTTCGGATGCTTTATGTTGAAGGGTTAAATATTTTACAGAATACGTTTGATTTCAGTTTGCTGGATGTGTTTTCTGCAATATTGTCTAACAGCTATGTAACGATGTTTATGATTATATCTGATATAGGAATCATTTATCTGTTGAACAAACGTTATTGTTATGGTCGGTACCCCTTTGTCAGATTAAGTCTTGAATTTCTGTCTCTTATTATCATTACACTGATCAGTACATTGATGGTCGTCGATTTGAAAAGTATCTTTTCGTATTCGACTGTGCTGACTCTTCAGGTAAATCAAGTGATACCGGTTATTCTTGGATGTTTATTATTTAATACTATTGTCATTGTCATAACAGACATTTTTCTCTATTTAAGATTATCACAGAAAAAGACTTTGGCGATTGAAATAGGGAAAAAAAATAAAGCACGCTTACAGTATAATAAGTTAAAACGACAATTAAACCCCCATTTTTTATTTAACAGCCTCAATGTTTTGGATTATCTGGTTCATACTGATCCTGATAGAGCAAGTACATTCATAAAAAAGCTCGCTGCAAACTATCGGTATTTGTTGAACAATGAAGAGCAAGAACTTGTTTTTTTACATAACGAAATCAAGTTTGCACAATCGTATTTTGATTTAATGAAAGAGCGATTCGATAAAGGTTTAGAAATGAAAATGGAAATATCAGACTCTTTTCATGAATGTATGATTGTACCTTGCGGACTGCAACTTTTAATTGAAAATGCAACAAAGCATAATATTATTTCATCAGAAAGTCCTTTGAGAATTGAGGTATATACGGAATCGGATCTGATTGTAGTGAAGAATAATTTGCAACCTAAATTATCCACATCTCCATCCTTCGGGATGGGATTAAATAATTTGTGTGGTCAATATACAGCCATGTTCGGAAAAGATGTATTGATAGAGAAGAATGATCGTTTTTTTGTAGTGAAAATACCGTTATTAAACCAAGATTGATGAATAATATGCATAAAAGAGTTTTAATTATTGAGGATGAATTACCGGCAAAGGTTCAGTTAGAACGTCTCTTAAAAAAGCATTTCCCTGATTTCGAAATTTTAGATCATAAAACGTCCGTGACAGGAGCAATAGATTGGCTGAAGAATCATTCTGTCGATCTTATTTTCACAGATGTAGAACTCTCTGATGGGAGATGTTTCGATATTTTTAAAGAGATTAAACCTAAAGCAGATCTGATTTTTACAACAGCCTATGATAATTACGCCATTCAGGCTTTTAAAGTCGATGGTCTGGATTATTTACTAAAGCCGATAGATGAAGATGAGTTTGTTGCAGCTGTGGAGAAATCTATTACTAAACATCAGCAAGCTGCCATGGTTGATATAAACACAATTCATGAAATAATAGCAGCTCACTCAAATACCCAGAAAGAATATAAGAAAAGATTCTCTATGCGCTTAGGTGATAAAATCTATATCATTCATGCGGAAGATATCGCTTATTTTTACTCGGAAGACAAAGTAACGTTTTTAGTAACTCACGACGGAAAGAGACATATATCGGATTCTTCATTAGATCAGATAGAGACAATGGTAGATCCTGATAAATTCTTCCGTATATCCCGTGGTTGTATTGCCAATATTGCCTCGATCCGCAGTGTAGCCAAACATTTTAACAGCAGATTGAAGGTTATTCTTAGTCCGGACTTCTGTAAAGAGGTGCTTGTCAGCCGTATTAGAGTCCCTGAATTTATGAAATGGATTGGTGATACTTTCTAAATCTTTTTTAGGGTTTGAGTTGTTTAATGTATTGAATGTAATTTAGTTTTTTTTGTTGAACTGATAATGCATGTCGTCAGAGAAATTCTGAAGTTCATCAAAATAAGTATTTATATATCTCAAGTTCGCTCTAAGTTTAGCATCGGATAATTGATTAATATTCTTTTATATTCGTAAGTGATAGAAGTAAAAGCTATATTAAATAATTGACTGTGAAAAAACAAAGATTGGATTATAATGAATGAATTGAAAACTAAAAGCTTAAAATCTTTATATTATTTAATACTCAATCTCTAACTACAATGAAGGATAAAATTATTCATCTGAAGATTCGCTATTGTATGTTATTGGCATGCTTAGCGATTGTTACCGGCCTCTCTGCTCAGAATATGATTACCGTAAAAGGGAAAGTAATTGATGCAACATTGAAAGAGGGTGTAATTGGAGCAAATGTTGTTGTCAAAGGAACAACAAATGGTACAATTACCGATTATGATGGAAATTACACATTAAGTGATGTTCCAAGTAACGGAATTCTGGTTTTTTCCTACATCGGGATGGAAGCTAAAGAAGTTCCTGTTAATAATCAAAAAGTAATAAATGTAACTTTATCAGAAAGCTCAGTAGCTTTAAAAGAAGTGGTTGCAATCGGTTACGGATCCGTTAAAAAAGGAGATGCTACCGGTTCTGTTACTGCAATTAAAGCGGATGAGATTTCTCGCGGGGTTGCTACTTCACCACAGGACCTGCTACAAGGTAAAACTCCGGGTGTGGTTGTAACTTCAGCTGGTGGAGCACCAGGTTCTGGCGCAACTATTCGTATTCGTGGTGGATCTTCATTGACAGCCAGCAATGATCCGCTTGTTGTTATTGACGGTGTGCCGGTTGATAATTCCGGTATCTCAGGGGTATCTAATCCTCTTTCTACAGTACATCCTAACGATATTGAATCCTTTACAGTTTTAAAAGATGCTTCTGCAACTGCTATCTATGGATCAAGAGCTTCTAATGGTGTAATCTTAATTACAACTAAACGTGGTGGCTCAGGATTAAAAGGTGGTCAAAAAGTACGCGTAAATTACGATGGTAATGTACGTGTTAATACTCGTGCAAAAAGTGTGGATGTCCTTTCAGGAGATCAGTTCAGAGAAGCAATGCAAGAATATTGGGGTGATGTACCTCAGGCTATTGGATTGGTAGGACAAGATAATACAAACTGGCAAGACCAGATTTTCAGAACATCTGTATCTACAGACCATAATGTAAGTGTATCCGGTGCAGGTCGCAATCTTCCTTACCGTGTTTCTGTAGGTTTTACTGCTGACAACGGTATTTTGAAAACTTCTCATATGGATAGAACTACTTTATCGGTTGCTTTATCTCCGACATTTTTTGATCAACATCTACGTGTGAATCTGAATGCAAAAGGTATGTATATTAAAAACCGTTTTGCTGATCAGGGCGCTATTGGTGCTGCAGTTGTATTTGATCCTTCTCAACCTGTATATAGCGACAATTTCGGTTCAGGGATTGGTAATGGTTATTTCTCTTGGTTAAAACCAACCGAAACAGGATTTTTGTTTAATGATATTGCAACAATAAATCCTTTGGCTCTGCTGGAGCAACGTAAAGATGTTTCCGAAGCTTACCGTAGTTTAGGTAATGCTCAGTTCGATTATAAATTTCATTTTCTGCCTGATTTGAAAGCAAATTTAAATTTAGGTTATGATGTTTCTAAAAGTGACGGATCAGTAAATATCTTCGAAAACTCTCCGCTTTCATATAAAGAAAATAATAAAAATGGTACAGGTCAACGTAACCGTTACGACCAATATAAATACAACTTGTTGTTAGACTTCTTCTTGAATTACAATAAAGAATTCAAATCTATTATGAGTAGGTTGGATGTTATGGCTGGTTACTCATGGCAGCACTTCTATCGTAAAGAGACAAGTAAAACTACTACTTACTTAGGAGAAGAAACATATTCTTCAGACTTTAAAACGGAGAACTATCTGGTTTCATTCTTTGGTCGTTTGAATTATACATTCATGGATCGCTATTTATTGACATTTACTTTGAGAAATGATAACTCATCACGCTTCAGTAAAGATAACCGTTCAGGTGTATTCCCATCAGTTGCTTTAGCATGGAAAATGACTGAAGAACCTTGGTTAAGAGATCAGGATATCGTTTCAGATCTTAAACTTCGTGCGGGTTTTGGAGTTACTGGTCAGCAAGAAATTTACAGTGACTACCCTTATTTAGCTCGTTATACTGCGGAGTTAGGTTATGCTCTTTATCCGATGGGTGGAGTTGGTTATGTACCTCCTTTACGTCCTGAAGGTTATGATTCAAATATTAAATGGGAAGAAACCAAAACCTACAATGTTGGCTTTGATTATGGCTTCTTTGATCAAAGAGTCTCAGGAGCATTTGACTACTATTATCGTGATACAAAAGACTTGTTGAATAAGATTCCGGTTCCTGCAGGTTCGAATCTGACAAATGAGATTATTACTAATGTCGGAAGTATGACAAATAAAGGTATTGAGTTCTCTATTAATACAAAACCTATTGTTTCTAAAGATTGGAACTGGGATTTAGGATTTAACGTAACATACAACGAAAATAAAATTACAAAACTGAATTTAAGTTCTGATCCTAACTATTATGTAGCTACAGGTGGTATTTCAGGTCCAACAGGGCAAACAGTTCAAGCTCATAAAGTAGGTTATCCTGCTTATTCCTTCTATGTATACGAACAAGTTTATGATCAAGATGGCAAACCTTTAGAAGGCGTTTATGTAGATCGTAATAGGGATGGAGTGGTTAACGAGGCAGATAAATTTATTATGCACAATCCGGCACCAAAAGTAACAATGGGATTAACATCAAAACTTTTATATAAAAACTGGGATTTCAGTTTCTCTTTAAGAGCGAATGTCGGTAATTATGTTTATGATAACTTAGAAGCAAGTAATACCAATACTAATGGATTCTATAGTTCTAATATGTTCTTAAGTAATATGCTTGCAAGAGGTACATATTTCAATAATCCTCAATATCTATCTAGTTATTATGTAAGAAACGCATCATTCTTGCGTTGCGATAATATTACGCTTGGATATTCTTTTGAAAACATAAGTAGAGCGATATCTAATCTACGTGTATATTCGACAGTTCAAAATCCATTTGTAATTACAAAATACTCTGGTTTGGATCCTGAGGTGTTTGGTGGCATTGACAATAATGTTTATCCTCGTCCGATCAGTGTAATGGTTGGAGCAAGTATTTCATTCTAACTTCTAAATTAAACAATTATGAAACGAACATATAAAAGATTGAAATTCTTTATTATCGGAGCACTTGCTGCAGCAACGATGACGAGTTGTATGAAAGACTTGGATACGTTTCCGATCGATCAAGATGATATTACTGCCGAAAAGGTGTATGCTGATCCGGCAAACTATATAAAGGTATTGGCGAAGTGTTATGCAGGTTTAGCAGTTTCTGGACAGCAAGGTCCTGCCGGATCTGCTGATATTTCAGGTTATGATGAAGGAGCTGCTCAATATCTGAGAGCATACTGGAATCTTCAGGAGCTTCCGACGGATGAAGCTGTTGTTGGATGGGGAGATCCAGGTCTACCTGAATTGAATTATTCAACATGGAGTTCAAATAATGGTTTTATATACGTAATGTATAGCCGTATTTATTTGCAGGTAGGTTATGTTAATGAGTTTTTAAGACAAACTACTGAGGATAAACTGAATTCCAGAGGTATAACAGGTGAAGTCAGAAATCAGATACCTCAGTTCAGAGATGAGGCGCGCTTCCTGCGTGCACTTTCTTACTGGCATGCCATTGATTTATTTGGTAATGTACCGTTCGTAACAGAAGAAGATCCTGTTGGAGCTTTTATGCCAAAACAAATCAATCGTGTTGATTTATTTAATTATGTTGAGTCGGAGTTGAAGTCGATTGAAGCGAATAATCTGATTCCGGCAGCTCCTGAATATCCTCGTATTGGAATGAGTGCGGTTCAGTTTCTACTGGCAAAACTATATTTAAATGCAGAAGTATATACAGGGACTCCCCGTTGGGCTGATGCTCAGGCTTATGTAAATAAAGTAATTGCTGCAAAAGGAACAAGCACATTGGCTTCAGAGTACAAATTCTTATTTGGAGGAGATAATGATCTGTTTGTTAATAATGGTGCAAATGGTGAGATCATTTTTGCAATTGCTTACAGTGAAAATGAAACTCGTACCTACGGAGGAACTACGTATCTGACATTTGGTGCTTACGGTGGTGATCTGGATCCTGTGAAACTTGGATTAAACGGAGGTTGGAGTGGTATTCGTACAACACCTGATTTAGTGGATAAATTTGATGCTGCTGACGAACGTTCATTATTCTTTAAAACAGACAATAAAGAAAATACAAATATTTCGCTGTTCACTGATGGTTATACATGTATAAAATATACAAACTTACTATCTACAGACTGGGCTAATACTGCAGGACGCAAACAACCATGGCCGGATACTGATTATCCGATGTTTCGTATGGCAGATGCTTACCTGATGGCTGCAGAGTTGGCTGTAAGAACAGGAGCAGAAAGACCGGTAGCATTAGGTTATGTCAATGCTTTGCGTCAAAGAGCAGGCTTAGGTGCAATTTCAGACAGTCAAATGACTCTTGATTTTGTTTTGGATGAAAGATGTCGTGAATTGTATTGGGAGGGACACCGTCGTCAGGACTTGATCCGATTCGGTAAATTTACCGGAGGTAATTATGTATGGTCTTGGAAAGGTGGCGTTTTAACCGGTAAATCAACAGACTCGAAATATCGTTTATATCCGATCCCTGCACAAGATATAGCAGCGAATCCGAATATCATCCAGAATGATGGGTATTAATTCGATAATGACATCAAATATTAATCCGAAAATTTAAGAAAAGAAACTATGAAGAAGATAGCGTCCTTATTTAATCTGATGTTAATAATGTTTTTTGCATTATCGTCATGTACGGATGATCGTGAACCGCGATACGAATTGGTCAGTGCTCCTAAAATGGAGGTGCCTGGCGGAACTTATATATTGACAGAACCTGCGGCTGATTTTATTATGGAAACATTCGCATGGAGTAAAGGAGATTTTAATTATGAGGCAGGTCCGATCTACACACTGGAAGCTGCTCCTACAGACTCATTTCCTGCTGACAGTACAGTTGAAATGGCATCGGTTAATCAGCCATATGCTTCAGTTACGGTTGGTCAGATGAATGCGATTATGAAAAAATGGGATAAACCTGCAGATGTAATGGCTCCCGTATTTTTCCGAGTAAAAACTGCTTTAGCCAATAATGGGTTACAAACTGTGATTGTTTATTCCAAACCAATTCGTGTAGATGTTACTCCTTACTTTATGAAGGATCCGGTTAAAGCTCCGCTTTATTTAGTAGGTAATATAACAGAGACACCTTGGGATAATAAAGCAAATGCTCTTGGTACAGGTCTTATGTCTATGTTTGCAACCGATAACTCTACTAAAGATGAGGTTTACACATATACAGGTTATTTCGCTTCGAACGATCCGACAGAGCCTAAGTCTTTCTTCAAGTTCGTTACGATTCCTGGTTCATGGGATCCTCAATACGGATTTGAAAGTGAGGGTAAACTAAGTGCGAAAGGTGAAAATATTCCTGGTGGGGCAAAAGGCTATAAAACGCTGACTGTAGATCTGAAAGCTTTGACCTATACGCTTGAAGATTATGATATAACCGGAAAAGAGCCTCTGACAGGTCTTGGTCTTGTTGGTGATTTTACAGGATGGGCAGACGGTGCAGACGTTGCTTTAGAACCGCTTTCTTATGATCCTTATATCTTACGAGCTACAATCACTTTAGCTGAAGATGGAGGGTTGAAAGTTCGTCAGAATGGAAGCTGGGATAATAACTGGGGTGGAGCTACCGTACCATTTGGTAAATTGACTAAAGGTGGAGACAACATTTCATTGACAGCAGGTAAATACTATATTCAGGTTAATACATTGACTATGAATACTGCAATTATTGCATTATAAGTATAAATTTCATGCATGATAAAAAGCCACAAAAGAAACTCTTTTGTGGCTTTTTTTATAATCATATTAATCTCAAAGACAATACAAATGAGAAAAACATTATTTATTTCTATCTGCTGTATACTATTCAGTATTACAGATCTGTTAGCACAAGTTATATCTTCGAATCCAAAGTTAGTTACGACCGGATCAACAAATATTGAAATTATATTTGATGCATCGCAAGGCAACAGGGGCATGATGGGTGCTGCTGATTGTTATGCTCACACCGGAGTTATTACGAATATAAGTATTAATGATAAAGACTGGCGATATGCTTCTGAATGGAAGGATAATTCTCCAAAGTATAAAATGCAGTCGTTAGGAAGCAATAAATGGAAATTAATAATTACACCTGATATCACAGAATACTATGGAATAACTGATGCAAAAGAAATCGTAGCCCGTCTTGCTTTTGTTTTTAGAAATGCCGATGCTTCAAAAGAAGGTAAGAATTCAGATGGGTCAGATATATATCTGAATGTTTATCAGGATGGATTGGCTATAAACTTCATATCGCCTGTTGAGAATCAGATTTATAGAGCAAAGGAACCTGTAAAAGTAAATATTACATCAACCATATCTGCCGATCTTAAACTGTTTAAAGATGATGTCAATTCGATTCCGCTGAAACATATACAAAGCGGACAAGAACTAATGCACGATTTGTCACTACCGGTAGGCGAGTATAATTTGATAGCACAGGCTTCGCTGGGAAGCGATGTAGTACGTGATACGACTTACATATGTATAAGTAAGAATCCTGATTTACAAATAAAACCGGTCGGGATAAAGGATGGGATTAATCTAAATCCGGATGGATCCGTAACTTTTTGCTTATTTGCTCCGGATAAAGAATCCGTATTTCTGTTAGGTGATTTCAATGATTTTAAGCCGGATAATGAATATTTGCTGCATTGTGATATCTCTGCTTCGGCAAATTATCCAAATTCAAAATACTTCTGGATCACACTTAATAATCTCGATCCTGCCAAAGAGTATGCATTTCAATATTTGGTGGATGGATCAATACGAATTGGAGATCCCTATTGTGAGAAAATATTAGATCCGTGGAACGATAAGTATATTAATGAAAAACATTTGATTTATCCTGAATTGAGATCTTATCCCTCAGATAAAGCAACAGATATATTATCTGTATTTAAACCGGTAAAAGCATCTTATAACTGGCTTGCAAATGATTTTGTACAGCCTGCTCAGGATAATCTGGTTGTCTATGAAATCTTACTTAGAGATTTTACCACGGAAGGATCTGTTAATGCAGCTATTGATAAGCTGGATTATTTGCAGAAACTGGGCATAAATGCTATAGAGCTTATGCCCATTCAGGAATTCGACGGAAATGATAGCTGGGGATATAATCCGAACTTCTATTTTGCTCCCGATAAGGCTTATGGAACAAAAGCCGATTACAAGCGATTCATAGATGAATGCCATCAAAGAGGTATCGCAGTAATACTCGATGTCGTATTTAATCACTCATGGGGACAAAGTCCTATGTGTAAATTATGGTGGAACGATCTGAACAATCAACCCTCAAAAGAGAATCCGTATTATAATGAAGTCGCACCGCACCCCTATAGTGTAGGAAATGATTTTGATCATTCTCAGAAAATAGTAAGAGATTTTTTCAAACGAGTACTTCAGTTTTGGATGGAAGAATACCGTGTTGATGGTTTTCGGTTTGATTTATCCAAAGGATTTACCCAAAAACTAAGTGGAGACAATGTTGAATTATGGAGTCAGTATGATAAAGACCGTATTGCTTACATCAAAGAATATACGGATGCAATAAAGTCAGTAAATCCTGCTGCTTATGTGATTATGGAACATTTTGCAGTAGAATCCGAAGAAGATGAAATAGCTGCATATAAGTCCGTTTTGCTCTGGAGAAATATGAATTATAACTTTGCTGAAGCGGCTATGGGATGGAAAGATAAAGCAGATTTATCAGGAATTAAAGCATTTAACCGGATTGGTTTTATGGAAAGTCATGATGAAGAACGTATAGCATTCAAAGCGAAAGAGTGGGGGAATGGTTCTATTAAAACAGATTTAGCTGCAAGAATGAAACAAAATACGGTATGTGCCGCTTTTGCGCTCCTTTCTCCCGGTCCGCGGATGATCTGGCAATTCGGTGAACAGGGCTATGATTACAGTATAGACTATAATGGAAGGACTGGCCGTAAGCCTGTCCGTTGGGATTATCTCGAACAACAGGAACGTAAAACTCTCTATGAGCAATATAGTTTAATGCTTAATCTACGAAAAGCGTATCCCCAGGTTTTCCGGCCTGCTACTGATTTTAACTGGCAGGTATTAGCGTCAGATTGGGACGGAGGAAAGAGGATGGAATATAAACATCCCGATTTGCATGTAATTGTACTAGGTAATTTTAGTAATAATGCAATTGCGATGAATCCCCGATTTACAAAGACAGGAGAGTGGTATGAAGTTCTTTCAGGTACTATAAGGAATATTGCAGTTACAACAGCTTCAATTCAACTTAATCCGAACGAAGTAATGATATTTACTTCAGAAATACCGACCTCTGAAGAACAGACGGATGAGGATATAATACGTTTTTATCCTAATCCCGTTAAGGATGTATTATATATAGAAACTGCTAAAGAAGTAAAGAAAATAAATATCTATTCCTTATCAGGACAATTAATTAAACAAGTAATAGGACGGGACAAGGTAGGGCTAAGTCATCTGGGTAAGGGTGCTTATATAATTGAATGTTTCATTGGAGAGCGTATCAGCCGTAAAACGATACTGAAAGACTGATTTTTCAATAGAGCAATAATCCGGTAAAATACAATTATAGAAATCAATAAATTATTTCCTGTGATTGTATTTTTCCGGATTGTTTATTTTCAGACAGATGATCAAGGCAGGAAACTACGGAGTAAACGAAAGACATATTATCCATTACTATTAATCAACTATGGAGATGTATTTATTTAACGTGTTAAAGTGAGAACTTATAACAACACTAATGTTTTTCGTGTTGTTATTCATATGAAGTTGACCAAAAAGTGTACATTTTTTTTAATCGAATTGATTTGACTAAATTATTGTTTAATAGAATTAATCTGAAGAGATTAAACGAGAGTTAATTAAAATAATTATCTAATGTAGAACTGGATTGCAGAATCACAGCATTGCACCAAATTTCTTGTTATATCATAGTGTATCTATGATAATAAAAATTCATTCATTTTATTTTTATCGGAGAGTTATATAGTTGTATCATGTTTTATAACTATGAAAGATTGGTATGTGCCAACCAATCGATAAATCGAGCTAATAATCTCTGAATAAAAATCAACTTATTTCTTATTTACGGCATTAAAAGAAATCTTATCTGATAAACAATATTTTGTTTAATGGTCTGATGCTTACTTGTATGACACAGACTAAAAGTGTTTTTCGACATTTACATCTATCAAAAAATCAGATTATGAAAAAGAATTTTTTAGGATTAGGTTTAATCCTCAGTGGCTTGTTGTTTATCTGGAGTTGTAGCTCAGATGATAAAACAGTTGTACCACAAGACGAGACTTTTGAATTACAATTAGGTTTTGATTTACAAGATTTGGGCAACACGACAAAAGGTGACCCGATACCCGCATTCTTATGCTTATCAGAAGCTGAACTGGCAGCATTAATGACAAATAATGATCCAAATGATGATGTGGAAGCATTGGTTACTTTAAGTAAAAATGGTGCTAATATCATGCAAAATCAAAAAGTACAATTACGTGCTATTAAAGATGGTGGAAAAGATAAGCTGGTTACCGAGGCTCTTGTAGTGCCTTACGAAGCCAATGCTAATTATAAAATTGAGGAAATGAAGATTGTGAAAAAATCAGACAATTCAATCATTCATTACGCAACCGTTCTTCCCGGCTCGCCTGTTTATATTGCGAATACTCAGATTGGAAGTTGTGTGACAAGTAATACGACTCCGATGACTCCTAAAAAATTTGATAAAATTTATCATGAACTTTGCTTGCATTGCATGCAGAATTATACTCCTACAGACTTTGGATTAAGTATTTTGACTCCTAATTATCATAAACATTATTGTATCAACTTTATTGTTGATTTATGTGGTCAGGCAGGTGGTGGATCTGATATTAATAAAGATATGTTAGGAACAGGAACTTATGAGATTTTCCGTGCGGTTTTGACAAATGGCCAAACAGAGCCAAGGGAATCAGACTGGACTTTAATCGCAAAAGGAAATTATGGAGGGTTAACAAATCCTGTTTTAGGAAAAATCTGTTTCTATGATGATCCGAAAGTTGATAATGCAAAAGAATGGTATTCTATCCGATTATTGAATACAGCAGCTCCTTTGATTAATTATTATATCGAGACTGTACCTGTTTGTCCTCCTGACGGAACTCCATTGGGCAAATATGTAAGAGGCGTTCCATTAACCAAAATGTTGACCTTACTAAAAGAAAGCGGACATAAACCAGGTGGTATTATTAATAATGGTATGGTTCATTTCTGGTGGTGTGATGTTATTGCCAATAAATGTGCTCCTAACTTATACAGCTGGCCGACTAATCCTGGCGGTGGTGATACATTTACCTGGTACGATACCGTTGCACAATAGTATAATTTTTTCATAATATATAATATTGACTTGATTTAATGAAGGATAAAGGGATCTTGCGTGAAGTAAGATCCCTTTATAGTTAGATAAAAGTGTCAACCAAATCCAGAACAAGTCCTTTTATTGGTCTTATTACAAATTAGATACGTAGCAAAATATATTTTCATAGGTAGCAAAATTTCTTCAGATACGTATATAAAATATTTTTCATACGTAGTAAAATCCGGAAACATAGGATTAATGATTAAGTCAATCGTTCTGATAAGCAAGTCAATCTATTAAACGATCCGGTCAATCATCCGAAAGATATAGTCTATCTATTTAATGATTGACTGCTTTGTTATAGCTTTACTTTGTTTAGTATAATGTCTTTACTAAAGAATAATTTTACGATTTTTCCTACACCATCCTACACACAAGTTTTAATTTGCTGATAATTGGATATATAAGGTGATTGATATCTCATTTTATCTGTCACCATCCTACACCCATCTTACACCATCCTACACCCATCTTGCACCCTTTACTAATTGATAAGCAATTTGTTATACCCTTAGTGAGAGATATGAAGGATAAAATTTGCTTTTAGCAACGTAGTACATTCAATTATAAAACGAATGCATTTTGTGATGACGAAATGCGTTCGTTTTGATCACCAAATACCTTTGTTTTATACACCAAATACCTTCGTTTTATTCAACAAAACGGTACATCTTCAAAAAGAA
>DKPO01000031.1:326173-345411 GCA_002471225.1 Porphyromonadaceae bacterium UBA7332
TCTTCAAAAAGAAACGGTACATCGTAAAAAAGATACGGTATATCTCTGAAAAGAAACGGCGTATCTTTTTAGAGATACACCGTATAATTTTGACTATGACGTGATTCTTTTTTCACTCTTACTACTAAAGGATTTTTTTTCGCGTTTTATCTGCAACATCTGCAACATCTTTCTGAAACCCTTTATGGATAGGAGGTTACCACTGTTGCAAATGGTTGCAAATGGTTGCAGATGGTTGCAGATCAACTTTGTGTGATACGTTTTATTCAAAGGATTAATATGCTTGTAATCAGTCGGTTAATGAGTGTTGTTTCTGGTGTTGCAGATGTTGCAAATGAAATTCCTGTTTTACTTATAGAGCAGTATCCTCTTTAGATAAACACTTGCCTGTTATTTCTGCCAAATACAAGAATTCTTGTTTTACGGCTGACGACTGTTCGTAATCAGGGATTATCTCCGATACTATTTTACGATGATCATCCGAAAGAGATTCGGGCATCAGATGCAGAAATTCATAGGATAAGACTGCATTATCAATCTCAAAAATGACTTCTATTTCGTTTTTATTCAATGGAACTTTAAAGAAGAGACTCCAGATCATATCTTGCAATTGATTTTCGGCCTTAATGTACTCAGGGAGTTGCGACTTGATCGGACGAGGTATGTCTGATAAATACGCTTCGCTTGCATCATGAAGCAGACAACCTAATTGTACACGAGACGATAATCCACGTAATTGAGCTTCTTTGCAGCAACTTATTGAATGTTGGGCTACGGAGTAGAATATACGTGTATGACCGTTTGCACGGCAAGTCATGGAGAGTGCATGTGCAATATCTTCCAGACAAATAAGTTCAGGAGATGGATTGAATGGATCGAAGTGACGACCTGTAAATGTTGTGATGTAACTCATCTTTAAATCAATTATTAAGTTTGTGTTATAATCAACTATTTACGGTAGCTTGTAGAAACGCCTGACCAATTACAGGCATATATAACTTTGTTATCAAAGATACAATTAACCGGACGATAAATTTAATAATAAGGTATTTGATTTTTCGTCTTTAATACGGGATTTAATTCTTATACCGCATCGATCAAACGTACAGCACGGAGTTGAAGCGGCATAAACGATATTATCCGGATTAATTATTTCATGCCGTTCGATTGAGACAATTTGCATGTTGTCTTGGGTCATAATCGATCGGATCAAATACTTCGTATAATTAATTGAATGTTTGTTTATTGCGAAACAGGCACAAAGTCTATCCCGGTATTAAACGATCCTTTACTTAAAAAGAAAAAAGTACCATTTCAGACCGTATAATATAGGTCAAAATGGTACTTTTTATTTTAGTAGCTACAAACTGTAACTTTGGCTAACTTGATTTTTATATGTCAGACAGCTTACAGATATAGTTATAGAAAGGTTATTTTGTTCCTTTCATGATAATCTCAACTTTATTATTTTGGCTAAGAATTAATTTCGCAAATGCCTGGATATCTGCAGGAGTCATTTTCTCAACAGCTGTTTTATATTCAGCAGGGAAATTCATTCCATATTCACGCATATCGCTGATAGCATTCATCCAATATCTGTTTTCACGTAGGTTCTCATCATTTTTCTTCAACATGAATTTTTGAACTTTGTCAAACATTTCTTTTTTAGGACCTTCGTTAATCATATCGTTTAATTCGCGATAAACAATACCGACTAATTTTTCAGCTTGTTCAGGATTTGTATCGAATGCAACAAATAGCATAAATGTTTCATTTTTGCCAATTTTGCTCAGGCTACCCTGAACACCAACACCATAGGTACCACCTTCTTTTTCACGAATTTCTTCTGTGTAAACGATATCCATAATTTGATCAAGCATAGTCATTTTAACCATGTTGTCAATTGTGTATGGACAGTTTCCGCTGAAAATAGAATAAGCAGTAGCTTTGATATTTTCCATTTCCTGATCGAAATGTTTTTTTACTTCACCTTTCACAGGATAAACTCCGCGATCGATGTAGCTCTCTTTGCGCTTAACTGTCGGTAGTGCACCAATATATTGAAGAATATAAGGTTTTACACTGTCAGGATTGATATTTCCTACGAATGTGAAATCAAAATTGTTCGGATCTTTAAAACGATCTTTATAGATTTCCATTACACGGTTGTAATCAATCTGGTGAAGCATTTCAGGTGTAACGTTTACAGCACGTGGGTTATTTCCGTAAAGTGTTGTACGTAAAGTATCACCGAAAGCTTTATTCGGATCTTTTTCCTGAGCTTTAAGAGAAACATCCATTCTTTGAATGAATGATTGGAAAGCATCCTGATCCATACGAGGTTCCATAAAAGCCAGGTATGTCAATTGCATCATTGTTTCAAAGTCCTTAGGAGAACAAGTTCCCGATACTGCTTCATTTCTTGCTGAAAGAGAAACCGAAACACCGGCACGTTTACCTGCTAATACTTTTTGCAAGTCTGTAGCAGAGAATTTACCCATACCACCTAATCCGGCGATTTCATTGAAAAGAATGAAATCTTTGATGTCTTTGTTATCATAGATTGAATTACCACCTTTACTGCTGGCATTCATCAAAATTTCATCTGCTTTGAAATCAGTAGGTTTAAATGTAATACGGATACCGTTTGAAAGGACCCATACTGTATTTCCTAATTTGTCAGTTTCAACTTTCTTAATCGAACCGGCTTTACCAATGTTTGTAACTAAAGGCTCATTGGAAATTTCTTCTTTGTAAGCTTCCAGTTCAGCTGTTTTAACAGCGTTGAAGGCACCGATAATTTCTTCTTTCGAAGGATAAAGTAATCCGTCTTTTGCAGGACCGTCAATTGTAATTACAACATTTGAATCTGATTTAGCCCATTCAGCAAATAACATATTGATTTGCTCAAGAGGTAAATTAGGTACTACCTGATTGTAGAAATTGTATTCATATTCGATACCCGGAGTCGCTTCGTTTTCAGTGAAGTTTCTTACAAGTTCGCGAACGATAGAATTGTTTTTCTGTTTATCGCGGTCTTTATAATGACTTTCGATGTAAGACATAAAGTCTGCTTTTGCTCTTTCATATTCTGAAGGAGTAAAGCCATATCTTTTTGCTCTTTCGACTTCAGAAAGAACACCAGTCATAGCATTCAATGCATCACCTTCTTTTGCAACAGCAACAGCCATTAATGCATCTTTAGTAGGAGCAACGTAGAATTGACCATAACCAACCTGTGCACCAAGGAACGGAGCATTCGGTTTTTGTGTAATCTCTCCTAAACGAGCATTGATCATTGAAGAGATAATATTGTTTGCATATCCGTTGATCAGTTCAGCCGGAGTTTGTTTTAATGCTTCAGGAAAAGATTCTCTTTTAAGGAATACCTTAACAAGAGTTTGTTTTGCTTCTTTATCAGTCAAAACTGAAACGAGTGGTTCCTTATTGTCCGGCACTCCGTATTGTGGACGAGGAGTCGGATTAACAGGAGCAGGGATATCAGCAAAAATTTTCTTGATTTGAGCTTCTACATATTGAGGATTGATATCACCCACAATCAGGATAGCTTGCAAGTCCGGACGATACCATTTTTTATAATAGTCACGCAAAACTTTATAAGGGAAGTTCTGAATGATATTGATATCTCCGATCGGTAATCTGTTTGCGTATTGTGATCCCGGGTATATTTCTTTTAGCTGTGCTTCAAGAATACGTTGTTGAGCAGAATTGCGGGTTCTCCACTCTTCTGTGATTACTCCACGCTCATTATCTATCTCAGCATCTTCTAATGCAATACCTGCAGACCAATCATGTAAAATAAGCAGACATGAGTCAATAATACCCTCACGAACCGTAGGTACGTTTGAGATATTATATACCGTTTCATCTAATGATGTATAAGCATTCAGATTTTCGCCAAATTTCACACCGATTGTCTCCAGATAGTTAATCATTGCTTTACCCGGGAAATTGGTAGATCCGTTAAAAGCCATGTGCTCCAGGAAGTGAGCTAAACCAAGTTGGGTACTATCTTCAAGGATTGAACCTACTTTTTGAGCAATAAAGAATTCTGCTCTGTTTGCAGGTTCGGAGTTTTGGCGTATGTAATACGTCAACCCGTTATCAAGCTTGCCTTGAACCACTTTAGGGTCTAATGGCAACTTTGGAAGTTGTTGGGCATTTACGGAAGTAATTGCTACGAACAAAACCAAAAACGAAAGTAAAGCTTGTCTCAGTTTCATATTCAGTTGTTTATAAATTATATGAATGTTTCATTAGGATTCAAAAGTATACAATCAAAAGTATGTAACTGATACAATTCTAATTATTTAACATGTTATTTAAGATATTTTTTTTGAAGGTGATTTAAGAACAGAAAAGCGAAACTAAAAACGGAACAGATAAATCTACCAGAAATCCATGCACAATTGCAATGATCAGAAAGTCTTTTCCTGAGTTCTTAATAATGATAGGCAGCGTCGTATCCATAGTTGTGGCACCTCCTGCAGTGATGGGAGCAAGCTTACCGAAGAATCGTAAAAAAAGTGGAGCCATGAGTAATGCGCATATTTCACGCATGATGTTGGCCATCAGAGCTATTGTGCCTAATTCTTCTCCCCGGAATTCGGTTATGAATATCGAAGATAATGAATAATAGCCAAATCCGCTGGCAACAGCCATACAGTCTGACGGACTCCATTTCAGGAAGAAACTTATCAAGAAGGCTCCCAGTAATGATCCTATGATAGTAGCTGCAGGAACCAGTAAGATCTTCTTATTCTGATTCTTTAAGGATGAGATCAGTTTCTGATCAGATCCGATTGTTAAACCAACTGTGAACATCAGTCCTAATAAAATAATTTTAGTGAAATCATTTTCTGTGAAAACTTCATGTATCAGTCCGGCTTTTGCTAATATAACGCCAAGAACAAAGAATGATAGTATAATAAGGCTACCTTTCATGAATATGTGTGTTTTGTGGTTGCTGGTTAAAACTTCTCTAAACGGACAAGTTCTAAACGTAAAAAGATAAATAATAAAATTGAAAATGCCAGTAAGGATGAGCCTCCGTAACTAAAGAAAGGGAGGGGAATACCAATTACAGGTACGAGTCCTAAAACCATTCCTACATTAATGACCAGATGGAAAAAGAAAATACTACCTACGCAATATCCGTATATCCTGACAAAGGATTGTTTTTGTTGTTCGGCCTTATAAAATATTCGGAGAATAAGAGCAACAAATAAAACTATTACGCCAACTCCTCCTGCAAAACCTTGTTCTTCTCCTACGGTGCAGAATATAAAGTCTGTATCTTGTTCGGGTACGTATTTAAGTTTTGTCTGAGTACCGTTGAGAAACCCTTTTCCCGTTAGTCCTCCAGATCCGATTGCGATCTTGGATTGATTCACATTATATCCGGCTCCGCGAGGGTCGTCTGCCAGTCCCAAAGAAACTTGTATCCGTATCTGCTGGTGCGGTTCCAATATATTGTCAAATACGTATTCAACGGAATACATAAAGAATGTAAGCCCTATACCTAAGATCAATATGAACGGATATTCTCTGGATCTGATTTTCAAAGAGAGAAAGCCTATGTATATGGTTGACAGGATTAATGCAGCCAAAGCAAACCACATGAAATTAACAGGTGTAAAAAACGTACTGATAAGATAGGGTATTGCCAATAGTACAGTCAGTCCGCCTAATATGTATCTGGCTGAAATTTCATCCTTTTTGTACCAATAGAGAAGAATAGCCTCTAATAGTACAATTAGCGTAAATACTAAGGTTTCGGCCATAGGAGTCACTCCTATAATCACTTCATTGAATTTCAGAGTAAAGACAAAAACAATGATACTGCATATTCCGGATATTAAAATCAGAGGGCTCATCCCTTCACGGAACAGCATAATCATTAAAGCACTGAAAACAAGTGCTGATCCTGTTTCTTTCTGAGCAAGTATAAGTACAAAAGGCAGGCCGATTAAAGCAGCTACCTGAAGATAGTTTCGTGGTTTATAAAAATCAAACTGATAACTGCTCATTAATTTGGCTACAGCTAAGGAAGTTGCGAATTTAGCAAATTCCGCGGGCTGCAAACTGACTGGTCCCATAACGATCCAGGATCGGGACCCTTTTACGTCAGGAGCAACAAAGATGGTTACAATTAACAGTAGAATAATTCCTCCGTAAATGAAGTATGCAAACTTCTCGTAGAATGAGCTATCGATGATCATGATAAACAATCCTGCCATCACAGATATACCGATCCACATTAATTGCTTTCCTGATCTTTCGGCAAAATCAAAAATACTCGCATTATCAAAATCATAGCTGGCTGCATAAATAGATACCCACCCACAAAAAATCATGAGCAGATAAAGCAGGATTGTAATCCAATCAACGGATTGCCATATGTTAATTCGTCGTGATGCCACTTTTTGTAATCTTAGTTTTTAGCATATTTTCTTCCATCCACTTTCTTTCGTTGGAGATGGAGTCATTTAAATATTTCTCTACCATCAGACTGGCTATCGGTACAGCATAGGTTGCTCCAAATCCGGCATTTTCGATATATACGGCAATAGCTATCTTCGGATTGTCTTTTGGAGCGAATCCCATAAAGATAGAGTGATCCTTACCGTGTGGATTCTGAGCTGTCCCGGTCTTACCGCACAATTCGATTTCGCGCATGCGTCCTATTCGCGCAGTACCTCCATAATCACTGTTTACGGCTAAGTACATTCCTTCGACAATAGGATCATAGTGTTTCGAATCGACCATTGTGTATCGTCTTTCCGTATAGGTTGAATCCTGAGCTTCTCCTCCGATCTTTTTGACTACATGCGGAGTATAGAAAAAACCTCTGTTCGCGATGGTTGCAGCCAGATTGCAAATCTGAAGGGGAGTCGCTAAAACTTCTCCCTGGCCGATAGAGATAGAAATAATTGTATTGGCTCTCCATCCCCTTTTGCCATATATCTTGTCATAAAAACCACTGTTAGGTATAAGTCCTCTGTACTCACTGGGTAAGTCAATACCAAGTTTATAACCAAAACCCATCGATACCATGTAATCCCGCCATTTGTCCATCCCATCCTGTATGGTTGGATGATTGGTACGGTTTTCAAGCATTGCCTTCAGTCCGAAACAATAATAGGCATTACAGGAGTTTTGAATGGATGCAGCCAGTCCGAGAGGGGATGCATGCGGGTGACATCCCAATTTCTTACTGCCGTAGAAATATCCTCCGTGGCATGGATATGCTGTTGAGGGAGTAATAACACCTTCTTGTAAGAAAGCTAATCCCTGTGCGGTTTTAAAAGTTGATCCGGGAGGATAAGCTGCCATCAGCGGTCTGTCGAACAAGGGGCGGTCATCGTTATTTTGAAGTTCAACCAAATTTGCGCCGCGTTGTCGTCCGACCATGATAGAAGGATCAAAAGAGGGAGCTGAGATCATAGCCAGTACCTCTCCGGTAGATGGCTCGATCGCGACGATACTTCCCAGTTTATTTTGCATTAGCTTCTCTCCGTAACGCTGAAGTTCAACATCAATCGAAAGAGTCAGGTCTTTGCCTGAAACAGGGGGTATATCGTGTTGTCCGTTTTCATATCGTCCCTTAATGCGACCGTGTGCATCACGAAGCAAGATCTCAATACCTTTTTCGCCTCGTAACTGCTCCTCGTAAAATCGTTCGATTCCTGAGCGTCCCGAGTAGTCGCCTGAAGCGTAATAAGGATCTTCCTGAAGATCTTTCTGATTGACTTCTCCGAGACTTCCGAATAAGTGGGCTGCTGTATTGAATGAATATTGACGAAGTGTACGACTCTGAATGTAAAATCCGGGGAATCGGTGAAGTTTTTCCTGAAGTATGCCGTACTCTTGTGCCGAAAGCTGATTCATAAATACCTGTGGGGTATAAGCAGAATAGCCCGGATTGAGTTTCCGGTTTTTCAGTTGAGCCATTCGTTTGTCAAATTGCTCTTTTGTAATATTAAGCGTATTACAGAAGTCCAGAGTATCAAGGCCTTTGATCTCTCTGAATACAAGCATAATATCATATGCAGGCTGATTGTAAACGAGCAATTCTCCATTTCGGTCGTACATCAGTCCGCGTGAAGGGTATATTGTTTTCTTTAAAAAAGCATTACTGTCAGCATAGGATTTATAGTTTTCTTCAATAATCTGAAGATAGGCAAGCCGTGCAATGAAAATCAGGGCTACAAAAAGAACCCCGGCGGCAATAAACCATCTTCGATTCTCAAGCTCGTATTTATTTTTCATCGTTTTGTCATTTTAAAGAACTCAATCAGTGCAATTAAAATTAATGTCAGCAGGCTTCCGCTGATAATCCGCAGCATCAGATGCGAGAAATTATGCAGGGTAAAGAACTGAACCATATTAAGTGTGATGTGATGAATAAGAACCATTAGGGTTGCATAACGAAGAAATGCTCCTACGCCAAAGGTGCGGAATGAAGGTACGTCGTACTCATCTTCACGTGATCCGAACAGATTCAACAGATAAGGGCGGAAAAACATGATAACCACACAAGCTGTCATATTCATTCCTAATGTATTACTGAAAATATCGAGTCCTAATCCCATAAGCAGACCTATCGTCAGTTGCATATTTTTCGATAATTCGCGTGGAAGTGTCATTAAAAAATACACATAGAGATAGGGGGTTGCCCATCCTAAAAAATATAAGTTATTAAGAATCAGAACTTGCAGTAACAGATAAAACAAAAATGAGAATATGTATTTGAAAGTAATTGATGTCATTTTATTATTTATTTCGCAATGGATTTGTCTTCTAACGCTTTTCTTTCTGCATTATACTTGTCTTTAATAATGCGTACATTTCTTAATCGATAAAAATTAGTAGCTAGTCTGACTTTCATCCGGAAGAAATTGTCATTGTGCTGTTTTTCACTTTCTTCAATGGTCCCGACCATAATACCTTCCGGGAAAACCGTCGAGTATCCGCTTGTAACAATTGTGTCACCGGCATTGAAAACAACATGTCGTGGAAGTTCTTCAAGCAGAATGTTTTCCGGAGAAATACCATCCCAGACCAATGATCCGAAATAGTCTGTATTCTTCAGTTTGGCACTTAAGCGTAGTTTTGTATTAAGTGCAGAGATCACGACACAAAAATGATCAGATACGGAGGAGACAATACCAACAATTCCATTGTGGTCAATCACTCCCATATCTTTTTCAACACCATCCAGTCTGCCTCTGTTAAGGGTAATGTAGTTTTCTAGTTGGTTTACATTGTTGTTTACGACTTTTGCCGGTATAAAATGATAATTAGAACGAACTAAACTATCGGCATAAGTTGTATCCACACCGTTGGCATTTATAGCCTCTAACTTTTCCTGTAACTCGAAAACTCTTTTTTCTAATTCAGCATTACGATTGGAAAGATCTTTATTAACAGATCCGAGATCAAAATAGGATTTAACTTCACCTGAAAGGGTATAGAGATTCCCGACTACCTGATTACTTGAGTTTAGATAAACACTTCTTTGATAAGAATTAGAACTGAAAAGAAGTGATAAACTGATAATTAGGTAGAAAATAAATAGAAACCAAGAGCTGTGTTTTAATAAAAAATTGAATAAATTCTGCATAATCCTGCGATAGGGTTATATACAACATACACGTTCAGGTAAAATACCTGAACGTGCATCTATGTATTATGTAAATTTGTATACTAATAAACGAAGCATATTAGCGTATCAAGAAAGAGAATCGATCAATATTCTTTAAAGCAACTCCGGTACCTTTTGCCACTGCATGCAATGGATCTTCGGCAATATGGAAGTCAATATTGATTTTATCACTTAATCGTTTATCCAATCCTCTTAGTTGTGCACCCCCTCCGGCTAACCAGATTCCGTTTTTCACGATATCTGCATATAACTCTGGTGGTGTTTGCTCTAATGCAGCAAGAACGGCAGCCTCGATTTTCGCAATGGACTTATCTATAGCATGTGCTACCTCCTGATAAGATACCGGAACCTGAATAGGTAAAGCTGTCATACGGTTAGGACCGTGAACAACGAAATCTTCAGGTGGGTTCTCTAGTTCAGTAAGTGCAGAACCAACATTAATCTTGATCTGCTCAGCAGTCCATTCTCCTACTTTAATATTGTGCTGACGGCTCATATATTCCTGAATGTCAGCAGTAAGATCATCTCCTGCGATGCGTATAGATCTATTTGTTACAATACCTCCTAAAGAAATAACAGCAATCTCTGTTGATCCACCTCCGATATCTACGACCATATGTCCTTCAGGTGCTTCGACATCTAAACCGATACCGATAGCAGCAGCCATAGGCTCATAGATCATATAGACGTCACGGCCTCCGGCATGTTCGGAAGAGTCACGAACGGCACGAATCTCAACCTCAGTACTTCCCGAAGGAATACATACAACCATTCTTAACGACGGCGTAAATAGTCGGTTTTTAGGTAATGCCATTTTAATCATACCTCTGATCATTTGCTCAGCAGCATAGAAATCCGCAATAACGCCGTCTCTTAATGGACGGATTGTGCGAATATTTTCGTGAGTTTTACCATGCATTTGGCGAGCTCTTTCACCGACAGCCAAAAGCTTATCGGTTCTGCGATCTAAAGCAACAACAGAAGGCTCATCTACAACGATCTTTCCGTTTTGGATGATAATTGTATTTGCGGTTCCTAAGTCAATTGCTATTTCTTGTGTAAAAGAGAAAATTCCCATTATTAGTTACAAATAGTTTTTTAGCTTTTCAAGAATGATCGTTCTGAATGATCATTTTATGAAAGAAGCCGGATTAATGTTTAAAGTGTCTGAAACCAGTCATAACCATCGCGATGTTTTGTTCATTACAATAGTTAACTGAGTCTTGATCTTTAATAGAACCACCCGGTTGGATAACAGCAGTTACGCCTGCTTCGTGAGCAATTGCAACACAATCAGGGAATGGGAAGAAAGCATCCGATGCCATTACAGCTCCTTCTAAATCAAAACCAAATGATTTTGCTTTTTCAATAGCCTGACGCAATGCATCAACACGTGAAGTTTGTCCCACACCACTTGAAATCATCTGTTTGTTTTTAGCTAATACGATTGCATTTGATTTGCTATGCTTAACAATTCGGTTTGCAAACAATAAGTCTTCAATCTGCTCAGGAGTTACTCCCTTTTCAGTAACGACTTTTAGCTCTTCAGGTGTCTCTACTTTTAAATCTTTGTCTTGTTGCAACACTCCGTTCAGTAATGATCTGAATTGTGTATTTGAAGTTTTAGTCTCCTTCTGAACCAGAATAATACGGTTTTTCTTTTGAGAAAGAACAGCTAAAGCTTCCGGATCATATGCAGGAGCAATGATTACTTCAAAAAATAATTTGTTGATTTCGTCTGCACTTACCTTATCAACCGTTCCGTTTGTTACAAGGATACCCCCGAAAGCTGAAACAGGATCACCTGCTAAAGCTTCAGTCCAGGCTTCAATCATAGTCGGTTTAGAAGCAAGTCCGCAAGCATTGTTATGCTTTAGGATAGCAAACGTAAGATCTTCAAATTCAGAAATTAAAGATACAGCTGCATCAATATCTAACAAATTGTTATACGAGATTTCTTTACCCTGAATTTGAGTAAACATCGCATCAAAGTCTCCGTAGAAAGTTCCTTTTTGATGAGGATTTTCTCCATAACGAAGAGATTTTGCATTGTTTTGTGTACATCTGAAAGATGAACCTTCTTCATTATCAAAGTAATTGAAAATGGCAGTGTCATATCCTGATGATACGGCAAAGGCCTCTTTGGCAAACCAACGACGATCTTCAATACTTGAAGTAGCTCCTTTTTCATGAAGCATCTTGTATAGAGGCTCGTATTGTGCTTGTGAAGCTACAATAACAACATCTTTGAAGTTTTTAGCGGCAGCACGAATCAATGAAATACCGCCGATATCGATTTTCTCGATAATGGCTTTTTCTTCAGCTCCTGATGCAACTGTTTGTTCAAAAGGATAAAGATCAACAATAACCAGGTCAATCTCAGGAATTTCATACTGTTCGATTTGTGACATATCCCCATCTAATTCACGACGGCATAAGATACCTCCGAAAACTTTCGGATGAAGGGTTTTAACTCTTCCTCCTAAGATAGATGGATATCCTGTTAAATCTTCAACTGCTTTACAAGGAATTCCTAATGATTCGATGAAATCCTGAGTTCCTCCTGTAGATACAAACTGAACTCCTTCATCGTGCAATTTTTTGATAATTGCATCCAACCCATCCTTGTGAAATACTGAAACTAACGCTGTTTTAATCTGTTTGATACTCGACATAGAAAATTTTTTTAGAATATTTCCTTTGCAAATTTAAGAAAACTATTTGTTTAATAGACAATCATATAAAGCATAATGGAGAGCAAATAGTAAAATTTCACTATTCACTCTCCATTATATTTATTTTACTTGATATTTAATTTCTTTTTAAGAGATTTCGGTAATGCGTCTTTGTGCATTACGATACTCATCGTCTTATAGCGTACAAATGGGTCTGAAGCGTACCATGTTCCCTGATATTTGTTATCAGTACCCCATGAGTTTTTCACCATATAGTATTTTTTGCCGGTTTGATCTTTAGCGATGCCGTAAATTTGCATGCCATGATCATCTGTTGTTTCATAATTATCGTAAGCTGCCTGACGCATTTCCTGCGTAACATTTAACTCAGAACCCGGAGATTCCAAAGCCTTCATGATTTCAGCATCTTTTTCTTTTTGGCTTAAACCTAACCATTTAGCTTGGTCAGAACCAGATAATTCGCCTGCGTTAACCCCTGGCATTACGGCAATACCATTGCGGTTGAACCCTTTTTCACTTACGTCTGAAGCCCAGGCTACGGTGTAACCGTTCATAACTGCTCCCTCTAATGCTTCCATCATTTCGTCAACAGGAACATTGTAAGATAAAGAGTTTCTCCAGTTGTCCGGGATCTCAATAGCAAACTGAGAATAGAATGGATGATGAGTGTATGAAGTTAAACTTACATAGTCATCAGGGTTAAGCCCTAACTCTTTCGCGTAACTTTGCGGAGTATATTGCTTACCATTATAGGTAAATGTTTCAGGAGATTCGCCAAGATAAGCATTCAGGATTCCTTCATACCCTTTTTTCCAGGCTGTAGTAAGTTTCTTCTGTTTGATTACAGCGTTTACATAAGCAGCAGTGACAGCATCCAACTCATTGTGAACGTGCATGTTCTCGCCATAGTTTAAACCTGTCATAATCTCTTCAGGTACAATACCATAATCTTTTACGGCTTGTAAAACATCATCAAATGATCCACCAGGACCAAAGTTAGCTGTTCCATGTCTTCTAACGTAGTTATCTGCTTTATCATTCCAGTTATGATAAACAATGAACATATCAGATAAGTCCGTTTCGGGTTTGCCCATACGAATAAGTTCAGATTCTAAAAAGCCTAAACCAGAAAAAGCCCAACACGTACTTGATCGGTTCTGATTCTTTACAGGAGTAATTTTATTCTCCTTAACTGTAGTGAATTGATATCCTTGTTTATCAGTATTGTCTTGTGCAGACATAGAAGCGATTGTTCCTAAAAACAATCCGGATAGAACTAACTTTCTCATAAGATGTGTCCTGTTTAGTTATTAGATTATTTCTTCTGCTACAAAGAAAATGTATTATGGGCAGGAATAAAAATTTTTTAATCATTTTATTCCTGCCCATATCAAACAAATATCACAATTTTCTATCCTAATATTACCTGTTGAAGATAAAAGGTAGCTGCACCGGCTAAGTAGCCAAGTAATGCTATCCAAGATATTTTTTTCAAATACCAAATGAAATTCATCTTCTCAAGTCCCATAACAACTACACCAGCAGCAGAACCGATAATAAGAATACTACCTCCTACACCAGCGCAGTAAGTTAATAATTGCCAGAATATACCATCCTGTACAAAGTTCGCAAGGTATGCAGGGTCGGCACTGGCAGCCATACTCATTTCTGTTGCAATAGGATACATACCAATTGCACCGGCTACTAATGGTACATTATCAACAACAGATGAAAGAAGTCCGATTAACAGATTCACAAAATATACATTATGTAACTTGTTATCTAACATTTGTGCCATTGATTCTAATACTCCGGCAGACTGTAATGCTGCTACAGCTAAAAGAATACCAAGGAAGAATAATAGCGTTGATCCGTCTATCTTTTTTATAACGGTTGCTACACGCATTTTCTCCGGCTCTTCAACATTGGATTTCTTTGCATACATAACTTCTGTATATACCCAAATGAATGAAAGAGATAACAATACTCCCATAAACGGAGGTATATGGAACACTGTTTTATAAACAGGGACAAGTAATAATCCGGAAACTCCTAATACGAATATAGAAACACGCTCTTTTTTAGATACCCAACTTAAGAAGTTGTCATTATTTTCATCTTCGTTTTTCGGAGGTAAATTCCCTTTCATCGACTTACTCATGATCAGTAAAGGAATCAGAACGGATACCAACGATGGAATAAGTAAGTTTTGTAATAATACATTTGTTGATACGTTGCCTCTTACCCAAAGCATGATCGTAGTAACGTCACCAATCGGAGACCAGGCACCACCACTATTTGCTGCAAGAATGATCATACCGGCAAATAACCATCTGTCTTTTTGATCATCAACAATTTTCCGGATCAGCATTGTCATTACAATTGCTGTTGTTAAGTTATCCAGAATAGCAGACATGAAGAATGTAAGCACAGTAATAAGCCATAGCAATGTACGTTTATTCCGGGTTTTTATACGATTGGTAATAATCGCAAAACCCCCATGAACGTCAACTAATTCAACGATTGTCATAGCTCCGACCAGGAATACCAAAATTTCGCAAACTTCCCCTAAATGCTCAATGATTTGATATTCAAGAACAAATTTAACACATTGCTCCCATAATGAAGCATTTGAAAGCTCAGAATGTGTTTGAATAAAGTGATTGAACTCACCGGCACTAACCTCCGGCACAACATGGATAGAGTATGCTATGTACATAATCCAAAGTAGCATACCCGTTAGTAAAGCTGTCGCAGCTTTGTCAATTTTTAAAGGATGTTCCATTGCAATGCATGTATAGCCTGCAAGGAACAAGACGATCATCCAAGTAATCATAACATAGTGATTAAGATTTATATATTATAATGAAATTAGTAACATAAAAGTTGCCGCACCCATTAAAAAACCAATCATAGCATAAAGTGTGATGTTTTTTAAATACCATGAGAATGTAATTTTTTCTAATCCCATTGCTACGACTCCCGCAGCAGAACCAATGATCAGCATACTACCACCGGTTCCGGCACAGTAGCTTAAGAATTGCCAGAAGTTGCCGTCAGCTACAAAATGACGCATGTATTCGAAATTTGGACTGCCTGCCAGATCTGCGATATTAGCCAGAGGATACATACCGATGGCACCTGCAACTAATGATCCGTTATCGACAACACTGGAAATAAACCCGATAGCTAAGTCGATCAAATATACATTATGAACATGTTTGTCCAGAAATTCAGACATCATGCCGAGAATACCGGAAACCTGTAGAGCTCCTACAGACATCAGGATCCCCATAAAATATAATATGGTTGCTGTGTCAATTCGTTTTATGACATTTCCGACACGCATTTTTTGAGATTCTTCAAGGAATGGTTTTTTTGCATACATTATTTCAGTATATACCCATATGTAGCCTAAAGACATCAGGATCCCTATTACAGGAGGAAGATGAGTTACTGATTTGAAAACAGGAACAAGAAGGATACCTATAATACCAATTGCAAGAATGGATATGCGTTCTTTTTTAGAAACTAAAGACAGGTATGGTTCTTCTTCATTATTCGTACTTTCCGGATCTTCTTCAATTTGACCTTTTAATTTTCGGGCAATGAAAATACCAGGGACAACGATAGATACTATAGAGGGTAGCAGAACTTGTTTTAAAAGCAAGGCGGTTGAGACATTGCCTTTAACCCAGAGTAAGATTGTAGTGATATCTCCTACAGGAGACCAGGCTCCCCCGGCATTAGCTGCAATAATTACCATTCCGATAAATAACCATTTGTCTTCTTTATTGTGAACAAGCTTACGTAGCATCATAATAATCACAATAGCAGTAGTCATATTATCTAATACTGCAGAAAGGAAGAATGTAACGAATGTAATTAACCAGAGAAGTTTTTTCTTTTCTTTTGCTTTTATCCGGTTAGTGATAACGGCAAATCCTCCGTGGACATCAATAAGTTCAACGATGGTCATAGCAGAAATTAAGAAAAATAATATTTCAGCTGTTTCACCAATGAACTTCACAATTTGTCTTTCCGCGACGAAGTCGAAAACCTGTTCATGAAAACTTTCATGAGCGGTCGTCGGATTCAGCTTTAAAAAGAATTGAAACGCTTGTTCACTAAGTTGAGGAATAATTACTGATGCATCAAATGCATACATTACCCATAGCGTCATCCCCATCACGAGGGCAATCGCACTTTTGTTGATTCTGACTTTTTGTTCGAGGGCTATTAAAATGTAGCCAAACAGGAACACGATGATCATGGCTGTTATCATACGTGTTGGTTTTAGGTTATTTATTCAAATTGGGCGCAAAAGTATATTTTTATATTTAAGTTAATACGTTTCCCCCTAAAAAGTTGTTATAAATATTTTGAATAAGAAATAACTTTTTATTATGGGATTAAGATATACTTGCTGTATTCTTAAACGAGATTATTCTTAAAAAGTTTTTTAGAGCTTTGATTTGGTGTTTGTTTTGTTTGTTTGAGTTTGCAAGTTTCTCATTTTTATAGATATAAATAGTATGTTAATTGTTTTAAATAACTATAAATTAAATCTGAGAGAGCTTTGAAACTGCAAAAATGATACTTTGACCTGACAATTATAAGTACTGTCTGATGTGAATGGCTGTTAACACAGCACTGAGATGTAGAATAGAAAAGGTTGTTTTCCTCTGTTGAAACTTTGATAAAAGATGACTGATTGCATACTAAACAGAATGCTCTCTGTCATCTTTTATTCTTATTATTGAGACTATCGTTTAACAATGCTGAAGAATAGTTCTTTAGCAATGTTTACCGTTGCAATAGTAACTTCTTGGCTCGACATAGCTGAAATATAGCTCAGATTCGGGATATCCTACAGATTGCAGGTGTCTATAAACGCACTGAGCAACCTGATCTTCTATTATTGATTCGCGTTTAAATGCGATAACTTCAATAAGTGGATAACTATCAGTGGTAGCATCTAAACTAAAGAAAAAAGAATGGATAACTTCTATCGTAATATGATCTGTCGGTAGATTATATAATGTGGATAACTCTTGGTGTAATGTCTTATTAATTTGTAGGAGCTTTTCCGGATCAGTTCCGTGAAAACGAAAAGTAGGCATAATAATAATGGTGTTTAAGAGTTTAAAAAATGATGATATTTATCTGATCATTATTTAATACAATAATGCTCATGCAAATAAATATAAAAAAAGAGAGAGTTGACGTATCTGTTTCAATGAAAATGCGTATATTTGCACGCAACTAATTTTAAACATATTTCTTCTATGTCTTTTGTTGCAGATAAAGTAGTTATGGACGGTCTTACTTTTGACGATGTCCTTCTTATTCCCGCCTATTCAGAGGTATTACCTCGCAATGTTGATTTGTCAACAAATTTTACTCGTAACATTCGTATGAATATTCCTTTTGTTTCGGCTGCAATGGATACAGTTACCGAAGCGAAACTTGCTATTGCTATAGCACGTGAAGGAGGAATTGGTGTGATTCATAAAAATATGTCAGTTGAGGAGCAGGCTCGTCAGGTAAAAATGGTGAAGCGTGCAGAGAACGGTATGATTTATGATCCGGTTACTATCCTGAATACAGCAACAGTTTTAGATGCTTTAAAATTGATGGCTGAATATAAAATCGGAGGAATTCCGGTTGTGGATAATGAAAAACAACTTGTAGGTATCGTTACGAACCGGGATTTGCGTTTTGAAAAAAACTATGCAAAATTAGTCGAAGATGTAATGACAGGTAAAGAAAAACTGATAACTACATCTCAAACTACAAATCTGGAAGATGCTGCAGAAATTTTACAACAATATAAAATTGAAAAATTACCTGTAGTTGATAAGACCGGCGCACTTGTTGGGTTGGTAACTTATAAAGATATTACAAAAGCTAAAGATAAGCCTTTTGCTTGTAAAGATGAAAAAGGTCGTTTACGCGTAGCTGCCGGTGTAGGCGTAACTGCAGATACAATGAAGCGTGTAGATGCACTTGTGGAAGCAGGAGTCGATGCTATCGTTATTGATACGGCTCACGGACATACAAGAGGTGTGGTTGATGTCTTGAAATCTGTAAAAGCTAAATATCCGACTTTAGAATGTGTAGTTGGAAATATCGCAACTGGAGATGCGGCTAAAATGCTTGTGGAAGCCGGAGCTGACGCAGTTAAAGTAGGTATCGGTCCGGGGTCAATTTGTACTACACGTGTAGTTGCAGGTGTTGGTGTACCTCAGTTGTCGGCTGTTTACGATGTAGCGAGAGCTATTGAAGGTTCAGGAGTACCTGTTATTGCAGATGGTGGTCTTCGTTATTCGGGAGATATTGTCAAAGCACTTGCTGCCGGTGCAAATACGGTTATGGTTGGTGGACTTTTGGCTGGTGTTGAGGAATCTCCGGGTGAAACGATTATTTATAATGGTCGTAAGTTTAAATCGTACCGCGGTATGGGTTCACTTGAAGCTATGGAGAAAGGTTCAAGCGACCGTTACTTCCAGGAAGGTGAAGTGGATGTGAAAAAGCTTGTACCTGAAGGTATTGCAGCACGAGTTCCATTTAAAGGGTCCTTATTCGAAGTGATTTATCAGTTGGTAGGTGGATTACGTGCAGGTATGGGATATTGCGGAGCTGCAAATATTGCAGGTCTTCATAATGCTAAATTTACACGTATTACAAATGCCGGTATTGCGGAAAGTCATCCACATGATGTAACGATTACGCGCGAAGCTCCGAATTATAGTAGAGGATAAGCTGATTAATAAACTAAATCAGAATAAAATAGAAAAGAGGTGTCACAATTATGTGATGCCTCTTTTTTTATAGTGTGCCGTGCATGGTAT
>DKPO01000003.1:0-1587 GCA_002471225.1 Porphyromonadaceae bacterium UBA7332
AGACTTTTCTTTTCATTAATCGGTGTAAAGACACTAATTTAATTCAAAAGGAACAAGTAGAAAACAATCATAATACACCAATAGTCAAATATTAAAAAAATCCATAACTATAATTCAAAAAATGATATGACTATACCATCTTCTCGCAAGCAATTAATAATATTTTCTGGGCATCTGTCTAAATCGCAAAACACATCAATCATATCTAATGAAATATATGAAATAATATAGTTATTATGATTACAAACAGGAAGCAGCAGTTCTGAGAATTTAATATCTTGTTTTTTAGTGTCTATCACTCTACTATTATAAGTATACCTACTCGAATCACTCCTATCAACAAAATAAAGCGATCTTAAACTTTCAGTATCGCAGTTCCCAATAATTTTGTCTCTAATTACTACCGGTGTAGTACTAAAATATACATTCTCTTCAATTCCCGACAAATCAAAAGAATCTTTCATTACACCATTATCCATAGAAAAAAAATAAAGTCTATTATCCTCTGGTCTATTATAAGTTAAAATACCTTCTTGATCATTTTTTTGAAATATATTGGATCGTCTTCTTTGATCCCGACATTCATCATCAAATGGAAGGAAACCTCTTTTTATGCTTCCGTTAAGATCTGTTATTATTATTTGATCATTGCAAGACTCTTTAGTTGAAGCAAAAATTATACTTTTATTTCTTAGTAACGAAAAACCTCTTGCTCTAAATTCCAAGTTTATAGTTCTGGAAAAAGCAAAATTATTTAAATTATAAACCTGTATCCTTTTTTGCCTGTCATCGTATATATAAATACTATCTTTTGAAATATCAAAATCTCTAATCGTCATATACTCTGTCGGTCCCTGACCAATTCCACCCACAACTGTTTTAAACTGTCCTGACTTATCATAGACATAGACTAATGGATTTGTTTTACCATCAAGAATAAATATATAGCTACTATCAACTAATATTTTATCAACTGAATATATTGGCGATATACCCTCTGTGGGTCCTTTTAATAAAACCAGTTTTTGAGACAAAATTGGTAATGTTAAATACTTACTTTTATGCATTGAAAAACACGGAGAATTATCTATTTTATCAAATCGACAAGCAAATAATAAAAATGATATAAAAAAACAAATAGTGACTCTTATCATAATCATATAATATTAGGATTATCAAACAATTAGAGTTTAAGAATAGGTATTCTTAAACTCTAACTTGTAGTTATTTGCAAGATGTTGGGGTACAATCATATGCATTATAACACATACATTCTTTCTTTGATCCGGTCCCTAATCCTCCGCAATCTACAATCTCAGCTGGCCCTGTATTTCCAGTTCCTTCACCACTCGCCAAAGCCTCCACATTAGCCAAAGCCAAATCAGAAAGTTTTACTTCTCTATTATTTTGGATATAATTGTATCCTGAAAGCAACGTTACAGCCGTAAAAGCAGCTGCGAAAAGAACTTTTTTAGTTTTCATAAAATATTACGATTAAGTATTTATACTATTTCATATTACGAATATTTAGTATTCATAGATTGTACATATAAAATTATTTCTGACACTTACTTACTAAATTCAAAT
>DKPO01000003.1:1919-3362 GCA_002471225.1 Porphyromonadaceae bacterium UBA7332
TTTTGAAATCTATATCAAAATATGTAATATTCCGATCTAGCTTCATTTCTGTTAAGGCATTTCCATCCCAATCAAAGATCTGTATAACGGGTAAGTTTTTACGTCCTGATTCAGAATCTTTGTTTGTCTCACCAATATATAATGCACACCATATATTAGTATACAATTTTAACCCTCCGTATGTATTAACTCTGTTCCATCTCCACTTTTGCTGTATTTCTTCTATTGAATTAAGTTGCTTCCCTACACACAAAGTTTTACCCAAAGATCCATCAACCGAAAAGATATTGAGCTGATTTAAATACACAGCAGCTTCGACAATAGTATCCTGACCCATTTTTTTTGCTGCAATTGCAGATAATATGTTGGGGTCCTCATCTCGTTCAATCGCAGCCTGATTGAGTCGCATCATATTATCTGGAATAAGGTTCTCTCCTTTTTGTTTGATATATCGATTTTGTTGTGTATGATCGTGTGATATTTGTCGGCAATAAATTTGGTTGTCATCTTCTAAGGGAATTACCGTAAACATGGAATTGGATAATGAGTCATATATTAACTTCATATCTAATTTTTGATTGTTAACCGACGCACTGACATTCATATCGTATAATCGACCGGATCGGGAATCAAATATTTTAGCAAACAACTGATCTCCGGATTTATAAAATCGAGAATCGTAAAAGGAAGGGGGGTAAGTAAACTCATTTGGTCCGTTACCTCTTGTTATAAACTGACCTAAAGGCTTAAGAGAGTCATAGGTTGCAAAAACAGACCACATCCCTTCTCTATTATTGGTCGAAATAATCAGAAATGAGTCTTGAACAGTTACATCCAAAATTCCAATAATATCAATCTCAACTTTATTAGCATTAGTAACAGATATAGATTGAGGAAACTTATCTATATAAATGACATCCTCAAAAGCCATATAGCCTTTTGATTTATCTGTAGTACAACTAAATGTTACGATTAAAAGCCCCAAAAGCAAATAAAAATATTTCATGATCGTTCGATTATATATTTATGAGTATAAGTAATACTTTTTCATCACTTTCTGTAATGTCCAAAAGGCAGTCTTATATCCCAACTCATTACTGAAAAAGCTATTTGTCAAGCCAACCCTATTAATTAAAGTTCAGAACTAAGATCCAAGGAATATATTATATTACTCTCTGATTTATTCATTGCATAAATCTTTTTATCTAATGACGAGAATGACCATATAGATATGGGTTTATTCAATTTAAAATTTGCTACTGGTTGCCCATTCCAATCCCACACTTGAAGCTCTTGCAAAAAAGACTCCTGACTATCTGGAATCTTATTATTAGATAACACATAAATATATTTATCATCAGCCTGAGGATAAATATAAAAACTCGCTAAATCCACTGGTTTACAAGAAGCTATTTTATCAACAAATGGTAGCGTTTGTACTGA
>DKPO01000003.1:3649-14157 GCA_002471225.1 Porphyromonadaceae bacterium UBA7332
GATGGATGAATCACACAGCCCTTCATACCTGTAAGAAATTTCTCAAATGGTTCAAAATATTCAGGTATCCATTCCGGATATTTGCCGAAATGGAATTCGGAAGTATCAGTATGTGATACAATTTCAAATTCATGGTCCTCTCCAATTGATGAAAAAATCAGACTTTTCTTTTCATTAATCGGCGTAAACCCATTTATCATCGAGTTATCAGAAAATAGTTTTTCACGTGAATGGATTAAAGAGGAATCATTTACTTCAACTTTTCTCAAATATCCCGTCCCTAACTCTAAAACAGAAAAACAGTTATTTTTCGTTTTGAAGGTCTGGATATTAAACGAATTAAAATCTTCCGGCCCATTTCCTTTTCTGCCAAAGCTTTTTATATGTTTTAAAGAAGAACGATCATACATATCGAATAAAAAATCATCTTTACTCTTATTTACTATCAGATACTCATTCATACAAAACATAGCCATAGGCATTAATACCTCTGAATCTACAGATGTTTCATCCCAGGATAATTCTCGTGTTATCGGGAATTCTCTTACTACTGTTTCACTTTTTTCTTTAATACATGAGAGAAGGCAAAACAGAAATACCAACGGTAATACTTTTTTCATTTGAGTCGATACTTATTTTTATTTTTAATTAAATAGCGTCGTTTGTTTATCTATATGTTACATTATAAAGTAAACTGGCTTACCCACCTATACATTGTCACTCTCTTTTTATTTCGGACTCATAGAATCGGATGGGATTAGGGTAGTTACAAATATGAAGGTTTGGATGAAAAGATAAGCAAAGATTAATCCTACTTATTGAACAATTTTTCATTCAAATTCTTTATGCTGTTCATGTTCTCTTCATCTTTAAAAGCTAAAGATTACACAAATTTCAATTACACTTTAAGATGATATTTAATTATCACCGGATTATCATCGTCCGATATTTTATCCAATACAGATTTATCAAGTAGTAGATCTGTATCAATATGATTATTAATGTCATGAGCATAGACTACTGCATAATAAGTAGAGCTGTCAAGATGAAATCCAACTGGAATATAAGGCTTATTTTTTGTAGAAAGTGAAGTCATCATTTGCTTTTTTGTTTTCAAATTAAAAAAGTGATGATAAAACTTATTATTTTTCATGTATATAGATGCTATATAATCTGAACTGACATACTTCTGAAAAGGATTAAACTTATTAAGTTCAATCAGTGCTGGTAAAACATCCTTTTCATTTATATTTTTCGTTCTTAAGTCATCTACTGAAATCCCATTCTTTCCATTGTCAATTGTATATTTCAAGGATATATTTTTTTCATCAGGATGAAATTGAAAAACATTGTTATTCATATCCATAGGAATAAAAATAAACTCCTCTTTAACTTTTGTTACAACTCCGGTATTCATCGAGGTTGTTTCTATTTTTCCTGGATATTGAATTTCTTTAATGACCTTATTTTCTATAAGGCTATATATATACATACTTTGTTCTGCTTCGTTATTCGGAATAGTGCATGCAATTGTTGAACTATCAATTATAGAAAAAGAAACTATTGGTCTTAAATGCGTCAAGTTTAGTTTCGTTTTTCGTTTAAAATTAAAGTTCATATCGTATTCAAACATTTGCGAATACACATCAATTAGCTGAAACGTATTATTAAATTGATTATAGGCGAAGTAATGAGGTGCAAAGAATTGTCCGGGTCCATCACCATGACATCCCTTTGAGTTTGAAATATGTTTACCTTTCGTATCAAATAAAAAAAGATTTACACCCATATCAATTATTGCAAAATATTTATCAGGGATATATAGAGCATATTGTCTATTAAAAAATTTATCAATAAGAATTTCTTTATTGGTTTCGAGCGGAATCAGTTCAATTTTATTTACTACATCTTTGATTTCCGATTTCGGATTTTCATTTAATTCATAAGTTAACTTCAAATCTGCCACTGAAGTTATATCACTGGATATCTCTCTGTTATTCTTACATGATAAAAAAAGAACCAAACAGAAAATCAGAAGAATTACTTTCTCTTTTGACATATATATTTTTTTACGTATTAATCAATAGTATTTTGCACAAATCTGGTGGATAAAGCATTGTTAATCATTTTCCTAAAAATGTTTCAACTCTATTTTCATAAGAACAGGATTGGATTCTTCAGTTAACTGAAAGCAAATATCCATTATTTCCGGATATCTTTTTACAAAAACGCTCCACTGTGCAGGCGTTTGTTTTTCCTTGCATATACGATATCCCTTCATCAACCACGCCGGATCGATCAACAGAAATAAATCATCACCTTCAACAGCATATGGAATATTCCTATACCCAAAACGATACATATTATTAGGAAAGATTAAATCATCCACTAGCAAATGTGATGACAATGTATTTCCCGTACTTTTACAATGCAATGTTAACATGCTCTTATTCTGCCGATCAAAGGAACCTATATACACATAGTTATCTGATATTTGAAACGCATTCTTATAAAAACATTTAGAGTAATTATCTAACTGATTCGATAGGATATGACTTTCGAGATTCTTTTTGAAAATTTTCTCAACAGGTACTCGGGCTTTGTCATAATCAATAATATATTCAACATTCAGATTATTGTCAGATATATTATATATTGTGTCACAAAACGGATACGAGTAGTAAAGATTATTTTTGTATTTATGCAATTCGTTGCCCATATTAAATGCAGAACATCTTATATAATCATCCTCAGAAACCTTCCCAAAATAATGAATCGAATCTTCTGCATCACAGAATAACCTAAACGGAGAAGTGTTGTCAATCCAATTTACTGTCGAAAATAATTCGCCTTTATCGTTGATGATTATCTCTCTGAATGCTGTTTCATATTTCTCTTTCTTTATAAATTCTGCATTTGAGTCATAATAATATACTTTATCCGGATAGGTTGCAATTGCCAATTCTCCTTCATTTGTCAAACTAATAGCCCGGGCTTCGGGATATTCATCCGGAGCTCCACCTCTCTTATCCAATGTCCATAAATGCTTTCCTTTTTTATCGAAAACAACAACTTTCCTTTCCTGATAACCTCTTGAATCTAATAAATAATACCTATCATCATCAGGTATTATTTTCATCACCAACCCAAGATTACTCTGATCGGTCTGTTCCAGAGGTATGAGTTCAACAGACTTTGCTATTTCAGAAAGCCGGATTGAAGATTCAGGATAGATCTTAATATATTTATGAGAAACTGTTTGCTCTTTGTTCCCTGAAGAACAGCTTATCAACAAAGACAAAACTAACAGTATTATACAATATTGTTTTTTCATACAAATTAGATTGATCAATCCGTGTGACTAGTACCGCCCACGGATTGATTTAGATTTTAATAACAAGCCATGTGACTTGAAACATAATACCACTTTCTCACATACTTTACTTGAAATAGTTTAGTTTTCATAAAAGATTACGGTTAAGTATTTATACTATTTCATATTCCAAATATTCAGACGTTTTGTATTATTGAGCTAGCTTTATTTACATATCTGATCCATTCTATTTAAATCGGTTTAGAAGACAATGCGTAAATCTGAACCTATCCCGGTTGCATCTGTACAATTTGGAATTCAGGAGTATCTGTAATGCCGTACAATATCCCGTCATCATCAATTGTAAAATTAAATATCGGCGTTTTTAAATGATATGCCCGCTTTGGATTACCTGATTTATCAAATACAAGTAATTTATCCATATGAGATTTATATTCTTCAGAATTTATTCTTTTTCCAGAATAAAGGATGTATATATCTTCATTATAGATAATAGGACAACTATAGGCAAATTTTGAATCCTGATCACTGCTGACACGTCTCATCTGGCCATCATTTATCGTCTTTACTGAAGGATAAAAACCATCTGGGCCATGAATCCTTTTTTGTAAATTTCCGCTTTCATCATATATCTCAATGAGATCTACCATCTTATATCCCGCAACAATGGTTTTATTAGATGGATTATATCCTATTGTGCATGGGTATGCCCCGGACAATTCGAATGTATCTGCATTTACTCTTTGACTCATCGGATATTCTCCAAAAGAGTTCAGCAACTCTCCGGTTATGTCAAACGTTGATATTTTTTTCAGGTCTTTATTACGGGCCGTAGAAATAATCTGTTGATCAGGTGTCATCAAAATATTATCTATATAATCCGTAAATGATATTGTATGTACAGGCTCTGGTTCCGCATCAAAACAAAAAGAGTGCTTATCATAAATCAAAGCCCTACGGCTTTGTCCATCAAATACCATTACATTAGAATCTGTAGCAGAAATAGCTATTGCTGCGATGATCTCATTGGGTCCGCTTCCAAATGAAATTAATTCACCTGTTTTTTTCTTAGTAACCAGATTATACCGGTCAACCTGATATTCAGTCTGAAAATTGATCAGGAAGAGGAATGAATCTACAACCAATGATTTAATAGGTCTGAGCACTGGTTCATCAAACAATAAAGTCTGAGAATGTAAAGTATCGATCTTTATGAAATCAGCTAGTGTGAATCTTTCAGAATCAATATATCCATCCTTGGGTTTACATGCATAAATCGTAAGTAAAGAAAACAGGACATTCAAGTATATATAAATTAATTTCTTCATCTCATTTAACTATCAGAGGATCTACAATAAAGTATCTTTCTATTTTAGAAAAAGGCTCTGTCTGGGGATTAAATGGCATCAGTAATATCTGATCTTTTACAAATTTCTTCAGATATTTATAGACACTCCGTTTCTCATCATCCTCATAAATCAGAAGAAATGCTCCTTTTGTTGTTGTCTTCACTCCTTGCTGAAAAGGAAGAACCGAGAATCTTTTCCCGGGTGTTAATGGCTGACGATTGATTTGCATCATTGACGGCATCATCGAGTAGATTGTCAGGAATTTCACATCATTTGTATCAACAAGTACTTCCGACACGAATCGCTCATTAGTTTTTAGTCTTTTTCCGATCAATACACTGTCATCTTTAATATTTATCGGATTGTTAAACTTATATCCTTTCAGCACAAGGTATAATGCAAGCTCATCTTTCTGCTTTTCTGTCTTCACCTTATACTTCACATAATCACCTTTAGGAAGATACGATTTCTCCGATTCATTTTTCACGGCACGATAGCGAATAGTTTCTCCTCCGGTACTATCTTGTCGAAAAAAGTTACTCTTGCTTTTCAATGAAAAAGGATCCTTTTTTTCATTCATCCAGTTGATATTCTGAGCATAAAATACTGCTGAGAACATCAAAAGGAATTCAATTATAATTAGTTTCTTCATATATTATCATTTAAATAAAATCCGATGGATAAAACTAAGAATAGCATGGTTAATGACTTTAACCTATTTTACTTCTAACAATTTTAAAGTCTGGATCAGCCACAATCATATAAAGCGTGTTCGTATTTATATCTCCTGATACACGAATGATTGGCACACCAAAATCTAATATTTTTAATAAGTTACCATCATAATCATACACAAAAACAGTTTGTTCTACTGTTGAGACATCCAACCCACGACTTTCCTTCATTGATTCATGACGAGTCTTCGTTTGCTGCTTAGCTATAATATAATCTTTTAACATAGCTATCCCTTTAATCCCCCTTTTCTTATGTTCCAGAACGACTTCTGTCTCTGATTTTAAATCATAATCAGGTAATTCTGTTTTAATCCATTTACGCTCGAAACTCCCATTTACATTCTTATACATTGCCAAATAAGGAAAATCAAAAACGTAATGAACCAAACACTCATTATTTGAATTAAAACCTATACCTCCGCTGAAATGAACAGGTAAATCCTTTATAGGAAAAGTTCCAAATTCAGATTTTACGCCTTTATAGTTTGCAGTAAAAACATGATTCGGATCTTTACTCTTTTTTATTCTGAAGCTTTTTTCCTCAGGCATATCCTCTTCTCGTATAAAATAATCCTTATGCTCTAAAAGACTATCCAAAGAAAAATAAGCTTTTTTATTCAAATCATTGATATCATAACCATAAAAGCATCTATTCATCACAATATCATCTAAAAGCATCATCGTAAATTCCTGTGGCCCTTGCCCATACTTTCCCATTGAACCTAAGGAATTTCCTGTCCGGGCATCAAGCACGTGTATATAGTTAGATCTTGGACGTGCATCATACCAAATAATACAGCCATCGTCATAAAACAGTGCTCCCGGCAGAGTAGATTCAACATCTGCAATAAACTCAAAACCTGACTTTTCCTCTTTTACATCCTTTTTCTCATTTACACATGCAGTTAGCAATACAATAAAAAAATACATGACCACTTTTACTACATTTTTAATTTTATCTTTAATCATCCTCTCTGAGATATTGGTAAATAAAATGGATTCGAAATGCGTATTACAAACTATCTAAGTTGATACGGATTAATTTGAATTCGGGATCTGCATTGATAGCATAAATCATATTATCAGAAAAGTCGCCTGCCACTCGTAGCAAAGGAGTTTTCATGTTAACAATCTTCTGCAATTCACCCTCGTATGAATAAAGGAATAATGTTTGAGGAAGCTTCGTAAAATCTCGTCCCTTTGCAGTGGTTTTATCGTATTTTTTATCACGCTCTATTTTGATAATATAATCTTTAGTCGCGGTAATGTCAGGTCCGCCTCCATGAATATCTTCAGGAAAAACCAGCTCATTATTAACTATTTCATAATTAATATTCGGAACAACTTCATCTTGCAATTCAAATGTCCCTTTTTTACTTAGTTTATAAAACGAGAAGGAAGGAAAACGATTGGTCGAATACACTAAAAGGTTTCTTTGGGGATTAAAAAATATTGCTCCCTGAAAACAATCATAATTATTGGTTATCTCCGTTGAAAGCGAAAGAGGCTGTTTTCCGAATCGTACAACACTATTATCGGTTTCAATAGCTAAAGGTTGCGATTCATTAGGTTGCAAAACCACTACTTTTTCAGGAGTTATCATTATTTTATCAGTGAAACTTTCTGTTTTTGAAGCTCCTTTCATTGTTAAATCCAAAGAGTCCGTATTCATTAGAATGACTCCTTGTTTAGCCGAGTTTAAATCACAAATAAGCAAATTTCCATCAACACTTCGACTAACGATCGGAGTTGTAAATTCCTTGTGACCAGGTCCGATATTACCTAATATTGTCTCTTGTTTAGTTTCTGGATTAATTATATGCAGAAATTTACCTGATGTAAACGGGTCTTGCCACACCGCAAGATTATTCAATTTAATAAGCGTTCCGGGCATACGGGTAAAAATGCTGTCATAAACGACTTCATACCCCAGCTCAGTTCGCTGAACTTCTTTAGCTTTCTGACTTTTGCACCCAATCAAGGAACAACTCAAAGCTATAATTACACTAATCAAATTTCTCATTGGTCTATGTTTTAAATGATGCTTATTTCTATTTATAAGTAAATAGTCTGGTATTTATTATTTTATAAATCATCTAAGTTGATCCGGATTAAATTGAATTCCGGATCTGCATTGATAGCATAAATCATATTATCAGAAAAATCACCCCCCACTCGTAGCAAAGGAGTTTTCATGTTAACAATCTTCTGCAATTCACCCTCGTATGAGTAAAGGAATAATGTTTGAGGAAGCTTCGTCAAATCTCGTCCCATTGCAGTGGTTTTATCATATTTAGTATCACGCTCAATTCTGACAATATAATCTTTAGTAGCGGTAGTATTAACAGGTCCCTTTGGTGTATCTTCCGAAAAAACCAGCTTATCATTAACTACATCAAAATCAAAGTCTCCAATTACTTCTTTCTCCAATTCAAATAAGCCATCCTTTCTTAATTTATAAAATGAAAAAGAAGGAAAATCAATTGTAGAATAAATTAAAAGTTGCCGATCCGGACTATAAAGCAAAACACCCTGAAAGCAACTATACCCATTAGTTATTGTAGATGGAAGACTTAGAGGTCGCTTACCGAATCTCAATACATCTTCATTGATTTCAAGAGCCAGTGGTATATCCTCGTCTGGTTGCAGTGCAACTATCTTTTCAGGGGTAATCATCAATTTGTTATTAATTATCTTGGCTTTAGATGGCTTCAGCATCCTTAAATCAAAAGATTTGTCAACCATTGAAACAATCCCCTGTCTTGCAGAATTCAGGTCATAGATAAATAAGTTACCATCTCCCGTTCGACTAACTTTTGGGGTAGTAAACTCCATAGGTCCTTGACCGATAGACCCTAATTTGGTTTCTTGCTTCGTTTTTGTATCAATTATATGCAGAAAGTTATCTGATGTAAATGGATCAATCCATATCGCATGATGGTCAAATTTAAAAATATTGCCTGGCAGCCGTGTATAAATACTATCGTAAACAGTCTCATAACTTAATTCTATACGAGCCACACTCTTAGCTTTCTGATCTTTGCAGCCTATTAAGAAGCTACTCAAAGCAATAATTACACTAATAAAATTTTTCATTGGTCTGTGTTTAAAGCGATACTTATTTATATACCTGTATTCAGGTAAATTGTCTGGTATTTTATAAATCATCTAAGTTGATACGGATTAATTTGAATTCGGGATCTGCATTGATAGCATAAATCATATTATCAGAAAAGTCGCCTGCCACTCGTAGCAAAGGAGTTTTCATGTTAACAATCTTCTGCAATTCACCCTCGTATGAATAAAGGAATAATGTTTGAGGAAGCTTCGTAAAATCTCGTCCCTTTGCAGTGGTTTTATCGTATTTTTTATCACGCTCTATTTTGATAATATAATCTTTAGTAACAGTAAATCCTACTGCACTCCGCGCACTTGCATCGGATATTATCAATTTATCATCAGCGATCTGATAATCGATACCCTTGCTTTGTTCATTTTCTAATTCTGGCAGCCCATTTTTTCTTAGTTTATAAGACGTAAGAGCGGGATAATAAAGTGTTGAATATAATAATAGATTTTTTTTCGGACAAAAAGACAAGAAGCCTTGAAATTGAGAATAACTATTTGATATCTTTTGATTTATCGGAAGTGGCTGTTTTCCAAATCGTATTAAGCCTTCACTCGTTTCCAGAGCCAGTGGCATTTCTTCCTCTGGTTGCAGAACAACTATCTTGTCTGGTGTGATCATAACTTTCTCTGTAGCCATCTTACTTTTGGATGGAGGTAACATCTGTAATTCAAATGATCGATCAACGATTGAAAAAATCCCTTGTCTATCTGAATTACTGTCCCAAATAAACATATTCCCATCTTTAACAGCGCTAATATTGGGTGTTGTAAATTCCATAGGACCTTGTCCTATAGTACCAAACGTTCTCTCTTGTTTACTATTAGTATCAATTATATGAAGATAATCCTGTGAAGAGAACGGATCCAACCACACCACCAAATCATTAAACTTCAATAGATTACCAGGCATACGGGTAAAAATACTGTCATAAACGACTTCATAACCCAGCTCAGTTCGCTGAACTTCTTTAGCTTTCTGACTTTTGCACCCAATCAAGGAACAACTCAAAGCAATAATTACACTAATCAAATTTCTCATTGGTTTATGTTTTAACCGATACTTATTTATACGCCTGTATTTAGGTAAATAGTCTGGTTTTCATCTTCATGGTATTTATTAAATTAAATAATACTCTATCATTCGCTTCTGCTATTTTCATTACCCGGATTACAAACAAAACGGTTTATTTTTAATTATACAACTTTTATTACGAAAGAAATATAATAATTACAAAGACACTTACTTACTAACAAAATTTGAAGTTTTATTTGCAACCATCTGCAACCATTTGCAACAGCAGTAAACCCCTATCCACAAAGGGTTTCGGGAGGATGTTGCAAATGTTGCAGATAAAACACACAAAAATTCTTTTGTAGTGAGAGATTAAAGAGAATCCGGAGATTGTCAAATTTGTACGGTGTATCTCTAAAAAGATACGCCGTTTCTTTTAAAAGATATACCGTATCTTTCGATAATATATTTCAATTTTGCCTTATCTAATCAAATTTACATACGTATGTAAATTATTTTTGGTACGTATATAAAATACTTTAGATACCTATGTAAAATATTTTTCATACGTATCTAATTCCTCACTAAAGAAATATTTTTACGATTTATCCTACACATCCTACACACCAATCATAATAAGCATAAAATCAGACATATAACATCTTAAACAGATCTTTGAATCTTACACTCATCCTTCACCATCCTACACCATCTTACACCCATCTTACACCCATCTTACACACTTTACTAATTAAAAACCAAAGCATTAAAGTCTCTGTGAAGGATGTGAAGGAAGTGAAGGATAAAAAGAAGCTGTCTAACAAGCCAGGATCAAGTTAGTCGAAGTTACAGTTTATTACGACATAAATAAAAGTTCCATTTTAGACCGATAAATTCAGGTCTAAAATGGAACTTTATTAGAAATACTTTGTGTGATTGATTTTTAAATG
>DKPO01000012.1 GCA_002471225.1 Porphyromonadaceae bacterium UBA7332
AAACTTAAAGAGTAATCAAAAGTCTCACAGACTTGATCTCAAAATATCTTAAGAAGGGAGAGCAGATATCTGCTCTCCCTTCTTTGTTTTTATACATGCTCCTTAAAGAAAAATATATCCTGATATCCCGAAACAGTCTCTTATCCCTATCCAAATAAGATAATTACATCATGAGAATTAATCACTCTCAGAAATTTAATAATCACTAATCATAGATATTATCGAAAACCAGTTAACATCAAGATGTGTTTTATATCAGAATTTTAAGACATACCCTAAAGTTTAACTATCTAATTTAAATCGTATGAAAAAAGTAACTATTATGCTAACTGCATGCATGTGTGCAGGGATGTTTATCTTTAGCAGCTGCCATTCAAAAAAAGACTTAGTAGTCGTTACAGAAGAAGCTCCTGTTGTAAGTGATCAAATGGGTGTAGTGCCTGTAACGGTTGAAGTTGCAAAAACTACAGGTAAACAAATGCAGGTTCAGGAAAAAGAATTGGTGAAAGCATTGGCGATCTTTAATGCCGAAGAAGTAGATGGAGATACGATCGTGACAGTAGATCTTGTACCGGATTTGAAAAACGATAAACTGCAAGCTATCAAACTTGGATTAAACGACTCGGTATTATTCAAGATAAACTCTGCCGAACTAAGTCCGAAAGCTGATTCTGTTCTTTCAATAGTTGCTGCAAATATGGTAAACTTCCCGGAAACAGATGCTACAATCATAGGATATACAAGCCATACAGGTCCACAAGCGTTTAATCAGGAACTATCTGTAAAACGTGCTCAATCTGTTATGAAATATTTAGCAAATAACGGAGTAAAAGCATCCAGAATGGAAGCAATGGGTAAAGGATGGAATGATCCTGTAGCCAGCAATAAAACACTTGCAGGCCGTGCATTGAACAGACGTGTCGAAATTTACATCACAGTCGGACAACAAATGATACAAAAAGCTGCTAAGAAATAAGTTACGAATCCATATAACTGCTGTTTGATACAAGCTATCAAACAGCAGTTTTTTTATTACACAGGACATACTCTTCCAGATAAAAGTCTCCATTCATATTTACTACCCTCATTATCAAATATATCAAATTGAATTAATCGCTTCACAACTCTGTAACAAAATCCTAACATTATAAAATTACATTTGCTCAGCATTTCAAAAACATTTATAATTTAATCAAACTTCGATTTTATGACAAAACAAATGCGAGCAATAATAACGGTTCTGATCCTTTTGATCTCCGTTAGTTTACAAGCTCAGGTAACAACTGCATCTATGAGTGGTAATGTTACAGATCCGAATAATGAAGCAATTATCGGAGCCACAATTCAGGCAACTCACGAGCCTTCAGGAACACACTACGGAACTATCACAAACTTAGAAGGCCGTTTTTCAATTCAAGGTATGAGAACAGGCGGCCCCTACAAAGTAGAGATCTCTTATATCGGCTTTCAAACAGTCGTATATAAAGACATCTATCTTCAGTTAGGCGAAGTGTACCATCTGAATGTACAGATGAAAGAAGCTTCCGAAACTTTGAATGAAGTTATCATTACAGGTACTAAATCCAAATTCAGTAATGAAAAAACAGGAGCTACAACTAACATCTCTTCTAATCAGATTACTCAGATCCCGACAATCAACAGAAGTATATCGGACATAGCCAGACTTTCACCCTATGCTTCCGGTATGAGTTTTGCCGGAGGTGATGGCCGATCGACCAATTTCACGATCGATGGTGCAAACTTCAATAATAACTTCGGTTTGTCTTCTTCATTACCGGGAGGTGGAAATCCTATCTCTATGGATGCCATTGAAGAAGTCCAGGTTGTTATCGCTCCTTTCGATGTCAGACAGACAAACTTCATTGGAGGTGGAATTAATGCAGTAACGAAATCCGGAACAAATACATTTCGCGGTACAGCTTACACGTATCAGTTTAACGAACAAATGCGCGGAAACAAGATTGACGGCAAAGGACTGGGCACACGGGCTGTTGATGCCAAACATATTTACGGAGCTACGCTCGGAGGGCCTATCGTAAAAAACAAATTATTCTTCTTTGCTAATGTCGAGTATCAGAAAGTTCCTTCGACACTGGTTAACTGGAGAGCATCCGAAGATGGTATTGGTAACGCCGATGACTATATATCGGCATGTAAAATCTCGGATATGCAAAAAGTCTCGGATTTCGTTCGTGAAAAATATGGTTACAACACCGGATCATTCACAAACTTTCCGGCAGATGAAACAAATTGGAAAATCTTAGGACGTATAGATTGGAATATCAGCGATCAACATAAATTAGCCCTTCGCTACAACCATACTAAAAACTCGGCATGGAATCCTACAAATGGGAATTCCTCAGATACAGGATACCGATTAAACGGAATGAACCGCTTCTCTCAGTATTCTATGGCTTTTGCAAACTCTTGCTACTCCATGGATAATATGGTAAGTTCTGTATCTGCTGATTTAAACAGCCGCTTCAGCAACAAGGTATTCAATCAGTTTCTCGTTACTTACACCAATATTCAGGACAAGCGCGGGACAAACTCCTCTCCTTTCCCGTTTATTGATATTATGGGTGGATTTGATGCCGACGGCAAACAGATTCTACAGCCTTACATGTCCCTGGGATATGAACTATTTACTTATAACAATGCGGTAAATAATAATATATTCAATATCGTCGATAATTTCACTTACTATCTTGGCGATCACAAACTGACTGCCGGATTAAGTTTCGAACATCAAATGGCAAATAATGCCTATATGCGTAACGGTACGGGGTATTATCGCTACAGCAGTTTAGATGACTTTTTAAATGGAGCTGCTCCCGAAGCATTTGCGCTTACTTATGGATACAACGGTAATACAAAACCTAACGCACAGGTTGCATATAACCAGATCGGAGCCTATTTACAAGACGAGTGGAGCGCCTCTAATAATCTAAAATTCACTTTCGGCATCCGTTTCGACAATATGGCTTTCGATAAAAGCGACATCATGAGAAACAATGCTATATACGACTATGATTTCGGAGGTAAAAGAATTGATACGGGTGAATGGCCGGGAGCTAAACTTCAGGTATCTCCACGTGTTGGTTTCTTGTGGGATGTATTCAAAGATCAGACATTAAAAGTGCGTGGAGGTAGTGGTCTGTTTGGTGGACGTTTACCTTTGGTATTCTTCACTAATATGCCGACAAACTCGGGTATGATACAGAATTCCGTTACCAATATTAATACGAAATATAAAAATGACGGTACGATCGACAGTCGTGACCCTCGCTTAGATCTTTTAGCAGGCGGACTTTTAACCGATGTGAATCAGATGATCGATGTATTAGGATTACCTACTACTATTTCTCCTGAAGAAGGAGTTGCTCCAAGCACGATTGCTGGTGTCGATCCGAATTTCAAAATGCCTCAGGTCTGGAAAAGCTCTATAGCTGTCGATTATATTTTACCGACATCATTCCCATTCTCGATTACAGGAGAGTTCATGTACACAAAGAACATTAATGCCGTAATGCTTGAGAATTATAATATCAAGCCCAATACAGGATGGGAACGATTTGAAGGCGCAGATGACCGCTTAATCTATCCGAAGGATTACACTTATTACAGCAAAGTTTCTAATGCGTGCGTTCTGACAAATACTTCAAAAGGATATGGATGGACCGGTAATATCACGATAAATGCAGAGCCTGTGAGAAATTTATTGATGATGCTGGCTTATACTCATACCGAATCAAAAGAAGTATCGGGTATGCCCGGATCAAACGCATCGTCTGCATGGAGTGGTCTATACACAATCAACGGACCTAACTTTGCAGATGTTCAAAGATCTCAGTACGTAGTTCCGGATCGTATTATCGCATCGGCCAACTATCGCATCCCTTATGCAAATGATCATATGGCTACTAATTTCAGCCTTTTTTATACAGGGTACTCTCCTTCAGGAAATACGTACAGCTACATGAATGACATGAATGGAGACGGAATTCAGAATGATCTTATGTATATTCCAAAAGACGAAACTGAAATCAAATTCAAAAATACAGAAGATGCAGCTGATTTCTGGGCTTTTGTCAATCAGGACTCGTATTTAAAAAACAACAAAGGGAAATATGCAGAAGCATACGCTGCCCGTGCGCCATGGGTACATCGCTTTGATTTGAGAATTGCTCAGGACTTTAAAGTAAAAGCAGGCAAAACGACAAATGTTTTGCAAGTAAGTCTTGACTTTATGAATATCGGAAACTTATTGAACTCAAAATGGGGAGTTACCAAAACGAACTCTATTTCAAATAACGGACGTATTCTTAAATACGAATCAATGGATGATACGAATCAGCCTGTGTTCTCATTGTATCGGGACAAAGAAGGTAATGCTCCTTCTAAAACTTATACCTATAACAGAAACTACAATGAATGCTGGAAATTCCAGGTTGGCGTTCGTTACCTGTTTAACTAAGAATTCTTAGATCTCGAAATATCTGTTCTAAATGAAAAAAGAGCTGAGTCCGGTAATGAGGATTCAGCTCTTTGTCTTATTTAATATCTCTTCCTTCATCCGAAAAGAGATCAATATCCGATGTTCATACTGTTAATCCAACTACTGACTATATATAAATCATACAACACTGTATATAAACACCATACAAGTAGATTTAATTCTCCAAACGGCATCCTTTAACAACAAAATGCAGGTCGCGTAAAAGTGCGAAGTAGGTCGCACAAAATTGCGACCTACTTCGCACTTTTGTGCGGTGTACACCGCCTTAATTCTATATAGGGCGAAAATTATTAATCTGCCTGTCAAAATATATAATCTGACTTTACTTTAAATTATATACAGTACAAAAAAGAAGGTTACCCTTCTGATTTATTCAGAGAGTAACCTTCCTTCATCTAGTACATTTTTTATAACCAATTATATTGAAGCATTAAGAACAAATTCAGAACCGTAGTTTCTTATTCTGTTACTTCTTTTCCGTCTTTATCCAGCACGACTACCTTTTCAGTTTCAGTTCCTTTCTCCTGAAGTGTAACGCGTGTCAGTTCTTTTGTTTTTTCAAACTCAAGCTTCTTAACGTCGTAAGTATCGCCGGCCAAAGTAACAATCGCTTTTTGTACAGTTTCACTCAGATCTTTAAATTCAATCGCTTCGAATTCTTCATTTCCAACTACTACTTCACTATTTACAGTTGATAATACTACTAAATCATTTGCTACTGCAGCTGTAAAACCTCCCGCTAAAACAGCTAAACATAAAATCATCTTTTTCATAATCAGTAAAAATTAAGTGGTTATTGATTCACTTAACTATTATCCAAACTGTGTGCCAAAATATCAGATCGCAGTATATCAGCAACTTACAAGAATAATCATTTTTAAATATGTTGTTTCTTGTTGAATATTTCCACATTCCTATGTAGAAATATTCTGCATACCATCCCATTTATGCTTAACTATAAAATTCTATAAATCAACACAATCTCTTAATTTCAGAAACTATTCCCGTTACTTTGGTTAATCCTTATTTTCTTTTGTTCCATATCATTCCTAAGTACTTTTCCGAAATCATATATTGCAATGGAGTCGGTAAAGTATTGCCACAACTCGGTATTCTTTACATTCGGTATTAATGTCTGAACCTTTGCTGGTGCAAACTCTTCTGACACATGTGCCGAAACCGCAGCACTATAGCTCAACTCATAAGGATAGCGACTGCGAACTAAGAAGATCGAGCGATAGTTTTTCTCAACTTCACTTCTTGTTTTACCGTGTGTAGCAACCGTAAATACAAACTGAATCGTATTTTTAGGCTGATCGATAAAGAAATGGTTGATATTGTCATACGTATCAACTATTTCGGAGAAATCTTCATAATATATAACCTGATAATCACTAGTTCCCGCTTGTGACAGCGTATCTAACTGAATGACGACACGGCAACCTATAGGAAAAACAAAACCTTGTTCCTGTGCATTTATGTGTTGAATAAAGAATATACATTGTAAAAATAACAATACATGCAAGCCTCTCTTGTTCATATAAAAAAGTGTTTTATCGTTGTGTATCAATATGTACAACAATAAAACACTTCAATAGATAGATCTGAAATATAGATTTATCACTATTTAATTTTTATTTTTTCAGAATATTCTTTACGCTGATCTTTCTTTAAGAAACAACTCTGCTTTTTCCAAATCCTCAGGGGTATCAATACCGATTGTTTCTTCATGAGTTATACCCACTTTTATTTTATATCCGTTTTCAATCCATCTCAGCTGCTCCAGCGATTCAGCTATTTCCAAAGAAGACTGAGGCAATTGAGTAATTTCAGCCAAAACATCTGCACGATAGGCATACAAACCTATATGCTTATAGAATGTTTGTTCATTAGTCCATTCTTCCCATTTATGATTGCGCACGTAAGGAATAATGGCACGACTGAAATAGATGGCTTCCATGTTTTTATTTAATACGACTTTAGGTGTATTCGGATTGAATACGGTCTGAAAGTCACAACCTTTCTCAAATGGTTTAACCAATGTAGCAAGTTGTGTAGAATTATCCACGAAGCATTGTTTCAGCAATTCGATCTGAGAGGCCTGAATAAACGGCTCATCACCCTGTATATTTACTACGACATCAAAATCTCCGTCTACCTTAGTATAAGCTTCATAACATCTGTCAGTTCCACTTTTATGATTTTCCGATGTCATCACCACTTTTCCTCCGAACGCAATCACGGCATCATAGATTCGCTGATCATCTGTCGCCACAACTACTTCATCCAATATATTCTGCACTTGCTCATATACGCGATGAATCATGCTTTTTCCTCCGATCTCTACTAACGGTTTCCCCGGAAATCGAGTTGAGGCATATCTTGCCGGAATGATACCTAAAAACTTCATATTCAATCTTGATTATTTATTTCTTCAACATATAATTGAGCACTCTCTTGTCTGCGTACGACCACTGATTTTCCTCTTTCGATAAATCCGTAAATCGCTATCGAGTCATAAAGATTGCCATTGATTTCAATTTTTCCGGAAGGTCTTAAATCCGTATAGGCTTTTCCTATCTCACCGACATGCTCTTTTAACGACATATCGGTAGATACGTATCCTTTATCAGTTTCCTGGGTAGCATTTAAAGCCAGTTTTCGGAAAAGCCCCTTATGTCCTATCCGGTTAGCTATATAAAACAATAGTCCTCCTGACGCTATGAATCCTATCAAAACAGTCATCAAAGCCTTTGCCCATTCTCTTTCATTGACATTATCAAATGTAAACAATACATTGTCAACCAACGAAAGTATTAAACTGCCTACCATAAGGATGATACCTAATATTCCAAAAATTCCGAAGCCGGGAATTGCGAATATTTCGACTATCAGTAAGATAACTCCTATAAAGAAAACAATAATCTCCCAATTAGCAGCTAAACCATCTATATATAAAGGTGCAAAATAAAGAACTCCGGCAACTGCCGCAACAATGGACGGGAATCCCATTCCCGGAGATTGCAGTTCAAAATAGATACCTCCTATTATCAACGTAATAAGCACTGCCTGAAAAGCCGGATTCATAAGAAATCCTTTCACCTCATCAAACCAGGTTGGCTTATAACGTTTAATCTCATAATCCTTTTCCTTCAGCTGCTCGTCTATTATCTGTCTGATATTTTCAGCTTTACCCTCACAATATCCATTCGTTATGGCTTCTTCCGTTGTAAATGTCAACACTTTCGTTGAATCTATCAATCCCGGAATCACGATACGACTATCTACCATAGCCTCGGCAATCCTGGGATTACGTCTCCAGCGCAACTCTTTTTTCCCGTTTACATAAACGGTATCTGCCCCATGAGACTCTGCCGTCGAACGGATAGTCGATCGCATATATGACTGATATTTATCAGGCATTTGCTTACCTGTCTGATCGACTACAGTTGCTGCACCGATATTTGAACCGCTTCTCATATAAATACTATCACAGGCTATTGCGATCAACGCACCTGCCGAAGCCGCATTATTATCGACAAAACAATATACAGGTAACGAATCATTCAGTATCGCTGTACGGATTGAATCGGCAAATTGAACGGATCCACCATAAGTATTCATATGTATGATCACGGCATCAGCCTTTTGATTATGTGCTTCAAGCAAGCCATTCTTCACATACAACCAGGTTGTACTGCCAATTTCTTTTTTCAGATCGACGATATAAAATAATTTGTTTGCCGATAATACCGTACAAACAAAAAGCAGAAATAAGGTAATTAATGTTTTGATGCTTTTCATTCCAATTATAATATTAATCTATTTGTACTTTTAATCCGTCGTATGCGATGGTTACATTTTCCGGCAACTGATCTTGTATTTCATCATGCAGACCAAATTGATGATTCATATGAATCAACCAGCTTTGTTGCGCGCCAATTCGCCCTATCAAAGACAGTGCCTGCGGCATGCTTATATGAGCAATATGTGAAGTTTGCCGTAACGATTCTATAATCAGGTATTCTACACCTTCCAATTTCTGTAACTCCTCTTCTGATATTTCTGTAAAGTCTGTCAGATAAGCTAACTTATCTATCCGGAATCCGTATATCGGTAAACGATGATGCATCAGCCGGATTGGTTGGATACATAGATCCAGCAATTCAAACGGAGATGAATCAAACTCATGCAAATGCATCTCAGCAGCATATCCGGTTCCCGTCATCTGAAAGCAGTACGCTAATCTGTTTTTTAACTGATTGGCTACGTATGTATCACACCAAACCGGCAGAGCTTTATGTCTGGTCAAGGGACGCATCTCTTCAATACCTGCAATATGATCAAAGTGAGCATGAGTCAACAATAAGGCATCTACACTCGAAAAGCCTTCTCTTATAGCCTGATGCCTGAAGTCAGGACCACAATCAATAAGAAGTTTCCGATCATTCGTTTCAATAAGCAAAGAACTGCGGGTGCGTTTATCTTTCGGATTTTCAGAAAGACACACATTACATGTACATCCCAGCTCGGGAACCCCGGCCGAAGTTCCCGTTCCCAAAAAAGTCAACTGCATTATTTTACAAGATATTTCTTTAACCCTTCGCTACAGAAAGTTTTGTATGCGCCGGTTTCTTCGTCGGTATAGATAAAGTAAGCTTCAATCAACGGATCGGCATCAACTATACGTAAGCTTTCTTTTAGTCCTAACACCATAAATGCTGTTGCATATGCATCAGCAGTCATACAATCCGGAGCAACCACTGTCGCACTCAACAAATTGTGTTGAATCGGATAACCACTTTGCGGATCAATGGTATGTGCATATTTTTTACCGTCTTTGACATAGAAATTGCGATAATTACCTGAAGTAGCTAATCCCATATTCGATATTTCGATCACTTCTTCTATCTCACTGACCATTGCTGTTGAGTCATCAATAGGCTTATTGATACCAACACGCCACATTTTCCCTTTTTGGTTAACTCCTCCGGCAACAAGCTCACCGCCGATTTCTACCATAAAGTTGACAATACCGCGAGAGCGCAACAATTCAGCAACGACATCACAAGCATAGCCTTTAGCTATAGCCGAAGCATCAATCATAGTTCTTGGATCTTGTTTGATAACCTTGCCATTCACCAATGATACCTTATTGTACCCAACGAATTGAAGAATACTGTCAACGGCATGTTCATTAACGGAGTCGCTCTTCTTAAAACCAAATCCCCATAAATTTACTAACGGAGCAACCGTAAAATCAAAAGCCCCACCTGTAATCCCGGCAATTTGCTTACCGGTTTCGAATACGTTGATAAACCATTTGTCCAGTACCACCGTAGTATCATTCGTATTGACCTTTGTTATTACAGAGTTGGGATTAAACGGAGAGAGGGAGTGATCGAATTTATTCAATTCAGCTTCGATTTCTTTTTTCAGATTAGCAGGGTAATCATACGAAATATGATAGATGGTTCCAAAAACTCTTCCCTGATCTTTCTGATATTCAATCTCTGGCTTTTTATGCGTTTGTTCGTATACGATAAATGTTATAGCTGCCGCTAAAAGAACTAAAAAAATATATTTTGTCCGTTTCATAAATTAAATGATTTGGAGTTAACACCTAAAAATAAGTTTCTTTGCAAAGATAATTACATTAAACATTAAGAAACTATGTATTTTCAACATCTTTCGAAATTAGAGAAAAAATGTAGCCAAATCATACAATCGAAACTTTATAGTCGGTTTCTGGAAGTTTTGGTAATACTTTCAGTTATTTCCATGCTATTAAGCACTTTTCGCGTAGCCGAAAACTATAAGACCTTGTTACTCACATTTTCTTTCTTTTCAGGCAGTATTTATTTGATCGATTATTTTTTACGTATCGTTACTGCTCCTTTTGATAATGGTATTACACCTTTCTGGAAAGCCAGATTAAAATACATCGTTTCTTTTTACGGATTTGTTGATTTTGCAGCCATGCTGCCTTTTGTCGCTCCCTTTTTCTTTTCGGGTGAAATGGTACGTGATCTTATTGAATTAGGTCGTATTCTGCTTATCTTTAAAATAGCTCGTTATTCGAGAAGCTTTAAAATGGTCATTGAGGTATTCAACGATGTAAAATGGGAGTTACTTATTTCCGTATTTATTATGAGTTCTGTGATTTTCGTATGTGCTGTACTTATGTATTACGTGGAAAGAAACGCTCAACCGGAAGTTTTTAAAAATGTCGGAGACGGACTCTGGTGGGCAATCATCACTTACACCACGGTTGGTTACGGAGATATATACCCGATCACGATGTTGGGGCGGGCTTTGAGCGCAGTCACTGCATTAGTCGGTATTTCCATGGTCGCATTCCCTACCGGTATCATCTCTACAGCATTTATGCGTAGAATCAATCAGGCTAAAGCAAACAAGCAGCGCAAGAAAAGCGGACTGTTTGACGACAAAAACAATGAGAAGGAAGCTGAATCAACAAAAATGAACTATTGTCCTCATTGCGGTAAGAAGCTGAATACCAACGGAGAGCATTAACACTCGTATATTATTTTAAAAAAAATATCTAAAATAATTTGGAGGGTAAGTTCAAACACTCTATATTTGCAGTATAAACATCGCGGGATGGAGCAGTGGTAGCTCGTTGGGCTCATAACCCAAAGGTCATCGGTTCGAGTCCGGTTCCCGCAACATAGTAAAAAAGGCATCTTTAGGGATGCCTTTTTTGTTTTATTTTCTTATGTTTGCTCGAAAATGAAATACGAACATCACTAACGAATGGAGCGGCTACATTTATGAATAAGAAATCTGTCTACATATTATCTTTCTTATTTTTATTTATTTCTCTTTCTGCTCTGGCATATATCTACAAGAATAAATACGAAAATAAGAATATCAAGGAGCATTTTACCCTTATAGACTCTATCTCCAATACGAGTCCGAAAGAGGCAACTTTACTTCTGGATTCTGTCGGAAGTTTAAAACTCAATCATCACGATACGAATTATAAAAAGCTTCTGGAAGAATCAATCCGTATGGAACAGAATATTTACCCGAAATCCGATTCCTTAATCAACTACCTTCTATTCCAGTTCCTGGCATCTGATGATTCAACCAACATCACCCGTGCTTTTTATCTGAGAGGACTCTTTTTGCTGAAAGAGGGCAATATGCTGGAAGCTGCCAGTAGCTTTATTAATGCAGAAGATTTTATTTCGGGCTGTAAAAACAAGAAACTGAAATACCAGATCACCTCTGAGCTGGCCAATATATACAATCACAATAAGCTATTCCGACACGAGATTGAATCAAGAGAAAAAGCGTTGGAGTATGCAGAAGGTTTTTCTGATTCAACGGCAATTACCAATTCTTTAATCAATCTGGCAAAAGCGTATACAAATGTCGATTCAAACCGGGTTGCCAATATTGACCGAATCAGACATTTAATATATATAATCCCTGATTCAGATCCCGAGGCGATTCCTGAATTGACCAAAGAGCTCAGCCTTAACTATGAAAAGTTACAGGAATACGATTCGGCTCTTTACTGTATAGACTTTGCATTATCCATAGAAAATGATTTGAATAAAAAGCTGGGATATTATAAAGTTAAAGGTAAATTATTAGAAAAAACAGGGCAAACGAAGGAGGCTATAAAGCTCTATCAGATAGCATCGCAGGCAAATAGTCTTGAAGATAAATTGGGTGCCTATAAAGGATTATATACTATATATAAATCAAAACATAATCTTGATAGTGCCGTATTCTACTCGGATTTATTAATTCAGTTACAGGATTCGATAAGAAAAGACTATACCGAAGAAGCTTTAGAAAAGCTCAATTCGATACAAAGCTATAAGAAGCAGAGAAAAGCATATATCCAGAATAAATTTGAGATATTCAGAACAAAGGCTTTATTCTCTAATCTGTCAATCATATTCCTGATTATTGTTATTATCCTGATATTGGTCAATCTCTTTTACAGAAACAGAAAGATCAATCTGGAAATTTCAATAAAGGAAGAGAAAGCGAAATTATTCGAGATAGAATTGCAAAAACGCGAGATTGAGAATCAATTGTTGCGCGAACAACGTGAAAAAGAGGCAGAACATCTGCGTCTTATTTCAATCGAACTTCAACAAAAGGAAACAGAAAATCTCCTTTTGAAAGAAAAAACAGAAAAAGAACAACTTCTTGCAAAAGAAATGATTGTTAAAGCGGAGTATTACAAAAGGCTGAATCTGGTTTCTGTACCCATTCTTTCGGCAAGCCGCGATAAAAAAGGTTTTATATTTCTTAAACCGGATGACTGGAAAAGCATCGAAGAAAACACCAATGCGTGTTTCGAACATTTTACAGATCGTTTAGCTAAAGATTTTACGCAATTGAGTCAGGACGACATACGATTCTTATGTCTTCTGAAAATGGAATTATCCTTAGACTTGCTTTCAGCTGTATATCATGTTGAGAAGAACAGTATTTCAAAGAAAAAAGGTCGTCTGAGAGATAAGATGAAAATTGAAAATAAAACCCTTGATGAGTTTATCAGGGGGTATTAAAAAAATAGTGGAGAGTCTTCCTTTCAACAAGGCAAACTCTCCTGCTTTTTTATGTATGCGGAATTGATATTCTCAATCAATTTAGGCTTAAAACCGCATATCACAGAAATAATAAAACAGTTTAAATCTGAACTTAGTAACTAAAACTAATGCAAATAAATAGTTTTTCTATTGGTATTTTTAGGAATCTAAATTATTCAACTATTCTAATTTGAGAGAAATATTCTGACTTTGTCCTGGCTTAAAGGTTTTTCCTGAACTCCATATCGCATAATTATCTTTTCCTGCTCCATATTGAACAACAAAAGTTATCATTGGATTCTTATTCCCTTTAAACCACTTAATACGATCAACCTCATAGGCTACCTTACCGTTTTTTCCGGTATAGCAGAAATCAGTCGGCATGACCCTATTATCTTTTGAAAATTTTTCATAATCAATTTCGTTAAAAACTTGAATAGCTTGATTCGGAACCGGTTCACCCTTTGCATCAATGACTTCTATACGAGCATAGCCATTTGCGTCCGGATCCGAATCATTGCTACAAGCTGTAATAATGATAGACATAAGTGATAAAACAAAGATGGACGATAATTTATATCTAAAAACACTTTTCATATGAACTTCTACTTTTAATTATAAGATTAACTAAAATCCTATCAGAAAAAAACCCTGATAATCAGAGCTAATCCTGAGAAGCCACCCTATCTTACTCATTTATATATTAGCTCTGTCTGGAAATAATTATTGACTATAACACATAAGGGCGGATAACGAACGTAAAGTGCCTCTTTACATATTTAATGGGAGCTTCCCATTTAACCCCGAAGGGTAGTTAAGATATAGGTTAGTTTGTTGGTATCCTTTATTGAATTACTAACCTTTTCTGATTCTCAAAAATCATTGCGAGTTATTTCGACACTGCAAAAGTATATGGCGAAACGCTTCTGACAATAAAAAATCAATGACATATAATTAATCATACTAGCAACTATATATCAACAACTTAAGCCTTTTTTGTCCATCTAAAATGACAGAAAAATCGTGACAAAAGGCTTTTTTGCATAAAAAAAGCGGTTAAACAGAATCATCTGTTTAACCGCTTTACCAGTTATTTTCTACATAGTAAACTTCAAACCTACAAAATAAGTTCTCGGTAGAGATGGGCCATATATGTAAGCCGCATCTTTATTTATTCCGAAGTCTAAATCATTTTGATAACTGTCAAGGATATTCTTTACTCCTCCATTAAGCTCTAAATTTATCAATTTAGATATCTTGATATTGTATGATAATTTCAAACCTAAATCCCAGAAATCGGGAGTTTCTTTTTCTATATCGTTCTCGATATATCCTTTATTATGTTGTACCAGCATTGAACCGGTATAGTTTCCGAATAACGAAGCTTTGAAAGCTTTGTTGATATAATAGTTAGCTGTGAGATAACCATATTGATCCGGAGATCGGAACATTCTTTTTTGTGGTGCAATTTCATCTGACCATTTTTCGGCTTCCTTGAATCGGCTTCGCTGAAATGTATAACCTAACTGAAGATCAAACCTGTCGGGTATGCCGACTTTTAATTCAGCACTGATACCTTTAACCTTAGCACCTGTCGCATTTCGGCGTTCCATAATAATATGTCCATCAGGTGTTTCTCCGATTTTCTCCAGTGTAAATACATCATTCAGCACTGTATAGAAACCTTCAATCAAAAGGTTTGTTTGTAATCTTCCGAAGTTCTGATATAAATCAACCGATGCACTCAAACTATGTGAATACTCAGGTTTTAATTCCGGATCTAACTGAATCAGTGCAATCGTTCCTGAAACGGCATCGATATGCAAGTCCTCATTATAAGCCTGTGGCGCACGGTATCCGCTTGAATAACTTGCTCTCAAACCTACTTTTTTAGTTGGACTGTAACGTGCATTCACACGTGGCGAAAATACCGGATGCTTCATCAGATTATGTTTATCCAGTCGTCCACCCAAAAGCAGGTTCAATTTATCACTTTTCCATTCGTTTTGGAAATAAGCTCCTGCAATTTGTGTCGTCTGTGCGAAGTCTCTCTTATAGCCCAGGAATAAATCATGCAGATTATTATAGGAATATTCAACACCTGCTGTCAGATCGGCCGGCATAAACAAACATTTATCGAAAGAGTAAGTATATTGAGTACCTGCGACAATTGTCTTATCATTGGTTTTACCGTATGCATCAGGATTCATTTCTACTCCGAAGTAACTTCCTCTTTTAATCGCCTGTGCAGAAGTATATATACCCCATTTATGTTTATAGTTCGGACTCAGATAATCGAACTTCAACCCACCGCCATTGATATTATGATTAAGCTCTTCTGCAATATTGGCTCTGTGAGGTGGTTCTCCTAAATTATCCCCTCCTCGTCTGTATTCATTGATATGATGATATTCGGCGGTTAACTTCGTGTAATTACTTGTTTTGTAATAGCCTCTGAAGCCTACTGTTTCCGAATTCAACTTTGGTAAATCTGAAAAACCATCATTATTACGGTCATAAGCATCTCTGTGTTTCACCATACCAAATATATAAACACCGGCTTTGTAATCGTCTGTAACAAAAGATCCGTTCAGAGAAGTATTTAAATCAACGCCTCCTTTTTCAAGAACATTCGTTGTATTGGACAGTGTTACCGAATTTCTTAAAGGCTCTTTGGTAATAATATTAATAACTCCTCCAATCGCACTTGATCCGAACAAAGCCGATCCACCGCCTTTCACTACTTCAACACGTTCGATCATTGATACCGGAATCTGTTCTAGTCCGTAAACTCCGGCTAAGGAGCTAAAGATCGGGCGACTATCGAGTAATACTTGCGAATACTGTCCTTCGAGACCATTAATTCTTAATTGGGTTGTTCCGCAATTACCGCAATTGTTTTCGACTCTTAATCCTGACTGGAAATTCATTGTCTCAGCTAAATTGCAAGATGCTGTTGTTTCAAATAACTTAGTCGAAGCAATGTTCACTATCGTTGAAGAGGTCAGCTTATTGGTTTCGTTACGACTGGCTGAAACAACGACTTCATCCATTTCCAGTAACTGCTCCTGCAAGGAAAAGTTTATTTCCTGATTGGTTTTAGGTTTGATCGTCACTTTCTTTTCTTCGGGCTTATACCCTACAGATGAAGCGACTATCGTAAACTCACCTGCCGGTAGATTCTTCAGGAAATAATGGCCCGAAACATCTGTAACGGTTCCGATTGTTGTCCCTTTCAAAGCGATAGTTATATAAGGTAGATGCTCGCCTGTTTTTGCATCAATGACATGTCCGTAAATATTAGCATCACTGTTTTTGCTTTGCGCCTGAACATAAGAAGGAAGAGCGATATGAAATACCGCTAATATTATAAGAAATATTTGTTTCATGTATTTAGTTTTTTGATTTACTTCAAATTCAATATCAAACGGATACAAAGATCCTCTACAAACGCAGAATATACTATATTCGGTCTGTAGTCGTCAAATTAGAAATCAAAAAACCGGAGGTGCCCGGGAGGAGGATAAATTATAAGAAATCCATTCTTCAGTAAAGATCGGATAAATCTTATATATGCACAAAAGGATTAATCCTACACAAAGGAAGGCAGGTACAGATATCTCACCCAATAATTGATGATTTACCTGATCAATCCAGTTACATTGTGCTTGTGTATGCGTATGAGATGACGCATCTTCAAAAGGTAGATAAGGATGGGAGTGCGTAATTGTACCCCAGTAAAAATAGTGGGTGTGAATAAAAAAGCTCGACGAGGCATGGTAACACAAATACAGTAGTACCAGCAACGATCCGATTATATGTCTCACACTTCTTTTCATCCGACTCAAAAATAGTAATAATTCCAATAACTCAAAAATTCATTAATGAAATATTTTGTAAAGGGCCTGAAGTTCTCATTCTATCAAAAAAAGCAGCCTGACAAATCTGTCAGGCTGCTTTTTTCAATTCCCTTTATTATGAGAATAATTCTTCTTATCTAATTGTACATCTAAAACCTCACTAACGAAAGAAAGTGTATGATAGATTTTCTCTTTATAATCAAATATTACCAAGTCATCATCTCTTCTGATCTTCTTCTGATCATACAGCAATATCGGATTATCTCCCTTTGTCCGCATTTGCAATTTTGCAATCAGTTTATATGAATGCGAAGGATTGATAGATTGATTATCATTACCGGGTAAAGCCAGAATAGCCGGATAATTTACATTACTCTTCAATTTATGGTAAGGAGACATGTCCAGCACACTAAACAGTTCTTCTTTCGTTTTATAAGTATATAGCTGCTGATCATTATTGCCCATTTTATCCAGCGAAGTATGATGAAGCATATCAAATATACCGTCTGACAATAAGACTGCCTTACATACAGATGGATTTTTATTTACGATATTCATTATCGCAGTACCTCCGTATTCATATCCGGATAAGCATAAATATTTATTGGATGTATATTTGTTGGCGATCAGATACTCAATCGTTTCCATAATTCCGTCTTGATTATTTTCAAGCTTAATATCTTTTGAATAATCCTTACTACTCCGCTGCACAAAAATATAACCCTGCTCCATGTATAATATGCGCGAGAAAAAGAATGAATTCACTGCTTCACGAGTAGAGTTCGGATAGGAAAACAAAATAGTCGGATTCTTTCCGTTCAGATCCAAATCCTTTTTATAACTGATAACAACATCTATTTCTTTACCTGAACTGGTTGTTATGGTTATATGTTCAGACTTAAAATCACTATGATCATAGGGCATATAGGCCGATTCTAACAAAAAGTTACGTGTTGATGGATCGGACATATGCGACTTCATCAACGTTTGTGACTGAAACAACGTTTCTTCTATATACAATAAGGTTGTATCTTTCGGATTATTTACAAAGGACTGAATTCCGTGTTTCAACACCTTAATTGGCTTCTTAATCGAATCATTGACATTGATAAGCAACACTTTATTCTCTTTCAGATTATTATAAGACACTATAACATGATCCTTTATCTGATTGAAGCCTGATAGAATATGTTCTGAATCCTCTGATAAGACATGAAACTTCTTATTCTCCATATGGTAAGACAATACTCTGTCCTGACTCATATCGTCGTGAATGATATAAAATAAATGATTATCATCACTGCCACACAGCCGATAATTTAGTGCTTTTTCCCGTTCTAAATTCAAGACCGGATTTGATGTAAATGATTTATTTAAATCAAACATTTCTACCATCAATTTATCATTATCATGATATGCGGACAAATACAAGAAACCTTTATCTTGATTCAATGATAAGTCTATCGGATCAGATAAGTGTTTAAAATCATTTTCGAATAATACAGTTTTGGATTGAGACTTCAGATTATAGCTATAAACTCTGTTGCCGAAGTTGTTTGTATTAAAACCATCTTCAATATAGATTAACTGATCACCATAAAGAAAAGGTAAAGAAAGAGTCACATCCGGAATCTCCGCAACGATTTCCCCCGAATTTTCTAAATCGAAAACCATCAGACTGTTCTGATAATCATTATTAATATTCACAACAGCTAAGGTCTTGGCATCAGAAGAAAGACATAATTTCAATCGATTTAAAGATCGCAGCGAATTACCAAGATCTGCACGTAGTTGAATTTTATGACTATCCAGATTATATGTAAAAAGACAGGTCTTATTCTTATAAATGTTTGTTTTCAGATAATAAAATTCTCTTCCCTGAATACCCACGGGTATAAAATTAGACATTTCTCCTAAAGATGAAATCCTGTCTTTCAGGAAATCATTGTCAAGTCTGGAAAAAAAGGTTCCTGTTAAGTTACTCTGTGCCTCCAGCCATTCTTTCCTTTTTTCATTTTTTGCCACATTAATCTCAAGCCACCTATAGTCATCTTTAATAACTTCCCCGAATAAACTATCTGTAGCTGTATTATTTTCGGCATAAGGATAATTCAATCCCGGATTTATACATGATCCTAAAAAATAGCTCAAAAACATTATGCATAAAGTGAGCTTAATCATCGATTCTTAAATATTATATTTTTAATACTAACTTTTATTACAAAGATAAGTATTATTCCTATATATTACAAATCTATAATTATACATATATAATCATACATATCAAAGATTTAAACCGACCTGAATAGAACTATGTTGCAGATATTATGGAATCCCTTTTTTATTATTCATAAACTTGATTCACACTATTTAAATAACATTTCGTTACGACATATTTTCGATGCGAACACTCGAAATAATCCAACTCTACCCATTTCAGATGTTCTATATTCCCCCTTTCCAATGAGGCTTCCAGCAAAATGTAAGGTGTTTCTTCAGATTCTGTTTCTTTATCGCAGAGATTTAATAAGCCAAGAATCATCAATAACTGAAGGATTAAATTGAAAATCATAGATCACTAAGTAATTATTATTATTTGCACTATTTATAACTAAAAGGAATAACTATACATTTTGTTTATCTCTGCTTTCATCATATATAGTTTTTTAAAGATCATCAGATTTCCCGACAAAGCCTTCATAATACACAAAACACTAACGAACAAATACATAGAAACAAATAAAAGCTTTCATCTATAATTCTGAATTATTATTCATTCCTATTTTATAAGCTTTTTCCATATTTGGAATCCCATAACCAAAAGAACTATCCGGATGCTCTATCTGATTGGATGCCGCTTGAACCAACTCCATGATTTCTTCATTTGTTTTATCCGGCAATGCTTCCCATAAACAAGCAATTAATCCGGCAATGACAGGTGTAGCAAATGAAGTACCATCCTCACGACAATAAAAACCATTCGGATAGATAGTTACAGGTGCTGTACCCAAACTTACTACATTCGGTTTGATAGACAACGCATTCACAAATCCGTACGAAGAGAAGACACTGATATTTTTTTCTTTATCTATACTCCCGACAGTAAATGCCTTTTGCGCATCGGCAGGAAAACCTAATCCACCCCAGTCAGTTTCTCTTTCATTACCTGCACTCAAGACAACGATCATTCCTTTCTCAAAAGCCATATTGGCTACTTGCGTACTTATAGCGCTGTTCTGTCCGATATCATCCTGGCTGTATATATTAAAATCCTGATCGAAATTCTGATAACCTAATGAAGAAGAGATAATATCGACTCCGCAACTATCGGCATATTCAACCGCATTGATCCAGAAATCTTCTTCTACCGGCAATTCATAAGACAATGCTTCACTACGCAACAAAATATAGTCGGCATAGGGGGCTGTCCCGATAAAGCTACCTGACAGATTCGCCAGCATAGTCGAGAGTACTTGTGTTCCATGCTTCTCTCTGCCGTATCCTTCCTCCCGGGGATAGCCAAAATCTTTAACTTCTCTGATCCGTGCCTGATCGAATTCTGTCAATTCATTTACTCCTTTAAATCCCGCATCAATTACGGCTATTAACCTCCCGCTTCCTAAATATCCCATCTGATGCAAGCGTTCTCCTTTATGCAGGTGAATCTGATCATAGGACTTGCCATAATTCTTACGGTTAAATAATCCATTGTCTTTGCTTTGCTTTCTTGAGTAAAAAGTATCGGAAATAAACTCAGCTCCCTTTCCACAACGCTTTATTCCTTTGGTGGAACCCAGATAAGTTATTTTTTTAATAAAGGGTTCTTCGTGTATCCGATCAACAGATTGCTGACTTGCTACCATAACGCAACTGTTTCGCCATTTGCTTTTACTAATTACTTTTCCATTACGGCTAAGCATATTCAGATATTGATTCGATAATGGCAAATCCTGGTCTGTCACTTCAATCTTATATTTCGCTCTTCTCTGGATTGCTCTTTCTGATAAAAAAAGAGAGGGATTTTCTATCAATCGGGTATTTTCATTCTTATCTGCGAACTCTATACGATAGAAATTCTCAGCTAAACATTCTTTTATCGAACAGAGATTCAAAAAAAGAAACAGTATTAGAATATTATATTTTTCCATGTATTCCGGGTTATTCTAAAGGTTTAAACAAATGTAAACAAAAGTATTTAAAAGCATTAATCTTTTCATATTTATTACAATCTTAAAAACAACTTCTATTCTCAAGATTCTTTAAACCCAAAACTTTCAAGTTCTTATTTTGTTAAGCATATACTAACCTCTAACTATAGAATGATTAATTATGAAAACGAAAGTCTTAACACTGTTCAGTGTAATTCTTATGGCTGCTATGTTTTTCTCTTGTAGCAGTGATGATGATGACAACATTAAACCTGTTAATGTTCCATCAGCGGTAATGAGTGCTTTTAACCAGGCATACCCTAACACTACACCGAAATGGAGTGAAAATGATACGTATTATGTTGCAGAATTTGGTAATGATAACAATGAAGTAGATGTGTGGTTTACGGCTGACGGTACAATTATGCTGACTGTAAAAGAAATCAGTACAGCTCAGCTTCCTCAAGCTATCAAAACATCTATAGCAGCAACCAAATACGCTACATGGACTTATGATGATGTAAAATTTATTCAACGTAAAGGCTTTGATGATTTATATAAAGTAGAAATGGATGATCCTAAATCGGAAAGTGATGTTACTTTATATTATACAAAAGACGGTATTTTAGTCAGAGAAGTTCCTGATATAGACAACTCTCCTATTATTCCTGCTGTAGTTCCACAGACTATCATTGATCAACTTGATCAATACTTCCCTGATAAAGTGTATAAAATATTAGATTTCGATTATGAAGCTTCTACAAAAACTTACGAAGTGGATATAATTGAGTACAATATTCCGATTGAAGTAGTTTTCAATAATTCTCAGGTCTTAGTTTACTGGCAATGGGAAACAACTTTAGCTAAAGTTACTGATGTTGTTAAAAACGCATATCTGAACCTTGGATATACAGTAAATCAAATTGATGATATCTACTTCAGAGAAACACCTAATGCTTCACCAAGAGAAAATGTAACTACTTATATTTTCGAGATTGAAGTAAATAATATTGACAGACAAATCATTATTAACGAGAACGGAACGGTTCTTTCTGATAATATTATAAAATAATTTCCTCTGTCTTTGAATATCAGCAAAAGAGGTCGTCCGATTAAGAACGACCTCTTTTTTATTTTCTTTTATGACTTATCAAACCTCCGCCTACTACTCGGTTTTCAATATACATGACAGCCGATTGACCCGGAGTGATACCTGTTGCCAGATCATGATCAAAGCAGATAAAGATTCTGTCATCTTCAATCTTCTCCACCCTGCATGGGATTAACTGACTACGATAACGTATCCTGATCATCAGATGCTGCGATTCAAGATCTTTATAACTTGGAATATTGCAATGTTCGATAATCAGGTTATGCGCTATCAGATCGTCTTTTTCACCGAGAATAATCGTATTCTTCACCGGATTGATTTTTAGAACGAAAGCCGGATAACCTAATGCGATATTCAGACCTTTTCTTTGTCCGACTGTATAGTAAGGAAATCCCTTATGCAAACCTAGTTTTTTCCCTTGCTTGTTTACGAAATTTCCCGGTCCTGCTAACTGATCGATTTCAGGCAGTTGTTCCTTCAGAAATTCCCGATAGTCTGTCTCTACAAAACAGATCTCCATGCTTTCAGATTTCTGAGATTTCTCAACAAAGCCACGACTGAACACATAGTCACGCACCTCCTTTTTTGTCATTCCGCCTAACGGAAAAAGAGTACGTTTTAATTCCTTCTGTCCTAATCGCCACAAAAAGTAAGACTGATCTTTCGTTGAATCTATCCCTTGTTCGATATAATATATACCCTCTTTATCTACAATCTGAGCATAATGCCCCGTAGCAATATAGTCACAGCAAAGCTCATCGGCTAATGCCTGTAAGTATTTCCATTTAAAGAAGATGTTACACATAACACATGGATTCGGTGTCCGACCTTTCATATATTCATCAATAAAGTCTTTCACAACCACATCCTTAAATTCACCCCGCACATCCAGTACGTGATGCGGAAATCCCAGTTTATCTGCCAGCTCTTTTGCTTCAATCACATAGTCGGGTTGCTCCTGACCATAAATGGCAAATTTAGAAGGTGCATCCCACATACGCATTGTAACACCTATCAAATCATAACCCTGCTCCTGAAGCATCATACATACGGCAGAACTGTCTATTCCACCGCTCATTCCTACTAAAACTTTTTTCTTTTCCATCTTTCGCTTTTGCAAATTGAAGGTTTGCTTTTAGATTAATCTTCCATCTCTTCCATCGAGATGACAATCGTGTTTAATATATCTACCGCACGTTCCACACTGGTCACATGGGATATAGTCATACTGCGCTTTCCTTTATTCTCTTTCAGCTGGCAATACTTCGGATTATTAGCCATATAACCCAACACTCCTCCGAACGCAGCTGACTGATAATAGATCGAGTCCAGATTGGAGACAAAATGAATAATCATTTTTCCGTTTTTCAGAATAATTTTCTCCATCCCGAGGCGTTTAGCGAGACGTCTCAAACGCACAACGCGTATCAACTCCTTACCACTTTGAGGGATTTTTCCGAAACGGTCTTCCAACTGGCGTACAAAGATATCAATATCCCGCTCATTTTCCATATTATCCAAATCCCGGTACAGTGATATACGTTCCGTATCACTTGGGATATAATCACTCGGAAACAATAATTCTAAGTCAGATTCAACGACACAATCATTGACATAATTCAGATTGGTATCATTATCCGACTCTTCATCTTCATACAAGTCATTAAACTCCTCCACGCGCAATTCATGTACAGCTTCTTTCAGAATTTTCTGATACGTCTCATACCCTAAATCTGCAATAAAGCCGCTTTGCTCGGCACCTAACATATTTCCGGCACCCCGGATGTCCAGATCCTGCATCGCAATATGAATACCGCTTCCCAAATCCGAAAAATTCTCAATCGCCTGCAATCGTCTGCGTGACTCCTGTGACAATTGATGAAGTGGCGGAGCTATGAGGTAACAGAATGCTTTACGGTTACTTCGTCCGACACGTCCGCGCATTTGGTGCAAGTCGCTCAAACCAAAGTTCTGTGCATTATTAATAATAATCGTATTGGCATTCGGTATATCAATTCCGGATTCTATAATGGTCGTAGCAATCAGCACATCAAACTCATAGTTCTGAAAATCAATAATTACCTGTTCCAACTCTTCAGGTTTCATCTGACCATGTCCGATACCTACCCGTGCATCCGGCACAATATTATTGATCGTCTCTTTCAATTCATAAAGTGTCTGCACCCGATTATTAATAATGAACACCTGCCCGTTACGACTTAATTCAAAATTCACGGCTTCACGAATAATCTCTTCATTAAACGTATGCAACTCCGTGCGAATCGGATAACGGTTTGGCGGCGGTGTTTGTATCACTGACAAATCTCTGGCACCTAAAAGCGAGAACTGAAGTGTTCGCGGGATAGGCGTTGCAGTCATAGTCAATGTATCTATATTGGTTCGAATCTGTTTAAGCTTTTCTTTAATCGCAACACCAAATTTTTGCTCTTCGTCGATAATCAGCAGCCCCAGATCTTTAAATTCTACATCCTTACCCACCAGACGATGGGTACCCACGATAATTTCAGGAGTTCCTTCTTTCAGCTCCTGAAGAATCCGTTTCACATCTTTCGCCTTGCGTGCACGACTCAGGTATTCTACTTTTACCGGAAAATCCTTCAATCGCTCACTAAAGGTTTTATAATGCTGATAAGCAAGAACCGTAGTCGGCACCATAATTGCCACCTGTTTACCGTCAGTCGCAGCTTTAAAAGCCGCACGGATAGCAACTTCTGTCTTACCAAATCCCACGTCTCCACAAATCAGGCGATCCATCGGACGATCACTTTCCATATCTTTTTTCACCTCAGCCGTACTTTTCAACTGATCCGGTGTATCTTCATAAATAAAAGAAGCTTCCAGCTCCTGTTGTAAATAACTGTCCGGAGAATAACTGTATCCTTTCTCCTGTTTTCGCTGTGCGTAAAGTTTGATCAGATCGCGGGCAATATCTTTTACTTTACTCTTCGTCTTATCTTTCATCTTCTCCCAGGCACCCGTACCCAGTTTATTGACTCTCGGAGGTTCTCCCTCTTTCCCTCTGTATTTAGATAGCTTATGTAAAGCATGAATACTGACAAACAGAATATCGTCATTCAGATAAATAAGCTTAATCATTTCCTGCATACGTCCGTTTTGCTCCTGACGAACCAATCCACCGAACTTCCCGACCCCATGATCGATATGCACCACATAATCACCCAGTTCAAACTGCATTAACTCTTTCAGCGATAAAGCTAATTTCCCGTTTTTAGCTTTATCACTTTTCAGGTTGTATTTATGGAAACGATCAAATATCTGGTGATCGGTAAAGAAACATACTTTCAGTTTTTTATCTACAAACCCCTCATGCAAAGTATGTTCTATAGTTTGAAAAGCCAGCGCTTGCCCTTTTTCTTTAAAAATCGCCTGCAAACGTTCCCCCTGTTTCGGGCTCTCCGTAAGCAGATAGATCTGAAATCCCTGATTGATGGCATCCGAGAAGGCACGCATCACCAAATCGAAGTTTTTATGAAATACGGGTTGCGGCGAGGTTTCCAATAAAATCTTAGCCGTCTTATCATGCGCAAAGCTATGTGTTCCGAATTCGATACGACGAAAGCTTAGCAGCTCTTTGCGAAAAACTTTCGGATCTACAATTTTATGTACGACTCCTTTATCATAGTCTTCCGACTGCAATGCCTGTTCCGACAGTCCGTCCTCACAAATCGCATTCACTTTATCTGCTATATAAGCCAGATTCTTTATCGCCAGACAAGACTCCGATGGAATAAATTCAAGAAAAGAGATTCCACCTCCTTCTTTCTGATTCAAGTTGGAGACTACAGATATCTGATCCACTTTTTCACGTGAAAGCTGACTCTCTATATCGAAAGTACGGATACTCTCAATCTCTTCACCGAAGAAATCAATCCGGTAAGGATATTCGTGCGAAAAAGAGAAAACATCCAGAATACTTCCTCTGACTGCATATTGTCCCGGTTCGTACACATAATCGACACGTTCAAAACCATATTCATATAACGTATCGGCAACGAACGTACTTTCTATGTGTTCACCCGTTTTTATCCGTATCGTATTTCCCTGAAGCATTTGTTGCGAAACTACCTTTTCAGCCAAAGCTTCGGGATAAGTAACAATAAACAGATTTTCATCTTTTGACTGAATACGACTCATCACATCCGTTCTTAAGATCGCATTCGCAGGGTCCAACTGTGCATACTTAATGGCACGTTTATAGGAAGATGGGAAAAACAGCAAATCACTCTCTCCGATCAATTGTTGTAAATCATGATAAAGATAGCCCGCTTCTTCCTCATCATTTAAGATGAAAAGGACCGGCGATTTATATGATTTGTACATCGAAGCAAAGTAAAAAGCGGCTGAAGAGCCATTCAACCCTTCTAAATAAAAGTTCTCATTTCGCTTTTCTGTCAAAATTTTTCCGACTTGCGAAAAAGTTTCATTTTTTTTATATCGTTCAAATAATTCTCCGATTGTCATAATTCTTTCTTTTCGGTTTCTACCCTATCCTATAATAACAGCTGAGTATGAAACATTTACTCTCCCAAACTGTTAAAAAGTAATATTTCAAGCCCTTCTTTACGTAGTTGCAAAAGTACGCTTTTATATCCGAAACGGAATTTATTTCGAAAAATAAGCATTCATTTTCTTGCAAATTAAAATTAATACATTACCTTTGCAATGTGTTTGAGAGAACACTAAGCCAAGGAGGGATGGGTGAGTGGCTTAAACCACCAGTTTGCTAAACTGACGAGCTGGAAACGGCTCCGGGGGTTCGAATCCCCCTTCCTCCGCAAAAAGGACTAAGATTTTTTCTTAGTCCTTTTTTTGTTTTCGAATACAACCTTATATATTATTTACGATACGTACATTTCATCCTGATGACCTGAAATGATATATAATAAAGAAAGAGACTGTCTAACAACGTTTGTATGTTACAGTATGAACTTATAATCTGTAAGTGATCGTTTTGTATTTAGTTTCAAAGCAGTGTGACGGCATAAAATATCGATCAATGGTTTATAATGCTCGCTGTAGGGGAGGATCCGCGTATCCTCCCGTTTCCCGAAGCCATCGAATAGTAAATTGATTACAGCTTTATGATCCGCATAATGCATTGGTTTCGTTCATTAAATTCGATTGCCGTGCAATGGTGAACCGCGGTTGAACCTCGTTATGACTCACGAGACACAGTACCAGGATTCAACTCTACATTTAAAAATCAATCTCACAAAATATTTCTAAAAAAGTTCCATTTTAGACCGATAAATTCAGGTCTAAAATGGAACTTTTATTTATGTCGTAATAAACTGTAACTTCGACTAACTTGATCTTAACTTGCTAGACAGCCTCTTTTTTATCTTTGATTACTTCGCAAGTAAAGTATCTATTTGATGTATCACTTCACCCTGGTTATATACCTCCAGCTTATCATTGACAACATTTGCATCTTTATCAAGAAGCATATAGCGAGGTATTCCCGATATATTGTATGCTGCTTTCAGAATCGTCCACTCATCATCTGTGAGAGTAATAAATTCGCCCTCTATATTATTCTCTTTAATAAACGCATCACGTTTATCTTTAGGCGAATCTTTCTCAGTTGTAAAATAAACAAACTTCACCGATTTATCTTTTAAAGCATCCTTTATTTGATAACTGTTTTTTATTCCACTTTTACATGGAGCACACCACATCGCCCAAAAGTCAAGTACAATTACATGGTTCCGATACTCTTTTAATATATTCTTTAAAAGCTGAGATGCATCCGACGACTCTCGCTCTTTTGCTTTCGCCTCGGTCGCTATCATACTTATTTTATTATCTACCTCTGAATCCTGAATAGCCTTCGGTCGTTGCGAATCGACCACATCAAGTAGAAACTGAGTGATATCAGGATCTGAAATTTGCGTTAAGACGCTTGCTAAAGTCTTATTTGAAGGCGTTTTATCTAATTTAGTAAACTTATTAAATAAGACATTAGCCACTATCGCCTCTCTAAAAAAACTCGCTCCGATACCTAAATCCTTTTCCATAAATTCATAATAAGCATCAACCTCTGATGGTATTTTATATGTAATGTAATCTCGATCATTAACTACTGTAGAAAATATGCTCAATCGCTGAAATTCCGGTGCGCGATGGTCTTTAATTATCAGCTCCCCGTTCCGCAATGAGTCTGCTAATTGCGTTAAACTTTTATCTACTGAAAAATCTGTATACTTCTTGATAAATCCAAAATTGGGTGTTAGTATTTTCCGATAATATCCTTGAAAGTATTGGATCCTATTCACAAGAAAGTAATAACTTCGGCTTGCCAGCATACATTTATCTTCAATATCCAGACTATCGATCAACGGACGATAAAACGACAATGGAATCTCCAGCGAGCGATCTTGAATGGTCGAATCACTTTGCAACCAATATTTCCGCTGACTTTCGTATGACAGTTTATTGTCTAATCCACTAATCGACTCTTGTATTCTTAATAAATGCTCCGCCTTGGGTAGTAATTTATTCTTAGCACAGTAAGATTTCAGATACCGCATTACATCTGCATAATGCTTATTAGCAAATTCATCAAACTCCTCAACATTCTTTGTCCGGTAATGATATTGATTATCATAATAAGGCTTCTCCCCCAGATACCTGTCATATTGAATATTCACCAAAGCACTACCTCCCATATAGCGAGTCTCCGGATAAACAAACCGATATTCGCTTCGGAGAGTATTCAGATCTTCCAGATCATAATATAAGGTAACCGTATCACCGGGTTCTGCAAAAAACTCTACGAATCTGTTATTCAGTTCCAATTCGATTTGTGACGGATAATCGGCCTCAATTTTCCCTGTAAAACTTCCATCTGCCGCTATATTAATCAGACTCGCATTACTTTCACTTTTGAAGGTATTACTGAATGATAGCTGAGCTTTTGAGAAATTCAATTTTGGGGAATAGGAACCTAAATAACCTTGGACGACAACCTCACCTCCGCGAATAAATTTATTCGGGTCCCAGTCTTTGGATAACTCTTCTGGAATTGTATAGTCATTATTAAAGATTTGCTCTTGTGATAATGCACTCATATTTTTAGGATTCGGACCAAAAAAGACGATGCCATCTTTCCCTTTCTTATAATGAAGTTTTAAAACTTCTTTCGAGTCCTTGCGACAGACAAGTGTTATTGTATTTTTAGTTTGAACCGGAGCATAATCCCATATTCTGTTCTCATAAATGCCCATATTCTTATATAAACCCAATTTCCACGAGCCTGAACCATCCATCAAATTCCAGTTCCCCATTAATTCCTCCGGTATCGGATATTGTGGGATCGGATTAGTCAGATCCACACCTAATATTTTCCAGCCATTCGCGACTTTCGCTATATAATCAAATGACTTCACAGAAGTCGGAAGCGGTGGAAAGGTAGCTGTAAAGTTATGTTTGCCGGATTCTGGCATAAAGAATTTTTCGCCACTATTAATTCCTTCTGTAGATATTAATTTATATTCTACTCCATCTGCCACCAGAAAGGTTTCGGGAGAAATTAATATCCACCAATTCGGTAAATATTCAGCACGAAGTTTTAGTACGGTAGCTTCATCACTCAAACTGACAGACTCAATGGTTAATGCAGGAGTTGTCCGCACCTCGTAACGCGGACTCTTTACAATCCGTTCTTTAGAGGCTGCATTTACTTGCATTATATAACAGCTGATTAGTAAAAGTAAAATCAAAGAAGATCTTTTCATAAGTATTTCAGGTAAATTATTTGTATTCCAGAGAACAAACATAAACAATAATACTTAAACGACAACAATTTCTATAATATTGATTAACACATACTCCTTAATCTTATTCTCCCTGCATAAAAGGACTATTGATTCGTATAAAGAAACAGACAAACAACTACAGACCTACGGATACACTTCCTTTTCGTTAAACAGAATACGCGCATAAACCAGAAATAGCTAACTTAGAAATAGTCTGATTCTGCACAAAATTGTCATATGACAACTTTATAGTCGTTTGCTTGTACTTTTTTTGCACTGTAAAACAAACGTGATTTTAATGAAAACAAACCGACTCTATCTTCCGGATATGGCAAGAGCCACATCCGTCTTACTTATGTTTATTATTCGTGTACAAGTCTCTTTGATTAATAGTCTCATCGCATGGAAAGCCCGTAAATCAGTTAGGGTTATGTCTCTGTTACTGATACTTTGCTTATCACAAACAGCTTGCACTGAGAATAACGAAATAAATACTGACCAACTCACAAAAATGAAGATGAAGGAAATCCGGTTAATTAAACGGCATAAGAACTTATCTGAATATGAAAAAGAAGAAGGGATCGCCACCATCAATTCTATTTATTCTTTTACCCGGGAAATAGCATACACAAAGGACAGTTATTATTCTCCTTACGTTTTGGAGTGGATTACCAAAGAGCGAAAGTTTGCAGGCGATAATCCCGATGCTCAATATTTCTCATTCTTTATTGATCCGAAAGTAAATTATGAGATTGATGTGACCCATGAGGATGTCTTTTTTATGGAAATAACCTCTTACAAACGTGAGAATAATCAGAATATGATTTCAAGTAGTTTCGTCGTTCCTGCAGAAAAGTCCAAAGTTAGTATTTCAGCTCAGGCAAATAAGAATCCGGATCTGCTCACCTCTGCAACAGACTATATCGTAATGATCCGCTATTACAAAAATACAGCGGAAACGATATTGCCAAAACCTGTAGTACGCAGTATCGACACTCCTGAAAATAGAAAATCTGTGGATAAACGATTCAGATATGATCTTGCTGTATCACTGTTTGATGCATTATATAAAAGTTCCGTATTATTGACTGAACAGATGGAACAGAAAGAGAATGACTATGTCGATGAACTTGAAATGGATAACCCGTATATCAAAAACCTGTATCCGGCAAAAAGTAACATGTATAACGGAGCCTTTATCCGCATCCCAAGAGGGAAGTATCTGCTCGTAAAAGGGAAAATAGATAAATCGAAATATGCAATATTTGTGTTTTACAATAGATGGTGGGCTACCCCGTTTAAAGGAAAAAATAAACCCTCTGTTAATACAAAGAATCTGGAGGTCGATGCAAACGGTAATTATGAAATCAGAATCATGAGAGAGGAAAGACAATGGTCTAATTCGCTTGTGATCGGAGACAATGAATGCGGAATACTATCCATCCGTTCTATCTTTGACGAAGTAGATGAACCTAGCCTGGAATTAAAATCATTTGAAAATAATCTCTAAATAGATCAATTATGAAAAATAACGCTTTACTGGTATTACTCTTATTATCTACTGCTATAATGGGTTGCCGGAACACAAATCAAGAAACTAACAGGATTGCAAACAAGCCAGATACTGACACTCTGTTATATCAATCTATCTGGAACATGGATACCATACCTGCTCCAATGGGTGGATGGGCTTCTATCTCTTTTACTCCTGACAAGAAAGCTTATTTCACTACATTTTATTATGATAGTGATGATTTAGCTATCACAAATCAAGGAGAGTGGAATCGGAAAGATAGTATAATAACAGCTTATTTTGCAGATGATACACTAATCTTCCAGACTGACAAGGAGAAACATCTTACCTTATTGTCCTGGAAGGAAATTGAAGGAACAAATAATCCGGCAGGAAATCGTTATGTCTTTAATGCAGAAACACCGGTAAATTTGGATACTTTTTGCGGACTGCATTATTCTGTTATCGATAGCTCGATTACTCTTCAAATTTCATTAGACACATTATCTCATCCGATTGTTTTGATTAATCGGGTTAACAATACTCCCTTGCAGTTTAAAGGTAAGTATATAAATGACTGCATCTTGCTTTCTTTAGATGAACATTTTAAGAATATCAAAGGTGAAATCGTTATTAGAAGAAATCCTTCAGATCTGATCGATTTAAACTATTTCACACCTGACTCAAATTTCAAATTAGAAGAGCAAGGAGTTCTGTTAGGCGAGTATGATTAATGTCTAATATTGAACAAGCGGAATACAAGTTAACCGACAAGTATTCCGCTTCCCCGTTTTCCCTTCCGACACGATCCCTTTCTGTACAAAATAACACGCAACTATCTGCACTTAAAAACGCTATACCGTTCGGATCAAAACACTACACCGTCTGTCGACAAACGCTATACTGTTTTGAAGGAGTCATTTTTCTTATCGAAATCGAGAGTAAATATACATCTATATCAATCCGAATAAACAAAGACTACCTGATCTGAAATATCTTTTTATACGTAAAAAGAATGAAACGCCCCTATTATTTGTAAAACATATTTTTCATATATTTGCATAAATACGTAATTCGAAGTTTTAAATATATTACTTCAATTAAGTATGAATTATTGATAATCAGAAAAAACAATAAGCTATGGCTAAAAAGCAAAGTTTAAGTTATCAGGATATAGAGGCTTCATTGGAAGTATTCAAAAACACACGAATCCCTGCACAAGAGGTAGGTTATACAATACTTAAAGCTTTTGGTAAAAGTGATGCAGATATACGTCGTTATCGTAATGGGAAAGGGGTAGTATCCTCTTTTGACAGACTACTTATCAAAGGGTTTTTGGGTTTAAGGCTGTATCGACAATAGACACGATCTGTAATGACGGAGGTGTGGAATATCACTTGGGACAAATTTTTGAACATATTGAAAAACAAGATTGATGTAAAAACATTTTGAAGCTATCTACAACGACAGCAAACTGGAAACTGTCAATGACTTTGATACATTGACGGATATAATAAATAGTATAAATAAAAATAATTAGATTTTATAATGATAGCAACTGAATATGGATACAACTCACTTTGTACAGATAAGTTAAAAGGATTATTTAGTATTGGCATTCATACAGATCCCAAAAGTGTAGATAAAGCATTTAAGGAGTGCCGTGATATTTTGATCACTGAATTTGCATCTGAATGTAAAAAAATCACAACAACTTATAGTATGTATTCTTTGCTACAATCATATTCTTATATTGCTGCAAAAGGTAAATCTTCTAATTGTGACATTGTTGCAAAAAGTTGTCTTAGAAATATCATTTTAGAAACTGTCAAAAATAAACTTTGTGAATCACACGATAATAAGATAAATAAAGCACTAAGGGAGAAATTGTTTTTTTTAACCAAATCTCTTAATAAGCTTTCACAAGATCAGTATAATTTCTATTTAAATGACAACAAAGGATTTCAATTAGAATTATATGAAAATTGTTGTGCATTTACTTTATATGATGAACAGTTATGTGAAAAATTAAATGCTATTGCATCTCAGTTTACACCCGACTATTTTAAAGGTACAATTCTGAATAATAATTTACTACTGGCGTTTGAAGAATCGACTATTTCTGCATTTGGAGATGTTGCGTCAGAGCTCTATGATACATTATTTAATCAAATACCACCAGATCGAATTGTAGATTTAACAGAATTGTTTACTAAATACACCGAAAATCCTTTTTTAAAAGGACTCCTTCTTAGAAAAGAGAATGTTAGTTTACTAGAGTCATACACACATCCTCATAAAGCAAATAGACCTAGATTTAAACCTATATTAGAACTTAATATTGAAGATACAACGCGATATATTACTACACCATATCTTGTTTTTGAAGCAATAGATGAACACGTTTTAAATCAATTACCTTTTGGGTTATTACCTAAGGAATGGAAATCCAACAATGAAATATCATCTTTGGCAAAAAAATGGAAAGAAGATCATGATAAGTGGTTAGATGATAAGGTTCAGTTAGTTCTTGAAAAACACAAATTAATATTTGCAAGAAATAGAAAGAGTGTTGACGGTATAAATCTGGATAAAGAGCCATCATCAATAGAAGGTAGAAATGTAGGAGAAATAGACTTTATTATAGTAGACAAACAAAAGCATAAAGTTAGTGTTATTGACACTAAGTTCATTAAGACTAAATATCACATGGCTTCATTTGGTGATGATAAGTCGAAATTCACAAAAGGGCCTAAACCATACGAGGAGCAATTATTTATTAAATCTGAATGGGTTTCAAATAATCTAGATAGAGTATGGTGTGAGCTTAATTTAAAAGGAGAGGATACAGAGAAGTACTCTATTGATTTATATTTTATTACGAATGCTCCATCATATTATAATTTTTTCTCAAAGTACCCAATTATACCTGTAGCCAATTTAGAACGTCATATAATAGATTCTATATAAATGAATATTCTAATGACTACTACAGAACTAGTTCTGAAATAAAAGGACCTTTTGAAAAAATGTAAGTCATCGTTAAACCCCGACTTTCCGGTCATTATAATAAATAAAGGACAAACTATCAGAATCTCACAAAATTCAGATAGTTTGTCCTTGTTTTATATAAGATTTCGCTATAACTCTCAAAGTATTTCATTCTCTTGTAAGAATCTATTTCCGATGCCTTGCAGTAACCCATAGGTACGAGAATAGAATTTCTAGATAATCACTTGTAAACCTCTTTTGCGATTTTGGCAGAGTTAAACTCACTTCCGGCATTGAGGTATTAGCAAAATATCATGATTCATACTCAAAAGAATAACTCCTGTTATCGTTTTCTGTTAGAGTTCCAGCTTCAATACCTTTGACATATACTTTAGCTCTTCGCATCATTTATCGATTTAGTTGTTTGACTCCTATGATAATTTCTAGTCCTAACACATCCAAAATCTTACCTAACACCTCAATAGTAGGATTTGCTTGCCCTCGTTCTATTTTATAGAGCGTATTGACACTAATATCTGCAATAGCCGCTAAATCAGGCTGAGTAATCTTAAGTTCTTTTCTGCGGAGACGTATCTGCTCGCCAATAGTACTCCGCAACGAGTTTATTTGATTATTCATATTCACATTATATTGTGATTTACACAACAAATATAGCACATTACCTCTATAAACAGCCCTTAAATCACACTTTAATATGATTTTTTATAATTCAATCATCGTATTATGATGTAATTCGTATTACAATCACACTATAATGTGATATTCAGATATATCTGGTAAGTTGTTTATCTTTGAGGAAACTCTTTTCCCGAGAGAAAAAAAGACTTATCTACTTGATTTTTAATACGTACCAAAAGAATTTTAGATACGTATTAAAAAAAAATTAGATACGTATCTAAATATATTTTGCTACGTATCTAAATCGGAGTCGGTCAGGCACGAATAAAAAACAAAGGCATTTGCCTGGGAAAACGAACGTATTTCGTTATCAGCAAATGCCTTTGTTTTGTTTTCGTAATGCCTTTGTTTTTCGGAGCAAATACGTCCGTATTACTCGAAAAAGATACACCTATAACTCTACCCGGAATTTTGCAATTTGAATTGCCACAATTGCCACAGACTATATAATCGACTATTTATCAAGCAACTAAGTATGACAATTGACCTATCTTCAATTGTCACCCAATTGTCACCAATCAACATCAATTGTCACCCGGTCATCTATTGTTTATTCATTCGAAATCCATACTCCTATTATTGCGTTTTTCAATTGCCATTTGCAATACCCGCAATAAAACAAAGATAAAAATCTATGGATGAATCATTTACACTATTGCAATTCACCTTGCAATTGAGTGGCAATTGGATCAATTGCAATATGAATTGCCATTCAATTACCATCATTATTTATCTATCAATCAGCGAATTGCAATATGGCAATTCAAAACACGCAAAAAACAAACTTTGTGAGAGTTTATCTTATAAATCCATTTGCATTTTAAAATTAATCAGCTCTGATTGATAAGTTCGTCTGATTAGTACCTAAACGTAATCTCAAAATTGGAAAAGGATTGCCTTGATCATCTGTTTCGCTACGTTCGTAAACGGTAAACCCCATACGCTTATAAAAATGATAAGCTCCCGGATTCTGTTCGTTCACATCCACATAGCTGATATTTTCAGACTTTATGCCATATTGCACCAATGTTTTGCCAATACCTTTGCCAAAAAAATCAGGTGTAACAAAAAGCATTTCAATCTTATCTCCATCAATCCCCATAAAGGCAGTCGGGAGTGATCCGGTATAATGAACGATCAGTTTGGGTATGAACCGAATACCTTCTTCAACAAAAGGTCTGAGATTCGTAATCTGCTCATCAGTCAGGAAATCGTGTGTTGCCTTAACAGACAATTCCCAAAGAGCAACTAATTGCGCCTTTAACTGATCGGTTCTGTGAGGATTGGTTATGATCATCAATCGAATGAATTTCTTATTTATGAATCTGTTTCGTTTTACCTGAAATATCTCTGATGTCCAATCGTAGAATTTCTGTTCGATGAAAAGACTTCTCCGCATATTTCAAACCTACTTCCACATCATTCGGGGAATATTTTCTAAGAATAAGCTCTAATGCCTTCATCTTCTCCTCAGAAGAGAGCCCTCTTTGTATTTCACCACGCAATATAATACTTTCATAGGCTGTCGTGAATTTCGCAGAAATGACATTAGTCCGTCCTATTATACAAAACGACCCTTTCGGATTTGTCGCGATACAATCCAGTTTATGCCCTTCAGGTGCACAGTGAAAATATAAATACTGACCTCCATCCCACACATAATTCAACGGAATACCGTAAGCTCCTGACTGATCGTCCGAAGACTCAATCAGGGAGAGAACTCCGTATTCACCGTTTTTTAATAAATCCATTGCTGAAGTTTCATCCAGTAAACGGTCCTGACGACGCACATTATCATTAGTATATATCACCATTTGCTTATTACTTTATTATTTATAATATCTGACCCAATCTACATAATATTGCAATGGAAAAATAGAATCATCGATTCCCCGGGCTCCGCCCCATCCACCGCCTACAGCTAAATTGAGCAACAGGTAGTGAGGTTTATCAAAACGCCAGTATTCAGGCAAATTTTCATCTTTCTTATAACTTAAAACCAGCTTCTTATCAAAAAAGAAATCCAATCTGTCCTCGTACCATTCCAAAGCATATTCGTGAAATTCAGTAAATGCGTCATCGGCTAATAAAGTAGCTGTACGTTTCACTTTATTTCCATCTTTTTTGGTACCCGGCGTGTGAATTGTGAAGTGCATTCTTTTCGGATCGTAACCTACATTTTCCATCATGTCAATCTCTCCGCATTCGGGCCAGCCAACCTGTGTACGATCAGTGCCTAAAAGCCAGATAGCAGGCCAGGAGCCTACGCCTGTCGGGATTTTAGCTCTCACCTCAACTCTCCCTAAGTAAATATCCACATTACCCAAAGTATTAATACTTCCGGATGTATAATTCATTGTATCTTTCTTCTCTTTACGTGCTTCGATTACCAGACAGCCATCATCCACACGCACATTGCTCAAATTTCTACGGGTATAGTACTGGGCTTCTTTGTTACGGATATATCCTTCTTCATATCCCCAGAATTCAGGGTTCGGATGGCCTTCGTAATTAAATTCTTCTGCCCAAACGAGTTTATTGATGGTCGGATTATACTGAGCGAGCAGCGTAATGGCACTCATAAACAATAGAATAGTTGTAAATACGGTCTTCATGTTTTCGTGTTTTTTCAAATTTTGGTTTTTTTCATTGTATCGCAAAGATAAAGAATCCTTAGAAATATTTACTACACAATACGGATATTCAAATTTGAAAGCAGTAATAATATAAAATCCTATTTTTTTTTCTGATTTCTATCCTTTTACTGATCGGACGTCAGGCTTAATAACGCAAAAAATGAGAAATAAAAAGATCCTGAAAAATTTGGCTGATCCGATCAAAGTCTTTTTATTTGCAGAAATCGAATCCGAAAACAAACAGATTTATATGGTTTTATCTAATCTACATATGCATCATCATCATCATGCTTCAAAAAACGAGGTAGGATTGCTGATGTGTATACAAAAGGTTAGGATTAAATAACAAACTATATTCAAATTCAAACTGTTATATATACATATATAGAAGGCTTACCGAACAAATCGGTAGGCCTTTTTTTATACCCTAAAACGACGATTTAAAAACATACACATATGATACGAATTGCTATTCAGGCGAAAGGTCGCCTAAACGAACAAAGTAGTCAACTTTTAATTGATGCAGATGTAGAAGTAAAAAATCCGAAACGTAAGTTATTGGTTTGTGCCGAGAACTTCCCGGCTGAAATTCTCTATCTACGGGATGACGATATCCCGAAAGCGGTAGCTCAGGGTATTGCAGACATTGGCATTGTCGGAATGAATGAAGTAGCTGAAAAGAATGCCGATGTTCAGGTTCGGAAAGATTTAGGATTCGGACGATGCCGTATCTCTCTTGCCATTCCTAAAGAACATGTTTACACAGGAGTTTCCTATTTCGAAGGCAAAAAAATCGCAACTTCGTATCCGAACATTCTGAAGAAATTTTTCGATGAAAAAGGAATCAAAGCTAAAATCATAGAAATAGCCGGATCGGTTGAAATTGCACCGGCTGCAGGGATGGCTGATGGGATCTTCGATATTGTAAGTAGCGGCGGTACACTTGTTAGCAATGGATTAAAGGAAGTAGAAAGCGTAATGACCTCTTCAGCTGTGCTTATCACCACACCGGGATTGAGTAACGAGAAAGAAGAAATCGTCAAACAACTATTGTTCCGCTTTGAAGCCATACTCCGGAGTGTAGGTCAGAAATATGTTTTAATGAATATTCCTAATGCGAAGATTGACGAAGTCATATCCGTATTACCTAGTTTAAAGAGTCCTACCCTTTTGCCTTTGGCTCAGGAAGGCTGGAGTTCCCTGCATACGGTAATTTCAGAAGACCAGCTGTGGAATATGATCGAAAAACTAAAATCATTGGGAGCAGAAGATATTCTTGTACTTTCTCTTGATAAAATTATCCCTTAATCTTTTAAACCTTATTATGTATGAAACTATTCATTAATCCACCCAAAATAGAATGGAAAGTACTTACAGAAAGACCCAATGCAGAAGGTAAAGATGAAGTATTAGATTCTGTCAGACGAATTGTGAAAACAGTCGAAGAGCAAGGTGATATTGCATTGTTTGATTTTGCCCGTCGATTTGACAATGTTCAGCTTGAAGATCTTGAAGTTTCTCTTGATGAAATAGAGCAATCGGAATATCTGGTTGACGAAGATCTTCAGAAATCGATCTTGAAAGCCTCTGAGAACATCCGTGCTTTCCATGCTGCTCAGTTAATAAAAACCATTGAGGTAGAGACCATACCGGGCGTAAGATGTTATCAGAAAGCTGTGCCTATTAAAAAAGTAGGTCTTTATATACCGGGTGGAACAGCTCCCCTGTTTTCTACGGTATTAATGCTTGCCATCCCTGCACAAATTGCAGGATGTAAAGATATTATCCTGTGTACACCACCGGATCAGGATGGTAAAATCAATCCGGCCATTCTCTATGCGGCACGTATCTGCGGAGTACATAAAATTTTTAAAGTCGGCGGAGCTCAGGCTATTGCAGCTATGGCTTACGGAACGGAGAGTATTCCGAAAGTAAATAAGATTTTCGGTCCGGGAAATTCGTATGTCACACTCGCTAAACAAATCGTTTCGACCAATCAGGTTGCTATAGACATGCCTGCCGGTCCGTCCGAAGTTTTGATCATGGCAGATGAAACGGCTAATGCTTCATTCATTGCGGCTGACCTGTTATCGCAGGCAGAGCATGGAAATGACAGTCAGACTATCCTTGTAACCAACTCAAGAAAGCTGGCCGGAGATGTTCTGGCTGAATTAAATAAACAAGTGGAGTTATTACCACGTTGCTGTTATGCAAAGAACTCACTAAGCTTCAGTAAGGCATTCATCTTTGATTCAGACGATGATATGATCGCATTCTCCAATGATTATGCGCCTGAACATTTAATTATCGCTATGAAGAATACGCATGCCATATCCGAACAGATTGATTCTGCCGGATCTGTTTTTCTTGGGAACTGGACACCCGAGAGTGCGGGCGATTATGCTTCAGGAACGAATCATACTCTCCCGACAAGTGGATGGGCACAAGCATTCAGCGGTGTTAATCTGGACAGCTTTATCAAGAAAATCACATTCCAGGAAATTACTCCGGAAGGACTTGCCCAATTAGGACCCACAATCGAAATCATGGCTAAAGCCGAAGGTCTGGATGCACACTCCAACGCTGTGACGATAAGGCTCAAAGAGTTGAATAACCAAAAAACAGATTAAAAATGAGACCTTTAATTGAGTTAATCCGGAATAATATCCGGAATCTGGCTCCCTATTCGACGGCCAGAGATGAATACAGCGGTGCAATCGGGATCTTTTTAGATGCAAATGAAAATCCGTACAGTAACGGTGTTAACCGATATCCGGATCCGCATCAATCCGAACTGAAAAATAAAATAGCATCTATAAAACGCGTTCAGCCTTCTCAATTATTTATCGGGAACGGAAGCGATGAAGCCATAGATATTATCTATCGCGTTTTTTGTAATCCGGGAACGGACAATGTGGTTGCTATTGCTCCGACATACGGCATGTACAAAGTTGCGGCCAATATCAATGATATACAATACCGGGAAGTATCCATCAAGCGTGGAGACGTTTTCAGGCTGGAGGCAGACAAACTCCTTGAAGCAACAGATCAACAAACAAAGGTAATTTTTCTCTGTTCTCCCAACAATCCTTCGGGTAATAACCTGGATCATAACGAAATAAACAAACTACTTCGTTCTTTTCAGGGTATTGTCGTTATTGACGAGGCATATATTGACTTTTCCACAGCCGGATCCTACTGTAAGAAACTGTCTGAGTATCCAAACCTGATTGTATTGCAGACTTTATCCAAAGCCTGGGGTGTGGCGGGAATACGCATGGGACTGGCTTTTGCTTCTGAAGAGATTATACACTTCATGTCTAAAGTCAAATATCCGTACAATATCAATGTTCTGACACAAGATGCCGCTTTAGAAATTTTAAAGCAGGAAGACGATGTCAGAGAAATGATTAAACTACTTCAGCGCGAACGGGATGAGTTAAGCATCCGAATTAATTCATTCCCATTTATAGAGAAAGTATATCCTTCTGACGCAAACTTTTTACTGATCAAATGTTTTAATCCGAAGAAGATCTATAATTTCTTACTCAAAAAAGGAATCATTGTGAGAGATCGTTCCAATGTACCGGGCTGCGAATCCTGTTTACGGATCAGTATAGGTACACCGGAAGAAAACAGCGCTTTGATAAAAGCGTTATTAGCTTACGAACTCTTACTATAACCCCATAAATTATGAAACGAAAAGTATTATTTATAGATAGAGACGGGACTATTATCGAAGAACCACCTGTTGATTTTCAGGTAGATTCTTTTGAGAAATTACGATTTATCCCGGGCGCTATCCTCAATCTGGCTAAACTGAATTTACTGGACTTTGAGATTGTTATGGTCACCAATCAGGATGGGTTAGGGACTGAATCTTTTCCGGAAAACACCTTCCTGGGACCACATACTAAGATGATTGAAATTCTGGATAGTGCAGAAGCCCATTTTGATGCGATATATATTGACAAATCATTTCCGGAAGAAAATCTGCCTACCCGAAAACCGGGAACAGGAATGCTGACGAAATATTTCAACGAAGAGAAATACGATTTAGCAAATTCATATGTTATAGGTGATCGGATCACGGATGTGGAATTAGCAAAGAATCTTGGATGTAAAGCGATCTTATTCCGGGAACCGGTTGAAGGCAGAGAGCTTGCAGAGACTCATGAGTTATTAAGTTATTGCGCTTTAATCACTCAATCCTGGGATCGTGTCTATGCACATATCAGAAACGGAGATCGTACAGCCACTCTTGTCCGACAAACGAAAGAAACGGATATTCAACTATCGATCGATCTGGATGGTGATTTACCAAGCTCGGTTCATACCGGATTACGCTTTTTAGATCATATGTTGGAGCAAATCGTTCACCACGCAGGGATATCTGTTTTACTGGATGTGGACGGAGATCTGGATGTGGACGAACATCACACCATTGAAGATATCGGTATTGTGCTGGGTAAAGCCATTAAGAAAGCGCTGGGTGATAAGAGAGGTATTGAAAGATACGGATTTGCTTTGCCTATGGATGAATCACAGGCTCAGGTTCTGATTGACTTCGGAGGAAGGGTTTCATTTGAATGGGAGGCTGATTTCCGAAGAGAGAGAATCGGCGATGTTGCGACTGAGATGTTTAAACACTTCTTCAAGTCATTTGCTCAGGGAGCAGAATGTAACCTGCACATCAAAGCTTCAGGCGAAAATGAACATCACAAAATCGAAGGGATTTTCAAAGCTTTTGCCAGAGCTCTGAAAATGGCAATCAAGAAAGATCCTTTATCCAATTATTTACCATCAAGTAAAGGCTCTATTTAATCCATATCGGGCAAAAGACATAAATCTATAATTATGAAACAAATAAAAGATATCACTATAATCGATTATGATACGGGTAATCTGGAATCGATCTGCTATGCCCTTGACCGGATCGGTGCAACCTATGAATTAACGGCCGATCCTGCTATTATTCAAAATGCACATCGGGTACTGCTTCCGGGTGTCGGCGAAGCATCCACTGCGATGAGCGACTTGAAAGGTAAAGGTCTGGATAGTGTGATCAAAAGTCTTACTCAGCCAGTTCTAGGTATCTGTCTGGGTATGCAATTAATGTGTAGCCACAGTGAGGAAGGCGATAGGGATTGTTTGAATATTTTTCCGAACAAGGTTATCAAATTCCCTCTGATGGAAAAAATAAAAGTTCCTCATGTAGGATGGAATACAATCAGTGGGTTAAAATCACCTTTACTTATAGATCTGGCTGAAAACAGCTACGTATATTTTACGCATTCCTATTATGTCGAAAAAAATGAACATACGATAGCTACATGCAACCATGGCATTGATTTCAGTGCTTGTATTGCATACAATAATTTCTATGGTTGTCAGTTTCACCCCGAAAAAAGCGGAGAGATTGGTGAGACTATACTCCGGAATTTTATTCAACTCTCTTAATTAATAAATGGTATGATCGAAATAATTCCTGCCATCGATATTATCGAAGGTAAATGTGTACGCCTGACTAAAGGAGACTATGACAGACAGGTCATATATAGAAAGAGTCCGATAGAAATGGCTAAATATTTTGAAGATCTGGGTATTAAACGACTCCACGTCGTTGATTTGGACGGGGCGAAAAATAAAGCTCCGAAGAATATACAAAGTCTGGAGAAAATATGTAATGCAACGAACTTACAGGTTGAATTCGGAGGCGGTTTAAAAAATGAACAGGCACTTAAGGATATCTTCAATGCAGGTGCAAAATGGGGTATCATTGGGAGTATTGCCGCTCTGGAACCCGATACATTTATTGAATGGCTGAAAATATATCCGGATCGTTTAATATTGGGTGCTGACGTTGATGGCGGGAAAATTGCCGTTAACGGATGGATGGAAAAATCTGAATTAAGTATTGACGAACTAATTCATAAATTTACGCCATGGGGATTAAAAGAAATTATTTGCACGGAAATTTCAAAAGATGGTATGCTGGAAGGTCCTGATTTTAACCTCTATATACGCCTACAGAAAGAGTTTCCAAATCAGAAAATTATTGTCAGCGGTGGGGTCAGCTCTAATGCAGATATTCTGAAACTGGAAGAATCCGGACTGCAGGCTGTCATTATAGGCAAAGCTATTTATGAAAACAAAATTGATCTGGAGACACTTCTATGGTAGCAAAAAGAATCATTCCTTGTCTGGACATAAAAAACGGACAGACCGTAAAAGGTATAAATTTTGAGGGACTTACAAACGTAGGCGATCCGATCGAATTGGCTAAAAAATATACCCTTGACGGCGCAGACGAATTGGTATTTTTGGATATTACGGCAACGTTAGAAGGTCGTAATGCCTTCTACTCCCTGATAAACCGGATTGCGAAAGAAATCAATATCCCCTTTACAGTTGGCGGAGGTATTTCATCTATAGAAGATGCGGCTGCGATGCTAGATGCCGGTGCGGACAAGATAACCATGAATAGTGGTGCTGTACAAAATCCGGAAATCATCACAGAAATTGCCCGAAAATACGGTTCTCAGTTTATCGTCATTGCCATAGATGCTAAACAGGTAGATAATATCTGGCGCGTGACTACGCATAGCGGACAACAAGTAACTGAACGGGAACTTTATGGATGGGCTGTTGAAGCTCAGGATCGGGGTGCAGGTGAGATATTATTCACCTCTATGGATCACGATGGAACCAAACAAGGATATCCATTAGATGTATATGCCGAACTCAACCGGTTATTACATATTCCGGTTATTGCTTCAGGTGGGGCAGGAAGTATCCAAGATATAGAGGATGTTTTTATTAAAGGAAAAGCAGATGCTGCTCTCGCAGCCAGTATCTTTCACTATAACGAAATAACGATTTCTCAATTAAAAGAAGCATTAGCAAATAATAATATAACTGTCAGATTATAAAAATATACGATTATGAAACTATTTGATCAATTAGATAAAACTAAAATGACGGATGGATTGATTCCGGCAATCATACAAGATGATGCGACCTTACAGGTTCTGATGTTGGGTTATATGAACCGGGAAGCCTACGAAAAAACGGTGGAAGAACGCAAAGTTACTTTTTACAGCCGTACAAAAGGACGTTTATGGACCAAAGGCGAAACAAGCGGAAATTTTCTTCTAGTGGAAAGTATTGAAGTGGATTGCGATAACGATGCACTGCTTATTCGTGTAAAACCAATAGGAAATACTTGCCATACAGGGAGTAAAAGTTGCTTTAATACGCGTGAGACAGAAGGTTTTATCGGCTACCTCGAAGCTGTTATCAGAGAGCGCTACGAGCAAATGCCTGAAGGCTCTTATACGACTCACTTGTTCGAAAAAGGATGTAATAAAATTGCACAGAAAGTCGGTGAAGAGGCCGTTGAAACCGTTATCGAAGCAATTGCAGGAAATGACGAGGCTTTGATTTATGAAGCATCGGATCTGATGTATCACCTGATTGTTCTGCTTGTCTCAAAAGGCTATAGTTTAAAAGAAATTGAAGAAGAACTTGCGAAAAGACATAAATAATTAACCCGATAATTCATTTACTATTTATCTTTGTATATCTAATTGAATAATGAATAGTATAAATATATGAACGGAGATCTAATAAAGCTAAAAGTACAGAAGCGCATCGTTACGTTTTCTGTAATCCTACTTATCGGAAAGTTTTTTGCCTTTTTCATTACAAATTCTGTCGGAATTCTAACGGATGCAATGGAAAGCATCGTCAATGTTGCAGCGGGGTTTATTAGTCTCTATAGTTTGCATATCGCAAGTAAACCTAAAGATAAGGGTCATCCGTTCGGTCATGGTAAAATTGAATTAATTTCAGCATCTCTTGAGGGATTACTGATCATTATTGCCGGTGGCCTGATTATATTTGAAGGGATAAAAAGATTATTTGAACCTGCTGTTATCGATAAACTGGATATCGGTATTTATATTGTTGCAGGTGCAGGACTTATTAACTATCTGTTAGGCTGGTATAGTATCCGTATTGGTAAAAAATATCATTCCATTGCTCTGATAGCCGGTGGTAAACATTTGCAATCCGATACTTATTCGACAATAGGTCTGGTTATTGGTTTGATTTTGCTATACTACACTAAAATTGCATGGATAGATAGTGCTTTGGCATTAATATTCGGATCAATAATAGTCGGAACGGGTATTGGTATTTTGCGCAAAACGACCGAAAACCTGATGGATAAGGCTGATCCTGAAATCCTGTGCTCTATTCATGATACGATTATCAAAAACAGAGAAGAGTCCTGGGTAGATGTACATAATATGAAAGTACTGAAATATGGCAGTAATTATTTCATGGATTGCGACCTTACGCTTCCTTGGTATTATACAGTACAGGAAGGGCACGACTGTTGCGTAGATTTTGCAAACCTGATTAAGGGTAAATACCCCGACAGAATCAGATTATCGGTGCATACGGATCCATGTATTCCTATTAAAGATTGCGCTTTCTGCCCGATGAAAAATTGTATCCATAGGGTGGATGATTACAATAAGGATAATCTCCTTACTTTAGATAAGATGACTCAGGATGATGATTCTTTAATATAACATGATAACTTGTTTCACGAAGTTTAAGACTAACTACTAAACGATTTCAAAACAAACGCATTTCGCTATTCTTATATACATTCGTATAGATAGCGGGATGTGTTTGTTTCATTAGGTAAATACATAGCCTTTTTTCAGTAATCAGAAAAAGATCAAGTCAATTGCTGCATAATTACGGTCAATCTCTCAAAAGATTGACTATATCTTTAAAAAGATACGGTACATCGTCAAAAAGATCCAGTATATCTTTTAAAATAAACGGTGTATCTTTTCTAAGAAAGACATGATCTTTCAAAATATCTTGATCGAATATTGATTTCTAATAAGAATAGTTATGATGAGGTATTAAGGATAAGTTTGCGTATATACAAAAAAAATTCAGTGAAGGTAGTTATTTCAGCGTAATCACTACGACAAAATAAGCCTTCACTGCTCTCACTTACATCTATCAAAAACTTTTATATTATTCAGGAAAAATTTATCAGTATTAGAATGAGAACTGAGGATCTGTTTCTTTATTCTCACATTGCAAAGATAGAGCAGATCCATCGTTTGTGCAAATTTATTAGTAAAAATAAGGTATGCAAAGCATTATCTACCTAATAATATTTACTACTAATAATCAATAAGTTACTTACAATAATAGATATAAAAAAGGTATGCATACCAGGAAAAGAGACTGAAAAGAGCTGTATCCGTAAATAAATATGAGAGAAAAGGGCAAAAAAATGCAGCGATAAAATTATATCAGCGTATCACTACGACAATATACTTTCTCGCTGCCTCACTTACATCTATCAAAAAAAATATTTTGTAAAACTATAATTTGAAATATTATAAGATTATTTTCTATCAAGAATTATATGCGAATATAGAGAATAATCTTTTTTTCATCTGACACTTGAAAGATAAAAAATTAAGAACTTAACTATATTTAATGAATTATTATATTCAAGATAATTCTAATAATAAGAGAAGAAAACATGAATACGCATATATTAAATTAACATATACCCGATTAGAATAGTTTATAAAGATCTATTTATATGATGTTTTATAATTTCAATTAAGAGATTGTTTCTGGAAGGTAAATAATATCGTAAGGTATTATATAAAAAAATCAGTGAAGGTAGTTATTCCAGCGTAATCACTACGACAAAATAAGCCTTCACTGCTCTCACTTACATCTATCAAAAACTTTATATTATTCAGGAAAAATTTATCAGTATTAGAATGAGAATCAAGTTCTGTTTCCTTATTCTCACATTGCAAAGATAGGGGACTTTGTATAAGTAGACAAAAAAAAAGGGGAAATTACGGTATGCATAAAAGTATACACTATAAAGAATAACATATTATAAATAAGTGTTTTACAATTACAACACGATTATTTTTTGGTATGCATACCTATTTTTGAGGTATATTTTACCCTCGAAAACAAAGATTTCTGTCTTATTAGAGCAAAAAAAAGCATCCCCATAATGAGGATGCTTTTTCTGGTTAAAAACCATTTATCTGTTATTTACGACAAAGTCACCTTGAAGTACTGTATAACCATCAGTAACCGAAATTGTATGTTTACCATTTCTAAGATAGAAAGGAAGAAGCATTGTTTCATTATCTGAGATCTCAACTGTTTGATTAAAAATAATCGCTCCGTTTGCTCTGCGAATTTCAACATTCACACTATTTGTCGGAACGCTTTGCGCATTTAATACGATCGTACGACCTTCTAATTTAAGTGCTACATTTAATTTACCTGGGATTAATGATTTTAGCCCCATATCAGGCATCTGCTCTCCTAAAATAATATCCTGGTTACCATTATACTCTCCACCCTTTTTAGGTTCTGCCGCATACACCATAGAAGTAATAGACAAAATTGCAGTCAAAGACAATAGTTTCAATGTTTTCATAACGTATCAATATGTTAGTTAGTATATAATTGTAAGCGATTTTTATACTCTGCAAATATACTTATATCTCAACCCTAAATCTAAAATTGAGTCGGCAAAGTGGTATGCAGGCATATTTATCATTTCCTTTATTATGAGCATACTCAAGAGTAGCATGCAAAAAAAATGGTATGCATATTTATTCAATCGATTCTAAGAACGATTCCAACCGGATATTTTGGTTCGTCAAACCAGCTTTTTGCATAATGCGGTAGCGTTTTGATTTAATTGTATTCGGTGTTATATTTAAAAGCAATGCCAGATTCTCTGTTGTCAGATCGAATCGTAATAAACAACAGAAATTTACCTCATCAACACTTAATGAAGGTACCTTTTCTTTGAGTTTATCGGTAAATCCGGGTTGAAATTCATTCGTTATTCGTTTCAGGTTTTCCCAATCCTGCTCGGATAGAGACGGATCACCAAAAACATCTTTTATGGCCGTATCATATTTTTTCTTTTTAAGATCTTCCTTTACCGGTAAATTAGATATTAATTTAATTTTCTCATAAAGCATTGATTTCTGGAATAATGCATCTTTCATCATTGAGAATCGCTTACGCACATCTTTCAATTCTTTTTCATGAGCCTGAATAGCCAATTCCGCAGTTTGAGCTAAAAGTTCCTGTTCCCTTATCAGTAACTGCTGCTTTTCGGACTCCTGCTCTTTAAATGCCAGTTCTTGCTTTAGAAGCAGTTCATTGCGTGAACGTTTATGCTCTTTTGCCCTGAATAAAAAGAATATAATCAATAAGAGTAGTATAAGGGCAATTACAACAATCACGACTTGCTGATACTTAATTTGTAATTGATTATTAGCATTCACTAATTGTTCCTGCGCATATTTTTGCTCTACTTCATAAAGGGTTTGCGCCTGATTCTTTTGCCTGATACTATCTGCAATTCCAATCTCTTGCTCCAAAAATGAAAGTGCATTATTATAATTTCCTAATTTACGTTCTATTTTATACCTATAATTCAAAACGGCCAATTTCTTCTGTGGAGTATTAATTATAGTTGATATCGAATCTAATAACAAGTTAGCATCATTAAAACGGCTCTGCCTTAGATACAACTCAGCTAAAGTAAGATAATGATAATGGCTATTCTGGGGAAAAGCTTTGATCGCTTTTCGGATTTCATTTTCAGCAGCATCATAGCTTCCAATATTTGTATAAATTCCACTTAAATAAGTTGCTAAGGAGGCATGCAGGATTGGCTCATTAATTGATTGAGCCATAGAATCTGCTATTAATGCATACTCTAAAGCTTTAGGAAAATCTTTTTCAAAAGAGCTACATTTTGCTAAATCTCTGTATGCGATTGCTTCACTTCTGTTATTTCTCGCTTTCTCGAAATTTGATGCAGCCTTTCGATAAAACAACCGGGCCTGTTTCGGATCGTATTCCTTTAAGTATAAATCAGCAGCATAACTATAGGTATATCCTAGTAAATTAGTCAAACTTGTATCAGCTGCTTTTTCCAGCATTTCCAATACATATAAATAGGTTGCTAAAGCATCTTCGTTTTTGCCTGCTTTAGCATAGGCCCTTCCCAGGTAATGATTGATATAAGCATTATCTCTTATATTTTCTTTTTCATTCATTCTTAAGAAACGGGCCGAACGTTCTAAAATAGTATCTGAAGGCATAGGTTTACCCAGGGAATCAGCCAAATGAGAATACAACAAAGACCATCTTATCAGATCTGGTCCGGATAACTCTGTATTGCCTAACGCTTTTAAACCATTATATGCACTATCACTATAAATTGGAGTCAGTGATTCTAATTGATCCATTGTTTTTTTATGATCAACCTTATTACATGCATTGAAAAGAACAAGTAGTACACAAAGCTTCAAAACTACTTTCATTATATAGATTCTTGTTTTAGAGAGTGAATAACGATAGAACAGGAGCAAATATACACAAAAGAAACAAATGAATTATTCTTTCACATTACTATTCATTTAAATAATAATCTGGCCTTGAAACGATAAAGCATACAAAAGTTATTGAAAAGAATACAAATATCTACTCTTTACCTAAAATCACAAATAATCGCTCACAAATCCGTTTAAAATACAGAGTCATTGCACAAAATAATTTATTTTTGCAGGCAGAAAATTAAATCATTATTGATCATGGCTGATAAAAAAGTAAGAGTGCGATTTGCACCAAGTCCTACGGGACCTTTACATATTGGCGGTGTACGTACCGCTCTGTATAATTATCTCTTCACAAAAAAATTAGGTGGGGATATGATATTACGCATTGAAGACACTGACTCTCAAAGATATGTACCCGGAGCAGAAGCCTATATCATTGAAGCTCTGACATGGTTAGGAATTAAATTTGATGAAGGCGTAAACTTTGGTGGTAATTACGGACCTTACAGACAATCAGAAAGAAAAGAAATCTATAAGAAATATGTAGATTATCTGCTTTCAAATGACAAAGCATATATTGCTTTTGATACTCCTGCCGAACTGGACGCTAAACGTACTGAAATCCAGAATTTCCAGTATGATGCTTCTACAAGAGGAATGATGAGAAACTCATTAACTCTTAGCAAAGAAGAAACTGATAAGTTAATTACAGAAGGGAACCAATATGTAGTTCGCATCAAAATCGAACCAAACGAAGATGTTATCGTAAATGACCTTATCCGTGGTGAGGTAAAGATCAACTCATCTATTCTTGATGATAAAGTTCTGTACAAATCAGCCGATAACCTTCCTACTTATCACCTGGCAAACATCGTTGATGATCATTTAATGGAAGTAACACATGTTATCAGAGGTGAAGAATGGTTACCATCTGCTCCTCTTCATGTATTATTATATCGTGCATTTGGCTGGGAAGATACCATGCCAAGATTTGCACATTTACCTCTATTGCTTAAACCTGACGGAAACGGTAAATTAAGCAAACGTGACGGGGATCGCTTAGGCTTCCCTGTATTCCCGCTGGAATGGAAAGATCCTAAAACAGGAGATATTTCATCGGGCTACCGTGAATCCGGATACCTTCCTGAAGCTGTCATTAATTTCCTTTCTCTACTTGGATGGAACCCGGGAACAGAACAAGAGATTTTCAGCATGGATGAATTGATTCAAGCATTCTCTTTGGATCGCTGTAGCAAAAGCGGAGCTAAATTTGATTATGAAAAAGGAAAATGGTTCAACCACAAATATCTTCAAATGAAATCAAATGAAGAGCTTGCTGAAATGTTCCAACCCATCCTGAAAGAAAAAGGCATTGAGCAACCAGACAGTACTGTTGCGCAAATTATCGGCTTAGTAAAAGAGCGTGTAAACTTTGTCAAAGAACTTTGGGACCAATCTTCTTTCTTCTTTGTTGCTCCGACTTCCTATGACGAAAAAACAATCAAGAAACGTTGGAAAGAAGAAACTCCTGCTCAAATGCTGGAACTTGTTGAACTATTAAAGCCTATTGAAGACTTCTCACCTGCACATACAGAAGAAGTTGTAAAAACATGGATATCTGAAAAAGGATATAATATGGGAGGTATTATGAATGCATTCCGTTTATCGATCGTAGGTGAACCAAAAGGTCCGCATATGTATGATATTATATCAATTCTTGGAAAAGAAGAAACAATCCGTAGAATTGAAAATGCGGTTAATACAATAAAATAACAGGATTAAAAGGATCATTAATAAGAGATTGAGTTTAAACTCAATCTCTTATTCTTATTTAGAAAGTTTTCCCCATGAAACACATTTTTATCGTTGTATTTTGTGTCTTATGTACTCAGCTTACATTTGCACAGAAATTACAATTTGCTTATGACGTAGATTTTCATGTCTTCTTCGACAATCGCGAATACAAAAGTGAATTTCAAAAGTCTCAAACCATATTTGGAAGCAGAATCGCACCTGATTTAGGAGTAAAGTTCCTCGAAAACCATTATTTAATGGGAGGTATAAATTATCTGCAAGAGTTCGGAAAAAAAACTTTTGACTCCAGACCTGATTATACCTTTTATTACAGATACACCAATGAGTGGTTTACCGGTATTGGAGGATCTTTTAATCGCCGCTTTTTGAAAGGTGATTATCCCTTATCGATGTTCAGTGATGATGTCGCATATTTTGATCCAAACATTGATGGTGCTTTATTTCAGTTTTATAATGAAAGACTCTGGGGTGAGTTCTTTTGTGACTGGTTCGGAAGACAAAGCGAAAAAGTGAGAGAGAAGTTTATGTTAGCCGGATCAGGTGAGTACAGACATAAAATGCTCTTTGCCGGATTTCAGTTTTACATGATTCATTATGCAGGAACATTCTCCGCAGACTCACTGATCGATAATGGAGTTGCTCACCCTTATGTAGGCGTAGACTTCACTCCTCTTCTGCCTTGTATGAATAAATTATCTCTGCAAGCCGGATTAATGTGCGGACTTGAACAGGTACGTGCAACTGGAGAAGGATTTGTTGCTTCTCCGGGTTTACAATTAGAGCTTAAGGCAGAATGGAAACGAATCGGCTTAAAAAATACATTCCGCACAGGTAAGGGAATGATGGTGAACTGGGGGAAATTCGACGATGAATACAATACGTTATATTGGGGAGATCCGTATTATCGCGCAAAAACATATAATCGCCTGGAGTTGTACTGGCAAATAGCCAGATCTAAGTATGTCGATTGCAAATTGCAATCGGTTTTTCATTCAGACGGAAAAGTAATGAATGACTGGCAGCAACTTTTGGTTTTAAGAGTCAACATAAACAATAAATAATCAATGTTTATTTACAACCTTGCAATTCAACTCCTTTCACTAGCCGTAAAAATAATGGCTTGTTTTAAAGATAAGGAGAAAAAGCTGGCTGAAGGACAAAAGAACGTTTTTAGCTATTTATCCAAAAAAAGAAATGCTAACGACCAATATATATGGTTTCATGCATCATCACTGGGAGAGTTCGAACAAGGACGTCCGATGATTGAAAAAATAAAAAGAGAACAACCTAAAAAGAAAATTCTACTTACATTTTTCTCTCCATCCGGATATGAAGTCCGTAAAAATTATGCATTAGCAGATATGATTTGTTATTTACCTTTTGACAAACCTGCCAATGTGAAACGCTTTCTGGATATTGTAAATCCGGAGAAAGCAATATTTATAAAATATGAGTTTTGGTATAATTATCTGTTTGAATTAAATCACAGAGCTATTCCTACTTATATTATTTCTGCTATATTCCGTCCAAAACAGTTATTCTTTAAACCATGGGGCGGATGGTACAGAAAAATGCTTACGTTCTTTGATCAACTCTTTGTTCAGGACAATGCTTCTAAAGAATTGCTTACGCAGATCGGGGTTAAGAATGTAACCGTTTGCGGAGATACACGCTTTGACAGAGTTATCGACATTATGAAAGAAGCAAAAGATCTGCCTTTGGTTGATCGGTTTGCTAAAAATCAATTTATATTGGTAGCTGGTAGCTCCTGGCCTAAAGATGAAGATATTTTTATTGAATACTTCAATACGAATAAGAATCTGAAACTCATTATTGCCCCTCACGAAATACACGAAGGTCATTTACAAAGTATAGAGAGTAAGATCAAAAGGACTTATATCCGGTATTCTCAAATTAAAGATCAGGATTTACAGGAAATTGATTGTATTCTGATTGATTGTTTCGGACTTTTATCCTCCATATACAGATATGGCAAAGTTGCTTATATAGGTGGAGGATTCGGCGTAGGTATACATAATGTACTGGAAGCTGCCGTATACGGAATTCCTGTTATATGGGGTCCTAATTACTCAAAATTCAGAGAGGCTAAATCTTTAATCAAATCCGGGGGTGGATTTTCGATTAATGATAAAGATGAGTTTGACAGATTAATGGGTCAGATGAGAGATAATACATCATTCCTTAACACTTCGAGCAGAGCTTCTTTAAACTATGTTGCAGAAAATGCAGGTGCGACAGAGCAAATTTATAATATGATTTTTTGATAAATCTCTCGCATTTCCCTCTAAATCGGGTATAGAATTCGCTAATCTTCGAATTTTATACCCGATTTCGTTTTATCAGTATCTTAAAACAATAGAAATAAACCAGTTATAAAGTTCTAATTTTAATTCCACAAATGCCAAAATAGACTCAGCACAAACTTTTTACGCGCATTTTGTTTGATAATGTGCAGTTTAATTATACATTTGCACAGAATACAATAAAATGTGCTATGATAAAAGAGAACTTTATTCAACTGTTTGCGGATTCCTTTAAAAAGAATTGGGAATTAAAAGCCCTTTCCGATTATGTTGAAAAAACTTCATTCACATATGGAGAAGTTGCAACCGAAGTAGCAAAACTTCATATGCTTTTCGAAGCTTGTCATATAAAGCAAGGAGACAAAATTGCTTTAATAGGAAGAAATACATCTAGCTGGTGTATTGTATATATAGCAACAATCACTTACGGAGCAGTTATCGTTCCAATTCTTCCTGACTTTAATCCAAACGATGTTCATCATATCGTTTCTCATTCAGATTCTGTTTTACTGTTTACTACAGATCAAATCTGGGAATCACTGGAAGAAGAGAAATTAGCCGGTATTAAAGGTGCTTTTTCACTGACTGATTTCAGATGTATCTATCAAAAAGATGGTGAGACTATTCAGAAGTTTATGGCTCATCATGAAAAAGCTTTTAAAACTAAATATCCTAACGGCTATCATATAGAAGATATCCACTATGCGAAAAGAAGCAACAGTGAGTTAGCTTTGATCAGCTATACATCCGGAACCACTGGTTTCAGCAAAGGTGTGATGCTTTCAGCAAATAATCTGGCAGGCAACACTGTCTTTGGTTTGACAACTAAACTTTATAGCCCGGGCGATAACTGTTTATGTTTTTTACCTCTTGCTCACGCATATGGCTGCGCTTTTGATTTTTTGACGCCAATTAATGCAGGTGCGCATATTACTTTACTTAGTAAGATCCCGACACCGAAGATCTTATTAAAAGCATTTGAGGAGATCAAACCCAAACTTATTTGTATGGTACCTTTGATTTTGGAAAAGATTTATAAAAAACAAATCTTACCGAAAATCAGTAGTTCAGCGATTAAGCTTCTACTAAATGTACCATTCGTAAATGAGAAAATATATAGCAAAATTCGTGAAACGTTAGTACAGTCTTTCGGCGGTAACTTCTCTCAGATTATTATAGGTGGAGCTCCGCTTAATAAGGAAGTAGAGGAATTCTTATATAAAATAAAATTCCCATTTACTGTTGGCTACGGTATGACTGAATGTGCTCCGCTAATCAGCTACTCCAGATGGGATAATTTCATACCTACATCTGCAGGTATGGTTTTGCATGGTTACATGGAGGTAAAAATAGACTCTGATGATCCATATAATAAAGTAGGCGAAATCATGGTACGCGGAGAACACGTCATGATGGGCTATTACAAAAACCCTGAAGCAACGGCTGCCATTATGCGCGACGGTTGGTTACTAACAGGAGATATGGGAAAAATAGATGCTGAAGGTAATATTTATATCCGGGGAAGAAGTAAAAGTATGATTTTGGGAGCATCCGGACAAAACATTTATCCGGAAGAAATCGAAGCTAAACTAAATAATATGCCATGCGTCATGGAAAGTTTGGTTATCGAAAGAAACGGAAAACTTGTCGCTCTTGTTTATCCCGATTATGATGGATTAGACAGTGTAGATAATACACAAGAGGTATTACCGGCAATCATGGATGAGAACAGAAAGAATCTTAATAAGATTGTTGCTCCTTATGAGCAGATCTCATCTATCGAATTATATCCGAATGAATTTGAAAAAACACCCAAAAAGAGCATCAAAAGGTACCTATATCAGGCTCACTAAGTTAAATAGTGTTATTTTCAGGTTTTTGAGCAAAAATAATTGGATATTTATATTTGCAGTGTCTAAAAATGCTATACATTTGCAGCGATAAAAAGAAAACAACATAAGTTTTAACGTTTCTAATTACTTTACAAAATGAAAAAGTTAGTTTTGTTCTTTGTTGCTGTTGTTGCAGTATCTTTCGCATCTTGTGGTGGTGCTAAAACAGAGCAAGCTCCTGCAGTAGACTCTGTGCCAGTAGTTGTTGAAGAAGTTACAGAAGCTGTTATTGATACAGCTACTAACGATACTCTTGCTACAGACACAACAGTTGTAGTTGCTGAATAATCAGATTATTCGGCTTAAGAATCAAAAAAAGGGAGAATCCAATGGATTCTCCCTTTTTCTTTTTGTACGAACCGGCAATGCTTTCATTTCTTTCAGCTGTTAAAAGCCACACATCCCCATCATATTGTTATTATTCTATCTTTTTTTTATTTACCTTTGTACCAGTTTTACCAACCAAACACTTTTATTTATACATGAGCGATCAACGTTATAATCTACGCGGCGTTTCTGCTTCGAAAGAAGATGTGCACAACGCAATAAAAAACATTGATAAAGGTATATTCCCTCAAGCTTTCTGCAAAATTATCCCGGATATTCTGGGAGGTGATCCTGAATATTGCAATATCATGCACGCTGATGGTGCAGGTACAAAATCGTCATTAGCTTATGCTTATTGGAAAGAAACCGGAGATATTGCTGTATGGAAAGGTATTGCGCAAGATGCATTAATAATGAACATTGATGATTTATTATGTGTCGGTGCAGTTGACAATATCCTTGTCTCTTCTACAATCGGCCGAAATAAACACCTTATTCCGGGCGAAGTCATCTCTGCGATTATCAACGGAACTGACGAATTGCTGGAAGAATTAAGAAGCATGGGAGTTAATGCTTATGCTACAGGTGGTGAAACAGCCGATGTCGGTGATCTGGTAAGAACGATCATTGTGGACAGTACCGTAACTTGTCGAATGAAAAGAGCTGACGTAATTTCGAATGACCGTATTCAGGCTGGAGATGTTATCGTCGGTATGGCTTCTTACGGACAAGCAACTTACGAAAAAGAATATAATGGCGGAATGGGTAGTAACGGACTAACATCTGCCAGACATGATGTTTTTGCTAAATATTTAGCTAAAAAATACCCTGAAACATTCGACTCTAACGTTCCGGAAGAGCTTGTATACTCCGGTCAGAAGAACTTAACTGATAAAATTGACGAGCTTGGCATTGATGCCGGCAAATTAGTCCTTTCTCCTACGCGAACTTACGCTCCTGTCATCAAAGTATTACTTGAAGAATTACGTTCTCAAATTCACGGAATGGTTCATTGTTCCGGCGGAGCACAAACCAAAGTCATGCATTTCGTTAAAAACGTACACGTAATCAAAGACAATCTTTTCCCTGTCCCTCCTTTATTTAAAATGATTCAGGAACAATCGGGTACAGACTGGAAGGAAATGTATAAAGTTTTCAATATGGGACACCGTATGGAAATCTATATTGCACCTGAGCACGCTGAGAAAGTTATCGAAATATCTAAATCATTTGGCATAGATGCTCAAATTGTCGGTCGGGTTGAAGCCAGCGACAAAAATGAACTTACAATCAAAAGTGAGTTCGGAACATTTGAATATTAATTACTTTCTATAAAAAAAGAGGATCGGCTTATAAAACCGATCCTCTTTTTTATTTATTCCCTAAACTTGATTTATCAAAACATAGAGGAAGTAAATCACGAATACTTGCCACTTCATATACCGTATCCTTACTTGTCAAAAGAATACGCATGGGTTTTCCTCCCCTTTCTTCTGATTCAAGAATCACTTGGCGACATGCTCCGCAAGGGGCCAAAACCTCACTCAAAAAATCTCCGTCTGTAAAAGCAGCTATGACCAGAATTTCACAAGCCACATCCGGATATTGAGAATTTGCATAGAACAAAGTAGTTCGTTCAGCACATAAACCTGATGGATAAGCAGCATTCTCCTGATTGGTCCCTGTAAGAATTTCACCGTTTTCTAACAGAACAGCTGCACCTACCTGAAACTTTGAATAAGGAGCATAAGCTCTTTTTGTAGCTTCTTGTGCTAATTCAACTAATTTTTTTTCTACTTCTCCTAACTCAGAGAAGTCGTAAACTTTTATATTTGCAGAAATTACAAGATTTTTCATGCCAAATGAATTATTGTTTTTGCTTAATAACAAAATTAGCACTTTAAATTAGTTGTATAAAAACGAAATCCATAAATATTATTGTTATGAGAAAAAAAATGTGGCTATTCCTGTTTATTTGCAGTTCGATGCTAACAATACAGGCTCAACAGCGAAATAAAAATTACATTAAGTATATAGAGGTCTATAAAGAGATAGCCATTGAGCATAGCAAGAAATATAGTATTCCAGCCAGTATTACTCTGGCTCAGGGATTACTTGAGTCAGGAGCAGGACAAAGCCGCTTAGCCAGAGAAGGGAACAATCACTTTGGTATAAAATGTCATGAATGGACGGGAAGACGTATTTATCATGATGATGATGCACGTAACGAATGTTTTCGTCGCTATCGCCATGCAGAAGACTCGTATGAGGATCATGCTAAATTTCTGACTAACAGAAGTCGTTATTCTTTTTTATTTAATTATGAGACTACGGACTATAAATCATGGGCTAAAGGTTTGTCTAAAGCAGGATATGCAACCGACAGAACCTATCCGACGAAATTGATCAAAATTATTGAAGACTATAATCTTTATGAGTATGATTTAATTGCAAGAGGTAAAAATATATATAAGTTCAATCACGAGACATTTACGAATCAGGGGTTATTATATGTAGAAGCATTCCCGATGGAAACGATTGAAATCATTGCTAAGGAATTTCACATGAGTCCAAAGAAAATCCGCTCATATAATGATATTCCTAAAAATTATCAACCTCAGGCCGGAGAACCGATCTATCTTCAGAAAAAAAGATCAAAAGCTAAAATATACACAACACATACAGTACAGGGTGGAGAATCTATGCATACGATATCACAAAAATATGGTATCAAGCTAAAATCTCTTTATAAACTAAACAGAAAAGAGCTGGATTACTCTCCTCAGGCTGGTGAAATTATAAAACTCAGATAAATAAATTTAATATGAAATTAATTACAAGCATAATAGCCTTATTCTTTTGCTTCTCTTTTGTGAATGCCCAGACTTATGAAGATTGGGTAGAAAAATCATTTACATTTATGGAAAATAAAGAATGGTCTGCGGCTGAAGAATGTCTTTTAAAAGCACTAAGATTAAAACCGGCCAATCCTGAAAATGCGATATTACTATCCAACTTAGGAACAGTTCAGCGCGAACAGGGTAAAATAGCTGATGCATTGCAATCTTATAATACAGGGCTGTTATTTGCAGAAGAGTCTCCTACTCTTTTATTAAATCGTGCCACATTGTATCTGGATATAGACAGTACAAATCTGGCTTTAGCCGATCTATCCGCTGCCATTGCGATTGATCATAAAAATATTGATCCTTATTATGTGAGAGGAATGATATACTTAGAACGTGCAGATACTACCGGAGCATTAAATGATTTTCAGGAAATGCTAAAGATTAATCCAAACAGTTCTAAAGCCCGATTAGGATTAGCTGCAGTAAATACCGAAATGGGTGCTTATTCTGAAGCAGAAAGATTATATAATATTGTAATCACCAACAACCCCAAGAATCCGAATATTTACTTAAACAGAGCTGAATTATACTTCTTGTGGGATAAGAATAATAAGGCGTTGGAGGATATCAGGAAAGCGCTGAATCTGGATCCGGAAAATCCTATCGGATATGTTCTTCGGGGTAAGATAAAGATGAAACAATACGAACCTAAATCAGCACATGCGGATTTTCTTAAAGCTAAAGAGTTAGGTTTCGATTCTCCGATGCTCGAAGAGTATTTAAAACAGAGTAAAAAATAAGGTATACTTCCAGTCATAGAAAAAGCGGTATTTTGAGAATTAAATCTTCAAAATACCGCTTTTATTATGATAGTATAATTGTCTTTATTGACAAACCGAACATCCCGAACACTTAGAAAGCTCTCCTCTGAATCGTTTTTCTACTAAATGTTTCAAACGATCTTTCAAAGATTCTAATCGGATATTCTCAATTACGTCATGTGTAAAAGCAAACATTAGCAACATACGTGCTTCTGGTGCCGATATACCGCGCGAACGTAAATAAAACAACGCATTTTCATCTAACTGACCTACTGTAGCACCATGAGAACATTTTACATCATCTGCATAAATCTCTAACTGAGGCTTTGTATACATTTTAGCTTCGCGAGTCGCACAAATGTTCTTATTAGATTGGAAAGCTGTCGTTTTCTGAGCATCTTTACGTACAAGAATACGCCCTGCAAAAACTCCCGTTGCTGAATCATTCAGAACATATTTATATAGCTCGTTACTGTGACAGTTTGGCACAGCATGATCAATATAAGTATGATTATCCACATGCTGTTCCTGATCAGCAATAGCCATACCGATTACGTTAGCTTCCGCATATTCTCCCGATAACGTTACGTGAATATTATTTCGTGTTTTACCGTTATGCAACGTAATTCCGTTAATCAAAGTATTTGAGTTCTTACCTTGAGAAACATAAGTTGAAGCAACACGTGTAGTATTTGTTGAGTTCTCTTCAAGTTCGTAATAATCAAAGACAGCATTATCTCCGACAAAGATCTCTGCTACTTGTGTTGCCAGGAAGTTTACTTTATCCATCGTATGATCACAAATCAGAAGTTTAGCCTGAGCTCCATCTTCAAGAATGATCAGTAGTCGACGGTTAACCATAAAATCCACATCTCCGCGCAAAATATTCACTAACTGAATCGGACGTTCTACAATCACATTCTTAGGTACATACAAAACGAATCCGTCTTGTACGAATGTTGTATTAAATGCAACAGAGCCGTCTTTTTCGTTATTAGCTATCTGATTATAATATTTAGAGATTAACTCAGGATGAGACTGTGCTATTTCATTTAAACTTCCGGCAATAACTCCCTCAGGCAAAACAGGTTTTACAGATTCTTTCTGATAAAAACTATCATTTACCATAAAGTACAATACTGTACTTAAATTGGGAACATCGCATCTGAATACCTCATAAGGATTAACCGGAATAGGTAGTCTATTCAGATTTAATCCATAATCAGGCGCAAAATAATCCTGTACCTGAGTATATTTGTAATCCTCGTTTGACTTGACCGGAAAACCTAAAGCCTCAAATAGCGGAAAAGCTTTTTGACGTGCTTCATTCAATAATGCTGCACATGGTTTCTCTATCAGTCCATGATGAGCATTATAAAGGTCAATATATTGTTTTTCTATTTGTGTCATGATCTGAACAGGTTATTTTATTCTCCTAACTCTTTCTTAATCCAGTCGTATCCTTTCTCTTCCAATTCAAGAGCTAATTCAGGACCTGCTGATTTAACGATCTGACCCTTATATAAAACATGAACAAAATCAGGTTTAATGTAATCCAACAGACGCTGATAGTGTGTAATAACAATCGTTGCATTATCTGCAGATTTCAATTTATTTACACCGTTAGATACAATACGTAAAGCATCAATATCAAGACCACTGTCTGTTTCATCCAAAATAGATAAACGTGGTTCTAACATAGCCATCTGGAAAATCTCATTACGTTTTTTCTCCCCACCCGAAAAACCTTCGTTTACAGAGCGATTCGCTAATTTGTTGTCTAATTCAACAACATCGCGTTTCTCACGCATAAGCTTTAAAAAGTCAGTCGCAGAAATAGGATCCAGGCCTTTATATTTACGATGCTCATTAATAGCAGCGCGCATAAAGTTAACCATACTTACTCCCGGAATCTCAACCGGATACTGAAAGCTAAGGAACAGACCTTCACGTGAACGATCTTCAGGAGAAAGAGCTAAAAGATCTTTTCCATAAAAATTGACAGAACCTTCAGTCACATCAAATACAGGATTACCGGCTAAAACAGAAGATAAGGTACTCTTACCAGCTCCATTAGGTCCCATAATTGCGTGAACTTCTCCCGGACGGACTGTTAAATTCAATCCTCGTAATATCTCTTTGCCATTAATATTGGCATGTAAGTTTTTTATCTCTAACATATTCCTAAGATTTTCTTTATTAAACAATTATCCAACAGAGCCTTCCAGACTTATCTGAAGAAGCTTTTGTGCTTCTACTGCAAACTCCATTGGTAGTTTATTTACAACTTCTTTCACATAACCATTAACGATCAATCCTACTGCATCTTCTGTAGATATACCTCGCTGGTTGCAGTAAAAAATCTGATCTTCGCTGATTTTTGAAGTTGTTGCTTCATGTTCAACAATCGCTGTTTCGTTTTGGATCTCCATATATGGGAACGTGTGAGCTCCACATTTATCTCCTAAAAGTAAGCTGTCACATTGTGAATAGTTACGTGCACCCTCAGCTTTCTTAGAAACTTTTACTAATCCGCGATAACTATTCTGACTCTTACCTGCAGAAATACCTTTTGATACAATTGTACTTTTTGTATTTCTACCCAGATGGATCATTTTTGTTCCTGTATCAGCTTGTTGATAGTTATTTGTCACTGCTACTGAGTAGAACTCACCAACAGAATTATCTCCCGCTAAAATACAACTCGGATATTTCCATGTTATCGCAGAACCGGTTTCTACCTGTGTCCATGATATTTTAGAATTATCCCCTTTGCAAATACCTCGTTTAGTAACAAAGTTATAGATCCCACCGACTCCGTTTTTATCACCCGGATACCAGTTCTGTACAGTCGAATATTTCACTTCCGCACGATCCATAGCGATAATCTCTACAATCGCAGCGTGAAGTTGATTTTCATCACGCATTGGAGCTGTACAACCCTCCAGATAACTTACATAACTTTCGTCATCAGCTACAATCAGCGTACGTTCGAATTGGCCTGTATTTGCAGCATTTATACGGAAATATGTAGATAATTCCATTGGGCAACGTACACCTTTTGGAATATAAACGAAGGAACCATCTGAGAATACAGCTGAATTCAAAGCTGCAAAGAAGTTGTCACGGTAAGAGACAACAGATCCCATATATTTTTTCACTAAGTCCGGATAGTGCTGAACAGCCTCACTAAACGAGCAAAAGATAACACCTAACTCTGCAAGTTTCTCTTTAAATGTCGTTTTTACGGAAACACTGTCCATAACAGCATCTACTGCAATTCCGGCCAAAGCCATTTGCTCTTCCAGAGGAATACCCAATTTATTGAATGTATCAACTAATTCAGGATCGACCTCATCCATACTTTTAGGACCTTCCTTGGTTTTGGGCGCCGCATAATAGCTTATACTCTGATAATCTATCTCCGGAATATCTAAATGAGCCCAAGTCGGCAATTCCAGTGTTTTCCAGTATTCATAAGCTTTCAATCGAAAATCCAAAAGCCATTCCGGCTCATTTTTTTTCGAAGAAATCAATCGGACAACCTCTTCGCTTAAGCCAACAGGAATTACCTCTGTCTCGATATCAGTGACAAAGCCATACTTATAATCACTCTGCGTTACTTCATCGAGAATATTGTTTTTATTATTTTCTTGCATTGCTTTATCAATAAATTACGAATATCATGTTTGTAATCATTTCATCTTACAGATATATCAAAACTACTTAAGATCTCGTTATGTTCTAAAAAATCGGGAAGATTGATTTGGTTGGATTGCAGATAATCCTTTACATAAGGGAAACAAGTAGGTAATATCTTCTGTATCGGCGAGTAAAGATAGGATAATTTCTTCTTATCATCACTCAACAATCGACCATTTTGATCTATAGTTTGATATAAATTAAGAAATATACTTAACAATAAAACCCATTTCAACATCGAAAAAAGAGCGCCGGCAAGCTTATCTACGGGAGTTAAACCTACTAAATGCACCCCTTTTGATATCAAATGGGCTATAAAATTAATTATGATAACGGTTATGAGAAATGTAACAACAAAAGAAGCCGGTCTTACTAATTGTGGCGAAAAAATATCTAATTGCTCAAGCAGTGAGAGCATTTCATTCGCAAAAAAGTAAGAAACACCTATACCCGCTATTATTGCTGATAAAGATGCCAGTTGCCTTACCAATCCCTTAAACAATCCTGATACGAAGGCAATGCCAAGTATGATTAAAAAAATGATGTCAATACCACTCATAGCCTTATTACAATATAAGTTGCACAACCAACGATCTGAATGCAGATCGCTGGTTTGCAACTTTAAATATAAGTATTAAAAAACTTCACAAAGCTCTTACAACTTACGTTGTACTTCTACTTCTTCGTAAGTTTCTACGATATCTCCAACTTTAATATCATTGTAGTTTAATAAGTTCAAACCACATTCATATCCAAATGCAACTTCTTTCACATCATCTTTGAAGCGTTTCAATGAAGCAAGTTCACCTGTATATACTACGATACCATCACGAACCAAGCGCGCTTTATTACCACGCTTAACCTTACCTTCTTTAACCATACATCCGGCAACAGTACCCACTTTCGTGATTTTGAATACTTCGCGGATTTCGATTGTCGCAGTAATTTCTTCTTTGATTTCCGGTGACAACATACCTGCCATCGCATCTTTCAATTCTTCGATTGCTGTATAGATGATTGAGTACATACGGATATCTACTCCTTCTTTCTCAGCTAAACGACGTGCAGAAACAGATGGACGTACCTGGAATCCGACGATAATCGCATTTGACGCTGCAGCAAGTACAACATCCGAATCCGAAATCTGACCAACTGCCTTGTGAATTACATTAACCTGAATTTCTTCTGTAGACAACTTGATCAATGAGTCTGATAATGCCTCTACTGAACCATCCACGTCACCTTTCACAATCACGTTCAATTCCTGGAAGTTACCAATAGCAATACGACGACCAATATCTTCCAATGTAAGAAGTTTTTGTGTACGTAAACCTTGCTCACGTTGAAGTTGCTCACGCTTGTTTGCAATATCACGTGCTTCTTGTTCGGTTTCCATTACATTGAATGTATCACCTGCCTGAGGTGCACCATTCAATCCCAGAATCAATACCGGTTCTGATGGACCTGCTTCTTTCACGCGTTGTCCGCGCTCATTAAACATCGCTTTAACACGACCATGGTTAGTTCCTGCTAATACAACATCACCGATTTTCAAAGTACCGCTTTGAACAAGGATAGTAGCTACGTAACCACGACCTTTATCTAAAGATGATTCGATGATAGAACCTACAGCACGCTTATTTGGATTTGCTTTCAAATCAAGCATCTCTGCTTCAAGCAATACTTTCTCCATCAAATCTTCAATACCCATACCTTTCTTAGCAGAGATTTCCTGAGACTGGTATTTACCACCCCATTCTTCTACCAGGTAGTTCATTGCAGCCAGAGCCTCACGGATTTTATCCGGATTAGCACCTGGTTTATCTATTTTGTTTATCGCAAATACGATTGGTACACCTGCTGCTGACGCGTGATTAATCGCTTCAATTGTCTGAGGCATGACACTATCATCAGCTGCTACAATAATAATCGCGATATCCGTTACCTGAGCACCACGTGCACGCATCGCCGTAAAGGCCTCGTGACCCGGAGTATCAAGGAAAGTAATCATACGACCATCTTCCATTGTAACGTGATAAGCTCCGATGTGCTGAGTAATACCACCCGCTTCACCGGCAATAACGTTTGCACTACGGATGTAGTCCAACAACGAAGTTTTACCGTGGTCAACGTGTCCCATTACCGTAACAATAGGAGGACGAGAGATCATATCTTCTTCTTTATCCTCTTCTACAGTGATTGCCTCAACAACCTCTGCACTCACATATTCAGTAGTATAACCAAATTCTTCAGCTACAATATTAATAGTCTCAGCATCCAGACGCTGGTTAATAGACACCATCATACCTAAGCTCATACAAGTACTGATAACCTGAATAACCGGTACATTCATCATATTAGCCAAGTCATTTGCTGTTACGAACTCAGTAATTTTCAATACCTTGCTCTCTGCAGCTTCCAGCTCCATTTTCTCCAGGTTTTTCTCCTGAATTGCCTGACGTTTTTCTTTACGGAATTTAGCTCCTTTATTCGCAGGTTTTGATGTCAAACGAGCAAGAGTCTCCTTAATTTGTTTTTGAACATCTTCCTCACTTACTTCTGTTTTCAGAACAGGTTTTTTAAGTGGTTTGCGATCGTTATTTCTGCCTTTGTGGTTATTGTTGTTATTACCAGTTGGATTAGCATTCGGACCTTTAGGAGCAGCTTTCGTCACATCGATTTTTTCTTTATCGATACGTTTGCGCTTTTTCTTCTCAATATCACTTGCTTCACTTCTCAGTTTCAATACAGGTTTATCCCCTGCAACTTTGTTAGGTGCTGCATGATTTGGTTTACGCTTATCTTCGCGCTCCTTACGTTTTTCCTCTTTACTTTTCTTTTGAGGACGTGTTCTATCGTTTATTGTCGAAAGATCAATAAATCCGACTTGCTTAATCTGTTGCTCTACCTTTGGAACGTTCACGCGGAAAACACTGTTTGATGTTTCCGACTGATTTACTTGTTCTTCTTTATTTACCTTATTATCTTCTTTCACGCTTTCTGATTTAACTTCTGTTGTTTCAGTTTTTGCATCAACTTTTTTGATCGAAACAGGAACTGATGGTTCTTGATCTTTTTTAGTAGTCTCTTTAACCACTTCCTTTTTCGCTTTCTTTTCTAACGGCTTCGCCTCTACCTTCTGCTTTGGTTTAGGCTGCTTTTTATTCAGTTCGTCAAGGTCTATCTTACCTACTTCCTTAATCTTCGGGCGCATTTCAGCTGATTCCGGCTTAAATACTTCAGAAGGTTCTTCTATGGAAATGGATGCTTTAACCTTATCTTTACTATGTCGTTCTTGACTGATACGCTCAGACTCTTCCTTCATATTTTTATCTTTACTGAATTCTTTCTTCAGTAAATCATATTCTGTTTCGCTAATCCTTGCATTGGGGTTAGCTTCTACCTGATAGCCCTTTTCTTGTAAGAACTCTACTGCAGTAGCAATACCCACATTAAGTTCGCGAACTATTTTATTTAACTTTATACTTGACATAAGTAATCCTTTCTTTTTTTTATTACGAATTACACAACCATTCTCGGGGGCTGCTACCCATTAATGAAATAATCAGGAGAGAGTACAGGTATTAGCCTTCAAATTCAGACTTCAAGATAGAAATAACCTCATCCACTGTGTTCTCTTCCAAATCGGCTTTCTCAACCAATATTTCTTTTGGAGTATTAAGGACAGCTTTAGCTGTTGCACAACCAATGCTTTTCAACGATTCAATTACCCATCCTTCAATTTCATCAGAGAATTCATCTAAATAGATATCCTCATCGTCTTCCTGAATATCACGATATACATCAATCTGATATTCTGTAAGCATAGATGCCAGCTTAATATTCATACCTCCGATACCGATCGCTAAAGAAACTTCTTCAGGTTTCATAAATACTTCTGCTTTATGATTCTCTTCGTTCAGACGGATAGATGATATTTTAGCAGGGCTTAATGCACGCGTAATATATAAACTTACATTTTCTGTATAGTTGATTACGTCAATGTTTTCATTATGCAACTCGCGCACGATTCCATGGATACGAGCTCCTTTTACACCCACACAAGCACCTACCGGGTCAATACGTTCATCACGAGATTCTACCGAAACTTTAGCACGCTTACCTGGTATACGAGCAATTTTCTTAATCGTAATAATACCTTCCTGTATTTCAGGAACCTCCAATTCAAACAAACGTTGTAAGAATAATGGCGATGTTCTTGAAACAATAATTTTTGGATTATTATTTCTGTTATCAACACGAGCAACTACGGCACGAACGTTATCTCCTTTACGGTAATAATCTTCTGGTATTTGCTCATTTTTAGGCAACAATAATTCATTACCTTCATCATCGATCAAAAGTACTTCTTTTGCCCAGATCTGGTAAACTTCTCCGTAAACAATCTGACCAATTTTTTCTTTATACGTATTATATAACGTATCTTTTTGTAATTCTAATACTTTTGATGCCAAAGTTTGGCGTAAATTCAAAATTGCACGACGACCGAAGCTTGCAAAGTTAACTTCATCCGTTACATCTTCACCAACCTGAGCTTCTGCGTCAATCTTGCGAGCTTCTGACAAAGAAACCTCCATACTTGAATTTGTTACCTGCCCGTCTTCTACGACTGTTCGGTTTCTCCAGATTTCGAAATCTCCTTTATCCGGATTTACGATAACATCATAATTCTCATCTGTGCCAAACAATTTAGCAATAACATTTCGGAAAGACTCTTCCAATACACTGATCAAAGTTCCTCTGTCAATGCTCTTCAAATCTTTAAATTCCGAAAGCGCATCAATCATGCTTATAACTTCCTCTTTCTTTGCCATAGCTCTTATTTGAATCTTATTTGATATTTACAATATTTTACCGCGTCGTATGGAAGAACAATATCTTCTTCTACATCGCGTTTTCTTTTATCACCTTCCAGTTTTACTTTTTTCGTAATTGTTACTGTAAAGGTGTCTTCATTTGCATCTTTCAGCATGGCTGTAAATTTGCGGCCATCTTTTGACAACACTTCAACCTCATTGCCTATATTTTTCTGATATTGACGCAAAATCTTAAATGGTGAAGTTACTCCTGCAGAACCAACTTCTAATTCGTAATCTTCAACTTCTCTGTCCAAATGCTCCTCGATAAAACGATTTACCCGGATACATTCATCCAAATCCATCCCCTCATCATTATCCAACTCGACAATAATTTGATTACCCGGGCGAACAATGACATCCACAATATAACTTTCTGAATCAGCTAATGCCTCTTCGACTAATTTGTAAACTGTATCTTTTACTATCATAATAGTTTGTTTTTGCAAAATGTCTTATGTTTGATAAAAGAAAAGAGGGAGACACTGTCCCCCTCTTACTCCTTTTCGTTGCAAATATACTCAATCCTTTATAAATGTGCAAAGAAGAAGGTTTTAAATTTGCTATTTCTGCACAAAGTCACTTCAATTTTATAATTTATTTAACTTTATATATAGCTATTTAATCTTTTTCTCTGAATATATTTTCCGCTTCGACATAAAGATAAGTAAAATTTTAATGTCTCGATATATTAAACAATCTTCAAAAATACTTTGTTTTCTCTTTCAAATCAATTTAATTCGTAGTTTATATAATCTTTATATACTTACAATTATGAAACAAAAATTCAAGGCACTCTTAGTCTCGGCTAAATCAGTTATCAGGCATGCCCCTATCGAATTTATTTTATCATTAATGATGTATGTATGCTTCCTTTTCAGGGAGTTAATGACTGATTTCAGTGAGAGGTTACTTATTATCTATCCCTTGATTATGCTTTTTGTTCTGACAGTTAACTTCTGGACAAAAAACAAAATGCGGATGCTGTATTTTCTATCACCGCTTATAGGAGTACCACTTTACTTCATTCATTTTACACCTTCAGTACCTTACATCATGGCATTGCTTTGTTTCTTTATTCTTATAAATGCCAGCAGTCTGAATAAAGACAATAACGCGTTTTGCAGAAGGTCAGGTAATTTCTCGGTATCGTTGTTTTATGGCTTCATATTAAGTTCTATACTTCTGGGAATTATTTCCAGCATCATAGCAACAATCATATATATATTTCATCTCGATATAACAAACACAGCTAAGATTTACGAAAAATGCCTATCCTTTGCTTATATTGTAGCTTTACCTTTCCTTACCATAACATTAAACTCTTACTTCGAAGAAGAAGTAAAAGCTCAAAGCAAAACGATTTCAATATTTCTGAATTTCATTTTAACTCCTGCAATCTTTATTTACACACTCATTCTTTATGTATATGCCATAAAAATAATTTTCCAGCAAGAGTATCCGCTAATTGGTGTCGAATATATGATCTTTGCATATGTTATAGCCGTATGTATAGCACATATACTTCATATCTATAACAGAGAGACGAAATTTACGTGGTTCTATCGTTTTATCTCCTTCGCAACCCTGCCGCTGGTTGTCTTATTCTGGTTTGCTGCAATGAACCGCATTTTACAATATGGAATGACTGCTAACCGACTCTATCTGTTGATCTGCGGTATTAGTATGACTTCTTATCCGATCCTCTTTATTTCGAAACGAACAAATCGTTTTATTTATATCTCCGTATTAACATTTTTGCTAATTGGAACCTTTACGTTTATCCCGGCTCTTCAGCCCTCAAGATTATATCCGTCAGAAAACTCTGAGCTAAAAAAATCTGTTGTAAGTTCCCGATTCATACGATTCATTCCTGAATCATATTTTACATTCGGGCCTCAGGATAAAGTTTTTCTTTTGTCTGAGAACTGGGATTCAAAAATAAACGAGCAAAAGTTTTCCTTCAGAGATGGCAAAATCACACTTTATCTTAAACAAGAAAATGATAGCAGTACATATAAAAAGACAATTTCGGTTTCGTCAACTTTATTGAAACGATTAAAAGGATCCGATGGAGTTCTACTCAAAAACAATGATCGGGATTCAAACAAGAACGTTGCCTATCCTATAAATAATAACTATTTCAAAATTCAGATAGGTCAGGATTCTACTTTAATTCTGAATTCTATTATCATAAATGAAACAGATTCCGAATTCAAAATAACCGATATCGGATGCTCTTTATTGATAGTTAAATAATAAAACCCACTGTCTGAATTACTTTTCGGACAGTGGGTTTCGATTTTAAGATAAATCACCAACTATAAAACAGTTTATCTTTAAAGCTTCTATCAAGCTTTTCCTTTTTTCAATAACAACTCATCGATAGCTTGCTTGAAAACATGCTTAGGAAGTGCACCCTGAGCCATCTGTGGAGTCTCATCCATTGGACAAAACAAGATACTCGGAATACTCCGGATACCGAAAGCTGCAGATAACTCCTGCTCTTTCTCTGTATTAATTTTATATACATAGATTTCACCCTGATAATCCTGAGCCAGTTCTTCAAGGATAGGAGCTATTGATTTACATGGAGCACACCAATCTGCATAGAAATCAATAATACAAGGTTTATCTCCAAGATATTTCCATTCGGTAGGGCTTGCATCAACATCTGCAACACGCTTTAAAAATTCGGCTTTTGTTAATTGAATTGTTTTCATATGATATAATTTATTTATGATCGACTTCTGAATATCCCATTTTACTCAAGTGCTGAACTATTTGCTCACGTGTTACTTCATCGGTATGATAAACTTCTACATAGCCCTCCACCACATTTACATTTGTATTGTAAACACCTGTCAACTTAATTAGTTCAGGAGCGATAGAGTTGACACAAGCCCAACACTGAAGATTTGTTACATATATTTTTTCATACATATTCGTAGCATTTTATTTCAACATCGATTCCAGTTTACTTATTCCTCCACCGTTATATACATAGGTAAATCCATTTAACTCCAACATTTTTTTTGCTGAAGAACTTCGTACTCCCGATGCACAATATACGATGATGGTCTGATCCTTTTTCAGATTCCCCAATTTAGATTTTAGTGTATCCAACGGAATATTCACTGCATTATTGATATGTCCTCCGGAGTATTCATCCGGTGTTCTTACATCAATGATTTTTGCACCATCGCCCACTAATTCTTTAAAATTTACCGAATCGTTTTTTGATCCGAATAATATATCCAATAATCCCATTTTGTCTGTTTTTTATTTATACAAATGTACATAGATAAAAAACAAAATGGGAACTAAAAGTTCCCATCTGACACTGTTCTGCAACAGTCATTTTAATAATATATATCATCAGTACAGTTTGTATATGGCTACAACATGGCATAAAGAACCACCCAGAACAAATAAATGCCATATCGCATGCATAAACTTATATTTATCTAAGGAGTAAAAAATAGTACCCAGTGTATAAAAAACACCGCCGGCAATTAGCCAGTAAAAAACGTCCATATTATCCGACGCACGTAATACATTAACCATTGGTTTGATCGCGATGATCACGACCCATCCCATCAATAAATAGCATAGAGTTTTAACCCAGCTACCTTTCATATGGCAAAAACTGATTACCGTGCCGGCAATCGCAGCTGTCCATACTATCCCGAAAATAGTCCAGCCCCACAGATCCTGTTCTCTCAAAGTCACCAGCGTAAACGGAGTATATGTTCCTGCTATAAATATAAAGATTGCACTATGATCAAACTTGCGCAATAATAGTTTTCCTTTTTCGCCTGTGTATGCATGATATATTGTCGAAGCACTATATAATAAGATCAAGCTTAGACAAAAAGCAATAACGCTACCGAAATACCAGCTATTTCCCGAATTGTATGCGTGAAATAACATCAGAAATGATATTATGATTCCTGCCACTGCACCTAAGCCATGCGTCACGCTATTAGCAATTTCCTCGTATAATGATACTGTTTTTGTTTTCATTTTAAGTTTACATTGGTTGTGTTTTACGATAAGAGTTACAAATAAACAACAATAAATAAAGGGATAAGATTAATTTGATAAGTTTTTTTGCGAAATTCATTCGGATCAGCTTTTTATGAAAACTGATTTATCAGAAGTATATAAACGACAAAAGCCCCT
>DKPO01000033.1:0-35017 GCA_002471225.1 Porphyromonadaceae bacterium UBA7332
TGAAGACACTTTTAGTCGTTATAACGGATAATAGTCTGATCGCGGTCAGGTCCTACAGAAACAATTTTAATAGGCACTTCAAGTTGTTCTTCCAAAAATGCAAGGTAGTTATTGAATTCTTCAGGGAATTCATCTTCATTTGTCATTTTTGTCATATCTGTTTTCCAACCTGGAAGTTCAGCGTAAATCGGTTCAACTTCGCCTTCGATACTGTAAGGGAATGCTTCAGTTTCCTCTCCGTCGATTTTGTAAGCAACACACGCTTTGATTGTTTCAATTTGATCTAACACGTCACTTTTCATCATGATAAGTTGTGTTACGCCATTAATCATAACTGCATATTTTAATGCAACAAGATCAATCCATCCACATCTTCTTGCTCTACCGGTTGTAGATCCGAACTCATGTCCTTTTTGACGTAGTTCTTCACCCATTTCATCAAATAATTCAGTAGGGAAAGGACCGCTACCTACGCGAGTACAATAAGCTTTGAAAATACCAAAAACTTCACCGATTTTATTCGGAGCGATACCTAAACCTGTACAAGCGCCTGCAGCTACTGTATTAGAAGAAGTAACAAAAGGATAAGAACCAAAGTCAATATCCAACATTGTTCCTTGAGCACCTTCAGCTAAAACTTTGCGTTCTTCTTTGATAGCAGAGTTGATCATTTGTTCGCTATCAACGAATTTAAAACGTTTTAGTGTATCAAGACCCTCAAACCATACTTTTTCTAATTCAGCAAGATTTGAATAGTCAAAATTGTATGTGTCAAGTATTTGTTTATGTCTGTCAACAGCAGCTTTGTATTTTGCTTCAAAGTTGATGTCAATATCACCTACACGTACTCCGGTACGACTGATTTTATCAGTGTAAGTTGGTCCGATACCTTTAAGAGTAGAGCCAATCTTTTCTTTTCCTTTAGCTTGCTCGTAAGCAGCATCTAAAAGTCTGTGAGTTGGTAAAATCAGGTGTGCTTTTTTTGAAATAAACAATTTACCTGTAAGGTCGTGGCCAGCTGTTTCTAATTTGTCGATTTCTGTTTTGAAGATAGCCGGATCCAAAACAACACCATTTCCGATAAGGTTTGCTTTATCTCCCTGGAAGATACCAGAAGGAATCGTGTGTAATACGAATTTTTTACCATCGAATTCCAATGTATGACCTGCATTAGGTCCACCTTGGAAGCGAGAGATAATATCGTAAGAGGGAGTAAGTACGTCTACTACTTTACCTTTACCCTCGTCACCCCATTGAAGGCCTAATAAAACATCAACTTTCATAGAAAATATATTTTAAAAATGAGATAATAGTTTCAGATTAAAACAAAAAAAAATAATCCACCGATGACTGTGGATTATTTATTCTTTGAAGCTTTACGAGAACATTTTCCACAAATACCATAAATGTAGAGGCTATAATGACTCATCGTAAATCGAGGTAGCTTTTTCGCGCTTATAACCTCTTTTACTCCTGTATCTTTTAATTCTTTGATTGTGCCGCAAACTGTGCAAATTAGATGATGATGCGTATCAACATTGTAAGCGCGTTCATAGTGGGCATTGTTGCCGAAGCGGTGGCGAACTACCAAATTCGCATCGACTAAAAGTTCCATTGTATTATATAGTGTAGCTTTGCTTACTACATGATGCTCTTTGTTGATTGCATTGTATAATGATTCGATATCGAAATGGTCTTCTTTCGATTCGTAGATGAATTGTAGGATTGTGTAACGTTCAATAGTACGTCTGTGTCCATTGTTCGTTAAGTAATCTGTCAATTCACGCTTCACTTTATCTATAATGCTTTCTTCTTGCATGTCTTTGTTTTCAATTATGCTTCAAAAATACAATGATTTTAGGAAATAACAAAATTAATGTCAGGCGTAATAAGAATATTCTGTCTTTATCTCTTCTATTACACTGCCTGATAGTTTATTATTTTCGTTATTTATTTTTTCAAGTATATGAAGTCTGGTTGATAAATCTTTTCTTCCAAGTCGTTTTACCGCATTTAATGATAATGAGAATAAAGTAGTATTCTCATTTCTTAAATCCCGGATCAATGAAGGTAGAAGAGAATCTAATTCGGAAACACTCAAATCATGACCTTTTATAAGTAGTCTTACTAAAAGCAGATGTGCTGTCATACGGGTATGTACATCATTACTGTTATTCCATTCAAACATTAGATCTTTTGCGTAAGGCAGCTCTACGAATAGATTCATAGTTGCCTGCTCAGCGATTTCAAGTTTGTCAATGAGGCTAACCCATTCTTCAGCTTTTTCTCTCGGAAACTCATTTGCAGGCCAAATAAGTGTGGCAACAATTTTACTTTCACGTACATTCTCCTTAAACAAATAATCAGCGAGTTCCGGGTTTGGATTGAATTTCGCTGCAATTTTTTTTATTGTCGGTAAAGAGACTCCAAAGTTTAGCTTATAGTCTATTCCGCTTTTACGCATGCTTGTAGAAACATCTCCATTCATCGCAAGACGGAAGCTTTTTTTGAGCTCTCTGATTGTATTTTGCATATTCGGGATTTCAATTATTCAATATTCTATCTACAAAGATATAAAAAAAGAGGAGAACTACTTTTATGTATTTCTCCTCTTTAATTTATAATTGAATTATTTCTTGAAAAAACGAACGATCTCGCCTATCCATAATACTACAGATGTTCCGGCTATGATTTTTATCCAGTCATTTATACTGATAGGCACTGTACGGAAGACTTCACCACCAAATTGAACAATGAGTATCTGTCCAAAAAGAATAACTAAAGCTACTACAATAAAACCTCTGCTTTGTGCTAAGTTCTTAAATGCTGACTGTCCGGTTTCAAATGCTTTTGCATTGAATAGGTTCCAGAATTGCAGCATGACGAATATAGTGAAAAAGACGGATAATTTATATTCAGTCAGACCTCCGTTGTAATTGGTAAACCAATAAAGGATTCCTAATAGTACAATGACAAAAATAATACCTACTGAGAGAATAAAGGTTGTCATTTTAGGACTGATAATAAAATCAGTACTCTTTCTGGGCTTACGATCCATGACCTTAATGTTAGGAGGTAATGATGCTAAAGCACCAGCTGCAAAGGTATCCATAATCAGGTTCACCCATAACATTTGAGTAACTGTAAGTGGCAACTCGGTTCCGAAAATAGATCCAATCAATACGATGATCATCGCAACTACGTTAATCGTGAGCTGGAAAACCATGAAGCGTTGAATATTTTCATAAAGAGATCGGCCCCACATAACAGCGGTTGCAATACTGTTAAATGAATCATCCAGAAGTGTAATGTCACTGGCTTCTTTAGCAACAGACGTTCCTGTTCCCATTGATAGTCCGACATTAGCAAAATTAAGGGCAGGAGCGTCATTCGTGCCATCTCCGGTTACAGCAACTACCTGATCTTTTTGCTGAAGTAGTTGAACTAAGCGTTGTTTGTCTGTCGGACGGGCACGCGACATGATTTTCAGTTCTAATACACGATCTAGAGCTTCGGCATCTGTCAAGGCTTCAAATTCTGCACCTGTAATATGATTGCGGTCCGTATCCTCAGGTTTCCATAAGCCGATTTGTCGTCCGATTTCTTTTGCAGTTCCCGGGGTATCGCCGGTTACAATTTTAACAGAAATACCGGCACTCATACAGCGGGTAACTGCATCAGGTACGTCTTGTCTTACAGGGTCGGCAATAGCAACGACACCAAAAAAGATCATACCATCTGTTACTAACTCCTCTATAGTGCGTTTATCATCAGCGTTAATTTCTTTGTATGCAAATCCTAAAGTACGCATCGCTTTATTTTGATAAGCGAGTAGTTGTTCTTCAGTTTTAGATACGTAGCTTTCAATTGGCTCGTTGCCGTTTGCAGTATAAGCAAGCTTAGAAACTGCAAGTAACTTTTCAGGAGCTCCTTTAATATATAGTACACGTTTGCCTAAAGAAGGCGATTCAACAATAGTACCCATATATTTTCGTTCAGTCGAGAATGGTAGTTGATCATAAACAGGGATACTATCTCTTAATTGCATATAATCAATATCCTGCTGTTTTAGCCAAAGCAGTAAAGCACCTTCTGTCGGATTACCGATAGGTTTTATATTATTCGGATCGGTAGTATCAAGAAAAGCAGTCGTATTACTAGCTATACTTTCCAATAAGATTGATGTAGACTCGGTTCCCGGATTCAAATTACCATCAGGTAAAGAGAAAAACAGAGTATCGGCAAGACGCATTTGGTTTTGTGTCAGAGTACCTGTTTTATCTGTACAGATAACAGTAGTCGCACCCATTGTTTCTGAAGCATGCATTTTACGAACCAGATTGTTCGTTTTTAGCATACGACGCATATTAAGCGCTAAACTCAATGTGACACTCATTGGTAGTCCTTCAGGGACAGATACAGCAATAAGTGTAACGGCAACCATAAAGTATTGTAATAGGCGAGCGGCTCCGTCAAGTGTTAGGAAATCAACATCTCCACGAATGAAGTCTTTAGCGACAAGAGCTATAAATGTCATAGCTGCTAAGCCGAATCCAATCTTACCAATTAAAGAAGCAAGCTTGTCAAGTTGTTTTGTTAAAGGTGTTTTTTCTTCTACTGTAGCAGTTGACTCTTTGGCAACTTTTCCGTACTCAGTAGAATCACCCACTAACTTAACCTGCATAACTCCATGACCGGCAATGACTGTCGTTCCTCTTTTTACTTCATTAGCCGCATAAGTAGTATCATGTTCGGATTCTTCGGGATTGAGCATTTTGTCAACCATTAGTTCACCTGTAAGGGCAGACTCGTTAACTTGCATAGATGTCGCCTCTAAAAGAATACCGTCAGCGGGAATTTCTTCACCAGTATCAAGTAATACAATATCTCCAACGACGATATCTTTCTTAGGAATTTCTATAATATTGCCATGTCTCATGACTTTTACGGCATTGTCATCATTGACCTGATTCAGTAAGTCGAATTTCTTATTCGCATCAACTTCAAACCAGAATCCGACAACTGTAGCCAGGATAATAGCAAAGAACAAGCCAATTGTTTCTGCATAGTGTCCATTTGTTAATGATATACCAAACGAAACAGCAGCAGCAACCAGTAAAACTCTGATGATAGGATCTTGAAATTTTTCGAGGAATAATTTCCAAAGAGATTCTCTTTTAGGAGGTGTGAGAATATTATCTCCGTGTTTAGCTCGGCTCTCCAGAACTTCTTTGTCTGTAAGACCAACCCATTTTTGTGACATATCAGTTTAGTGTTTATTTAAATGATTAAAGAGTACCCCTATATTAACATATAAGAGCACTCTTTTGATCATATAAGTTATATAATAACTTTTGGTTTAAAGTGAACCACCAACAAGAATAACGATCAATAGACCAAGGATAGCATAAAGCTCAGGGAATACAGCTAATACCATAGTGTATCCAAACACGTTATGTCCTGATCCGATTGCTGAAATACCGTTTGCACAAATTTGAGCCTGACGGATAGAAGAGAAAAGACCTACTAGTCCAAGAGCTAATCCAGCGCCAAAAATAGCAGATGCTTGTCCCATAGTAATTGTAGCTACCAAGAAGCTTTTCATCAAGAAATAACCTACGAATCCGTATAAACCTTGAGAACTTGGAAGTGCACAAAGTGCGATATATGATCCAGATGCTTCCGGATTTTTCTTAGTTGCACCAACAGCTGCATTACCTGCAATCGTTACACCATAACAGCTACCGATACCAGTAAGACCAATCATCAAAGCAATTCCTAAATAAGCTAATAAAATAGGTTCCATAATTTTCTAATTTAATGTATTCTGAAATAATTTTTTAATCACTGAAAGATTTATTTTTTTAATGGTTTGTAAGGTTTTCCTCCACCTTCAAATCCGGCATTTTTGTAAAATTCGACGAATGTCAAACGTAATGGGTGAATAAATGCCCCTAATATTGTAAGAATAAATGCAATCGTATGACCAACTAATAAAATTAAGATCATAACAATAATTTTTACTCCCGGAATATCAGGACTCATATCAACTGAAAGCTGATTGAAGACATTTCCTAAAATACCACCTGTCAAACCTAATGCAAAAAGTCGGATGTATGAAAGTAAGTCTCCAAGTACACCAGTTGCCATATTATAAGCATTCCATAAAGCCAGCCCAATATTTAAGAAAATATTACTGTCCGGAGAATTATAAAATACAGCACCTAAAGCACCGGTTCCTAATAGAGCGTAACTGAAGTAATCAACAACTTTTGGCGCTTCTATTTTTAACTCAGGAAAACCAACCAATACTAATAAAGACAGAAGGATGAAAATCCATCCGATACGGCCAATTGCGTATTTAAATCCTTTTTGTTTAGCAAGATTGGCTGCATTCAAACACATACCGAACATTACCTGAATACCTCCGAGAACAATTGATAATGTCATTAAATTATCCATTGATAAGAAGTAATCGCGGAATTTTGCTAACGCAGGCACTTGTGCCAGTTCGATACCGAAGAATGTCCCGGAAAGAATACCAAATAAAATAGCTCCACCTCCAAGGAACAGACCTAAATTACAGTAGTCTTTAAATTTAGGCATCTTCCATTTTGCAATCAGACAGATAAGTATGATTAAAAGTCCGTAACCTGCATCACCCGTACAGAATCCAAAGAAAAGGATAAAGAATGGGGCAAGGTAAGGTGTAAGATCTAATTCACCATAATTAGGCAACGAGAATATTTTGGTAATTGGTTCAAATAATTTAGAAAACCAATTGTTTTTTAATTGTACAGGTGGGTTTTCACCAGGTTGTACATCTGCAACTTCATAATAAATGGATTTGCTTTCAAAATATTGCTCAATTTTTTCTGCCTTGTCAGCAGGAATCCATCCTTCAAGAAGCATTACCTTACTATCTGCATAGCTTTCTGTATCTAAAACAACTTTAGTAAACTCAATTTTACTGTTAAGTTTAGATAGAGCTCTTTCCATAGATGGCAACTGATGATTTGCTACTTGTTTGATGCTATCATCAAGTTCCTGAAGTGATTGATCTACTGTTCTTAAATCAGCTGCAATTTCTGAAAGTGACTGATTCGGAAGCTTGACTTTCTCAGCATCGATTTCAATATCACCTTTAGATATCGTAATGAAATAATAGTTGCTTCCCACATCAGCGATGAGTATCGCATTGAAATCATCTACCCATTGTTGCTGAAAGTTTCTTCCCGGACAAGTATAGAAATTGATGTTGTAACCAACGTCTTTTAATTTGTCGATAGAATCTTTTTTAAAGTCACCCCAAATGCTTAATTGTTCAGCTTCTTTCTGAAGAGTCAATTTTTGCTGGTTGAGTTTGTCTTTTTTGGCAATAATGGAATCTACACTTTCAATTGCATCATCTAAACTAAAATTCAGAATAAGTTTAGTAGGTGCATTCTCGTCTCTGTAATGAGTTAAGAGTTTGATCGTCTCTTTTGCTTTTGCCGATTCCAATAAATAGGATTCAAGTTCCGTATCGTCTTCACCACCTTTGTTCTTTTCTATCACATGAAGAATACCTAATTCACGAATATCATTTAATATATCCATGTATTCTTTGTGATAAACCAAGAAGGTTATTTTTTTCATTGTAGTTACCATACGTCACCCTCCTCTAATGTTTGTCCCTGACGCGATTTCATAATCTTCTGAGACGATTTGGATAGATTTTCTTCATCTTCCATGAATCGTTTGATCTTACGTATTGCGTCCTGGTATCCTGGAATTTGCACTTTTTCAAAAAGGTTTACTTTCTGGGTAGTCTTTTTACGGGCATGATCAAGAAGATGTAATTTCATTTCATGAAAATCTCTTTCAATTCCCGTCTTAGCTAAGTCCTGAAGTAAAGCAATTCCATCCAGATACCACTTCGGACTATTGAACAAACTGAAGTTATGAACTTCAAAAGTGATATCTTCTAACAACGGAATTCGTACTCCAGCAATTTTTTTGACACCCAAGTCAACACCTTTTATCTTTACAAGAGAGGCATCAAACTCATTCCACAAAGCAAACATGCTTTCATAGCCTTTAATTTGCTGCTCTAATTGTTTATCGAGCTCATGCACTTCATCTTTGGATTTTTTCACTTCCATACGTAAGGCACTTTCCTTACTTTTGATAGTAGGCAAGGCCTTTACACGTATTTTAAGCTGTTTCTCCAGAAGTTGAAGCGATGTTTTGTTATATTGAAATTTGATTGCCATAATTTGTACGGATTATTTCTTCCAATATTTGTTTACCAACTCTTGTTTGATGTTAACCTCTTCAGGTGTAAAATGTTCTGAAAATAAATTCCAGGCTACATCTAACATTTCTGTAACACCAATGTTAACGTCAATTGCAAGTAGTTGAGTTGAATAGTCTTTCGCAAACGCCATTGTACGCTCATCGTAGTTGGTAAGGTCAAAACCATTCTCCATTTTAGTTTTCGCATTTGCAGCATCTGCATAAAGACGAACAGCCGCATTCATTACCTGTGGATGGTCTTCACGTGTTTTCTTACCGATAACTAATTGTTTCAAACGAGACAATGAACGGAACGGGTCAACGATAACTTTACCAACATCACTATCGCGACGCAAGAATAGCTGACCTTCTGTGATATATCCTGTATTATCCGGAACGGCATTTGTAATATCACCACCCGAAAGAGATGTTACGGCAATAATTGTGATAGAACCTCCCTCTGGGAATTGAACTGCTTTTTCATAAATCTTAGCAAGATCTGAATATAAAGATCCTGGCATAGAGTCTTTAGAAGGAATCTGATCCATACGGTTCGATACGATTGAAAGAGCTTCAGCATAAGAAGTCATATCCGTAAGAAGAACCAATACTTTCTCATTTTTCTCAACTGCGAAGTATTCAGCTGCAGTTAAGGCCATATCAGGAATCAATAAACGTTCAACAGAAGGATTCTCTGTAGTGTTGATAAAGCTAATGATACGGTCTAGTACACCTGCATTACTAAAGACATTTTTGAAATACAAATAATCGTCATTAGTCATACCCATTGCACCCAAGATAATTTTATCTGTTTTTGCACGCAAAGCAACCATTGCCATAACCTGGTTAAATGGTTGATCCGGATCGGCAAAGAATGGGATTTTCTGACCTGATACCAATGTGTTATTTAAGTCAATACCGGCAATACCCGTTGCGATAAGTTCAGATGGTTGTTTACGACGTACCGGATTTACCGAAGGTCCTCCAATTTCGATTTCCTCGCCATCAACTTCCGGTCCTCCATCAATTGGATCTCCGTAAGCATTGAAGAAACGTCCTGCCAATAGCTCGCTAACTTTTAAAGAAGGAGCCTTACCCAAGAAGATTACTTCAGCATCTGTCGGGATACCTTCAGTACCCGTAAACACCTGTAATGTAACTTCGTCATTGGCAATTTTTACAACCTGTGCCAATCTGCCGTTAACAGTAGCCAGCTCGTCATTACCAACACCTGAAGCCTTAAGAGTACAGGTTGCTTTTGTAATCTGTGTTATTTTTGTAAATATCTTTTGAAAAGCTTTTGCTGCCATTTTATTAAGCCCTTTCTGCTATTAGTTTTTTCAATTCAGATTCAAAAGAGTAGAAGTTCTCACTTTTATACTCTGAATAGTTCATTTGTTTAAATAAGTTGATCATCTTTTTGAAGTAGTCCATTACTTCTAAGAAACCATTAAATTGGAAATCTGTACGACAAACGTCAATAACAAAATCCAGCATATATTTCTGACGATCAATAGGACAAACAGAGTCAATAGCATCAAAAGCATCCTGTTGAAGGATAACGAAGTCTATAAGCTCTGATTTCCAGAATGTAACGTGGTACTCTAAAGGCACACCGTCATCACCAAGGATATTGATCTGTTCAGCAATTTCTTTACCCCGGAGTAAACGGTTTTTCATTTCGTTTACTTTCTCGATCCAGTCCTCAGAAATCAAATCTTTGATATAGTCTTCGAATTCAGGATATTCAAGATATTTAGAATAACTGTCAATCGGATTAATAGCAGGGTAACGTTTTTTATCGGCACGATCTTGTTCAAGAGCGTAGAAACAACGAGCTACTTTTTTCGTGTTTTCTGTTACCGGCTCTTTTAAGTTACCACCTGCAGGTGATACAGTACCGATAAATGTAATAGAACCAGTAGCACCATTGTTAAGATAAACGAAGCCGGCACGACCATAGAAGTTTGAAATAATAGCAGATAAGTCCATTGGGAACGCATCCGGTCCCGGAAGTTCTTCCAAACGGTTGGACATCTCACGAAGAGCCTGAGCCCAACGAGAAGTTGAATCGGCCATCAACAATACTTTCAGACCCATTGAGCGATAGTATTCAGCCATTGTCATAGCTGTATATACAGATGCTTCACGGGCTGCAACCGGCATGTTTGATGTATTTGCAACGATAATTGTTCTTTCCATCAGTTTGCGACCTGTGTGTGGGTCATCAAGGTGAGGGAACTCTGTAAAGATTTCTACAACCTCATTAGCACGCTCTCCACAGGCAGCAATAATAACGATATCCGCTTCTGCTTGTTTTGAAATACCGTGCTGAAGAACGGTTTTACCAGTACCGAAAGGACCTGGGATAAACCCTGTACCACCTTCAACGATTGGATTGGCTGTGTCAATTGTACGAACACCAGTTTCCAATAATTTAAATGGACGTGGTTTTTCTTTGTATAATGTTACAGGTCGTTTTACAGGCCATTTCTGGATCATGTTAACCTGAATATCTTCTCCCTGTGCATTAGTCAGAGTAGCAATATTTTCGTAGATTGTATATTTCCCCGCAGGAGCCAGCTCCTTAACTGTATATTCACCTTCGAATACAAACGGAACCATGATTTTATGAGGCTGAAAGTTTTCATCTACCTCACCTAACCAATCACCTGCCTTAACCGTGTCGCCAACTTTTGCAATAGGAGAGTAGTCCCATAATTTATCTTTATCAAGAGCAAAAGTATAATCTCCACGTTTTAAGAATACACCATCCATTTTATCAAGGTCATTCTGTAAGCCGTCATAGTTTTTTGAAAGCATACCAGGACCTAATGTTACTTCAAGCATATGTCCTGTGAATTCTACTTCGTCACCAACGCGAAGACCACGTGTGCTTTCGAATACCTGTACATATGCATTCTTACCGATCACTTTAATGACCTCAGCCATTAGCTTCGTGCCGGATAAGGTAATATAACAAATTTCATTTTGTGAAACAGCTCCGTCAACCTCAACAATAACAAGGTTGGAAACTATCCCTTTTACAATTCCCTTTGTACTCATATCGTTTTGTTTGATAAGGTATTTATTTAAATTCATCAGGTAGTTCAACTTCTTTTTTAAGATCGCTGATCATTCTTCTGAACATTTGTTCACCTGTAACTTTGTCTAACGCCAACCATCTTTGCGTCATTTCTAATTTAATGATAAATGACAAGATTGGTTCTATCGAGAAATAATGGAAGAAGCAGTTATCATCTAACCAGCTCCATTTGAAATTATCCAGACGTCGTTCTCTTTCCATTAAATCCGCATCTTCTGCAATTTTAGATATTTCAGAGAAATACTCTAGTTCGTCAGATAATCCGAAATCACGGGCTCCTGATTTGCGAAGCAATTGAGAAACGTGATTGTGTCCTATAATATTACTTTCAATATCAACACCATGTTTGCGCGCAGCAAAAGCTGAGAGGATGTTATTGATATTTAAGTTTAAGCTATACCATTCGTTGAAGAATTTGTTTTTTGTCTGGCACAACTGCTCGTAATAGAGCGTTGTGATACGATTTTCCCATGAATACGAAGTGTTATTGTTGTGTTTCGATTCATCAAGATATTCGCGCAAAAAAGTAATTATATAACGAGGTATGCTTTTATCTGTTATAGGCTCATCTTCCTTAACTTTACGGATGAGTTCATCGAAATCTTCAGATGTGAATAAAGCAGATGGCAGAAGTTTGGCTTCTTTGTCCTGCAAATACGTAAGAAGATTTTTATTGTCGACGCTTAAGAGGTATAGTTTGATCAGATAAAGATCATCTGTATGAAGATCTTCTTTTATTTCGTTGTAGAATTGATCAATTGTATAATTAAGCTTCGTGTCATCAATCGTAATATCAGGAAGTCCTGCGACTAAACAATAATAATTACGCATACTCCAATATTTATAAAATTTGAAAAAGCAATTCTTTAAAACAGAAGCTTAGCTAATTGCGGACGTAAGAATTCTTTAAAGAAAATCTCAAACTCTTCTTCGCCGAATGTGATTTTGTAAGCACCATTCTCCGGAGAAATAGAGAAAGAGGCTGGTTTACCATTGATCTTATCTATTTTGATTCCTTTATTAAGAAGATTTGATGTGTTAGCTTCGAAATACTTGGTCAGATCTTCTGCTTGTGAAGTAGAAATAGTAATTGATTCTCGTTTTACCCATTCAGTTGCTATAGTTAGCATCAGTTTTTGAAGAAAATCCTTATCTGCAACGACAGTCGAAACAGCATCTTTCGTAACCTTATCTGTAATAACAGATGTGATTTCGTTCTTAAGAGCTTCTAAAGCCTGATTTGCATATAATTTAATTTCAGATTGAGTATTTTTAGTTAGCTCGTCTGCATTTTTCTTAGCACTGTTTATAATGTTCTGTGCTTCTTCATTTGCTTTCGAAATAATATCTGCTTCTTGTTGTTTTGCAGCAGCTATTATTCTTTCCGCTTCGATATTTCCCTTTTCTACACCTTCTTGGTAAAGTTTATCTGTAAGAGATTGAATTTTTGTATCCATACAAAGTGGTTTTAGATTCTTAATGCCAGCAAATATATAAATTAATTTGAGTATGAAAATAGTTAATTGCTTAAAAATAGATAATAAATAGACTTTAGCATAAGTGTTAATATTTTATTATGCTTTGTCTGTCACTATGTAATTGTTTATCAGTGTACTTTTGACGTATGTCTTATTAATGGGGCTTGTTTTTATTTTCAAAAGGGCTTGAATGTTTTTCAAACTTGCATTATGTTAGGAAGTAAATTGTATTTCTTAACAACTTGTCTATTGGAAAAAGAAGTTTATGGAAATTTATTGTGTAAAATTTAGGTGTGTTTTATGTGAATATATGTATAATTGAACAGATTGGGCCATAGTAAATATTTTTATAACTCAAAAAAAAGAGTTTTTAGATAAATACCGTATATTATTTTAATAACTCTTTATTTATGCAGAGAAGTTAATAGCTCGCTGAGGCTCTGAAATTCTTCAGATATCTCCTTGCTGTCTATAGTCCAGCTCTTTTGTCGCTCATTGATAATAACGGTTAGTTCCGATTCAGAAGAAATTTCATATCCTAGTCGCATGAAAGCTCTTTTAGTCCAATACGTATAATAACCTTCTCCCTGACTTAATATATTTACTGTTTTGGTCGGATTGTGGTGCATCTCAAAACTACCCGTGAATGGATTGAATTGGACTGAGGTTGTTTCAAAAATACGCTGTAGATTCTTGTTTATAATCATTTCTTCCGGTATACCTATATATATACCATTTTCTTTGTCCATAAGAATGACGCGATGCGCAATTTGCAAAGCCAACTCCAATTCATGTGTTGATATAATGATTGTTTTACCTGTAGACAGGCAAAGGTTATGGAGCAATAGCATAATTTCTACTCTATTTGGCAAATCCAAATGAGCTGTAGGTTCGTCAAGAAAGATTACGGGAGTATCCTGTACAAGAGCTTTAGCAATCAGTACACGTTGCTTTTCGCCATCTGATAAACTGAGGTAGGAGCGTTCTGCAAAATTACTCAGATTAACAGAATTCAGAGCATTATGAATAATCGTACGGTCAACTTCTGACAGGGATCCTAAAAAGTTAGTGTGAGGATTTCTTCCCATGGAAACCATTTCATATACTGAAAGATCTGAGTAGTTTATCTGATCTGTAAGAACAAGTGAGATGAGTTTAGCCTGCTCCTTGATATGGATGTTTTGGGTATTAAGTTTATGGATGAAAATTTCTCCGCCTAAAGACGGGATAAGCCCTGATAAGGTTTTTAAAAGTGTTGATTTTCCACAACCGTTAGGGCCTAACAGGCAAATCAGTTCACCTTCATTTATAGAGAAAGAAAGACCGTGTTTTACGATCTTTCTTTCCTTATTGTTTTTATATCCTATATTTAGGTCTTTTACTTGAATCATAGGTTGAAAAAGAAGTTATAAGTCGAGTAACCCCTCAGGGATATTCATAACTATTTTTTTTGTTTGTGGGTCAAGTGAAACAACGTAGTCATCAACTGCCGGAATAAGTAATTCATCTCCTGCCGGTGTCTCAATAACAAAAAGTATATTCATTGTTGCATCGTCTATCTCTACAATTTCCCCGATCTCCCCTGCTTTAGTGTCGTATAATGTGAATCCGACAAGCATTTTATCGCCGGCGTGCACTTCTTCATCTTCATTGATATAAGACAGAGGATAGAAAACCTCTTTATTAGTGAATACCCGTGCATCTGAATCAGATTCAATCTTCTCCAGTTTTACAAGAGCACCGTTTTCAGAACGAAATCTATATTCCTCGATAAAAAAAGGAACAAGTATGCCATCCATCTCACAAATAAAATAAGGCGAATCACATCTGTCAAAAATATCACTTGTGAATGTAAAAGACAATTCTCCATGAATACCATGTGGCTTATTGAATTGTCCTATTTTTACTACATCTTCTTTTTTTATCATTTTAAATTCTTGTTATACGAGCACCAATAGCATTTAGTCTTTTCTCAATTTCCTGATAACCGCGATCTATTTGCTCGATATTATTGATTCTGCTTACACCATCAGCAGATAGTGCAGCAATTAACAAAGCAATACCGGCACGAATATCCGGAGAGCTCATTGTTGATGGTCTTAGAGGATAGCTCTTTCCGTTACCGATAATGGTTGCGCGGTGCGGATCACAAAGAATGATTTGTGCACCCATGTCAATCAGATTATCTACAAAGAAAAGTCTGCTTTCAAACATTTTCTGATGGATCAGTACACTCCCTTTGGCTTGTGTCGCAACAACTAAAAATACGCTTAACAAGTCAGGTGTCAACCCCGGCCACGGAGCATCAGCAATTGTCATGATTGATCCGTCAATAAATGTGTCGATAGTGTATCCCTTATGTTCAGGGATGTGGATATCATCTCCCCGTTGTTCAACAGTGATACCTAAACGTCTGAATGATTCCGGAATGATTCCCAGATCATCATACGAAGTATCTTTTATAGTAATCTCAGAACCCGTCATAGCGGCCATTCCGATAAAACTTCCGACTTCAATCATATCTGGAAGGATACGATGAGTACATCCGTTTAGCTTCTCAACGCCATGTATATGTAAAAGATTCGAACCGATACCTTCAATACGTGCCCCCATGCTGTTAAGCATTTTGCATAATTGCTGAACGTAAGGTTCGCAAGCTGCATTATATATAGTAGTTGTACCTTTTGCCATTACAGCAGCCATAACAATATTGGCAGTACCCGTAACGGAAGCTTCATCTAAAAGCATATAAGTACCCTTAAGCTCTTTTGCTTCAATTTCATATAAATGCTCTTCTGCAGAATAAGTAAACTCGGCACCGAGTTTTTGAATACCAACAAAGTGGGTGTCCAGACGTCTCCGTCCGATTTTATCTCCTCCCGGCTTAGGAATGACAGCTTTTCCGAATCGGGCAACTAAAGGACCTACGATCATTACCGAACCTCTCAACGATGCACTTTTCTTATAAAAAGCCTCACTGTGTAAATAATCGATACTCACGTTTTCGGCTTTGAAACTGTAAGAGCCAATACCCAGATGGTTTACGGTTACACCCATGTCGCGCAATAACTGAATCAGATTATTCACATCAAGGATATCCGGGATGTTGTTGATTATAACTTCTTCAGCCGTAAGCAGCGTTGCGCATATAACCTGTAAGGCTTCATTTTTTGCACCTTGCGGAGTAATTTCTCCGTGCATTTTATGACCACCCTCAATAATAAAACTGCTCATAATAATAGAAATTTAGCGTGAATGTTTACGTTGATTGTTTGATGCATTCTTGGGTTTCTTCTGCATCAGGTCTTTCGATCCGCTTAGACGTATATCTTCAAAATCAACTAAAACCTGTCCACGTGATAACTCTCTAAGGTCATCGATAATTTTTTTATCATCTACAGTGTCTTTATTCCAGGTCAGGAACGATTTTTTCATTTGATTCCCGATCATTGCGATCAAGGCATCCCGCTCGTTCTGATCTTCTATTTTAGAACATTTTTCGATCAGGTTCTCAACATAGCGTCCGTAATGCTTATAAGTTACCCTGCGATCTTTATAGTCTACCTTGTCAGGACGATTATAAAGATTCTCTTTCTTCACAATTTCGTAAGGGTAGTCAATATCCAGCTTAAAGTCAGCCATAATTGCCAAATGATCCCAAAGTTTATGACGGAAGTCCTCTACATTGCGAAGGTGCGGAAACATGTTACCCATGATTTCGACAATTGTATAAGCACAGCGAGTTCTGATAGCCCGGTCTTCAATTGTCAAAGCATGATCTACCATGTTTTGGATATTACGACCATATTCTGGTAAGACCAAATGTTTCTGTTGAGTATTGTATTCTATATTCTTCATTATTTGCCACTATTTTGTTGTAAATCGCCAAGAACTTTATTTTTGGCTGTTGTTGCCACAAATTCTTTCAGATAAAATGGTTCGAAATAAGCGATATTTTCAAATTCCTGCTTTTTGAATTTCTCTTCAGCCGGTTTTACCATATACTTAGCTAAAGGATGAATATCATTCAGGAATAACGCATTGGGATTCGTAATAGTTTCTTTACATTTTTCAGCACCGTTACCGAAAAATAGAATCTTGTGGTCTGTAAAGTCTCCGGCATATGAGTTTTCGTCAATAATATCAGCCGAAATAGCCTTATATGCATTCATGTTTAAATCATACATGGCTGCATAGACCTCCATACGTCTTGCGTCGATCATCGGGCATAAAAGATCAGCTTTTCCCGTCATTTCTTTTTGAAGAACAGCTTCACAAAGAACGATTGGCGTAGGAATGGATATTAAAGGTATGTTTTTACCATAGCAGAACCCTTTGGCTGTAGATACACCTATACGAAGACCTGTATAAGATCCGGGGCCGCAGCTCACCGCAACGGCATCGATATTTAAATTATTCTCTTCGGCATGTCTTGCAGCCGACTCCAGATATAATCCCAAATGAGTAGCGTGAGTAAAACCGTCGTGGTTTTCCTTATTGAAAATAACCTCTCCTTTATGAGATAATGCTACAGAACAAATATCTGTAGATGTTTCGATATGTATAATAGTAGGCATAACCTTAAAAATTATTTCATTATAGTGCAAATATACAGAATTAAATGGCATCTTTGTAGTAAGGTTGATTTAAAAACTCTATTTTTGCAACTGATATTTCAAAAACATCTGAAATGATACAATCAATGACCGGTTTTGGAAGAGCTGTAACAGAACTTCCGAATAAAAAAATCACAATCGAAATAAAATCTCTTAACAGTAAACAACTGGATTTAAATATGCGGATTCCGCAATTATACCGCGAAAAAGAAATTTTTCTGCGTAATGAAATCCTTCGCAAGCTGGAAAGAGGAAAAGTTGAATTCTCTATTTATATAGAACAAATTGCAAAAGAAAGTAGTGCTGTGATAAACGGTAATGTACTGAGCTCTTATTACAAGCAACTGAAAGAGATTAGTCAGACTGCCGGTATTCCTGAACCGGAAAATTGGTACGAAGTGTTAATGCGTCTGCCGGATACATTAAAAACAGAAGTACAGGAACTTGACGAAAAAGAGTGGGAGTCTATTTATAAGACATTCTGTCAGGCGGTTGAAAATCTTGTTGATTTCCGTAAGCAGGAAGGTGCTAAACTATTTACCCTTTTTACTGAAAAGATTAACAATATTGCAGATTTGCTTTCTCAGATTACACCTTTCGAACTGGAACGTGTAGAAAAAGTAAAACTTCGTATTTCCGATGCTTTGTCAAAACTTCAGGTGGAATATGATACAAATCGCTTTGAGCAAGAGATGATTTTCTATATCGAAAAGTTAGATATAAACGAAGAGAAACATCGTTTGTCAAATCACTTGAATTATTTCCTTGAAACTATGTCTGAAGGAACCGGTCAAGGTAAAAAACTAGGTTTCATTGCTCAAGAAATTGGTCGTGAAATCAACACGTTGGGCTCCAAATCAAACCATGCCGAAATGCAAAAAATAGTAGTTCGCATGAAGGATGAATTAGAGCAAATAAAAGAACAGGTATTAAACGCAATGTAATTTTATGGGGAAGAATAAACTTGTTATTTTTTCTGCTCCTTCGGGATCAGGAAAATCAACAATCATTAATTATCTGCTAGAGCAAGGCATACCCGTTGCCTTTTCAATTTCAGCTACAAGTCGTTCTCCACGTGGTCAGGAAGAACATGGAAAAGAATATTATTTCCTGACAGCTGAAGAATTTAAAACAAAAATCGCGAATGGCGAATTCCTGGAGTATGAAGAAGTTTATACAGATTGTTTCTATGGAACACTGAAAAGTGAAGTAGAGAGAATTCACCAGGCAGGCCTCAATGTTATATTTGATGTTGACGTTGTAGGAGGAGTTAATATTAAGAAGTATTACGGAGATCAGGCTTTGTCTGTATTTATCCAGCCTCCGAGTGTTGAGGAACTAAAAAGACGCCTGACAGGTCGTGGTACTGATACTCAGGAAACTATTGATAAACGGATTGCAAAAGCCGAATATGAACTAAGTTTTGCGTCTCAATTCGATGTGGTTGTTGTAAACGATGACCTGAAAACAGCACAAGAAGAATGTTATCGGATTGTGACCGATTTTTTTAATAGAGAATAAATTTTTCATGCAAAGATATTTTATTTGCCTCGCTTACAACGGTGCCAATTATTGCGGCTGGCAGATCCAGCCCAATGGTAACACTGTTGAGGCAGAAATAGAAAAGGCACTGTCTGTTTTGTTGCGACAACAAATCGATATAGTTGGTGCCGGAAGAACCGATTCAGGAGTACATGCCTCTAAAATGATGGCTCACTTTGATTTAGAAACCACCTTAACTGATCCCGAAGCTACGGCTGACAGACTTAACCGTATGCTTCCTCCTGATATCGTTATTTATTGGATTCGCCCTGTGGGTGCTGAAGCGCATGCCCGCTTTGATGCGACATCCCGTACTTATAAATATTATGTGACCAGTAAGAAAGATCCGTTCCGTAATGATCTGACTTATCGCATTAATGGTACTCCGGATATGGAGAAAATGAATGAAGCAGCTCAGCATCTGTTTGATTATACAGATTTTACAAGCTTCTCTAAGCTCCATACCGATGTGAAAACAAACGATTGTACTATAATGTATGCCAAGTGGGAGCAAGAGGCTGACGGAACACTTGTGTTTACGGTTCAGGCAAATCGATTTCTTAGAAATATGGTTCGTGCAATTGTCGGAACTTTACTCGAAGTAGGTAAAGGCAAACTGACGATAAATGAATTCTGTAAGGTGATTGAGTTGAAAGATCGAGGTAAAGCAGGAACTTCTGTTCCGGGGCGTGCCCTCTTTTTGGTCGATGTGGACTATCCTGAATCAATCTATCTGGATTAAAAAATAATAAGCTATAAAGACAAAGAGCTAGCCGTTTGTGGTTAGCTCTTTGTCTTTTATTATATTGAGAGGTAGCGTGTTGTAATGGAATATGAGTTTTATTATTGTTGGATGTTATATCGTTTACTTAGGTAATAATATTATATTTGTGGAAAATATTTATAAGGTGATAATAATCAAGATATAAGTATTAGACCATGTAAAACAGATAAAACGAAACGAATCAATGAAGCGAATAATTTTACTTTCATCCATATTGAGTATAACCATAGCCTGTCAGCAACCTAAGAAAGAGCCGGTAATAGCAAGTTTGAAGGCTACGGATTTGCAGGATACGTTAGTATTCAGAATGATTAATGATCAGGTAAAGCAGGTGTCAGTAAATAAATCGGCAGTAAAATCCGTTAATGCATCCGATCTGATTGCCGATTTTAAGTATATCCCTGTCGAAACGGCTGACAGTTCGTTGCTTGGGCAATATAAGAATGCTTATATACTCCGGGATCGGATTGTGATTGAAGATATAGAAACCAATATGGCTTATATTTTCGATATGAAAGGAAAGTATATCAATAAGATTGGGAGAAAGGGGTATGGTCCCGGAGAGCTTTTCAAGATGAGCAGCTTGGCTGTAGATGCATATACTAATAATGTGGTTCTGTATGATTCGTTTATTAAAAAGATGTTCTATTTTAGCCTTGCCGGAGATTTTCTTTATGATAGAGAAATGGCATTGAACAGTAATCAGAATTTTTGCTTTGTTTCTCCGAATCTTCTGGCATTTGCCATTAATAAGACAGTAGAGAACTCCCAGTTAAAAGAGCTTGAGCGTTATAATATTATTTATACTGATTCGATGCTGAATGTTTTAGGAGGAACTTATCCGACAGTGAAGAATTCACCACCTGAATATAGCCCTTACAGTTATAGTTTTAACAGGCAACATGTGGCTTATACGGCACCTTTTTCTCCTGATTTTTATCAATTCTCGGGTGATACGCTAATTCATAAATATCACTTTGATTATAAAGGATTCGATAAGTTGTTTATTGATAACTCTGCAGACTCTGATAAGATAGGAGATGACGATATATCTGTGTTTTATTCGACTCGCATGTTACCTCCTGTATTATTTACCAATCGATTTTTATGGTTTAAAACGCAAACTCCTCAGCCGTCAGATGAGTTTTATACCTTATATGATAAAACCTCGGAAAAGAGTCTTTCGTTCCGTCCTTTGGATTTGAATTACAATATCCCATTCAGATTTACGTCTGTATTGACAACTTATGATGATTATATGGTAGGTTATGTTCCGGCTTCTGTCTTGATGGAGATGAAAACAGCATATGATCGGGCAGGAGAGGCTCTGGATAGCGAGATAGCGGAGATGATTTCCGGTCTGCAACCCGATGATAATGATATTCTTGTATTCTTTAAGCCACGGGCTCTTCAATAAAAGAAAAAGGCTATTCCCGAAAATTTCGCGAATAGCCTTTTTTATATCTTATAAACTGAGTCCCTTAATTAAGAGCGTACACCCAGGCATCTTTAAATTGATTTTCTTTTCTGATTTGATTTAACTCATTCTGAGCTTCCTGACGTTGATTTCCGGGAAAGCTTTTAAGGTAAATCCGACTTCTGCCGCCATTGTTTAATATACCTGCAGAAGAATGTCCCATGCTTAAAAGTTTATTAAGATGGTTTTCTCCTTCCCGTTTTTCAGGGAAACTATTGACAATGATATAATATTTATCAGGTTCAGAGTTTACCGCTGCTGCTTCGGGCTTCACAGGCTCGGAAACAGATGTGCTATTCGTTGCTGAAACAGGTATATTATCTGTTACGGACAAAGAGTCTTTACCTGACGAGGCTATAGAATCGGCTAGTTTTATTAATTGTTTTTGCTGGAATATCTCAGAAGAAATTATCCCGGCGTAATTAATATTGGCATTTTGTTTAGAAACCGGAGAAGAGAAAAGTAAGAATATGAGAATAGCTGCTGCTGTAGATGCAACATAACGTAATGTACGCTTATTCACGGATATATGAATTCTCTCTTTTGTCTCGCTGATAACAGGTTGAGGTTTCTCTACTGTTTGAAGAGGCAGTGTTTTTAAGCTACACACAGGCAATCCGAATTGATTAAACATATTCAGGGCTGTGCGGTTTTCTACGAATGAGTAGTTGTTGTTTTCAAAAACGATACGACCTATTGTGCCTATAGCCAGATAGCCTTCCAGAGAAATTGTCCATTTGATCTCTTTGACAGTTTCGGCAATATATACTGAAGCATCTTCTACAGAGATATTGTCTGTAAGAGCAATTGATTCAGCTAACATATTGTCGTTGTGTTGTACCTGATTGTTGAAGCCTATTTCTGAATATGGGGGCGTTATCTGTCCGTTATCAAGGATTTGAGCTGATTTATGTTCACAGATAAACACACCAAAATCAGGAACGATAACATGTGATCTTTCCTGAAGCAAATATTCAATATGTAGCAACAACTTTTTCATAGGACTGCAAAGATACGTTTTTTTGTTATTTATTCAATCATATCTAAATAAAAATAATGAGTAAATGCCTATTTCATATGGGCTGCAATCAATTCGGAAATTTGTAGAAGCGATTCGGTTTGAGTAAACGAAAAATCCAGCTCAAGCGAATTGCCGATCGAAGCTTTCAGTATATTGTCAGTTTTGAAACGATCAGTCGTTTGAAGTCTGAATAATGTGAAACGAGAGTAAAATATGGAGGTTATATCTAATGAATTTCCGGTATTGTCATTATAATCCATTAGTATAACACGTTTATTTGTAAAGAAAATTTGAGCTTTTTCGCATTTGAAAGAGAATAACAGATCTTCTTCATAAGCAAGGATAGGACCAATCAGATCTATCAGATGATCTTTCTTTGTTTCTGTAATGTTCAGATACTTCTTGTACTTAATATTTTCCATAGTCGGGTAGTTGTAAAGTTCGATTTAACTGAGCTTACTTTTAAGCATAACATTTCTGCCTGAGAGTAAGTTTTTATTTGCGGGAAAGATAGTGAATTTATTATTTGAAGAGCAAATTCCTGAGAATAATTCCAGTGAGAAATAAATAAATCAGTAGATGGAAAGTATGCGGAAAGATTTTATAGCGACATAAATAAAAGTTCCATTTTAGACCTGAATTTATCAGTCTAAAATGGAACTTTTATCAATATTTTATGCCGTCGTACTGCTTTGATCAGAAAGGAACTTCATTATTGTTCATTCCTGAATTAAAGTCATTGTTTGGCGGTGGTATGGAAGAAGCCGGAGGGAATGCTGCTGCCGGATATTCGTCCGCAGCATTCATTTTCGATACATAAGTACCCGTAGCTCCGTTTCCTCCGATTGGAGCAGATGGTAAAGGTATCTTATCATCATTCACATTCATAAACTTCGTATATTCACCACGGAAACGTAAGCGTACATCACCTGTCGCACCATTACGGTGTTTGGCAATAATGATCTCAGCCATACCGCGAAGGTCGTTTCCTTGTTCATCTTCATAAATCTTATAATATTCGGGACGGTGAATAAAGCACACCATATCGGCATCCTGCTCAATCGCACCCGATTCACGTAAGTCTGAAAGTTGGGGTCTTTTGCTGTCGGCAGCAGATGCTCCTGTACGTGATTCCACACTACGATTCAACTGCGAAAGTGCAATGACCGGGATATTAAGCTCTTTGGCAAGGCCTTTCAGAGATCGGGAAATTGTAGAGACCTCTTGCTCACGGCTACCGATATTCATACCACTGGCATTCATCAGCTGCAAGTAGTCAATGATCAGAACCTTAACTCCATGTTCGCGAACAAGGCGGCGCGCTTTTGTTCTTAACTCGAAAACGGATAAGCTGGGTGTATCATCTACGTAAACCGGAGCATTCTCAAGGCGTTGAATTTTGTACATTAACTGTTCCCATTCAATCTGAGAAAGAGATCCGTTCTTGATTTTGCTACTTTCGAGTTCGCACACATTGGAGATAAGACGGTTAACCAACTGTACGTTTGACATCTCCAGAGAGAATACGGCACAAGGGTTTCCGAAATCGACTGCAATGTTCTTAGCCATTGAAAGAACAAAGGCGGTTTTACCCATGGCAGGACGGGCTGCGATAATGATAAGGTCCGAATTCTGCCATCCGGATGTGATTTTGTCCAGATCATCGAAACCTGTTGGCAAACCACTTAAACCATCCTTACGATTGGCTGCAATCTCCATATTCTGAACAGCCTCTTTAATGATGGGACTGATCTGAGTCACGTCTTTCTTCAGATTTCGTTGAGAGATTTCGAAGAGTTTACCTTCAGCTTCCTGCATAAGGTCGTCAACGTCATTCGTCTCATCGAAAGCTTTGCCCTGAACGAAGGATGTGAAAGTAATAAGTTCACGGGCAAGGTATTTCTGAGCGATAATACGGGCGTGAAACTCAAGGTGACCGATAGAGGCAACTTTTGATGTAAGCTGGGTTACATAAAACGGACCTCCGACTTCATCCAGTTTCCCGTTGCGACGCAATTGTTCGGTTACGGTAAGGAAGTCGACCGGTTTTTGGTGAAGCGCCAGTTCGACGATTGCTTCAAAAATATATTGATGTTCGGTTTTGTAGAAACTTTCGGGTTTTAATATATCGCTGACTATAGAGTAAGCGTCTTTCTCTAACATTAAAGCACCTAATACAACCTCTTCGAGATCAGTTGCTTGGGGTTGCAATAAGCCATACTCGGGAGCTGCTGTTGCTTTGCTCCGAGTGTTGTTATATTTGCGGGTCGTACGTTGTTCCATATAGGTAGTAGTAATGTTATTTCAGTCTAAATAATAAGCAAATATAACTTCATCCTTGCATATAGTTACATCGGAAAATGAAGTTATATCTACAAAATGGGGAGCAAATGTAAAGAATTTTTTAATATTGTACTCTCTTTGCAAAGGCTTTTGGTCATTGTGCAGGCATAATAATTCAAATAATAATCCATAGAAAGTGTAAATATGATTTGTTTCCCAAATGCAAAAATAAATATAGGTTTGAATATTGTAAGTAAACGTCCGGACGGATATCATAATCTGGAGACGCTTTTTTACCCTATAGATGTATGTGATGCATTAGAAATTATAGATGGTCCGGAGATTAAAGAGACCCGGTTGTATAATTATGGAGTAAAGCTGGAGAGTTCTTCTGAAGATAATTTAGTAATGAAGGCTTACCGAAAAGTGAATGAGAGGTTTGCACTGCCTCCTTTAGAAATTCATTTGCGAAAAAATATACCTTTCGGGGCTGGTTTAGGCGGAGGTTCGGCAGATGCTGCTTTCATGATCAGATTGCTTAACGATAAGTTTGAGCTGGGTATGCGTATTGAAGAAATGGAGCAGATTGCTTCGGGTATCGGAGCGGATGTGCCATTTTTTATTGCAAATAAACCTGTTTATGCAACAGGAATCGGGGATGAGTTTGAAGAGATTGATTTTTCTTTGAAGGGCTATTTCTTAGTTCTGATTAAACCGGATGTCAGTGTATCTACGCCGGAAGCATACAGTATGGTCAAGCCTCAGGAACCAGTTGAGAATATCCGGGATATTGTGAAGAAACCAATCGGTGAATGGAAAGATGTATTGGTGAATGATTTTGAGTTGAGCGTATTTACGAAAAAGCCTGTGATCGGCGAGATCAAAGAAAGATTGTATGAAGCGGGTGCATTGTATGCGTCTATGTCCGGTTCGGGTTCATCTGTGTTCGGAATCTTTAAATCCGAAATATCGGTAGAGGGTCTGAAAGAGGAATTTGCTGCGTTCGGTGTATGTATTCCTTTGAATTAGGATGCGGGAAAATCTCCGGCTCTCAGATTCTTTGTTTATCTTTGAACGCATAAATTGAATTCAGATATGACGGATATAAATCAGTTATTGAAAAAATATTTTGGTTATGATTCTTTTCGTCCGGGGCAAGAGACTATCATACATCATATCCTGCAAGGGAAAGATGCTTTGGTGTTAATGCCTACGGGAGGGGGGAAGTCTGTATGTTATCAGATTCCGGCTCTGGCTCTTAACGGAACTGCAATCGTAATCTCTCCTTTACTTTCTCTGATGAAAGATCAGGTAGATACACTTCGGGAGAATGGTATCCTGGCCTATGCGCTGAATAGTATGCAGGGAGAGGATGAAAATAAAAAGATCAGACAACTTTGTATTGAAGGGAAAGTAAAACTATTATATATTTCGCCGGAAAAATTATTGGCGGAGATGGACTGGCTGTTGAGACAGATGACCATCTCTCTTTTTGCTATCGACGAGGCTCATTGTATTTCGCAATGGGGACACGATTTTCGTCAGGAGTATACAAGACTTGCGCAAATAAAGGAGAAATACCCGAATACGCCGATTGTGGCTTTGACGGCAACGGCAGATAAGTTGACGAGAGAAGATATTATATCTCAGTTAGCTTTGAATAATCCGGAGACCTTTATTTCTTCTTTTGACAGACCCAATCTGAGTTTGCGTGTAGTCAAAGGATTAAATAAAAAGCAGAAGCTACAGGCTATTGTCGACTTTATAGACCGGCATCCCCGCCAATCGGGAATTATCTATTGTATGAGTCGTCAGAAGACGGAGGATATAGCTCGCGAACTTGAAGAATATGGTATTCATACGGGCGTTTATCATGCCGGTCTCTCTCCCGAAGAACGGGAATTTGCACAGAATCGTTTTCTGAATGATGAAATACAGGTTATGTGCGCGACGGTTGCTTTCGGTATGGGTATCGATAAATCCAATGTTCGTTGGGTAATTCATTACAATATGCCTAAAAGTATGGAGTCTTATTACCAGGAAATCGGACGTGCGGGCAGGGATGGAATGAACTCGGATACGTTATTGTTTTATTCGTTGGGCGATCTGATCATGTTAAGTAAATTTGCCAATGAAAGTGGGCAACGAGAGCTTAATCTGGAGAAACTTACCCGAATGCAGCAATATGCAGAAGCCGATATCTGTCGTCGCAGGGTTTTGTTGAGTTATTTCGGGGAAGAAATGGCTAATGATTGTGGTAACTGCGATGTTTGTAAAAATCCACCGGAACGTTTTGATGCAACCATCCTGGTACAAAAAGCATTGAGTGCGGTTGCAAGAACCAATCAGGAAGTAGGGATGAATATGCTGATTGATATTTTGAGAGGTTCACATAAAGCGGAAATAGCAGAAAGAGGTTACGATAAAATCAAAACCTTTGGAGCGGGTGTGGCCGTATCTTTTAAAGATTGGCAGGCTTATATGCTTCAGATGCTTCAGATTGGTTTTATAGAGATTGCTTACAATGACGGAAATACGTTAAAGATTACTTCTTTGGGCTGGAAGGTACTGAAAGGTGAGACGGTCGCGGTTTTGGCGATGCTTAAACCGGAGGACTTCGAAAAGAAAAAACGTACAACGAAAGGCAAGCGCTTATCATCGTCTACGCGTGTGCTTAGTGATGAAGAACAATTATTTGAATCATTACGTAAGTTGCGTATGCAATTTGCGACTATGGAGGATGTTCCGGCTTATGCGATCTTTACCGATAAGGCTTTGTCTGAAATGGTAGATACGAAACCGACATCGTTGATAAGTTTCTCTAACATATCCGGGGTGTCGGAAGTGAAACTGCGTAAGTATGGTGAGGAGTTTGTTGATCTGATCCGCAAAGAGATCGGAAAGAAAAGGGAGAAAGGCGATACGTACTTGCTGACGCTTGAATGTATCCGCAAGGGAATGACTGTTGAAGAAATTGCTGCTTTCAGAAATATGCAGCCGACAACGGTTTATTCGCATATCGCTCAACTGATTCAGATTGACTTATTCAATGACTGGCAATCCTTTGTGAACCAATCAGAAGTGGAGCGAGTTAAGTATGAATTGGAGAAAAGAAGCGGATCAACTGAGTTGAAACCCATCTATGAAGGTTTAAACGGAGATGTTGAATACGGAAAAATACGTTTAGCTTTGGCTATTATAGCTAAGGAAATGGCTTGATAAAATAAAAATCAGAGCCCGGCAGGAGATGACTGTCGGGCTCTTTTTGTCTTTAACAGTGCCTCTCTTTCCGCGACCGATCTTCAACTTATCCCGGGGGGATTGTCTGTGAGATCGTTTATTTATCCCACCTTCATGTTTTAAGCGCAAAAAAATATATATTTGTAAATAGAAATATTTAAGCAAATAAAAAAAAGAAATATATATGAATCATTCAGCCCATAATAGTTTGGTATCATTCATCTGGTCTATAGCCGATGACTGTCTGCGCGATGTTTACGTACGTGGTAAATACCGCGATGTAATTCTCCCGATGGTAGTTCTTCGTCGCCTGGACTCTCTGCTTGAAACAACCAAAGAGCAGGTGATGGAAGAGCTGCGTTTCCAGACCGAAGAGATGGAACTTGCCGAGCCCGATCCTAAAGCACTTGCCGATGCTTCAGGCTATGTATTCTACAACACAAGCAAATGGACACTCCAACGCCTGTTTGATACAGCAACCAATAGCCAGCAGATCCTCGAATCCAACTTTATGGACTATCTGAACGGATTCAGTGCCAATGTCAAAGAGATCATTGACCGCTTTAAACTCCGCAGTCAGATCCGTCATATGGCAAATAAAGATGTATTGCTCAATGTGCTCGAAAAGTTTACTTCACCCGAAATCAATCTGACAAATATCGAGAAACCCGATCCTTCCGGACGTGTCCTTCCTGCGCTTTCCAATCTTGGAATGGGATACGTATTCGAAGAACTGATCCGTAAGTTTAATGAAGAAAACAACGAAGAGGCCGGAGAGCACTTTACACCGCGCGAAGTGATTGATCTGATGACCCATCTGGTTTTCGAACCCGTTAAGGACAATCTTCCTGAGGTGATCACTATCTACGACCCTGCTTGTGGATCGGGAGGTATGCTTACCGAAAGTCAGGACTTTATTACTGAACGCTACGAAAACGTATCGGCAAACTACGTATATCTCTATGGTAAGGAAATCAATGACGAAACCTATGCCATTTGTAAATCCGATATGATGATTAAGGGCAATGATCCCGAAAATATCCGTTGCGGTTCGACACTGGCTACGGATGAATTTGCCGGCAAAACGTTTGACTTTATGCTCTCTAATCCGCCATACGGTAAATCCTGGGCTACAGAACAAAAATACATCAAAGACGGCAAAGAGATCATTGATCCGCGTTTCGAAGTAACTCTCTCTGATTTCCGGGGCGAACCCTCTGTAGTCGATGCTACACCGCGTTCAAGCGACGGACAATTACTCTTCCTCATGGAGATGGTCAGCAAGATGAAACCGCTTACCGTCAATCCGCGGGGCAGTCGCATAGCATCCGTACACAACGGATCGAGCTTGTTTACCGGCGATGCAGGTGGGGGCGAAAGCAATATCCGTCGTTACATTATCGAAAATGATCTTCTCGAAGCAATTATCCAGATGCCGAACAACCTGTTCTACAATACGGGTATCACAACCTATATCTGGTTACTCTCAAACAATAAGTCCGCCGCGCGCAAAGGCAAGGTGCAGCTTATTGATGCAAGCGATCTGTATGAAAAATTACGCAAAAATTTAGGCAATAAGAACTGCGAATTCACAGCCGCTAATATTCGTCAGATCATGGAGTGTTATGATACGATGGCGAACACCGAAAAATCAGACACCCTTAAGCTGGGCAGCCTTGTGTTCGATAACAGTGATTTTGGCTATTATAAAGTGACTATTGAGCGACCAAAGCGTCTGGCAGCTCAGTTTACTGCAGAAGCTGTCGAAGAACTTCGTTTCGATAAATCCGTGCGTGAACCTATGAAATGGGCTTATGCCAAATGGGGCGAATCCATTTACAACTCACTGAAAGATCATGAGAAAGCCATCGTTAGCTGGTGCGAAGACAATGGCTTTGAATTGAACAATCGTACACGTAAAGCCTTGTTCGATAAAATCACCTGGATCAAGTGCCGCGATTTGCGCGATAGAGCACAGGGTCTTATGCAAGCCATCGGCACGGATCGTTTCACCGACTTCAATCGCTTTGTTGTATTGTTTGATGCCGAACTCAAAAAGGTGGGTGTGAAACTCACTGCAAGCGAACGTAATACAATCCTGAATGCCATTACCCAGTACGACGAAACGGCCGAAAAGGTAATCCGTAAAATCCATAAAATAGCGGGTGATAAGTTGCAGACTCTTCTTGACGAACTTCAATGCTCCGAAAGTCAGTTGCCCGATTACGGCTATTTCCCGACGGGTAAAAAAGGAGAGTTTATCGAATATGACACCGAGAGTGATCTGCGCGATACAGAATCCGTTCCGCTTAAAGAAGATATCCATGCCTATTTCGTTCGCGAAGTCAAACCGCATGTACCCGAAGCCTGGATCAATATAGGGGCTACAAAGATTGGTTACGAAATTTCATTCAATAAATATTTCTATCGTCACAAACCGCTTCGCTCGATCGAGGAAGTTGCACGCGATATTCTCGAACTCGAACGTCAAAGCGATGGGCTGATTAACGAGATTCTCGGATTGTAAGGAAGTGAAAGGATAAATAGTTTTATCATACTTCTGATGAAAACATATAAAAAAATGCGATTTTCTTTATATGAAATAGCTGTCATATAAAGAAAACTGGATTTTCTTTACATGATATGTACCCAACAACCCGTTTTCGGGTACACGTTTTTCTTATTTAATTCTTAAAAAAAACTATGCAACAATACGAGCAATATAAAGATAGCGGTATCGATTGGATCGGTCAAATTCCGGCGCATTGGGAGGTGAAGAGGTTGAAGAATTTATTTAGCTATGGAAAAGGACTAAATATAACAAAAGAAAATCTTCAAGATACAGGAGTTTCAGTTATCAATTATGGACAAGTTCATTCAAAATTGAATTTAGGTACAGGTGTAAATGAAAATATAATTAAATATGTAAGTAAAGATTATTTAATGTCTGATAAGAAATCTCTTGTCAGATGTAATGATTTTATCTTTGCTGATACATCTGAAGATATATTAGGCGTAGGTAATTGCGCATTTATTGATATTGAATCTGAAATATTCGCGGGTTATCATACTATTGTGTTAAAAGCTATAACTGATGAGCCAAAGAAATATTTAGCATATCTTTTTTTAACAGATATGTGGCGATCACAACTTCGTTCAAAGGTTGCTGGTATTAAGGTTTATAGTGTCACGAAATCAATTTTAAATACAACTACCGTTATCCTTCCTCCCCTCGCTGAACAAAAAGCAATAGCCAATTTTCTCGACACAAAGTGCGAGCAGATTGATCGGGCTGTCGCGCAAAAAGAGAAGGTGGTTGAGTTGCTTAACGAGCGCAGACAAATCCTTATTCAACGTGCGGTAACGCGTGGTCTCAATCCCGATGTCGAGCTACGTGATAGCGGTATCGATTGGATCGGACAAATTCCGGCGCATTGGGAGGTGAAGAGGTTGAAGAATGTGATATCTCAATTAATTATTAAAGAACAGAGTATTAATAGTTCATTAATGTATATAGGAATGGAAAATATAGAATCTTGGACTGGGAAATACATTTTAACCGAATCGACAGTAGAGGGTTTAGCTAACCGATTTTACAAAGGAAATATATTATTCGGAAAGTTAAGACCATATTTAGCAAAAGTGTTTTTGGCAGAAAATGAAGGTATATGTTCAACTGAATTTATGGTTTTTGATGCAAGGGAAAACAACGAAAACTATATTCAGAAACTTTTAATTTCATCGGATTTTATATCTATAGTAAATGCATCAACCTATGGCTCAAAAATGCCAAGAGCAAGCGTAGAGTTTATAAATAATACATTTCTTCCTCTCCCTCCCCTCGCTGAACAAACAGCAATAGCCGAATACCTCGATAATGTAAACGAGAAAATCGATCGTGCGATTGTGTTAAAACGCGAAGAGATAGAGAAACTCAAAGAATACAAACAAACACTGATTAATTCCGCCGTAACAGGTAAAATTAAAATAGCATAACACCATGACATCTAATACGACCGAACAAGCATTGGAGAATTTGATACAGAAAACCCTCACGGGTTATAGTATCGACGAGTTGAAACAAGAAGGCGTATCCGAAAGCGGTGAAAATTCGGAAGGCTATCTGGCAGGGAAAGGCTATTATATAGGCTTTCCCGATCACTTCGATATGCAATTTGCTGTTGATCAGATCCGCCTGTGGCACTTCCTGCAAACCTCGCAACCCGAAGAGTTTGCCAAGCTTCAGAAAACTGCCGACTATCGCCAGCGCTTTCTGACTGTGCTCGATCGGAAAATCCGTAAATACGGCATTCTCCACTTACTCAAAACAGGCATTGAGGTAGAAGATTCCCACTTCAGTCTGTTCTTTGTTCCTCCCGTTGCGTCAAGCAGTGATGAGGTGAAGCGTCGTTTCAGACAAAACCAGTTCAGCCTTACGCGCCAGGTGCGCTACAACCGCAACCACCCGTTGCAGGAGATTGATATGGTCTTGTTTCTCAACGGACTGCCTGTTGCTACTTTCGAACTCAAAAATCCATGGACAGGACAAACGGCTCGTGTCAATGGCATACGCCAGTACAAACAGGATCGCGATCCTGCTCAACCCTTGCTTCAGTTCGGTCGGTGCCTCGTACACTTTGCTATGGATACCGATGAGGTGTATATGACTACACGTCTGCGCGGAAAAGATACATTCTTCCTGCCTTTCAATAAAGGGTTTAATCATGGCAAAGGCAATCCTCCGAACCCTTACGGACATAAAACGGCTTATATGTGGGAAGATATACTCACACGTGAGAGTCTGGCCAATATCATCCAGCACTTCGTGCGGATGAGCGGACAAAAGAAAGAACCGCTCGACAAGAAGACACTCTTTTTTCCGCGTTACCATCAGTTGGAGGTCGTGCGCAAACTGCTGACCGAAATCAGCAACAAGGGTACAGGCGGCACATACCTCATTCAGCACTCTGCCGGATCGGGCAAATCCAACTCCATCACCTGGGCTGCCTATCAGCTGATCGAAGTCTATCGGACAGGCGAGACAGACAAGCCCATGTTTGATTCGGTCATCGTCGTGACCGATCGTAAGATCCTCGATAAACAGATAAGCAACAATATCAATCTCTTCTCCGAAGTACAGAATATTGTTGCTCATGCCGATACGTCCGCCGATCTTAAACGCAATCTCGAGAACGGCAAACGGATTATTATAACCACCATTCAGAAATTCCCGTTTATTGTCGATGGTATTGCTGACCTGAGCCAGAAGAATTTTGCCGTTATTATCGATGAAGCGCACAGCTCTCAGAGCGGTACGGCTGCCGACAATATGAACCGTTCGATCGGATCCGGCTCTGATAGCCTTACAGAAACCGATACTGATACTTTCGACTGGCAGGAGGCTGTCCTTTCTACGATGCTTACACGCAAAATGCAGGGCAATGCCTCCTATATAGCTTTTACGGCAACCCCTAAAAACAGTACACTCGAACGATTCGGCACACAACAACCGGATGGCACTTACGTTCCCTTTCATCTCTATTCGATGAAGCAGGCTATCGAAGAAGAGTTTATCCTGGATGTACTGGCAAACTATACAACCTATAAGAGCTATTACGAGCTGGAGAAATCCATCGAAGAGAATCCGCTGTTCGAATCCGCACGTGCACAAAAGAAGCTACGCGCATTTGTCGAGCGCAACCCGCAGACCATACGCGTAAAAGCCGAGATTATGCTCGATCATTTTCTCAATCAGGTCGTACGCCGCAACAAACTCAAAGGCAAGGCTAAAGCCATGGTGGCTACTCAAAATATCGAATGTGCCATTGAGTACTACCGCGCCTTGCAAGACCTTTTGCGTGAGCGGGGCAACCCTTTCAAAATCCTCATTGCCTTTTCGGGCAAAAAGAAAGTCAACGGCATAGAGCTCACCGAAGACTCACTCAACGGTTTTGCCGGTAAAGATATCAACGAGAAATTCGATACGGATGAATACCGTATGCTGGTAGTGGCAAACAAATTCCTTACCGGATTTGATCAACCCAAACTCACAGCTATGTATATCGACAAAAAGCTCAAAGATGTACTGGCTGTGCAAGCGCTCTCGCGACTCAATCGCGCAGCGCCTAAGTATGGCAAGAAAACCGAAGATCTCTTTATCCTCGATTTCTTTAACTCGACCGACGATATGAAGCGATCATTCGATCCGTTTTATACCGCTACCTCTCTCTCCGGTACAACCGATATCAGTGTGTTGGACAATCTGCGCGACGATCTCAACAACGCCGATATCTATGAATGGAGCGAAGTAGAATCGTTCTGTCAAAAATACTTCGACAATGCCGATGCCTCCGAGCTGAGTCCCATCATCGATACCGTAGCCGCACGTTTCAACGATGATCCCGATTTTACGGATGATGATAAGGCCGATTTCAAAATCAAAGCCAAGCAGTTTGTCAAAATATACGGACAGACCGCAGCACTCATACCCAATGAAGTCGTGAAATGGGAGTTACTCTTCTGGTTCCTCAAATTCCTGATCCCTAAACTGATTGTCCGCAATCCCGATCAGGATAAACTTGACGAATTACTCGATTCGATAGATCTCTCGACCTACGGACTCGAACGTGTTAAGCTTAACCAAACCATAGAGCTCGATGAAACCGAAGCTACCGTAGATCCTCAAAATCCCGGAATACGTGGCGTACATACAAAGGAAGAAGATAAAGATCCTCTGGATATGATTATCAAAAGTTTCAACGAACGATACTTTCAGGGATGGGATGCCACACCCGAAGAGCAAAGGGTCAAGTTCGTAAACATAGCCAGACACATGCAGGCTCACCCGGACTTCGTGTCGAAATTCGTAAACAATATCGACAGCCAAACCCGCGAACTCGCCTTCGAAAAGATCTTCAACGAAGTGATGAACAAACAGCGTCGTGCCGAACTGGAACTCTACAAACAAATTGCTCAGGACAACGGATTCAAACACTCATTCATGGATTCCCTGAAACGTATTATCGGAGCGATGTAAAGTACATACAAATAACAAATGGTAAACTATTGGTGCTGATTGGGTGCTGATTGGGTGCTGATTGGTGCTGATTGGGTGTCGATTCAAAAGGTGAATCGACACCCTTTATGTGTTGATATATAAATACTTACCGCGTTGGTGTCGATAGTGTCGATTC
>DKPO01000033.1:35194-118157 GCA_002471225.1 Porphyromonadaceae bacterium UBA7332
GTCGATAGTGTCGATTCAAATCGTAAAACTCCGGGAGAGGAGTGTTTTATTTGTGTCAATTCTTCGATAGATTGACTGATTTGTCGAAAAGATAAACCGTATCTTTCAAAAGAAACGGTATATCTCTAAAAAGAAACGGTGTATCTTTTCGGAGATACACCGTTTCTTTTTTCTAATGTCATAGGTAAAATGCAATGTTGATATCGATAATTCGGAATATCCCGGAAATTGTAAACCGAATTTCGGTTTATGACTGGAAGTGTAATCTGAAATCAGTGAAATGCTCAATTCATATACGTATTTGAGGTCGATGAAATACGTACTTCGTGACGATGAAATACGTATTTGGTGACGATGAAATACGTATATGAATTGAGCGAAATACGTATTAATTTTATTTTCCGCAAGAAGCCGGATTTTGATACCTATGAACGGGATTTTTCATAGGTATGAAAAGTTGCTTTGATACGTATGTAAATTATTTTTCATACGTATCAAAAGATTCAGACTAAGGTATTAAAATATCAGCAAGTCCTTTTGTATGACTTATACTGGAATTGGTTGACAGATTTATAAATTACACCGTATCTTTTTCGGATAATACTGACGTATTTGCCCTGGAAAACAAAGGTATTTCGAAAATAAAACAAACGCATTTGGGTGTAACGAAATGCGTTTGTTTTCTCAGCTAAATACGTTCGTTTTCCGATAGGTTTTATTCTGATGGATTTAGATACCTACCAGCGTTCACGTTGCTACGTATCTAAAATAATTTATATACGTATATAAAAACCAGATAGATAATGTGTTTTTGTAGGCGAAAAGTATCTGGATCTTAGATGTAGATATAAAAAAAGGCTCCAGGTAGGAGCCTTAATTCTTTTCTCAAAAAAAGATTAGATTCTTTGTCTTCTTTCTTTGATTCTAGCTTTTTTACCAGTAAGAGCACGTAGGTAGTACAATTTAGCACGACGAACTTTACCGTATTTGTTAACTGTAATGCTTTCGATGAATGGAGAGTCGATAGGGAAGATACGCTCAACACCTACGTTACCAGACATTTTACGAACTGTAAAACGTTTTTTGTCACCATGACCAACGATTTTGATAACGTCACCACGGTAATCCTGGATACGCTCTTTGTTACCCTCTTTAATTCTGTAAGATACAGTTACTGTGTCACCACTTCTGAAAGCAGGATGTTGTTTACCTGAAGCAAATGATTCTTCAGCGATTTTAATAAAATCCATTTCTTTGTAATTTAAAATGTTAATATTACGCAATTTAATAAGCCGCTATTGTCTTAACAGAGATTGCGAAAATCGCTGCAAATGTAATGATTATTATTGATAGAACCAATGATTTGCTGTTCTTTTTTCATTTAAAAAACTTTGAGTGCAATGTTTGCAGCAGCTATAGCATCAGCCAAAGCGTGATGGTGATTTTTCAAGTCATAACCACAATATTCTGATACAGTATTTAATCTGTGATTGGGCAGGAAAGGAAATTTTTTACGGGCTGCTTTACAGGTGCAATAGAATGTATAATCGGGATAATTCATATTATACAGTTCATGGACAGCTTTTAAGCAACTCTCATCAAAAGGGCTGTTATGTGCTATCAATGGAAGCCCTTCTATTTTATGATGAATTTCAGACCAAACCGATGGAAATTCGGGTGAATCAATAGTGTCTTCAAAATTTAATCCATGGACTTTGGTGTTGAATGAAGAGTAGAAGTTAGGTCTGGGTTTTATTAGCTGATATATTTCATCAGTAATAACCCCGTCATTAACTAATACAATTCCAACACTACATACACTATACCGTTTCATATTGGCCGTTTCAAAATCTATTGCTGCAAAATTATTCAGGCTCATAACATTCATCTTTTTATGGGTTACGAATATAATCATAATAAATTATATGATATTCTGTTTGTAAGCTAAATACTTGATTTAGTTATAATAAATAACCATATCAGAGATAGTTTTGTTAGATGAAGATGTTTTTTTTAAACAGAATTGTCTATATTCGTGTTAATGTAACTAAAAGACACAATTTATATGGAACATTTGAATCCGATGATATATGATCTGTCCATTATATTAATTTTGGCAGGTATAACTTCAGTTTTATTCAGAATAATGAAACAGCCCGTAGTATTGGGCTATATAGCGGTCGGTATGTTAGCGGGAAGTGGGTTTCTGCCATTTTTTTCTAATCTAAATGATATACAGGTTTGGGCAGAAATCGGCATCATATTTCTGTTATTTACCTTAGGCCTGGAGTTCAGTTTTAAGAAATTGATGAAAGTCGGCAGTTCAGCAGTTATTGCAGCGATTGTGATTATAGCAGGAATGATGTCAACCGGCATAGCTTTGGCTACTTTCTTTTTAAAGTGGAATTTGATCAATTCATTATTTTTAGGGGGAATGCTATGTATGTCCTCAACTACAATCATTTATAAAGCCTTTAAAGATATGGGCGTGTTGAAAAGAGATTATACGACCCTCGTTTTTGGCATTTTGATTGTGGAGGATTTATTCGCTATTGTATTGATGGTACTTTTATCCACATTTGCGACTCATCAGTCGCTGGAAGGTAAGGTTGTTTTTGAATTACTTTTAAAGCTGATCTTCTTCTTGATTCTATGGTTTTTTGGCGGTATGTATCTTGTGCCTACACTTCTTCGTAAAATAAAGAAATATTTAAATAATGAAGTATTGTTGATTATATCCATAGCATTATGTTTGTTTATGGTTGTTTTTGCTAATCTGGTTGGTTTTTCATCGGCATTAGGAGCCTTTATTATGGGATCTATTTTAACGGAAACTGTTGAGGGTGAATCAATAGAAAAGATAACCTCATCGGTAAAAGATCTGTTTGGTGCAATCTTTTTTGTTTCAGTCGGAATGATGGTTGATCCTGAAATATTGAAGAGTTATGGAGGATTAATATTATTACTTTCTGCTATCGTAATGATTGGGCAATTTACATTCTCTTCTCTGGGGATACTACTTTCTGGACAACGATTAGATACGGCAATCAAATCAGGATTAAGTCTGACACAAATCGGAGAGTTTGCATTTATTCTGGCTACAGTCGGAATTCAGCTTCAAGTAATAAAGCCGGAGCTGTATCCGATTGTTGTTGCCGTCTCTGTAGTAACTATCTTTTTAACACCTTTCGTAATGAAAAGCTCGGATTTTGTGTTTTCTCTAATTCAGAGGTTATTGCCTGAGCGTTGGTTGCTTTTTATAAATAGGTACTCTTCAGGTGTTGATACTCAGAATAATGAAAATGAATGGCGACGTTATTTAAAAATATATTTTAGACAAGTATTGGCATATTCAATTCTAACAATTGGTGTCTTTTTTGTATGTAAAAAATATCTTTTCGCTGTATTGGAAAAATATCTTTCCGGATTTTGGCTGGATATATCAGAATTACTTTTGGTTATTATACCGATAGCTCCATTTCTCTGGGCTTTGGCTACTAATATAGGTAATAAAGAAATATTCAGTAATTTGTGGGATGACTCACGTTTTAATCATGGTAAATTAGTAGCATTGCAATTATTCAGAATATTACTGGCTTTAGGTATATTTGTAGGGATTATGCTGAATTTATTTACCTATGGATTTGCCTTTATTTCGGCAGCAATACTATGTCTGGGGTTGGTTATATTATTTTTCAAACCCTTACGTTCAACATTGTTGCATATGGAACGGATTATAGCATTTAATCTTCGTGCAAAAGAAAATCATAATAAAAAGGCTTTGAACTGGGTTTCTCCTAAACTTCATGCGGCTCAGTTTGAGGTTCCGCAAAACAGCTTCTTAACTGGTATTTATTTGTATAAAGCAGAATTCAGAAAGAAATATGGGATCAGTATCATCAGTATTGTTCGTGGAGATGAACATATTAATATACCCAATGCCAGAGATCAGCTTTTCCCTTTTGATATAATTTCTGTAGTTGGTACAGATGAACAGATTAATCATTTCAGTAAAGCTTTGGAGTCGAGTTTGAAGGAAAGTGATGATCAGAGAAGAGAGGATCAACAAGAAGTTATATTATCTAAATTTACGGTAGAACCATGTTCTTCTTTTTGGCATAAAACGTTGAAAGAGTCGGGGATTAAAGATTTGTATAACAGCATGCTGATAGCAATTGAAAGTGCAGATGGAACTGCCATACCTATTTCTCAGGATTTGATTCTGAATGAAGGTGATCTTTTATGGATAGCAGGTGAGAAGCAGAATCTCGAAGCGATGAAAGAGGAATTTTGTAAAAAATAAAATAACAATTAGTGTATTGAATTGTTTATATATTAATCATGTTAAACTAAAAATCAAAAGAGTATGTTATCAAAGAAAATGGAACAAGCATTAAATAATCAAATTAATGCAGAGTTATGGTCAGCTTATCTTTATTTATCAATGTCAGCGGATTTTGCTCATAAGGGTTATTCCGGATTTGCTCATTGGTTTGATATCCAATATCGCGAAGAACAGGCACATGCTGATTTATATATAAAATATATACTTTCACGTGGCGGTAAAGTCACTTTACAGCCAATCAGGGAAGTTAAGACAGAATGGACGGATCTGTTGAACGCGTTTGAGGATACATTGCAACATGAGCAAGCTGTAACAAAAATGATAAATGAGCTATATGATCTTGCTGTAAAAGAAAAGGATTATGCAACAGTTAGCTTTTTGAAGTTCTTTGTTGACGAACAGGTTGAGGAAGAAGAAACTGCTAAACAGTTTATAGATAATTTACGCATGATAGGAGATAGTGGTATCGGTATTTATATGCTTGATAAAGAAGTTAAAGGCCGTGTTTTTAATGCTCCAAAAAATGCCTGAGTCATATAAGTGAAAAACCTCTTTGGAAATAACTTCCAAAGAGGTTTTTTTATACAAAATGAATACGTATTATATCATAAAATAAGTTGATTCCGGATGCATAATATATAGTCCTGAAACTGAAGCTGCCGGAGCCATTGCTCCATTTTCTGTAATGCGAATATTGATCTTTTGAAAGTCAATTAGTTCGCTCAGAATATGTATCGATTGTTGTTCGGGGATAGACGGATAGCCAACGGCCGGACGAATACCCTGATATTGTCCTTTCATAATTTCATTTATTTCAAGGACCTCTTTAGATGCATATCCCCAGAATTCACGACGAATAAGCATATGTAACCATTCTGCACTGGCTTCTACTAATCGATCAGCAATAGTTTGTAAAAGCATTGCTTTATAATCATCATCTAATGATTGAGCTTCCTTTATCAGGTTCTCGTATTCAGCCCCTTCACTTACAGCAAATGCTCCTACAAAATCCTGCTTAGGGGATACAAAGTCGGCTAATGATAAAGTATAACCTTTCTCATTGACTTTGTTTTGTCGCGGCATTTTCCATTCAATTGAATTTCCATCTTTATTAAAAAATAAAGAATCTCTGGAAGAGTGAGTTTCAAAGATACGGTAAAGAGCACTAAGATGGATTTGATTAGCTTGCAGTTCTTGTAATGCAGATTGTGCATCCAAATAAAGTTTTAAAGCTTCTGACGCTTTTTCTCTTTCTTCTCCTTGAAAAGACAGTAACCATTTAGCATGACAACTTTCACAATTATGAATGTTTGTTATTTCTGCAAATTTCGGAGAAAACTTCCATGTATAGAAAAAGAACTTCCAGTTTATATAAGGAATTATATCTTTAATCGAAACAGAAATAACTTGCTCCCCTTCAATATTAGGTTGACATGTTTGATAGCTATCCCAATCCAGCTTTAGTTTCTTATCATAAGCTTGCTCTTTTGAAAGCGTATTTTTTTCTGCGGAGTACTTATTCCGTAATTTCTCATACTCAGCATTTAATTCACTTAAATAAACGGTACGTTGCTCTACGTTCATCCACTTAGATAAGATACCCGGCATTTGAGAAGCATCTTTACCATGAATTACTCCGTGTGAATATAAAGGTGCTATCTTCACAGCTGTATGTAGCTTAGAAGTAGTGGCTCCGCCAACAAGAATAGGTATATTGATACTTTTTTCTTCGAATAATCGGGCTAAAGTACACATTTCATCTAATGACGGAGTAATAAGGCCACTTAATCCAACAAAGTCAGGTTTATGTTCAAGTGTTGCTTCAACGATTTTTTCATGAGGAACCATTACACCAAGATCAATGACCTCAAAATTATTGCAGGCAAGAATGACACCTACGATATTTTTTCCGATATCATGTACATCTCCCTTTACTGTTGCCATTATGATTTTTCCAGCTTTGGACTGTGAACCGGCTGTTTTTTGAGACTGAATAACAGGTTCAAGAAAAGAGACCGCTTTTTTCATCGTTCTCGCAGTTTTGACGACCTGAGGTAAAAACATACGGCCTTCGCCAAATCGGACTCCGACTTCGTTCATTCCCGCCATTAATACATTCTCAATAATATCTATAGCTTTAGGATATTTTTGAAGAGCCTCTTCTAAATCGACTTCTAAGTAATCTCCGATACCTTTTATTAAAGCGTATTTTAATCGCTCCTCTACAATATAGTTTCGCCATTCGTCTGTTACAATGCCCGTACTTTTGCCAGTTTGCGAATCTTTTACGGCTTCTGCAATACTGATCAAACGCTCGGTCGCATCATCTGTGCGGTCAAACAGAACATCTTCTATAGCATCCAGAACATCTTTAGGAATATCATTATAGCTAACTGATTCGGCCGGATTTACAATTGCCATATCAAGACCAACAGCAATTGCATGATACAAGAAGACTGCATGCATTGCCTCACGTATGTAGTTGTTACCTCTGAAAGAGAAAGATAAATTGCTTAATCCTCCACTAACTTTAGCTCCTGGTAAATTTTGCTTTATCCATTCTGTGGCACGTATAAAATCCAGACCATAAGAGCGATGTTCTTCAATTCCTGTAGCTACTGCCAAAACATTGGGGTCAAAAATTATGTCAGTAGAAGGAAAACCAGCCTTTTGTGTTAATAAATTATAGGCACGTTCACAGACTTCAATTTTGCGTTCAAAGCTATCAGCCTGCCCTTTCTCGTCGAATGCCATTACTACAACTGCTGCACCAAGATCCCGGCATCTCATAGCTTTCATTAAAAATGATTGCTCTCCTTCTTTTAAGGAAATTGAATTCACAATAGATTTGCCTTGCAGACATTTTAGTCCCGATTCTATGACCTCCCATTTAGAAGAATCGATCATCATTGGAACTTTTGATATGTCAGGGTCAGAAGCGATCAGATTCACAAATTCAGTCATAGCCTCGACAGCATCGAGCATAGCATCGTCCATATTGACATCAATTATCTGCGCTCCATCTTCTACTTGCTTACGGGCTATAGAAAGAGCTTCATCAAATTGTCTCTCTTTGATCAGACGTAAAAATTTGCGGGATCCTGCCACATTACATCTTTCTCCAATATTGACGAAATTATTTGCAGGTGTTATATTTAACCGTTCTAATCCCGAAAGCTGTAGAGACTGTAAGTCTTTATTCGTCTGAATAGAACGGATATCTTTCGCATTATGTATTAAGTGATGATAAGCTTTGATATGCTCAGGTGTCGTGCCGCAGCATCCGCCAAGAATATTTACGATTTTATGATCAATAAAATCGTGTAATTGTGCGGCCATAATCTCAGGAGTTTCATCATATTCTCCAAAGCGATTTGGCAATCCGGCATTCGGATATGCGCTTATATAAAGCTGAGGAGCTAAAGAAGATAGCTCTTCAAGAAAAGGCTTCATGTCTTTTGCTCCAAAAGAACAATTTAAGCCAACCGATAGGATCTCTGCATGAGATATAGATGTTAAGAATGCTGCAAGAGTTTGCCCCGATAAAGTACGTCCGGCTTTATCAGATACGGTTACTGAAAGCATTACAGGAACTTTTCGTCCGATAATACGCATAGCTTGCTTAGCTGCAAGTAAGGCTGCTTTTGCATTAAGCGTATCGAAAATCGTTTCGATTAGTAATAAGTCAACTCCTCCTTCTAGTAATGCCTCGATCTGATCGCGGTATGAATCTGTCAGGTCATCAAAGCTAAGAGCCCTGTAAGCCGGATTATTCACATCAGGAGACATGGAGCATGTCTTGTTTGTTGGCCCGATTGAACCAGCAACAAATCTGGGTTTGTCCGGAGTAACAGAAGAGTATTTTTCAGCTTGAGCTTTTGCTATACGTGCACCCGCGAGATTAATTTCTCTCACATACTCTTGCATATTATAATCTTCCATTGAAACGGAAGTGGCGTTAAAAGTATTTGTTTCTATGATATCGGCACCGGCCTCCAGATAGGCTGCATGAATTTCACCGATTATTGAAGGTTGTGTAAGACATAGTATATCATTATTTCCCTTCATCATCGTCGAAACCGAGCTAAAGCGTTCACCACGATAATCTTCTTCTGTAAGTTGATACTTCTGAATCATGGTGCCCATTGCTCCATCCAGTATAAGTATCCTTTGCTTTAATAGGTTTTCGATCATTTTATTATAGGGATTTATAATTTGAAAATATATCACAAAGATAATATCTATATTGAAATGCCAAAATCCAGCTTAATGGATTACTGCATCAACTACTTATCTTTATCTGTTACTAATTTATTTTTTAAGACAACGCCTAATCCTTTTTTACCGTTTAGTATAATGTGTGTAGCCGTATTTAGTCTTACGTGCCTGATATATTCACTTTCAAATACTGCAGGTAATTCATTGAGATATTCTTCTGCAAAATAACCATCATTTAGATAAGGGTTGATTGTAAAATATCCAACACCAAATGATGTTAGATTTTGAAAGAAGTGAGTTCCCTGGCTTGGCTCAATACGATAATTTTCGAGTCCGCATTCGACAATAATTCTTGCACCTGATATCTGGGACCATTTAACAGGTATCCCCAAAGCCGAATCACTGGATCCCCAACGTCCGGGACCAACAAGAATATAATTTTTCCCTTCTTGTACGAACTGACGATTTAATGCGTCTATCTCAGTTACGACACGTACATTATTGGATGCCTTAAAGCCAGTTGATTTAACATATATAATATCAGAGACATCGTCAATTACTCCATGACCTAATGAATGTTTAGATGTCAGAATACAATCATCTTTCGGAAAACTATCTAAAGATTGTAGTATTTTGACTTCTTCCGTTTCTTTATTACTGTCAACGATCGGTCTTATCTGAAGCCAGTAGAAAAGTCCTTCCGGATAATCAGGGTTATTGAGATCGACAGCAAATTCAATTTCAACCGGTGTCGCCATCTCATCTTCGCCTATGACCAGAACCTCTCGTAGAATATCTGCTAAAGGATAAACATGATGTTGAAGTATATTGGCAAACGTTACGACTTTGCGACCGCCATCATGTAATCCGTCCCGAAGGATCTGATCATTAAAATCAAATGTTGAGACAACATTCTTAAGAGATCCGTCACTTACGGCATCTCTGATAAGAGGTTTAACCAGATTGAAGCTATCTTCAACTTCAAAAGGTTTGTCAATATTATCAAGAGATAAAGCATAAAAGCGTGTCTGAGTTTCTTTCAGAGCCAGATCAAGATCACTTAATTGTAATATATTATGGGGATGTTTAGGGGAGAATCTTAAAGAAATTCCTCCGTCAACAATATATTTCCCTAAACCAAAAGCTATATTGGCAATACCATCGGTAGACTTTTCATCATTGATTGGATAAAAGTTTAATGATCTTGCAACACCGGATAGGGTTGGATAATATCTGTTCCCATAAGCAGAACCAACGACCTCCTGAAGAATGATCGCCATTTTTTCCTGATCAATCAGATTAGATGTCGCAAGCATATAGGCCTTACTTTCTTTATAGAAAACTGAGGCATATACAGATTTAACGGCCGATTCCAGAAGTTTAACCGTTTGTTCCTTATCCTCCAGATTAGGCACCATATAAGTAGAGTATACTCCAGCAAAAGGCTGATAGTGTGAATCTTCTAATAAACTGGAAGAACGTACGGCAATAGGGGAGTCTGTAGCAGCTAAAAAAGTAAGAAAATCCTCGCGTAACGACTCGGGTAATTCAGCATTTAAAAAAGTATCAAGTATTTGTTCATCATTAATTTCTGACAATGCAGTGGAATATAGGTTATTACTTTCCATAAAATCGTCGAAATAATCTGTACAAAGAACTACTGTTTTAGGTATAGTTACCGTAGTATCTTTAAAATCTTCAAGATCAGGATGCGTTTTTATAATAGAGTCAATAAATGCCAGACCTCTGCCTTTGCCACCTAAAGAACCATCTCCGATTCTGGCAAAATTAGAATATCTGTCATATCTGTCTTTTTCGAATACAGCAACAACACCACGATTCTTCATACGACGATATTCAACAATAGCATCAAATATGGCTTGTTTGGCAGATTGAAAATCCGGGTAGTGTTGAATCCTGTGTTTTTTTACAAACTCTGCGAGAGGAAACATTGCCCGGGAATATAACCATCTGGAGAAATGATTGCGTGAAGCATGATAGCGAAATGAATCTTCCGGAAAATTCAAAATATTGTTCTGAAATTCCTTCAGATTGGTTATGCGCATAAGCATTGCTCCGGTATTCGGATCTTGTAATAAGAAATCTCCGAATCCGAAAGTCGATAGTATAGTTTGTTTCAGATCGACAGGGAACTTTTTAGATGTTTTATCTAAGAAATCAGCTTGCAATGAGATTGCTTTAGTCCGATTTTCTGATTCAGAAGATTGAATGATAATAGGCATGAAAGGATCTTGTGTCCTCACATGTGCACAGAACTTAATTCCTGCTTCAGGATCTGTTTTTCCTTCTCTCTTGAATCTTACATCTGAAACAATACCTAATATATTGTTTTTATATTTCTCATAGATATACATTGCTTCTTCATAACTTCTAGCCAGTACAATTTTGGGACGTCCCCGCATACGAAGCATCATCTCATGTTCGTTAAGAGCCTCTTTTGAAAATATCTGAGATTGCTTCAGTATGAATTTGTACAGATTGGGAAGAATCGAAGAATAAAAATATATTGAGTTTTCAACTACGAGTATGACTTGCGCACCTACAGCGAGGGCATCATGCTCCGCATTCATTCGATCCTCTATTAATTTAATGATAGCAAGGAGCAACTCGGCATTACCTAACCAGCTGAATATATAATCAATTGCTTCCAGGTTTGCATTGGCCAAACGCAAAGATATTTCCCGTGAAAATGGAGTTAAGACTACGATTGGAATATCCGGATATGTAGCTTTAATTCGGGTCGCTGTATCAAAAACCTCAGTACTCTCTACACTTGGCATGGCTATAATTAAGTCATATCTAATCGAAGATAACTCATTTAACGCTTCTTCTTCTGTCACAACTTGTGTAATACGGGGAGGATAACGTAAGTTAAGAGATGTGTATTCAAAAAATATTAACTCTTCGATACGTCCGTCATCTTCTAACATAAAGGCATCGTATTTACGAGCAATTAATAATACACTAAATATTCTTCGCTGCATAAGTTGAGCAAAAGTAGTGTCTTTAAAGTATAGTTTGTTGAGTTTTTGTCTCATGATTCAGAGTAAAAAGAGGTTTATTTATCTTTCCAAAAATTAGGTGTAAACAGGACTAATACAGTAAATAGTTCAAGTCGTCCAATAAGCATCAGTAATGATAATGTCCATTTGGCAACAGGAGCGAGGCAATCATAATTACCTGCAGGTCCTGTTCTGCCTAACCCCGGACCTACGCCACCGATACATGAAACAACAGAACCAATAGCTTCTTCCATGGGCGATCCACTGAAACATAGGACCATAATTCCCATAGATATAACTGTCAGATAGACGAATATAAAAGCAAGAGTTTTTACGACATAAGAATTTGCAATTACATTCTTATTTATTTTTACAGGTACCAGTGCACTTGGATGAAGTTGTTTTCTGAATTCGTTCAGAGCATTTTTAATCATAACGACGATACGGACGACTTTAATAGCTCCACTGGTTGATCCGGCACTTCCGCCTATTAGCATTAATAAAACCGATATAAAGCAGAAGTAGCTACCCCAGGTGACGTAGTCAGCGGTTGCATAACCACAAGTTGTTATGATCGTAACAACCTGAAACAAAGCATTCCGGAATGCTACTTCAAAATTATCATAGGTGTTGAATATCAATAAAGCAGAAGTTGTGATTACGGTTGCTCCAATGACGAAGTAAAAGTACCACCTGAATTCTTCATCCTTAAATATTTTATTGATTCGTCCATGAAACAATACATAAAGAAGCGAGAAATTTATCCCGGCAATAAAACAGAATATTGTAAGAATATATTCTGTATAAGGGGAATTGAAAGCCGCAATACTAGCCTGTTTAGTGGAGTAACCTCCTGTACCCATTGCCGTGAAACTATGGCAAATCGATTCAAATAAATTCATAGGTCCTAGCAATAAAAGACCTATAAGTATAAGAGTTAGTGTAATATAAATTCCCCATAAACGACGTGCTGTACCAGTCACGTCAGGAGTCATTTTTTCTTTTGTTAATCCGGGTGATTCTGTGTTGTATAAAGTCACTGCACCTGTAACTTTTAGAAGAGGTAAAAGGGCTATGGTGAAAACAACCATTCCTAAACCACCTATCCATTGAGTAATACTACGCCAAAAGAGAATACCATGAGGTAACTCTTCAATATTATTGAGGATACTTGCCCCACAGCCGGTAAATCCTGAAATAGTCTCGAAAAAGGCGTTTGTAAACGATGGTATACTACCGCTGAGCATGAAAGGAATACTGCCTATGAGTGAAAAAATAACCCAGGATGAGGTGACTATCAGAAAACCTTCTCGCTTAGACATCTCTTTCACATAATTCTTCCCGTAAGAAACAAGCCCTCCACCTAAAATCAGGGCAATGATAATTGATATAATAAAGGCTTTAATATCATGTTCTTTATAAATAAGGGACACAAGGAGTGATAAAGAAAGAAAGCCTGCTTCTACAAAGAGAAGCAAGCCTAAAATATATGCAGTTAATTTTGTGTTTAAGTGGTTCATACCATTAGATATAAATGGTTTAATTGAAATATTTATCCATTTTTTGGATAGCCGTACCTAAGAAAAAGACAATAACTGTATCGTTTGGTTCGATTTGAGTGTCACCATTGATAAGCATACCTTTACCATCTCTGACTAATCCTCCTAAAGTAATACCTTTTGGAAGGTTAAGCTCTTTTACGGTTTTCTTGGTTACTTTAGAATTTTCTTTAGCAATCATTTCAATAACTTCGGCATCTGCAAAAGTTAAGCATTTTACATTGACTGCTTTAGACTCAAGAAGCATTCTGTAAATCTGACTTGCCGCAATTAGCTTTTTGTTGATGATAGTACCGATATCCAGACTTTCTGCCATTTGAATATAGTCTATATTTTCAACTTCCGCTACAGTTTTCTTGATCCCAAAGTTTTTAGCGGTAAGGCAAGACAAAATATTTTCTTCAGAGCTATCTGAAAGAGCAATATAAGCATCGATATTCTTAATTCCTTCTTCTTTAAGGAGTTCGGTGTTACGTGGATCACCTTGAATTATCATTGCTTTATCTACCTTTTCAACAATTTTTTGTGCTTTTTCCGGATCAGGTTCAATGATTTTTATATTCATTTTGTCCGGTGCATTATTTGTCGTAAGTATAGTGATTTTACCTGCACCTGCAATCATGATTTTTCTTACGTCAAGTTCACGTTTACCACAAACCTGTTTTACATCGTTTTCATGTTCAGGCCGGATCATGAAATACACAATGTCTCCGGCTTTTACAACGTCACTACCACGAGGTATAATAGTTTCATTATTTCGCTTAATCGCAACTAAGTGAAAATGGGAAGTTATATTTGTTAACTCATGAAGAGGCGTTTCCAGCATTAATGCATTAGCACGGACTTTAATTCCTAACATGCGTAGAGCGCCATTAGCAAAATCGTATTGTTGACGGACCCATGTCTGCTTCAAAGAAGCCAAAATCTCTTCTGTAGCCAGCATCTCGGGATAAATGAGTTCATGAACACCTATGTTAGCAAAGAATTCACGATTTTTTGGAATCAGATATTCTTGATTTTCGATGCGTGCTACGGTTTTTTGAGCACCCAGATTGGCAGCAAGTATGCAAGCCGTGATATTCAAACTTTCATGAGGTGTAACAGCAATAAACAAATCACAACCTCTTACACCTGCTTCTTTCAGAACTTCAATTCTTGTAGGATTTCCTACATTGGTCATGATGTTCAGTTTAGAGTCAAAGACACGTAGCTTCTTCTCATCTGAATCAATCAGAATAATATCTTGTTCCTCTCTCGAAAGAAGTTTAGCAAGGTGAGTTCCAACTTCACCAGCTCCTGCAATGATAATTTTCATCTTATATAAACTTTAAAAGTCTTATTTCTTCATAGCGCGGTCCATATAGCGACGATCATCCTTCTCTTTCAGTGATTCGCGCTTGTCATATGTTTTTTTACCTTTAGCAGTATACATGACAAGTTTGGCGAGTCCCTTTTCATTGATGAAAAGTCGGGTGGGTACCATTGTAAACCCGGTTTCTTTGGTTTGTCTTCTTAATTTGGCAAGTTCTTTTTTTGTCAATAATAATTTTCTGTCTCTACGGGCAGTATGATTATTGTATGTCCCATAAAAGTATTCAGTAATATGCATGTTCTTGACCCAAAGTTCATCATTTTCAAATACACAGAATGTATCAACTAAACTCGCTTTTCCTAAACGGATAGATTTTATTTCCGTTCCGGTTAAAACAATACCTGCTATATATTGATCCAGAAGTTCATAATCAAATGAAGCTCTTTTGTTTTTTATATTAATAGGGCTTTGTTTGCGCATAATAATTATAATATAAGACGATTGATAATTGAAGTAATAACTGTTTTTAGGATGTAGAATACAGCAATAGCTGACACCCCGGCTATAACTCGTTTTTCCTCTTTTAAATTCAGAAAAATACCAGGGGCTTCCCATACCAAAACAATCATATAAAGCGAAAGTGCATAAAATATTTGTGGTAAAGAAAATTCAAGAACAATATTTACAATGATATCTACAGAAAGTATATATCCGATAAATATTTGCATTTTCTTTAGCGATATTTCTGTCTGATAATATTTTTTAGATAAGGTGCATAATGCAACCGAAATAAGATAAAAGCTTAGTATTAAAGATGTGATTTGAGCTAAGGTATGACGAAGCATCTCTTGAATATTAAATTCTCTCAAATCAAAATATTTACCGATAAACAAAACAACTGCATATATACCAATCAGTGGATACAGATACTCCTCCATAAACTTATTAGAGGGCTTCTCGACTGCTGTAGATAATGCCTCTTTGCGTTTAGTTATAAGCTTGATAAAAGACTTAGCAATGTTTTTATACATATTGTTCTGTGAATAAAGAAGTTTGTTAAACAATGCTTTCATAATTATTTAAACGATAACTGACTGAATTTTTTTATTCTTCTCAAATAGAAATCAATAACAATAGATCCTTTATATTGAGTATTGATCTTCTGTAATTTTGTATACTTCAGATTGATACTGCGTTTTTCTCTATAATTATGTCTTAATTTATAGAAATCTATCATAGCATTTATAACAGCTTTGGCGTTTGGTAGTTCACCGGTCAAGGCCATTTTAGTTGCAGCAACAAGATCCAGAAAGAAACGGGCAAGTAAAACTCTTCTGCATTGCCATTTAGGTAGATTCATATATAGCATAAGCAAATTGTTTCTGAAGTTTAGGAATGTCTTGCGGGGACTTTCCTTCTGCAATGTCGCACCACCTAAATGGAAAACAGTACTCTGAGGGACTACACTTACTTCATAGCCTCTTGCATTTAATCGCCAGCAATAATCAATTTCTTCCATATGGGCAAAGAAACCGGAATCAAGTCCTCCAAGCTCTTTATACAAAATGGTCCGCGTAAGCAAAGCTGCGCCTGTTGCCCAAAAAACGGGAATAATATCATCATATTGTTTGTTGTCTTCTTCCAGAATATAAAACAAGCGGCCACGACAAAAAGGATAGCCCCAACGATCTATAAAACCACCGGAAGCTCCTGCATGTTCAAACATATTTTTTTCTCTGTCTGAGCGTATTTTAGGCTGGCAAGCTGCTGCATTGGGATGGTTTTCCATGTATTCCAGCATAGGATTTAGCCAACCTGAGGTCACAGCAACATCTGAGTTTAGTAAGAGGACATATTCTTCCTGAATTTCTTGAATTGCTCTATTGTAACCTTCGGCAAAACCATAATTTTTAGGTAAAAGTATCAGACGAATATGAGGATAGTTGTTTTGAAGATAAATAATAGAGTCATCAGTTGAGCCATTATCAGCAATATAGATCTCTGCTAATGATCTGTCCGTATGCAAAAGAACAGAAGAAAGATATTGTTCTAATAACTTTCTTCCGTTCCAGTTTAATATAACTATAGCAACTTTTTTCATTCTTTTTTGTGCTTCCATCGTTTATGAGTCCATAGCCAAAAGGCAGGATCACGTAATATAGTTTCCTCCATCATACGGACATATGTCTCCGTAATATAAAAGGGAGCAGACTCTTTAGGTTTATCGGTTATAAGCTTATACTCTCCTGTATAATAGCCTCTTGATACTCTTTTGATATCGAGGTACAGAAGTGTATAGTTACCTTTTGATGCAATTTTTTCAGGACCGATCAAAATAGCACTTTCCTGATTCAAGAATTGGGTCCAATAATGAATATTTGTTTTTGAAGGAGTCTGATCAGCCATGAAACCAATCAGAAAAGGTCTCTTGGTCTCTTTGATATTTCGTATTTCCCGCAATACGTCATTCTTAGGTATACATATAGTTCCCCATTTTTGACGAATATCCAAATAAAATTGATCGAAGAAAGTATTCTTTAAAGGCCTGTATAATTGTCCACCGAAACAGTCTTCTTTGATCCAAAGATATAAAGACGGAATCCATTCCCAATTACCGTAATGTCCGAGACATAAAATGATAGATTCACCATTCTTGATATGCTCATCTACCAATTCAGAGTTTAAAAACTTCATTCTCTTCATTATTTCCGACTTATCCATATCTAATACCTTTACTGCTTCCAGAAAAGAATCGGATAAATGTCTGTAAAACTTTTTCTCAAGAATGATAATTTCGTTTTTATTTTTTTCGGGGAATGCATTTGTTAGATTTTCACGTAAAACTTTTCGTCTGTATCTGATAATATAGTATGCAAAAAAGCAGATAATATCAGAAAATACATAAAGCGTTTTAAACGAAAGTTTTGAAAGCACTCTGAGGATCCCCGAAAGTATATAGTTAAATACTTTCGCCATAAAACATTTTTAGATCAGCACAAAGATAAAAAAGTAGTTTGATTTTATTTATGAATCAAAATAAAAAAATAAAATACCTTACTCTTTTATAAGTAATGCTGTTTTATCTGCATTAAAGTCACCTAACATAACTTGTGATATATTATTGCAAAGCTCAGCATTATAGGGCACTTCTACTTTAATATAGTTTTCTGTAAATCCATATACAGGTTCACCTTCTTTGGCGTGTTCAAAGAGAACTGTGTGGTTTGTTCCTATAAACTGGTCATAGAAGATTCTTAATTTCTCATCGGATAAATCAAGAAGTCTTTTGCTTCGTTCCTGTTTCTCTTTCGGACTTACTGTATGATCAATCTTCAAGGCCTGAGTTCCGGGGCGTTCAGAATATGAAAAAACATGTAGTTGGCTAATATCCAGATTGCGAATAAAGTTATAAGCTTCCTCGAATAGTTCAGGTGTTTCACCACGTGTTCCAACTATTACATCCACGCCGATAAATGCATGAGGCATAATCTCTTTAATTTTTGCAACTTTATGGGCAAACAGAGCTGTATCATATTTACGGCGCATAATTTTTAGTACTTCATCAGATCCGGATTGCAAAGGGATATGAAAGTGTGGTGCAAAACGTTTAGATGTTGATACATATTCTATGATTTCATCTGTTAGCAGGTTAGGCTCTATTGACGAAATACGATAGCGCTCAATCCCTTCAACCTGGTCTAAAGCTTTTACTAAATCAAAAAAGGTTTCGCCTGTAGATTTTCCAAAATCACCTATATTAACTCCTGTCAATACGATTTCTTTTCCTCCTTGAGCAGCTACTTCCTGTGCTTGTTTGACAAGAGCTTCAACAGATCCATTACGACTTCGCCCCCTTGCAAAAGGTATCGTGCAGTATGAGCAATAATAATCACACCCATCTTGTACTTTAAGGAAAAAGCGAGTACGATCTCCCTGAGAACATGATGGGACGAATTTGCTGATATCTTTAGTCTTAGTAGTTTGAATAGTTCCTTTGTCTTTCTTTTCAAAAGAATCAATGTATTCAAGGATATCTAACTTTTGGTTAGAACCTAATACTAAATCGACGCCGGGGATCTGCGCAATTTCTTCAGGTTTCAATTGCGCATAACAACCTGTTACAACAATGAACGCTCCGGGATGGTCTTTGGATATTTTACGAATGGTCTGGCGACATTTTTTATCTGCTAACTCTGTTACTGAGCAAGTATTGATTACACAGATATCTGCAATTTCATTTTCTCGAACCTTATGAATGCCATGTTCCAATAATTGTTTTCCGATAGTGGATGTCTCGGCAAAATTTAATTTGCAGCCAAGTGTAAAATAAGCTGCTTTCTTATTTTCAAATATAGTATTGTCGATCATTTAACTGTAATTTTGATGCAAATATACGAAACTGTTATTTATAAAGAGTCTATTTATTATTAAATTCATTGAAAGGAGAAATGAATTTAATAATAATATAGTTATTGTTTTGTTTGGATGTGCTTCTATTCGATAGAATTACGATGTTGTCCCTTTGCGACACATCATATTTTGTATGTGTGTATGAGCTGTTAAAAAAAGCAGAGAAAAAAATATATTCAAGATAGACTATTTTCAACTGAAAAAAGTTTAACTTTGAATCTATTGAGTATTATAATACAAATATCTCACATAATAAATTTAATTTCAAATAAATGAAAAGAATATTACTTTCAGTTGTACTCGCATTTTCTGTTTCCTCTGCATATTCTCAGCAAATCAATGAGCGGGATGCTTTCTTAAATCGTGTTAGATCTCTTTGTGGTAAATCATTTGAGGGAGTTGTAACTGCAGGTAGGGGGAATGATGATTTTAGTAAAAACAGATTGGTTATGCATGTTCGTTCTTGTGATGAGAATAAGATTCGAATTCCTTTTTTTGTAGGTAACGACCGTTCACGGACATGGATTCTTACATCAGAGAATGAACGTATTCAATTAAAACACGATCATAGGCATGAAGATGGGAGTGAAGATCTTGTAACTCAATATGGGGGGATAACGCCAAATCAAGGTTGTGATAGTATTCAAATGTTCCCTGCGGATGATTATACACGCAACCAATACCCCCATACCGCAAATAATGTATGGTGGATCACAATTAATGATAAAGAGTTTACATATAATCTTCGCCGTATTGGTTCTGACCGAGTTTTCACTGTGACATTTGATTTAACAAGGGAAGTTTCAGCTCCCGATGCTCCTTGGGGATGGAAAGATTGATTTAATCGTTCGTAAACAAATGTTATTCTCCGAGAAGGGTTAGAAATACGCTTTCTCAATAATGGAAAGATATCATTATAAAGATATCATTATATAGATGTGGCTAAGCAATAAAGGTCTTTCCTTCTATAATATTAGAGACTTTTTAAGTTAGCAAGGCTTTTCTTCATACCAGCTGTTATATTTTAAATCACAAAACACATTATGCGGACTGAATATTTTGTATGATTGATGATTCGATAATGTTGTATGATCATATAGTATTTAGGTGATTTCTTAATAATAGCTGAAATAAGCTAAGAGGGATTTAGGGATATTGTGAGATAGGGTATTTTGTAATATATTTGTTATGAACTAAACTATAATTGAAATTGAAATGAAGCAGAAATGGTTATTGTTATTCCTTCTGATGTTTGGACTGTCATTCAGTATGTCGGCCCAGCAAATCGGGAGATGGGAGAAATTAGGGGAAAGATCAGTGAAGTTCAGAACGGAAAGAGATGTTATCAAATGCTCTCATAAAGGTACGTTTTCGAAACTTAAAATCAGAGTGAATGAGGCTCCTGTCGAGTTTAATAAGGTATTAGTGAGATATGGTAACGGGTCGACTCAGGAACTTTATATCAGACAAACCATACCTGCAGGTGGATACACACGTGTGTTGGATCTGAGAGGGAATAAACGGGTTATTAAGGAAATAGTATTTTACTATAAGACGAAAAAAGGATATAGATTCCCGACTAAGAATCACAGAGCTGTGGTTTCGGTATGGGGAAGACATTAAGAGAAAAGAAACGAGGTTATCAATACTGATAACCTCGTTTCTTTTTATAATCGGGCTTAGAAGTTGTACTGAACAAGAGCCTGGATACAATTGGCGTGATCGTTTGATCCATCAATATTTACGCGATTACCCCATAAATATTCTGCACCAAACTGGAATGCACTTGATAGGTTCCAGAATACGTTTCCTACGATATACTGGCCATATCTGTATTGTGATGCAGGATTATAACCGTCTTTAGGGAATATTCTTGCCTGAGAGTAGGTTGCTGAAGCAAATACGGATGGAGAGAAGTTAAATTGCAGACCTCCATACCATGCGAAAGCTTCTTGTGCTACCATTTTGCCGGGATCGTTTGCGTCATATACGAAATCAAGTCCGTTGCCTGACAGGTCATTGATGTATTGTGCAATCCCTTTACCGTAGGTTGTCTGGAAATATAGTTGAACAGGCTTTCCTACTTTAACGGTACCGCTTAACTGAACACCGTATCCTGTAGCAGTTTTGTTATCTGTAGTTACAAGATCCTGATAGGACATATTTCTTAATACACCGGCAAGTTTTACGTGACTTGCACCTTTACACCAACTGTATTTGATATAGGCAGGGATATCAGGAATGCGTTGTGTTGCTGTACCAACTTTGGTATCATAGGTTCCTGTACTTTGATTTTGTTCGACAGAAACTCCTAATTTAATACCATTTTTGAATTGGTGAGCATAAGCGATTTGACCAGTACGCATTTCACCAGCACCATTAGGTCCCTGAAAGTCAACAGTAGGAGGTACGGCTCCTAAATCATTGAATAAACTCCATGTCTTACCGACAGTGAAGCCCATGAATCTTAAGTAAGCATCATTAATAGCAAAAGAGTTGCCTGGTCCGGTGAACTGACCTGAGATGTAGGCTTCATAAGCGCCTAACCCTTTGGTATTACCTAATAATTTAAAGAATATATTTGATTTATAAGGATCAATCGTAAATTGTCCGTTATTGGCTTTGTTTGCAGGAACCGGAATTGAATAAGGAATAAATCCGAAGCCGTTGGTAGGGACAGATCCCCAGTCATAGGCAGTTCTTACACGTAGAAAACCCCCGATACCGAATGCTACATCATGTTTACGGTCATAAAGTAAAAATCGGGGAGCCCCTGGTTCATTGAACCCTTCATTCATGGATTCCTGAAATTGTTTGACTATCGCATGATTAGATTTTTTTGTATTAACAACGATCAATGACTGACCTTCATGGCTTTCATCGTTATCTTGAGCGATTGCCGGAACTGTACATAGAATTCCAAGTCCTAATAAAGAAGATTTGATAATTGTCTTCATTTTATCAACATTTTTAGTTAAGGTTTAAATTATAAGATATAAATGAAGAACACTTATTGGCTATTTTAGTTTGAATATCATAGGTTAAATTTATTTATCCCCCTATATATTCGTAATATTTGTTAGGATTTTATTGAAAACTTCCTGCTGAAAGCCAGGTTTTTAAATAATAAGGTTCGTCTAAATTACTGATCATAACGCCACTTTTCGTAGAGGTATGAACGAAGGCGCCATTTTGGAGATAAATACCTACATGCGATGCTTTTTTTGATTTGGACCCGCTCGTATTAAAGAAAACAAGATCGCCTTCTTTGAGATGTCTTTTTCTTATCTTGTCGCAATTAGCAAGCATATCCTGCGAACTCCGGCCGAGGTTTTTACCATAAACATTTTTGATAATAATATTGACAAATCCGGAACAATCGACACAACGAAGAGTTGTCCCGCCCATACAGTGAGGTGTGCCAAGCCATTGAACAATCTCATCATAAAGCTTAAGATTGTTTTTGGGTGATACCTTCAGACCAGTTTTGTAGGATAAATAATCAGTTTTAGCTTTGATTTGTCTATTGGTACCACAAGAGGAGGTAATGATAATAAGTACTAAGGCAATGAAAGAGAATTTTATTATCCGCATAAATTGTCGTATTTATTGTATAATATTAAAGCAAGAGTCGGATAACGGCTCTTGCAAAATTTTATAGATCAGGTGTTAATCAAGTATTAACGAAAGTTGGATTCGCTTTCGTTCTTTGTCAATTCCGATAACTTTTACTTCTACATGCTGATGAAGTTTGACTACTTCGGTCGGATCTTTGATGAAACGTTTAGCCATGTTGGATAGATGGATTAATCCGTTTTCTTTGATTCCTATGTCAACAAAGCATCCGAAGTTCGTAATGTTATTTACGATACCCGGAAGGATCATTCCTTCGTGCAGATCACTCAGTGTTTTGACATTCGGATCAAATTCGAATACCTGTGCTGTCTGGCGAGGGTCGCGACCCGGTTTCTCCAACTCTTGTTTGATATCCTTTAGTGTAGGCATCCCGATTTTGTCAGAGATATACTGATTGAGATTCAGTTTGTTTTGAAGCTCTTTGTCTTTAATCAGTTCGCTTACCGAGCAGTTCAGGTCTTTTGCCATTTGTTCGACAATAAAGTAGCTTTCCGGGTGTACGGCCGAGTTGTCCAGAGGATTTTCGCCATCGCTGATTCGTAGGAATCCGGCAGCTTGTTCGAAAGCTTTCTCTCCCATACGCGGAACTTTTAATAGTTCGCGACGATTTTTGAATCCTCCTTTTTCTTTGCGGTAATCAACAATATTCTGAGCTAATGCAGGGCCTAAACCTGAGATATAAGTCAACAGATATTTGCTGGCTGTATTTAAGTTTACACCTACCTGATTTACACATAATTCAACGGTCTGATCGAGAGATTTTTTTAGTTTAGACTGATCGACATCGTGTTGATACTGACCGACCCCAATGCTTTTCGGATCTATCTTAACAAGTTCGGCAAGAGGGTCCATCAAACGTCTGCCGATAGATACGGCTCCGCGCACGGTTACGTCATAATCGGGGAATTCTTTGCGGGCAATTTTAGAAGCGGAATAGATCGAGGCACCGTTCTCACTTACTACAAATACCTGGACTTCGCGTGGAAAGCGCATTTGTTTGAAGAATTGTTCGGTTTCGCGACTTGCAGTCCCATTACCGATGGCAATCGCTTCGATGTTATAGGCTTCGATCATCTGAGATACTTTTCTCATAGCCTGCGATTTATCGTTCTGAGGTGGATGCGGGAAGATGGCTTCATTGTGCAACAGGTTTCCCTGATTGTCGAGACATACAATCTTACAGCCGGTACGATATCCCGGATCGACACCCATGACACGTTTTTCCCCGACAGGAGCACTCAGAAGAAGTTGCTTCAGATTTTCTGCGAATACGTTGATAGCCTCTTCATCTGCTTTCTCTTTCGAGATATTCGAAAATTCGGTTTCGATAGACGGCTTGATCAAACGTTTGTAAGAGTCTTTCAGAGCATCATAGACCATATCCGAACATTCGGAATTTCCTTTGATATAGAAACGCTCCATACGTTCAAGTGCTTTCTCGTCGGAAACAGGAGTGACGGTCACTTTCAGGAATCCTTCCTTTTCGCCACGACGAATAGCTAACAGACGGTGAGACGAGCATCGACGCAACGGTTCTTCGAAATCGAAGTAGTCACGGAACTTTTCAGCTTCTTCCTCTTTGCCTTTAACGAGTTTAGCCGTAATGATGGCATCTCGTTCGAAACTGCTACGAACAATGTTTCGGGCTGTTTCGTTTTCGCTGATCCATTCGGCAATAATATCTTTAGCACCTTTAATAGCATCGTCCGTATCTTTGACATCTCCCTGAACAAATCGGTTTGCTTTGTCAAAAATATGAGATTCGCGCTGACTCATAATGATTTTGGCCAACGGTTCCAATCCTTTTTCTCTTGCTATTTCGGCTTTGGTTCTTCGTTTCGGTTTGTAAGGAAGATAAATATCTTCGAGTTCGGTAGCTGACCAACAGTCTTCGATTCTTTTTTTAAGATCGCCGGTCAGTTTACCCTGTTCCTCGATTGTTGAAAGAATGGTTTGTTTTCTCTTCTCAATTTCGTTGAACTTAGAGTAGGCATCTTGAATAGAAGAAATAGCAACTTCATCAAGTCCTCCGGTAAGTTCTTTACGATAACGACTTATGAAAGGAATAGTAGCCCCTTCATTAAGCAACTTGATCGTGTTTTCGACCTGTTTAGGCGAGATAGAAAGAGTCTGAGATATTAATTGTGTGAACATGATTAATCTAAATTGTAAGAATTTATAGCCTCCGTGATGTATTGTTGAAGTTTTTCGGTTGTAGCAGAAGGTACATTATCGAAATAACGATGATAAAGGACCTCCATACCGCACGTTTCAAAATTACACACATCAAAAGATCTTCGCATAATTTCGATACCTCCGTTTGCTTCATAATTGGCATAGGAGTTACCCATCGGTGTGAAAATACGCACCTTCTTTCCTGATAAAAGTCCGACCATTCCTTTGTCGGTATATTTAAATGCAAATCCGTTTGTACAGATGCGTTCAAAGTAGCCACGAAGGATAGCAGGGGCATTGTCCCACCATAACGGATATATAACGGTGATCTCTTCTGCTTCTGCCAGCAGATTCTGTTCGTATCTGATATCAGCCGGAATTTCGCCTTTTTGTAAAGAGGCTAAATCTGAGCGTGATAATAACGGATTAAATCCGATAGCATAAAGATCGCGAACGACTACGTTATGGCCTTTTACAACCAGGGCTTCTGTAATAGAATCTGTTAACCAGGTAGAGAAACTCTTTGGATTCGGATGAGCTAATATGATTAAATGATTCATGTTTTATATGTTTATAATGTATATGTTATTTAATTGCTGATCGGATGCGCCATTCCTGCGGATAAAGATTGTTTGCACGGTTACCGATATTTTTCATCCAGCCAAGGATATGATTGTTGTAAGCAATCATGATATATCCTTTCGGCGTATCTTCGTCAAAAATAATAGCTTCTTTGCGAAGGTACAACAAGGCTGTTTCGCGGTTTACCTCAGCGATATGAAATTTGTCACGATTTATCTCTATTGACATAGCCAGTGCATGTTCGGGAATAAGATCCTTACCCTTGACAGTTGCCAGATCGATACCTGCTTTGACAATGCGTAAATTCGATTGGACAGCCTTATACAGCTCCATATACGCTTTAGGTATGGCAACAAACTTGTCATTTACGCTATTGATTTCGTAAAGATGACTGTTCTGTAACCAGGAATCAAGCTCTTTGGGTACGGTTATAGCAACGTCCTTTGATTTATTCTTGTTTTTGGCTTTCTTTTCTTTTAACTTATAAGGTTGCAAATCCTCTGTATCGGGCTTGCGTAAAACGGCCATAAAGAACCCTTCACCCTGTGTCTTATGTGGCATAAAGCGATATACAGGGTAGTCGTATTTATAGCCATCAGATACTTCGGGATATCCGGTCGTATCGAGCGGTAAAACAGAGGCATTGTATTTATTAACCAGATAATGAACGTTTTCTTCATTTTCGGCCAGATTGTAAGTGCAGGTACTATAGATCAGTAATCCACCCGGTTTGAGAGTGGGCCAGATATTATCCAGAATATCGCGTTGGCGTTCCGCGCACATGACTACATTGGCCGCAGACCACTCTTCGATAGCTACAGGATCTTTACGGAACATACCTTCACCGGAGCAGGGAACATCGGTCAGAATCACATCGAATATATGATTCAACACCGTAAAGTCTTCGGATGCATTATTGGTGACTATGCAGTGGGAAGCACCCCATTTGGTCATATTTTCGGCAAGGATATTCGAGCGATTCTTCATGATTTCGTTACAAACCACAAAACTGCCTTCGGGTAATACCGAATAGGCGAGTGTCGTTTTTCCTCCCGGAGCCGCACAAAGATCCAGATAAACGACCGGCGCAGATATATATCGGCGCAGAGCCTGTTCAATAAACATGGACGATGCTTCCTGAACATAGTAGTTTCCGGCATGGAAAAGGGGATCAAACGTAAAAGAAGGGCGCTCGGTTAAATAATAACCCGTAAGAGACCATTTTACCGGAGCTGACATATTGAGGTAAGCTATTTCATCCGCAGATGTTTTGGTCTCATTAATTCGTATACTTACTGGAGTTTCGCTTTTTAAAGCTTCTTCAAAAGCTTTAAATTCATTTTCTCCGAGAATTGCTTGAGATTGCTCAATAAAATCTTTAGGAAGATTCATCACGACAAATTCATTTATTATTGTTTTCTAAAAACAAATATACTCTTTTATTCGATTCGATCTAAAAAACACCGCGGAATATATTACGAAAGGATTATTTTCCGTTTTGAGGCAGTAGGCTTTTCCAGGGAATGAAAAATCGATGCAGATTCGGGGAGAAAGACTAATAGATGAAAATAACCTCTAAAATGATCGTGATAATTGAGACACATTGCATATATTTGCAAAATACAAAGTCAGGAATGTTGCTATTTTGTTGCTCGTTAATCGAAGGATATCTGTAATTATCTGTTTTTTAATGAGTGGCAATTTTTTGCGCGCTTTTTGATTTATAAACCAGAAAGTAACTATCAAAACAACTATACTTTTAAAATATGAATCAACAGAAATCACTATTGAAACCTGTCATGACACTATGTCTGTTGTTAGTGGCATCAGGTTTAATGGCAATTGAGCCTTTGAATGCCGATTCGATGGTTGTAGCAGACTCTATTGCAGCTGTGAAGACCGCTCAGGCCACTAATCCACATCACATGTTGAAAGGAGCCGGATTTTCAATCACATCTCTCCTGAGAGGTTTATTAGGGATGTTTTCATTGGTAGCCATTGCTTTTTTGTTCAGTAAAAACCGGAGAGCAATCAACTGGAAACAAGTCGGAGTGGGTCTTGCTTTGCAAATAATTTTGGCTGTAGGTATTCTATATATACCTTTTGTTGGCGCTTTCTTTGAAACGTTTGGAAAGATCTTTGTTAAGATTCTTGATTTTACGAAAGCAGGGACTGAGTTTTTGTTAGGTGATTTAGTTGATTTAAATAAAACAGGATATATATTTTTGTTTCAGGTTTTACCGACGATTATCTTCTTTTCAGCATTGACAAGTTTATTGTATTACTTAAATATCATTCAAAAAGTAGTAGTTGTTATTGCCTGGGCTCTGAAAAAAGTGTTGAGCATTTCCGGAGCTGAAGGTTTAACAGTTTCAGCAAATATCTTTTTGGGTCAGACAGAGGCTCCATTGATGAGTAAGAAATATTTGCCTGAGATGACACGCTCGGAGATATTCCTTGTAATGTCAGCCGGTATGGCTACGATAGCCGGAGGTGTATTGGCCGCTTATATCGGATTGCTTGGGGGTGGAGATCCTGTGGCGCGATTGATGTATGCCAAATATCTATTATCAGCGTCAGTGATGGCAGCACCTGCAGCGATTGTATTCTCTAAAATCATAATGCCTCAGACGGAGAAAACGAACGATGGATTGGTAGTTTCTTCTGAATCAGTAGGAAGCAATGCATTGGATGCTATCTCAAACGGGGGATCTGAAGGTGTTAAGTTAGCTGTGAATGTTGCAGCTATGTTGTTAGTGTTTATTGCTTTTGTAACATTTGCTAATTATTTATTAGGCGGATTGATCGGTCGTTTCACAGGTTTAAATGACTGGGTAATCAATATCACAGACGGACAATTTACACAATTCAATATGGAATTTATTCTGGGTATGCTATTTACTCCATTGGCTTGGTTGATGGGTGTAGGTTCTTCAGATGTTCCTTTAGTAGCGGGATTGTTAGGAAAAAAATTAATTATCAATGAATTCGTTGCTTATGCAGATTTCGTGGCATTGAAAGATGCCGGAGCTTTTCTGGAGCAGAAATCAATCATCATGGTAACCTTTATTCTTTGCGGTTTTGCGAATATCAGTTCGATCGGTATCCAGATCGGAGGTATCGGATCTTTAGCACCGAATAAAAGAGAATGGTTGACTCAATACGGACCATTGGCCATGATTGCCGGAGCTTTGTCTTCGTGTATGTCAGCAACTATTGTTGGTGCAATTCTCGGATAATACAAAATTCTATATTAATTTTGCAGAGGTTAATCGTTCAGATTAACCTCTTTTTTTATTAAAAACATTAGAGCTATGCATATATTTTATTGTCCCGATATTCTTTTGACGAATGAATTGTCAGAAGAGGAATCTCAGCACTGTACGAAGGTTTTAAGATTGACCGAAGGAACAGAAATAACCGTTACGGACGGGAAAGGGCATTTCTATCCCTCACGTATTGTTCGTGCACATCACAAACGTTGTTCGGTAGAAATACTTGAAACAATCGAGCAGAAGCCGGATCGCGATTTTAAAATTCATATAGCTGTAGCACCGACTAAAAATATAGATCGTATCGAATGGTTTGTAGAAAAAGCCGTTGAAATAGGGATCGATGAGATATCTCTTCTGAAGTGCCGTTATTCAGAACGCAAAGATGTGAAAGAGGAGCGTATCCTTAAGATTATGATTTCGGCGATGAAGCAGTCTCTGAAGGCTACTTTGCCGGTACTGAACCCCATGGTTGATATAAAAACCTTTATGCAAAGAGAGTTTGAGGGTGAAAAATTTATAGCCCATTGTTATAAAGATCAGGAGAGAATTTTCTTGAAAGATGCTTATACAAAGGGAAAATCAGCTACGATCTTTATCGGTCCTGAGGGAGATTTTAGCGAAGAGGAGGTTGAAATGGCTATTCAGACTGGGTTTAAGCCTATTTCTTTAGGGAATGCTCGTTTGCGCACGGAAACAGCAGCATTAGTGGGCTGTCACTCTTTGCATGCACTTAATTGGTAAAATGAATAAGAAAGTATAAGAAAAAGCGACATCAGATCTTCGTATATGCAGGTTTAGACCTTGCTCGTAAGATTTGATGTCGCTTTTTGAATTTCTGAAACAGAGAAATTTCTTATAATACAGAGATTTTTTTTACTAATCCGACAAACTCATCATTGTCCAGAACAAGATCAATAGAGCGGGCAGCCAGATAGTCTTCTAAATAATCGCTTTTGATATCGGCAAAAATATCATAACCGGAAAGATTCAGATTATCCAGAAATTTCTCCACTTTTTCCTGTATGCTGTAAATCATATCCAATCGTTGTTCCATATGTTCAGGTTTACTTATCTGAACATTGTGCTCGTTTTGTGCAATCAGATAAAGACATTGATAGAATTTATCCATTGACCCGAAAATAGCTTCAATAGCTGATTTCTTTTCTTGTGGCAAATTTGCCAAATATTCCTGCGTCTTTGTCATAGTCATATTTGCTGATTATATTTTACTAAAAATCTTGCTCTGATTAAGAACAGATAGCCTGGAGTAAGTATAAATGAATACTATTCGCAGGACTCTATTCTCAGGAGCGGCCTACGTTGCAAAAATAGAATTATATTTCTGATTCCGGCCTTATATTTCTGAGTTTTATGTGTGTTGAAGAATAAGGCGTATTATTTATTCTAAATTCACTCATAAATGTAATTAGTTGTAGGATCTTAATTCATGTGTGTTGGGCTTTACATTGAAATAGCTATATAGTATCTTTTACTCACTCAGAATGTGCTTAATTGCAATATGGTAAGTGGAGTTACTAACTTGCAGATATTATAATATAACAATTGAAAAACGAAAAAATAGGGGTGAAGAAAATGGAAATAATAAATAAGATAAAAACCGGTGGCAATTGGTGCTGATTGGTGCTGATTCGGTGTCGATTGAAATAGGTGAATCGACACCTGTTATTGTTTAATAACCAGCTTGTTATAATGCTGGTGTCGATAGTGTCGATTCAAATTGTAAAACTCCAGGTAGAGTTATAGGCATATCGTTAAAAAGAAACGGTATATCTCTGAAAAGATACGCCGTTTCTTTTCAGAGATATACCGTAAGTTTGGAAAGATATACCGTATTTTTTTCGGGTAATACGGATGTATTTTCCCTCGAAAACAAACGTATTTCGACAACAAAACAAACGCATTTGGAGATAACGAAATACGTTCGTTTTTTCAGGCAAATACGTTCGTTTTTTGAAAGCTTTTATATTTCCGGATTTAGATACGTACCGGCGTTTACGTTGATACGTATCTAAGAATATTTACATACGTATGTAAAATAATTTTGCTACGTATTAAAAAACAGATAGATTTACTTCTCTTCGCCTTATTATTCATGGGAGCATCGTACAAATCAGAATATATTATTCTTTCAAGTTCTATAAATAATTGATTATTTATGAACGGCTTCTCTAACACTAAAAGATGTATTTATATGTTTAACTCCAAGAGAAAGTGAGAGGCATCACTTATATTTGTGATAAAATAGAAAAAGAATATGATCAATTATAATGATATTACCTTTTCATATGGAGGTAATAATCTATTTAAAGATTTTAATTTAAACATTACAGATAATGAACATGTCTGTATAGCAGGACGCTCGGGAGTCGGTAAAAGTACCTTATTGAATTTCTTGCTGGGATTTCTTCAACCAGAAAAAGGTATGATTGAAGTAAATGGAATCCAGCAATCCAACGAAAATATACAACTGATACGGAATCAGATACTTTGGCTTCCACAGGATATAAATTTACCTTTTCAGAATGTCAGAGAGCTGTTGCAGTTTCATTTCCAGTTTAAGGTGAACCGAAAGAAGTTATATGATGAGTCAAAAGCCCTGGAGCTATTTGCTGCTTTCGGGTTGGATCGTTCTCTGATCAATCATGAAATTGCTCAATTGAGCGGTGGGCAGAAGCAACGTATCGCTTTTATAGCAGGAATCCTGACGGATAAACAGGTTTATCTGCTTGACGAACCTACGGCAGCTTTAGATCCGGAGAGTACCATTCGCATGGGGCAGTTTGTGCAATCTTGTACAGATCGAACGATTATGGCGATTTCGCATGATGAGCATTTTCAGAAATATTTTGATCGAACAATAACATTATAAGCGGGAATATGGATATTTCATTTTGGGGATTTATGATGGGGCTTTTGCTACTGCTGATCCCATGTTACTATCTCAATTTTTACAAAACCGGATTAGTTAAAGATACATTGATCGGAGCTTCCCGGATGATCATTCAGTTATTTCTGATTGCCATTTATCTGGAATATCTTTTTAAATGGAATAATGCGTGGATCAATTTGCTATGGGTCGTTGTGATGACTGTTGTGGCTGCTTTAACTGTTCTGAACCGTACCAAGTTAAGTCGCTCCTTGTTGCTTTTACCAGCTCTGGGTGCTTTTTTATTCTCGGTTTTGTTTATCGCACTTTATTTTATAGGATGTGTAGTACAGATGTCAGACTTGTTTGATGCACGTTATTTTGTGCCTATTTCAGGAATGATACTCGGGAATATATTAATAGCCAATGTGATAGCGCTAAATACGTTTTATTCAGGAATCAAGCGAGAATCGAACTTTTATCGTTATCAGTTGGGTAACGGAGCTACTTTTCAGGAAGCTTTACGTCCATTTATGAGAGATGCACTGATCAAATCATTCAATCCGACAATTGCGACGATGACGGTCATGGGACTTGTGTCATTACCGGGAACTATGACGGGGCAGCTATTGGGTGGTAGTTCTCCATCGGTAGCCATAAAGTATCAGATCATGCTGATGATTGCTATTTTTGCGTCTTCACTGATATCTGTTCTGATTACTTTGTGGGCCACGCGTCGGAAAGCTTTCGATACAAATGGGCTACTGAAAGACACTATTTGAAATATTAATTATTTAATTATCTTTGTCGCACATATTTTTAAAACTGTTGCAATAAGTTAGAGTCAGCAGTTCAATTAATCACTAAAATAGATTATACATGAAAGCTTATGTATTTCCAGGACAAGGCGCTCAATTCGTAGGAATGGGTAAGGATCTTTACGAAAACTCAGCCTTGGCGAAAGAAATGTTTGAGAAAGCAAACGAAATCTTGGGATTTAGAATCACAGATCTAATGTTTGAGGGAACAGACGAAGATCTACGTCAGACAAAAGTAACTCAACCAGCTATATTTCTTCACTCTGTTATTTTAGCAAAAACTTTAGGCGATGATTTCAAACCGGAAATGGTAGCAGGTCACTCGTTAGGTGAATTTTCGGCTTTAGTAGCAGCAGGTGCATTGTCTTTCGAAGATGGTCTTCGTTTAGTTGCTGCGCGTGCAATGGCTATGCAGAAAGCTTGTGAAGCTGCACCTTCAACAATGGCAGCTGTGTTAAATCTGGCTGACGAAAAAGTAGAAGAAGTATGTGCTTCTATTGATGGCGAAACAGTTGTTTGTGCAAACTATAACTGTCCGGGGCAGTTAGTGATCTCAGGTACAGAAGCAGGTATCGACAAAGCATGTGAGTTATTATTAGCTGCAGGAGCAAAAAGAGCATTGAAACTAAAAGTAGGAGGTGCTTTCCACTCACCGCTTATGGAACCGGCTCGTGCTGAATTGGCTGATGCAATTGCTAATACTCAGTTCTCTGCACCGATTTGTCCGGTGTATCAAAATGTTGATGCTAAACCAGCTACAGATCCTGAAGTAATCAAAGTAAATCTTATTGCTCAATTGACAGCTCCTGTACGTTGGACTCAGTCAGTGAAAAATATGATCGAAGGGGGTGCTATTGAATTTACAGAAGTAGGTCCGGGTGCTGTACTACAAGGATTAGTGAAAAAGATTAATAAAGAAGTAGCAACAAAAGGGGCTTAATAACCAGGTTATTAAAAAAGAAATGAGTAGAGCTATTCAATTTTACCCTAAAGGTGTTTGTTGCAAACAGATAGATGTAATCGTTGAAGATGGTAAAGTAGCGAATGTTACTTTCACTGGTGGATGTAATGGCAATTTGCAAGGTCTTTCTTCTCTTATTAAAGGAATGGATTGCCATGACGTAATTGCCCGATTGAAAGGAATCGATTGTAAAGGAAAAGGAACATCCTGTCCGGATCAGTTATCCCAATGTCTTCAGTCAATTACACTATAAATAAAATATTAGGATAAGAAGAGCTGTACGAAAAGTCTGAATACTTTTCTACAGCTCTTTTTTGTTCTCTGATGATAAGTGAGATGACAGATATGTATATTATCCGATTCTGAAATATCTTAATCAATACAGAATGAAATTAAAGGTACAAGCTTTTGCTGAAAGATGGGGCTGGCAAATACTCTCAATCGGATTATTATTATTGATCTGGCAAGTGGGAGCACTAATTTTTGCCAACCCATTTATATTGCCCTCTTGCTGGGATGTTATTAAATACTTCGTTAAATTATCGGGAGAACAGGCCTTTTACGTAAATCTGCTATTTACGTTCTATAGAGCTCTTATCGGCTTTTTTATGTCGGCAGCGATAGCATTGCCGGTTAGTTATTTTTGTGCTCGTAATAAGGCTTTTGAAAAGCTTTTATCACCGATACTTTTATTGCTCAAAAGCACACCGATACTTTCATTTCTATTATTGGCAATCGTTTGGTTTTCATCCGAGAATATTCCGTTGGTAATCGCTTTCATAGGTATGTTTCCTATACTTACGATTCAGTTTACAGCGGGTTTTAAAGCTTTGGATCCTCATTTCATTCAGATAGCAACATTGTATCATCTGAGCAGAAGAAAAAGATTTTTCTGGATTGAATATCCGGCTATTAAAACTTATATATTTTCGGGGATAGCTTCGGCTATAGGTTTGGGATGGCGTGCTATTATTATAGGTGAGGCATTATCATCCATAGATTCGGGTATAGGGGCAGCAATGAAACAGGCTCAGAATTATATAGATGTGGCGTATTTGTTTGCATTGACTTTTGCCAGTCTTTTCGCATCCTTTATTATAGAGTATATTCTAAAAAAAATGGCTGCTTATGCACCACATAAACAGTATGATTTTAAGCATAGACTGATGAGTGAAGAATTATATATAGAGCCTCTGGTAATAGAAAATCTGTCATTCAAACGTAATAAAAGAAATATATTTACGGATTTCAATCTGAAGCTTGAGGAATCAGAAGTTGTAGCTGTACAAGCTGTTTCGGGATTTGGGAAATCTACACTGGTGGATCTGATTTGTGGATTCGTGAAACCAAATTCCGGTAAGATACTAAAAAGCTCTATCTCTGTCTTGTTTCAGAATGTCCGATTATTTCCATGGCTGACCGTACAGGAGAATATTGACTTAATCTTACCTGTGATGATTGATAGTAAGCAGCGGAATTTGTTTTATGACATTTTTGGGATAGAACATCTTCTTGACCGATATCCTCAGAGTCTAAGCGGAGGTGAAGCTCAGAGAGTCGGACTTGTAAGGACATTGTTGTATCCGTGCCAGCTTTATATACTGGACGAACCATTAAAAGGACTGGATACAGAGTTTCGTAATCGATTGCTGCATTTTATATCCGGTTACGTTAAAGAACATCACGCAGCTTTGTTGTGGATAACGCATGATCGAGAGGATTTGGTTATTGCGGATAAAATATTGAACTTAAGTAAGGAGAACGGCAATCAATAGATTGTCGTTTTTTTTATTCCTTTATAGTCATAAATCAATAAAACAAAATCAGAATCGAATATAAAAAAATTATATTCTAAAAAATCAAAATCAGTTTCCTATATTTGGCTGATGTAATTATTAAATATCAGAATCATGAAAATAGTATTTCTGGATGAAGCCACAATTGGTCAATTGTCTGGCTTGAATAAGCTAAAAGCTTTAGGAGAATATGTAGGGTACGATTATACATTACCGCAGGATACTGTAGCGAGAATTGCAGGCGCTGATGTGGTTATTACCAACAAAGTGATTATCGATAAAGCTCTGATGCAATCCAATCCTTCTCTGAAATTAATTTGTATTGCAGCAACAGGTACGAATAATGTGGATTTGCAGGCAGCAAACGAATTGGATATACAAGTAAAGAATGTGGCCGGTTATTCGACAGAAAGTGTTTTGCAAATAACCTTTTCGCTTTTGTTTCAATGGATGTCTCATATTTGTCAGTTTAACGACTATGTGCAAAGTGGCGAGTATGCACAGGCTAAACTTTTTACTACTATTACACCTGCATTTAATGAGTTGGCAGGCAAGCGTTACGGTATTATCGGTTTAGGAGCAATTGGCAGACGGGTAGCAGAGGTAGCTAAGGCTTTCGGAGCTGAAGTTGTCTATTATTCGACTTCGGGGAATAATCATAATCCGGATTACAAACAAATAGCATTAGAGGAACTGCTGCAAACGGCAGATGTAATTTCTGTGCATGCGCCATTAAATGATAAAACAAATAATCTGATAAATGCAGATAGTTTTAAGCTGACTAAATCTACAGCATTTATTCTGAATGTCGGACGTGGGGGGATTATTAACGAAGCGGCTCTGGCTGAAGCATTAGATACAGATTGTATTGGAGGGGCAGGTATAGATGTTTTTACAAAAGAGCCTGTTTTAGAAACAAATCCCTTGATGAATGTAAAAAATAAACACAAATTATTTATGACTCCCCATATTGCATGGGCTTCTGTAGAGGCACGTGAACGACTTTTAAGTTTGATTGCTAAAAACATTATTGATTCGGGTATCTGAGTTAAGTATAAAAGTAGTACTTTTGCACTCCAATTTAAAAATTATGGAATTTCTTGAGACGCTTTTTACAAGCCAGACTGTAGTTCAGTCTATCCTTTTATTTTGTGCAGTGAGTGCAATTGGATTAATATTGGGTAAAATTAAAATTGCCGGAGTTTCATTAGGAGTAACTTTTGTTTTCTTTATTGGTATTTTGGCCGGACACTTAGGTTTTGAACCTAATCCGCAGATGCTTAGTTTTGCTCAAAGTTTCGGACTGATCATTTTCGTTTATGCATTGGGTTTGCAAGTCGGACCCGGGTTCTTTGCTTCTTTAAAAGAAGGTGGAGTAAAGCTTACGATGCTTGCCTCTTTGGTTGTCATTATAGGTCTGATTCTGACTGTCGTATTTCATTATACGTTTCATATTTCGATGGCTGAAATGATGGGTATTCTATCCGGAGCAGTAACCAACACGCCTGCATTAGGAGCTGCACAACAAACATTGGATTACATTCGCTCGGTCGATACATCTGTCCCTTCTGCTGAGATTGCTTTAGGTTGTGCCGTGACTTATCCTTTGGGTGTTATAGGTGTGATTCTCGCTTTAATCTTTCTGAAGGCTATTTTTCCGAAAAGTGTTGAAAGAGCTGCTACTTCCGAACGGAAAGAAAAGAAAATGTATATTTCCAGTTTTCAGGTAACAAATAAACAATTATTTGGGAAGTCAGTAAAAGAAGTTGTTGCATTATCTCATAAACAATTTGTTATTTCACGTATCTGGCGTGAAGGAAAAGTAATAATCCCGACTTCAGATACGATCTTTGCTCCAAATGAGATTGTATTGGTTATGACAACGGAAGAGGATGCCCAATGGCTGGAACTTTTGTTTGGTAAACAGGAGGATCTTAACTGGAATGAGGAGAATATTGACTGGAATGAGATTGACAGCGAGCTTGTTTCGAGAAGAATCCTTGTAACGCATCAGGAAGTGAACGGAAAAACACTCGGATCCTTGCGTTTGCGTAATGTATATGGTGTGAATATTACCCGTATTAATCGTTCCGGTATAGACTTATTGCCTAATCGGGATATTCGTATTCAGATGGGTGATAAGATTACGGTTGTAGGTGAGCGTAAGTCAATCGAAAATGTCGAAAAGGTATTAGGTAATTCCTTGGCAAGGCTGAAAGAACCTAACCTGATCGCGATTTTTGTCGGAATTCTTCTGGGATTGGTGTTAGGCTCTTTGCCTATCTTTATACCTGGAGTTGTTGTACCGGTTAAATTAGGTATTGCCGGCGGTCCGATTGTAGTTGGTATTTTGATGGGTGCATTTGGTCCGCGTTTCTCAATGGTTACTTATACAACACAAAGCGCCAATTTGATGTTACGCCAGTTAGGCATTGTTCTATATCTTGCAGGTCTTGGTATCGAATCCGGAGGTCGTTTTATGGAAACAATATTCAGACCGGAAGGTGTTCTATGGGTGGGGACAGGCTTTATGCTTACTGTTATCCCGGTACTGATCGTTGGATTCATAGCTATAAAAGCAATGAAAATGGATTTGCAATCAGTTTCAGGAATGTTATGTGGAAGTATGTCTAATCCAATGGCTCTTAACTATGCGAATACAAATATTGGCGGGACGTATCCGGCAGTAGCTTATGCAACGGTATATCCTATTGTGATGTTTCTTCGTGTAATTACTGCACAATTAATGCTTACCTTGTTCTTGTAGGTCCACAGATATATATAAAAGTTCACCCTCTATCAAAGTAGATTACTTCGATAGAGGGTGATTTATTTTACCTCATGATTATTCAGAAACTCCTGTGCTATATCCATACCATGCAAATACAACTTCATTAGTTTTATCGTGTCTTGTTCGGTACGCGTTACGCCAAAAATGTCAGTTGGTCTGATAACTGTTATCTCCCCCTTTTTTTCAAGGTTTTCGACCAGATCCATCGTTTCATTGTACTTGTATGCTCTGAAGTTTAATCCTTCACAGATCTTGGGATATTTACGCAATGCAAATTTAGGAATCTGTATGGATGAGATCTTCTTTCTGTATCCTTTCTCTTGGGTTAAAACCAATACACTGTTTTTGTATCCTTTACTGATAGCTCTTTCAATCGGAATCGAATCACTTATACCACCGTCAAGCATCGGTGTTCCGTCGACATCAACGACCGGACTGATAAATGGTAAGCTACAAGATGCTTTACAGATAGTCAGAAGCCGATCGGGATCTTCTTTTTCAGTCAGATAATGAGCTTTGCCTGTAAGGCAATCAGTTGCAACGAATTCGTATGTAGTTTCATTTGAGAAAAAAGCATCAAAGTCAAAAGGAACTTCATTGAAGGGGAAAGAGTGAAACAATAAATCATAGTCTATCCAGTTCTTTTTACGAACATAATGCTTAAATCCAATATAGTGATACTTATTAAGCATATCTATATTAATGGATCTTGTTCGGCCGATTTGTTTAGATAAGTATGATAAGGCATTTGTAGAGCCTGCAGAAACACCAATAAGGTATGGGAAATGAATATCTCTTCGTAAAAAAGTATCCAAAACTCCTGCAGTAAAAGTGCCTCGCATTCCTCCACCTTCAAGAATGAGGGCGGAGTTTCTAAGATTAAAGTTGTGCATTCTGGTATAATTTTGATGCAAAGGTATGATAAATTATCTTTAAGATAATCTATTCTCCCCGAAATTCATCTGAAGAGTTACGATAGCATGAGCCACACCATCCGTAAATAATAACAACCTTATTATCCTTTGTAGGATCAATGATTGTATATCCCGGTGTTTTTCCGCAATCGCAAATAATAGTTCCCCATTTAACGTCGTAATGCGGATTCTCAGATTTTATCTTATCAGCTGCTCTGTCTATGGCTGACTGTGTTTTGAAATATATTGTCATAATTCATCGGTGTTTATTTGAATATTTGGTGTAACAAATACAATATTCGATTTGTTCTTATGCAAAACTAATCAATAACTCTTCAAAATTTATCGAAAGGGGGAGTATTTTAAGAATTAATTATACATTTGCAAGAGTGAATATTTTAGACATAATAACTGAAAATAAATTATAACATAAATATGAATAACTGGTTTGAATGTAAGGTTCGTTACGAGAAAACGATGGAGAACGGAATGTTGAAGAAAGTAACTGAGCCTTATTTAGTAGATGCTTTATCATTTACTGAAGCCGAAGCAAGAATCATTAAAGAAGTGACTCCTTTTATTACAGGAGAATTTACTGTATCAGATATTAAACGTGCGAAAATCAGTGAAATCTTTGAAGATGAAACTGGTGATCGCTGGTTTAAAGCAAAAGTTCAGTTTGTAACTATTGACGAACGTAGTGGTGCTGAAAAGAAAACATCTTGTTTTATGCTTATTCAGGCCGGAGATTTACGTGAGGCTGTAGCTAATCTTGACAAAGGAATGAAAGGAACGATGGCTGATTATGTTATAGCCTCGGTTGCCGAAACTCCACTTATGGATATTTTTCCGTTTAACTCGGAAGAAGCTGAAGTAAAAACAGAGATTGATCAATAAAATGGGATATATACAAGATAAAATACATTCTTTGAAAATTGAGCTACCGGAGAAAGTTTCTCTGGTAGCCGTTTCAAAATTTCATCCCGAAGAGTCTATTCGTGAAGCATATGAAGCTGGACAAAGGATATTCGGTGAAAGTAAAGTGCAGGAATTAGTACCTAAGGCAGAGCATTTACCTAAGGATATTGAATGGCATTTTATCGGTCATTTGCAAACGAATAAGATTAAATATATCATTCCGTTTGTAAGTTTGATTCATAGTGTCGATTCATTTAAACTTTTAAAAGAGATCAATAAGGAAGCTCAAAAAAAGGATCGTATTGTCGATTGTTTGTTGCAGTTCCATATTGCTGAAGAAGATACAAAATTTGGTCTCTCTCTGGTAGAAGCGGACGATTTTTTGTCTGCCGGCCTACTTAACGAACTGGGTCATATACGGATTGTTGGCGTAATGGGTATGGCAACATTTAGTGATGATGATGATCAGGTCCGTAAGGAGTTTAAAAATCTGAAAATGATATTTGACACATTGAAACATACCTATTTCGAAGATAAATCCTATTTTAAACATGTATCAATGGGTATGTCTGATGACTATACGATCGCTATAGAAGAGGGCAGTACTTTGGTGCGAATAGGTAGCTCTATCTTTGGAGTAAGAAATTATTAAATAAATTAGCAATTCGCTTAAACTGATTAACCATGGTGAATTTAGAAGTTATATACGCGGGGTTGAAGTTACGCAATCCTTTTATTGTCAGTAGTTCAGGATTGACAAATACAGTTGAGAAATGTATTGCTTTAAATAAAGCAGGTGCAGGTGCTATTGTACTAAAATCATTGTTTGAAGAGCAATTAGATATTATGTCAACACAATATCTGAAGACGTCGGACTATCCGGAAGCTGAAGACTATATCAAACAATATGTTCAGGCTGAGAGATTGGAGGAATATAAAACATTAGTAAAGCAGGCATCTGAAGCTTGTGATATTCCGATTATTGCCAGTGTAAACTGTTACCATAACGGTCAGTGGACTAAATTTGCAAGAGCTATCCAGGATGCAGGAGCTTCTGCTTTAGAGCTTAATGTCTCATTGCTGGATACTTCAAAAGAAGGAATTAATGTAACTCAGGCTCATGTGGATATTGTACGTAGCGTAGTGAAAGAATTGTCAATTCCTGTAATTGTTAAAATTGGAGAGAATCACGATAACCTTGTTCATTTGGTAGAATCTCTTAAAGGAGCTGGAGCCAAAGCAGTTGTATTGTTCAATAAATATTATCCGGTTGATATTAATATTGATACATTGCAAATGACTGTAGGTAATATTTTTAGTCGAAAAGGTGACTTAAGCCACATGTTGAGATGGGTTGGAGTGATTTCAGGGAAGACATCGAATATTGATATATCTGCATCAACAGGTGTGCTTGAATGGGAAGATGTTGTAAAAGTGATCTTATCCGGAGCAACAACCGTTCAATTATGTACAACCGTTTACGAAAACGGAAATGATGTTATTCATCAAATGGAAACTTGTCTTGAAGCATGGATGGATAAACAAGGTTTTGATAGTTTGGCCGAATTCCGTGGTAAACTTAATTACAGGGATATCGAAGATCAAAGCTTCTATGAGCGTACACAATTTATGAAATACTTTACGAACAGAGAATCAAAATAAAGCCTGATATACTAAGCACATGATGAAACTAATATTACCAAAATCCAGAGATGAGATATCTGATGTCGTTTTAGACGGCTATAACTCAATGGTAGTTATAGGGGCTAACGGATCAGGTAAAAGCCGTTTTGGGACGGAAATAATTAAGAAGAATAAGAATGCTGTCAAAATTTCGGCACTGAACTCTTTATATTTCTTTGTTCCCGATCGAAAGAATAAAGTCAAAGAACAGGTTTTGGAAGTATGCAATGAAATTGAGCATTTGTCCGAATTCGAAAGATTGAAAGTCGTGCTTATGCAAGATGAAATTGAAGCATCTATGATGTTTAGACAGGCCGCACAGTCAGGTAAAGAGCTGATTCTGACCGAAACCCGATTTGATAAACTCAGGCGGATATGGTTCAAGCTTTTGCCTTACAGCCAATTGATTATACAGGATAAATCCTTTCGTGTAAAAACATCGTATGATATAAATCATTATGATATCAATAGGTTAAGTGACAGCGAGAAAATTATATTCTATCTTATAGGATCGGTTTTGTTGCTGCCACCTAATGCTATTGCTGTAATTGACGAGCCGGAACTACATATTAATGAATCTGTATTATCAGGAATCTGGGATGAGCTCGAAATGGTCCGTTCAGACTGTTCTTTTGTTTATCTGACTCATAATATCGATTTCGCATTATCACGAATTAATGCTAAAAAGTTTTGGATTAAATCAGTAGATTTCGAAAATCATATATGGGATTATGGAGAGATAACATCTTTCGAGAATATACCGGAAGATCTTTATATGGAAATCCTTGGCAGTCGTAAACCTCTTTTGTTTATCGAAGGTACCGAGCATAATAGTATTGACAGTAAACTTTATCCATTTATTTTTACCGATCATACAGTGAAGGCATTGGGAGGGTGTACTAAGGTTATTGAGACCACCAAAGCATTTGCCGAACAACTTCGCTTTCATTTACTTAAAGTCCATGGTATTGTCGATCGGGATAGACGGACAGATGATGAAGTAGATTATTTAAGACGTAATAATATTTATGTGCCTGAAGTAGCAGAGGTTGAGAATTTTCTCATGCTCGAACCTGTTATTAAAGCCGTAGCAAACCGGATGCTTAAGAATCCCGATATTGTTTTTTCTGAATTAAAGCAAAATGTACTTAGGTTATTTCAGGAAGATCTTCAGTCACAGGCATTATTGCACACACGTCATCGTGTGAGACGACAGATCGAGCTTATGATTGATCGGCGAGTATCTGATATCAGTGAACTGGAAGATCATATATCGAAACTTACTGAAAATTATAATACCAAATCCATTTACGAGAGTCTGATGACTGAATTTCAGCAATACATACATACAGGTGATTACAATGCTATTTTACGTGTGTACAATCAAAAAGGCTTATTGCCGCGTAGTCGCATTCTGCAAATGTGTGGAATAAGTACAAAAGATGCTTATATAACATTCGTCTTGTCATTATTGAAAGAAGACAAAAAAGAAGCAATCGAAATCCGTAAAGCAATCAAAGAGGCACTACTTATTACTGATTTTTAGTTTTTTTGATTCAAAACATCCAATTATTGGCGACAAAAAGAGATAATTTCTTATTTTTGCCGATAATAATTGTAATAGTATGATAAGTAAAATAATTGAAGAGGCTAAAGTTCAGCAGGCAAAGAAGTTAATCGAGAAGAGTCAGAAGATTATCATAGTGTCTCATATGTCACCTGATGGAGATGCTGTAGGTTCTTCGCTGGCCATGTATCATTTTTTACTTGAATTGGAAAAAGATGTACAGGTTATTCTTCCTGATGCTTTCCCGGATTTTCTGAACTGGTTAAACGCAAGCGGAGATATACTTTTATATGATAGATATCCGCAATATGCAGAAGAGGCGTTTGATGCGGCTGATCTGATACTTTGTATGGATTTCAATTCACACCATCGTGTAGGAGAAAATCTGAAACAACTTCTGGAAAAATCCTCTGCTAAGAAAATACTTATTGATCACCATTTAGATCCGGACGAGACTTTTGATGTCTCAATCTCTTATCCATCTATGTGCGCAACAGCAGAAGTCGCTTTCAGACTAATCTGTCGTATGGGATATTTTGAAGAGATTAATCGAAACTGTGCCGAGGCTATTTACACAGCCATGATGACTGATACAGGGCGTTTCTCTTATAATTCAGACTCTCCTGAAATATATTATATTATAGCTGAGTTGATCAAGAAAGGCGTAAACAAAGATGAAATTCATCGTCGGGTCTATCAAAATGAATCATTGGATCGTATGCGTCTTCGCGGATATATAATCTACGAAAAAATGAAAGTTATACCGACCTTGCAATGTGCCATTATTACTCTGACTGAAGATGAAATGCTACATTTCAATTGTCAGAAAGGTGATACAGAAGGTTTGGTTAATATACCGCTTGATATTAAAAATGTCAATTGCTCGGTATTGTTTAAAGAAGACAGACAAGCAGGCAAGATTAAAATATCATTCCGTTCTATAGGAAGTATTGCAGTCAATGAATTGTCTAATAAATATTTCAATGGGGGAGGACATAAGAATGCAGCTGGAGGAAGCTGGTATGCATCTATGGAAGAGGCCGTCGAGCTATTTAAAAAAGTACTTCCGGATTACATGTAAATAATAAATCTATTAATAAAATACAGATGAGAAAAATATTTTATTTCGTTTCATTGATGCTTATGGGTGCTATGATGGCGACATCTTGTAGCAAAACGAAATCATACTCTGAACTTTTGAAAGAAGAGAAAGATGCAATCAAAAAGTTTATCCGTGATAGCTCTTTGATAATTGTTGATGAGTTTCCCGAAAAGTTTGGCGAAAAAGTATATTATAAATACCAGCGTTATAACGATGCAGATGTAGCTGAAGTATATTTGAATGTAGTATCATTCGGTGATACTACTAAAATGGCTAAAGAAGGCTCTACCGTATACGTTCGCATGGCTGATGTATACAATATCAAAGATAATACAATCTTCTTCCGCAATAATATTTTTCCGGAAGGTTCTCAACCTTATCAATTTACTTATACAGACCCGTATTCTACATCTAACGGTGGGTGCCTGGGCTGGGCTTTACCTCTTACTAAAATAGGTAAAGGTGCAATTGTAAAAATGATTATCGGTTCTAAGTCAGGTTTGCCTGATCAACAGAAAACGGTGGTTCCGTTGTATTATCCTAAATTGGAGTACACACAAATTCAATAATTCTAATATGACACTTATTAAATCTATTTCCGGAATCAGAGGAACAATCGGAGGTAAAGTAGGCGAAGGATTGAATCCTTTGGATATCGTAAAATTTACGTCAGCCTACGCTACTTTCATTCGCAGAACAACAAAAGTTAATGCAAATAAAATCGTTGTAGGTCGCGATGCCCGTATATCAGGCGAAATGGTTCAGCATATTGTTGTTGGAACATTAATGGGGATGGGTTTTGATGTTATCAACATCGGACTTGCTACAACTCCGACAACAGAATTAGCTGTTACTATGGAGAAAGCTTCTGGGGGAATTATTCTTACAGCAAGCCATAATCCGAAACAATGGAATGCACTGAAACTTCTTAATGAAAAGGGTGAATTCCTTAATGCAGCTGAAGGTAAAGAAATTCTTGCGCTTGCTGAAGCTGAGGATTTTGATTTTGCCGAAGTCGACTCTTTAGGTAAAGAAACGATAGACACAACATACACACAAAAACATATTGAGAGTGTATTAGCTCTTAAATTAGTAGATGTGGATGCTATTCGTAATGCTAACTTCAAGGTAGCTGTTGACTGTGTGAACTCAGTAGGGGGAGAGGTTTTGCCAGCTCTTCTTAAAGCTTTGGGTGTAGCTAAAGTTGAGAAACTTTATTGTGAGCCTAACGGACATTTTCCACACAACCCAGAACCACTTCCAGAGCATTTGACTGAAATATCAGGTCTTATGAAAGAGGGTAAAGCAGATATTGGATTTGTCGTCGATCCTGATGTTGACCGTTTAGCAATCGTTTGTGAAGATGGATCAATGTTTGGAGAAGAATATACACTTGTTGCAGTGGCTGATTATGTGTTATCTAAAAATCCGGGTAATACTGTGTCTAACCTTAGTTCGACAAGAGCTCTTCGTGATGTAACTCGTGGATATAACTGTGACTACAATGCTTCAGCCGTAGGTGAAGTAAACGTTGTAGAGAAAATGAAAGCAACAAATGCTGTAATCGGTGGTGAAGGCAATGGAGGAGTGATTTATCCGGATAGCCATTACGGACGTGATGCCTTGGTTGGTATTGCTCTGTTCCTTACGCATTTGGCAAATAAGAAGAAAAGTGTAACTGCACTGAAAGCAGAATACCCTCCTTATTGCATTGCAAAACAGAAAGTACAACTTACTCCGAGCATTGATGTTGATGCGATTCTCGAAGGTGTGAAAAAACGATATGCTGCATATGAAATCAATGATATTGACGGAGTGAAAATTGATTTTCCTGAAAAATGGGTACATTTAAGAAAATCAAATACCGAACCGATTATTCGTATTTATGCAGAGGCTGCAACAATGGATGAAGCTGAAGCATTAGCTGCTGATATAATGAACGTGATCCAAGAGATCGCTAAATTGTAATACAATATAGTAAGCTCTGTACCCTTTTGGTGCAGAGCTTATCTCTCTAAACTGTTTGATTAAGTTGTCTGTCTAAACCTTATTTTAAATGATTTCGTAAACTTATATCCTTACAGATTGTTTTATGAGTGATTTTTAAATAAGAAATAACTTAATCACAAATAACTTATTCTATGAAAAAGATTTTATTATCATTAGTTGCTGTAGCAGCTTTGACGTTTGCTTCTTGCGATGCTAAAAAAGAAGTTTTGGATGCAAAAACTTTAAATGGTGCTTGGAATGTTGTTGAATTGAACGGTGCTTCAATCACTCCTTCTGAAGAAACACCTTATCTTGATTTGAATTTTCAGGATAATCGTTTAGCAGGTAGCGGCGGATGTAACCGCTTGATGGGGCAAATCGTTACTTCTGATTCTATTAAATCAGATATCTCTTTCCCTAATACAGCTACAACAATGATGGCTTGTCCGAATATGGATAAAGAAACTGAATTCTTGAAAGCATTGTCTTCAGTGAAATCTGTAGAGACAATGAAAGACGGTAAAGTAGGTTTCGTAGGAGCAGATAACAAAGTTCTTTTTGTTGTTGCTAAACGTAATTAATCATACTTTCCAGTATTAAGGATATTAAAGAGGTTACCTGTTTTCGAATACAGGTAGCCTCTTTTTTTATGGACGACGTGATGCTTTTTGATAAAATATACAAAAAATGCATCCTGATGAGTTGTATTAACTCTCAGAATGCATTTGATTATATAGGAATATTATCTACTTATCTTTTGAAGCCTTTTCTATATCTTCATCAGAAGAAAGGACCGGAAGGCAGATATGATATTTCACGGCAATAATACGTGTTGCCATAACGCCAATAGCAGCAGCTATTTGAGTGAAGGTTGTGTCGAATCCCATGAAGTCAAACAGGGCATATACTAGACCGCCGATTACGCAAGCCATCGCATAGATTTCTTTACGGAATATCAGAGGTTCTTCGTTGATAAGTATGTCGCGGATGACACCACCTGCGGCACCTGTAGCTGTGCCCATCATAACAGCGACCCAATAGGGGAATCCGAAACTTAGTGTTTTCTCAAATCCTACTACAACGAATAAAGCTAATCCGATCGTGTCGAACATGAAGAATGTATTATTCAGTCGAATCAAATATTTGCTGAAAAGGATGACGAAAAGAAGGGCAATCCCCGTCCAGATAAGATAAGAGGGTTGAATCATCCAAAAAGGTGTTGCATCTAAGAGAACATCACGAATGGTTCCGCCTCCTATGGCTGTTACAAGCCCTACGACGTATGCGCCAAACCAGTCAAAACGTTTCATTGAGGCTAACCGAATACCACTGATTGCAAAAGCAAATGTACCTAGGTAGTCCAATAACGTAACAAAACTAATCATCTTCTTTCTTTGTTTTTCTTTTTTTTCTTTTTGCGTGCAAAGATAACTATTTTGGTTATTTTTGCATCAAACTTTAAATGTATTATCGATGAAAAAAGTAATTAATTTTATAACTATATTGTTAATGCTTATGGGATCAACAAGTTGTGGTGCAAAAAAAGGTTCTGTTGTATTGATTCAGACAGATCTTGGAGATATTAAAGTGAAACTTTATGATGAAACTCCGAAACATAAAGAAAATTTTGTAAAGCTTGTAAATGACGGTTTTTATGACGGACAGTCGTTCCATCGTATCATAAAAGATTTTATGATTCAAGGAGGTGATCCAAATACGAAAGACGAGTCTAAAAAGAGTGCATACGGTACAGGCGGACCAGGTTATACTGTGCCTGCTGAAATCGTATACCCGAAATATTTTCATAAAAGAGGGGCTTTGTCGGCTGCTCGTCAGGGGGATGAGGTAAATCCTGAGAAGGAATCAAGCGGTTCACAGTTTTATATCGTTTGGGGACAAAAATACTCAAATGGAAAACTGGATTCTTTGGAGATGCAGATGAATCACAAGCGTGAAAAAGAAGTTTTTGATCAGTTGGCAAAAGAAAACCGTGCAGAAATTATGCGTTTGCGTAAAGAAAAAGATCAGGAAGGTCTTTATGATTTGCAGGAAAAATTGATTAATGAAACTCAGACTCGTGTTGCAGAAATGGAGCCGTTCCGTTTTACAGATGAGCAAAGAGAAGCATATACGACTGTGGGTGGAACTCCACACCTTGATGGCGAATATACTGTTTTCGGTGAGGTTATTGATGGATTAGATGTAGTAGGGAAAATTGAGAAAGTGACTACTGATCGCGGTGATCGTCCGACTAATCCTGTGAAATATAAAATGAAAATAATAGAATAATCCGATATGATAAATAAACATATACTATCAAACGGTCTATGTCTTTTGCATGAAGAGGACAACTCTACGCAAATGGTTGCCGTTAATGTTTTGTATAATGTCGGTTCAAAAGATGAGCACCCTGATCGTACAGGGTTTGCTCATCTTTTTGAGCATTTAATGTTTGGTGGAAGTGTAAATATCCCTGACTATGACCGGCCTTTGCAGGATGCCGGCGGCGAGAATAATGCGTGGACCAGTAATGACTGTACTAATTATTACTGTATAGTGCCAAAGGATAACGTAGAAGTTGCCTTTTGGCTTGAATCAGATCGTATGCTGGGGCTGGATTTCTCGCAGCAAAGTCTGGATATTCAAAAGAGTGTAGTTATTGAAGAATTCAAGCAAAGGGTTTTGAATCAGCCTTATGGAGATATGCCTTTGCTTATTCGTCCCATGGCATATAAAGTCCATCCTTACAGATGGGCTACAATCGGTGTAACACCGGATCATATTGCAGAAGCTACACTAGAGGAAGTAAAAACATTCTTCTATAAACATTACGCTCCGAATAATGCCATTTTAAGTGTTGTAGGTAATATATCATTTGAAAAAGCACTTGAACTGACTGAAAAATGGTTTGCTCCGATTGAAAAGAGAGATATTGTTCAGCTTGATTTGCCTAAAGAGCCTGAACAGAAAGAAGCAAGATTTGAAGAGGTGTTCAGAGATGTCCCTCAATCTACATTGCTGAAAGCCTATCATATGTGCGCGCGTACAAATGAAGATTATCAGGCTTGTGATGTTTTATCGGATTTGCTTGCTAACGGACGTTCTGCCCGATTGTTCAACAGACTTGTTATGGAAAAGCAGTTGTTTATTGAAGTAAATGCTTACATTACAGGAGATATTGAGAACGGATTGTTCTTTGTTACAGGTAAGCCTGTGCCGGGATTGTCATTGGAAGATGCAGATCGGTTGTTGACAGAAGAGCTTATGACATTGACAGAGGACCTTGTGACGGAGTATGAACTTAGAAAAGTGGTGAATAAATTTGAGTCAGGAGACTTGTTCTCGAATATAAACTACGCCAGCAGAGCCTTTAATATTGCTTATTATCAGATGTTTGCTTCTGCAGAAGAAGTTGATAATGAAGTACAACGTTATTTATCTCTGACGCCTGAGAAAATAAGAGAAGTGGCATCGAAGATATTCAGGCCGGAGAATTGTTCGACTTTATATTATCGGAGTAGTTCGGAACAATAGTCCCGGAGAATGAATGAGTAAACAAAGCTGTATAAAAGCGTGAAATGATTAATTTATCAGAAATAACTGAAAAATCTACGATTTGGTACGCTTATTAAGGAAAAATACAATAGAAAGTCCGGGACAAAACGTTACCTTTGTACTTGGATTAAAATATAAAGAATGAAAACATTTAAAGAATTAGGCATCTGTAGTGAAATTTTGGATGCGATTGCTGAGCTAGGTTATGAATCTCCAATGCCCGTACAAGAGGAAGTTATTCCTTATATGTTGGCTGAAGATTCGGACATAGTAGCGTTAGCTCAGACAGGGACAGGAAAAACTGCAGCTTTCGGATTGCCGATTATTCAGAAAATAGATGTATCGAACTACACTCCGCAAGCGCTGATTTTAGCTCCTACACGTGAGCTATGTTTGCAGATTGCGAGTGATCTTCAGGATTATTCAAAGTATATTGATAAACTAAAAGTTCTGCCCGTATATGGAGGGTCGAGCATTGACAGTCAAATCAGAAGCCTGAGAAATGGAGTACATATTGTCGTAGCTACTCCGGGACGCTTATTGGATTTGATCAATCGTAACACTATTAAATTAGGTAGTGTGAAATTCGTTATTATGGACGAAGCGGATGAGATGCTTAACATGGGATTCTTAGATAGCATCAATGAGATCTTAGCACAAATTCCCGAAGGACGCAATACTCTACTTTTCTCGGCAACGATGCCAAAAGAAATTGCTCGTATAGCGAAAAACTATATGAAGGATCCAAAAGAAATTACATGCGGTAATAGAAATGAAGGATCGAATAACGTAAAACATGTTTATTATCTGGTTCATGCCCGTGATAAATATTTAGCTCTAAAACGAATTGCGGATAATAACCCCAATATTTATGCGATTGTTTTCTGTCGTACGCGAAAGGAAACTCAGGAGGTTGCAGATTGGTTAATCAAAGATGGGTATAATGCGGATTCACTTCACGGAGAACTTTCTCAAGCTCAACGTGATTATGTAATGCAAAAATTCCGTCTTCGTAACCTTCAGATTCTTGTTGCTACAGATGTCGCAGCTCGTGGTTTGGATGTGGATAGTCTGACACACGTTATTAATTACGGTTTACCTGATGATGTTGAAACATACAATCACCGAAGTGGTCGTACAGGTCGTGCTGGTAAAAAAGGAACTTCGATCGCGATCATGCATGTGAAAGAAAAAGGTAAAATGCGTGAGATCGAGAGAATTATCAAAAGACAATTTGAAAAAGGCGAGGTACCTACAGGTGCTCAGATTTGCGAGAAACAATTATTTTACTTTGTAGACAAACTTGAAAAAGTAGAAGTAAACGAAGAAGAGATCGCAAACTATCTTCCGAATGTTTATCGTAAACTTGAGTGGTTATCAAAAGAGGACCTTATCAAGCGATGCGTATCATTGGAATTTAATCGTTTGATTAATTATTATCGTGATGCGGAAGATCTTGAAATCGTAAACGAAAAAGCTGCTCGTGAAGAAAGATCAGGAAGAAATGCATCTACAAAAGGTTATACTCGTATCTTTATCAATATTGGTAAATCTGAAGGGTTATATCCGAATACATTGATCGAATTTTTGAATAAAAACTTAGGATTCAGAGCTCAAATCGGTAAAATTGATTTATTGAAAAACTTCTCTTATTTTGAAGTTGAAGATAAAGATGTTCAAGAAGTACTTGCAGCATTGAATAATAAGCTGACTTATGAAGGTCGTACTATTTTCTGTGAAGTAGCTCAGGAAAGACGTAACAGTGGTGGATCTCGTGGCGGTGACCGTAGAAGATCTGATGATCGCGGCGGATATCGTGGTCGTAGCGGTGAAGGCCGCAGCGGAGACAGACGATTCGGTTCTCGTGATCGTGGTGATCGTAAAGAGGGCGGAAGAGATCGTAGACCATCTCGCAACGATCGTTCTGAAAAATCAACAGACAGATTGAATAAACGTAAATCTCGTTTTGAAAAATAATTTCTGAGGTTATCAGAATTAGAATATATATTAAAAGACTCTGTGACTCTGTATTGTCATGGAGTCTTTTTTTTACAGTATGGGATTATATTTAAAATTAAGAATTACAAACTCGGGCGTATAGAATGGATTCATCAAATAAATCATTAAGGCAACAGCAATTTATTCGTTACATTGTAACGGGTACTGTCGGTACATTAATTCAATATGGTATTTACTATTTGCTTCTAAATTTAATGGATGCTCGTATAGCATACACTATAGCTACGGTTTTTTATATCTTGGTTACGTTTTTGATGACAAACTATTATACGTTTAAGGTTAAACCGACCTGGTCTAATTCAATAGGCTACTTAATTCAGCAAGGAATTAATTATGTGATGCAGATAAGCTTCTTGTCATTATTTTTGTATATAGGTATTCCTAAGCAATTGGCTCCAATCCCGGTTTATCTGATCGCTCTGCCATTAAACTTTTTTATCTTGCGATTTATATTTAAGAAACGGATAAGATAAGTTTTTGATTATTATCTTTTTATAGTCAAGTGCGTGGCTATAAATTATAAATACTAAACAAAATCAATCGGAAGTCTGTTATATTGTCAGTTTACAAATAAGAAAAAACGGATAGAAGAAAAAATATTAATTATCTGCTATTATTTTTGATAATGAAGAGAACAATTTAATATCTTAATCTGTTTTATTATAAACTACTGAGAGATATAAATCATTGTTTATCATTTATATAAAGATAATATATGAAGCGGATTACAGGATTCTGGTTGATGTGTTTATTTCTGTTTACTTTTACAAATGTAAAAGCACAATATGGACAAATGATGACTCCCGAAATGTGGAAGGGTATGCATGAAATGATGAATTATTCGGATAATAATTCGATTAAGACTGAATGGTCTGGAAGTTCTAATCAGTATGCACATATCGTATCTGTAAACCAAATACCTCAGGCGTTAATTGAATTTGTAAAAACAAATTTTGATAAAAACATAACAATAAGAAAGGCTCGTCTTCAAAATAATAATGTATATGAGTTGGATCTTTCGAATGGAAATGAAATTACATTTCATAGCTCAGGAGATTGGCATCATATTGACGGCGAAGGTAAGTATCTTTCAGAATCTCTTTTAAAACTTATGCCATCAAGTGTGATGGATTATGTTAAAAAGAATTATTCGAATGCAAAGATAAAAGAGCTTAGTAAGTGTTCTGAAGGCTGGGAAGTTGAGATTTCGACTCCTAAAGTAAACGATGAAACACTTATGTTTTATCCAAATGGTACTTTTATGAAAATCGAAGAAGAATAAATTGTGTTCTGTGGCAGGGGGTTATTCACCGTGAGGTGCGTACCCCTTTATTTTTTTAAGAAAGAGTGATAAAAAGAAGTTGACTTCCCCGGTCAGCTTCTTTTTTTGCTTACAAGTGTAGTGACTTTACCGGAATTGAAAGGAATATAGGATTAGTGGATTTATTTACTTAAACGGACTTAGTGTGTGAGTCTATATACTTTATGTGTAGGAGGTTAAGCCATATTTAAATATTTCAATTTGTAGATAATCAACTTTTGTAAATACTATTTTGTTATTGTATTATAGAAATTAAATTATATACGGATTATATGGAAAATTCAGACACAAAACCGACATCTTCTAAAAAGGGATTGATTATTTTGATTATTGTATTGGTTGTTGGATCAGTAGCCGCATTTATCTGGTGGCGTAATTATGAAAAATATATAGCAACGAATGATGCCAATCTTGATTCATATAGAATATCAGTGTCGTCAATGGTTATGGCTACCATACAGAATCAGTTGGTAGAGGAGGGTGATAAAGTCAATAAAGGTGATTTACTGGTTGAGCTGGACAGCTCGGAGATAAAATCGAAGCAGGCAGAACTGGAAGCTCAGAGAAAAGAGCTTGAGGCACAGCTTGCATTGATGAAAGTGAATAAAGTGACAGCACAAAAGACTGTTGAGATGCGTGAAGCTTCTTACAAATTAGCTAAAGAGAATTATGAACGGGCGCAATTACAGTATTCTCAGTCTGTTTTGCCATTAGAAGCCTTGCAAACATCGGAAGAAGCACAAACAACATCTAAAATTGCATGTGAAGTGGCTAAGTCACAACTTAATGCAGCTAGCGTTCAAATTACTTCGACAGAAGCTTCAATTCAGGCTGTAGAATCTCAGATTGAATCGATTGTGATAGAGCTTTCGTATTATCGAATTTATGCACCATCCAAAGGCATGATCGGTAAGCGTTGGATGTTACCGGGAGATATTGTACAGCCGGGACAAACTCTTTATACATTGAATCAGGACAGCGCTTTATGGTTGAGTATTTATCTGGAAGAGACAAAATATGAAAATGTATTTCTGGGACAACAGGTAAAATATGAACTGGATGCTTATCCAAAACTGACTTTTTGGGGTAAGATTTATTATATAGGCGATAATACGGCATCACAGTTCTCAATGATTCCTCCTAATAATGCTTCAGGTAACTTTACGAAAGTTACACAACGTATTCCTATAAAAATTTCGATAGACTCTATCTCTGGTGATAAAAAATTAATCGATAAAGTTAAATTGGTTTCCGGCATGTCAGCAGAGGTGAAAATCATTAAATGAACGACTGAATGAAAGAGTCAGTAGCAATAGAAAGTAAAGGCTATAAATGGTTTGTGTTATTAAATGTAATGATTGCAACGTTTATGGCTGTACTGGATTCTACAGTAGTTAATGTCGGGCTTCCAACTATTATGGGTACGTTGGGTACGGATATTAATACTGCAGAATGGATCCTTACCGGCTATATGTTGTCACTTGCAGGTGTTTTACCTGTAGCAGGATGGTGTGCCGATAAATTTGGATATAAGGCCATTTTTATTATATCGATATTTGTGTTTACTTCCGGTTCTTTTATGTGCGGTAATTCGACACATATTGAAGAGTTAATCTTTTGGCGTATATATCAGGGTATAGGATGCGGAGGAATTATGCCGGTAGGGATGGCAATTGTCACGAATGTTTTCCCTCTTAATCAACGAGGTGTTGCATTAGGTTTCTGGGCTGTAGCTTCAGCTGCGTCAGTATCATTTGGCCCAGCAATCGGCGGTTATCTGGTTGATAATCTCAACTGGAATTATATATTTTATGTGAATGTTCCGATCGGTGCTTTAGCGATCTTTATCACATCTACTATTCAACGTGAATTCAAAAATCCGGCTGTCGGAAAATTCGATATTCCCGGGTTTATTACGTCTGTTATATTTCTACCGGTGTTTCTATATGGATTGACAGAAGTAAATTCATCTACCAACGCACAAGGATGGAATAGTCCGATAGTGATGGGATCAATGTTTATCGCATTTATATCATTTGTCCTGTTCATTTATTTTGAATTGAATTCCAAAAATCCGTTGATGAATCTCAGATTGTTTAGTGATAGGAACTTTACATTAGCTAATCTAGTCGTATTTATCTTCGGTGTAGGAATGTTTGGTAGTACATTTTTGGTACCCTTATACTTGCAAAACAGTTTAGGTTATTCAGCATTTGATTCAGGACTTTTTTTCGTACCTGTAGGTATCATGCAAGGGATTGCGTCTCCATTCGTAGGGCAATGGTCTCAAAAGGTGAATCCGAAGTATTTTATTATTTTCGGTTTGGTTCTGTTATCTTATAGTTTTTATATGAATCAATCATTTTCCTATCTGTCAGACAGAAATTATATTCAGTTAAGTCTTTATCTGAGGGGATTGGGAATGGGGATTTTATATTCTCCGTTAATGAATATGTCTCTTTTCAGTATCCCTCAGCGATTTATGGCTCAGGCATCGGGACTCACAAATATTATCCGGCAGATCGGAGGTAGCTTTGGCGTTACGATTATGAGTTATTTGTTGACGAAACGCGTTGCATTTCATACACAGATCTATAATGAGTCACTAGCTTCGACGGGTCAGACTTATGATAATGTTATGAATAAATTAGGTGAGTTTATAACACATACAGTAAGTGCATCAGAAGCTTTGTCTCATACCTTTTCGAAATCACTGATAAGTAACCATATTAGCCTTGAGGCATATATTGAAGGTATAAATGATGACTTTTATGTGTCAACTATTATTACAGTGATTGCGATAGTCCCTGCGTTGTTTTTATCAAATAAAAAAATGAAATAAATTATGAATCCACATACAAAAGATATATTAAAAACGGCAGCATTATTTGTGTTGTTAATAATGCCTTTTAAAGCATCAGGTCAGGATACTTTGACTGTTAGAGAAACTATTAATCGGGTAATAGATACTTATCCGACAGTCAAACAGGCCGAAGAAGCATTAAACAGCACGAATATAAATTTGAAAATAACACGTTCTGTGCTTTTTCCGAATCTTAATGCTTCTGCTTCATACATGTTTACAGATCCGCAGATGAAAATGTCGTTGGGAGAACAGTCTTTTGACCTCAATCCGAAAAATACATATAACACCGGTGTCTCGCTGACCCAACTATTATATGACTTCGGTAAGACGAGACCTAAAATTGAAGCTGCAAAAATTCAAGAACAAATTGCCGAATATCAGATAATCAATGTAAAACAAGATTTAGCGCTTAATACCATTCAGCTATATTATACGTTATACTATACGCGGGAGGCAATTAAAATCAAGGAGCAGGAAAGAAATAATTATGAAGAATTGTTACGTCATGTACAAGTTAAAAATAATGTTGGTACTGCAACGAAGTTTGATTTACTTAACACGAATGTAAATCTTAAGAATGTTCAAACACAGATTATCGATTTAGCGACGACTGATTTGACTCAGCAAACCAATTTGTCTGTATTGGCAGATACAACCATAACTTCACAGATGTTGCTGAATTTTGAGGCTTCAGTCAATCCGTTATTAATACCTTTGGATCAATTGATGAATCAGGCGATGCATGATCGTCCGGAAGTATTGATAGCAACCAAGGGTGTAGAAGTTGCAAAATTACAGGAGAAGGCGTCAGCAAGAACTTATAATCCATCATTAAACCTTCAGGCAGGAGCAGGGTGGAAAAACGGATATCCTATGGATCTGGAAAAGATGAAATTTAATTATAACATCGGAGCCTCTCTGTCTGTTCCTATTTATGAAGGGGGCAGACGTAAGTATGAGAGAAATCTAGCAAAATCAAAGATAATCACAGAAGATGAAAATTTGAATTTGATATTAAAACAAATTCAAATACAAGTCTCACAAAACTATTATAGTTTACAATCATCTTTAGCAGCAATGGATAACCTGACGGTTCAGGTTGAGTATGCAGAAGAAGCTTTTAAACAAGCAAAAGTTAATTTTGAGGCAGGGGCTATAACTAACTTAGAATTGACTACGAGTGCTACGAATTTATCATCTGCTAAATTGTTATTATTACAGGCGAAAATTAATTATCAAGTGTCACTTTACAAATTAAAAATGAGTATAGGTGAGGCAATTTATTAATCTAATAAAAGATAACGATATGGAAAAACATCATTCTAAATATGTCGATTGGGCTTGGGAGGTATTGCATGCTTATTTTGAAAGAAGACATCCGCAGCTAAAATCCGCAGAAGGATTCGACAATAAAGCTGCGTGCTTTGTTTCTATTTACAATCAGAACGATAACTCATTAAGAGGATGCATCGGGACATTAGAGCCAAACCAGTTAAATCTGAAAGAGGAAATACATTCAAATACAATTTCAGCAGCATTTCATGACCCGCGTTTTTTACCGTTAAGGAAAGACGAAATGAAAGATATATATATATCGGTTGATGTTTTGGATACTCCTGAATCTATCAGTTCTGTTGAAAAACTAGATCCTCAAATCTATGGTGTTATAGTTTCATCTAAAGGACGTAAAGGGGTATTACTCCCTGCTTTACCAGGTATAGAAACTGTTCGGGATCAATTAGCGATTGCTATGAAAAAAGCCGGAATTGATTCAGGAGAGTCTATCGAATTATATCGCTTTAAAGTCAAACGTTATCATTAAAAAGACTATGAGAGAGGCGCAATATTATAATAAACATGAAGACGGAAAGGTAGAATGTGAACTTTGCCCGCGCAGATGTTTGATCATCAATAATCATTTAGGGATTTGTAAGGTACGAAAGAATATTGACGGGACTCTCTACTCAATGAATTATGGTCATATATCAAGTATTTCCTTAGATCCCATTGAGAAAAAGCCTTTGAATGATTATAAAAAAGGATCGAAAGTTTTATCTATAGGGAGCATTGGATGTAATCTTATATGTGAATTTTGTCAAAACTGGCATATAGCCAGGGCAGAATTTCATGAAACGACACCCAAAGAATTGGATTTAACACCGGAAACAGTTGTGCAGATGGCTATTGATGCGGTAAATTTAGGAAATATTGGTTTAGCATATACCTATAATGAGCCGACTGTATGGTATGAATTTGTCTATGATACAGCTCGTCTTATTAAAGAAGCGAAATTAGATAATGTATTCGTATCGAACGGTTATATTAATGAAAAACCGATTGAGAAATTATTGCCGTTTATCGATGCATTTAATATTGATCTGAAAGGTACAGATAATACATTCTATAATCGCCTTACAAAAGCAGATATCGATCCTGTATTGCAGACAATCAAATTAATAGTCCATTCGGATAAACACCTGGAGCTTACGTATCTTGTTATTCCGGGTAAGAATGATGATGCAATTGCTTTTCGTTATATGATCAATTGGTTAGTAAATAATGCAGGTACAGATTTTTCATTACATATAAATAGATATTTTCCTGCTTATAGAATGCATATATCTGCAACTCCAATTGAATCTTTAATGAATCTGGCGGCTATTGCAAGGGAATATATACCTAAAGTTTATATTGGGAATGTCTAACAGAACAATTGATTTTAACATGAAAAAAATTCGTACTAATTGTGTTGAAGGACAATTTTATCCAGACAACAGTAAAGAGCAGATTGCTATATTTAGGCATGCTTTAGAGTCAGAAAAATCAAAAATAGAATACGATCTTGCTTCGAAGACGATTATTGGAGGAGTTGTTCCTCATGCAGGACATGTATATTGTGCCAAAGAAGCGATTCATTTTTTTGAGGTTGTAAAAGCAAGTAGAGAAAAATATGATGTAATAATATTGATTAACCCGAGCCACAGAGGATCGGGGTTTGCTGCCAGCATTGATGAGCATTCCTATTGGACAACCTCTTTAGGTGAAATCAAGCTGGACGAAGACTTAGCAAATATCATAGGATTGCCTTTTGATAGTCGTTCCCAAGCTAAGGAACATTCGGCAGAAGTGATTATACCTTATATTCAATACTTCTTGGGAAATGATATTCCTTTCCTACCGATCAATTTTTATGCTCAGAATAATGAAAATGCAAAAATTATTGCTCAGGATATTTTTAATGCATGTAAGCAGCAAAAAAAACGGGCATTAATCATTGCATCATCAGATTTTAATCACTTTGCTACACCTCAGAAAGGAGAAGTGCTTGATAACTATGCTCTGGATGCATTGATTAATGACGAGCCGGAAGAATTCGAAAAGCGAATTCGGGAAAAAGATATTTCAATATGTGGTTTCGGGGCCATATTGGTATTATATTATTTCAGTAAATTAAACGTAGGATCTTTTGATATTAAAATACTGAACAGAGGACACTCCGGTGAGGTTTATCCATCTGAAAGTGTAGTAGATTATATATCAATGCTTTTTTATAAAGATTATTGATTTGTAAAATAGATTTAATAAAGATATCCAGTAGGTTAATTTTTAAATAAATAAGATTATCCTACTGGATATTTGTTTTCTTTGTGATAGGAACACGAAAAGAAAATTTAAACTAGAAATTAGTAACACTTGAATCATATTAAAATCAAATACTATACGAATAAATACCCCCTTTACAATGAAGAAAATAATTTTAATTACCGGGGCAACTTCCGGAATAGGCGAGGCATTAGCTATAAGATTGGCTAAACAAGGCTATCGGTTGATTCTTACAGGAAGGCGCCAGGAGAGATTAACACAGCTCAAAAATCAATTATTAGCTGATTACGCAGCAGAAGTTACTACGTTATGTTTTGATGTCCGTAATAAAGAATCTGTATTTAATATTTTAGGACAATTGACAGAAGAATGGTCTAAAATCAGTGTATTGGTAAACAATGCAGGATTAGCTGCAGGACTGGCTCCTATTCAGGATGGCTTGCTTAGTGACTGGGAACAGATGATAGATACAAATGTAAAAGGTTTATTGTATGTGTCTAAAGCGATTATTCCAGAAATGATTAAAGCAGGAAAGGGTCATATTATCAATGTCGGATCAATAGCCGGTATAGAGACATATCCAAACGGAAACGTATATTGCGCAACAAAACACGCGGTAAATTCTTTAACATTGGGAATGCGAATGGACTTGATCCAATACGGAATAAAGGTGTCGCAAATACTTCCGGGAGCAGTGGACACAGAGTTTTCGTTAGTCCGTTTTAAAGGAGATGCAGAGAGAGCTAAAAAAGTATATGAAGGTTTTGAACCATTAAAGGCTGAAGATATTGCTGATGCAATAGATTATATGATAAATGCACCAGAACATGTGAACATAAGTGATATGATGATACTTCCATCTGCACAAGCATCAGCAACAATAACCGAAAGAAAGCATTAAGTAATCATGACAAAGATTTTAATTTTAGGGGCGAATGGTTTTATTGGTAGGAAAATACTTTCAGATCTTTTGAGTGTAGGAACTTATAATTTGTATGCATGTTCGCGTACAGCAGATATAAAACCAGAGAAAGGATACGTGTTCACCCAATTAGATATCACAAACGACGAAGAATTAAATAGCTATTTATCTTTAATTACACCTGATATTATTATTAATGCAGCAGCAATATCTTCACTGCAGGATTGTGAATTGAATAGATCAAAATCATTAAATGTGAATGTTGATTCGGTTAAATTATTAATTGAATATGCTAGGCAGAACAGTGTATTTTTTATTCATTTATCTACAGATTTCGTATTTAACGGTTATAGAAAGAAATTATATACAGAAAATGACACTCCTGATCCGCTAAATTTTTACGGACATACAAAAGCCAGAGCAGAAGAGTTAATAGTGAATTCAAAAATTAAAGCTGCAGTGTTACGTGTGGAAGTCGTTTATGGAGAACCATTAGAAGGGCAGCATGGTAATATCTTTACATTAGTACGTGATAAATTGTCTAAAGGTGAGATTATTAAAGTTGTTGATGACCAATACAGGACACCTACATTCGTTGATGATGTATGTATAGCTGTCAGATTAGTGATAAAAAAAGAAACTGAAGGTATTTTCCATATTGCTGGTCCTGAGTATTTATCAATTTCTGATTTTGCTTTTCGAATTGCCCGATATTATGGATATAATGAAAATAATATTCAGGTAACTACAACGAGAGCTATAGGAGATAATATTGAAAGACCACGATACTCAGGATTATCCATACAGAAGGCTCGTAAACGGTTAGGTTATAATCCTAAAACTATTTTAAAATCATTGGAGATATTGACAAGCCCTGAAAATATCAGATTGTAACAATTTGTTTTTTATTTAAGAATACAGTCTAGAGTAGCATTTTAAATGTAAATATTTATATTTGCATTTAAAGAATTAATAATATTTTAATGGAATCTAAAGATATTGATCAAATTATAGCTTTAATCAAGCGTGAAGTTATTCCTGCCTTAGGCTGTACTGAGCCTATTGCAGTCGCTTTGGCAGCAGCAAAGGCAAGGGAGTTATTAGGGGAAAAACCAATCGGAATACACGTTTATTTAAGTGCAAATGTGCTGAAGAATGCTATGGGTGTGGGAATTCCGGGTACAGATATGATTGGTTTGCCTATTGCTGTAGCATTAGGTGTTCTGATTGGAAACTCTTCATTGAATCTTGAAGTACTGAAATTTGCGGATAAGGCATCTGTCGCAGAAGGTAAGAAAATGATTGAAGAGGGTATTATTACTATATCATTGAAACCCGAAATTTCTGAGAAATTATATATCGAAGTTATATGTAAAGCAGAAACATCACAATCTAAAGCTATCATTTCAGGCGGGCATACTACATTTACGTATTTAAGCAAAGATGAAGCTGTATTATTGTCTTCAGAACATAAAACAGAACTTTCGGAAGAAAATGCTACGGATCCGGTTTTGTCTATGAAAAAAGTCTATGATTTTGCGACAATTGCACCTATTGATTCGTTACGCTTTATTCTGGAAACAGCTCGCGTAAATAAAGCTGCCGCAGAAATTTCATTTCAAGGAAATTATGGACATGCCTTAGGTAAAACCTTAATGATGGCACAGAAAAAGCCTTTATTGGGTGATTCTCTGCTTTGTAAGATCCTTTCATATACTTCTGCAGCCTGTGATGCTCGTATGGCAGGAGCTATGATTCAGGTCATGAGTAATTCAGGAAGCGGCAATCAAGGGATTACGGCGACATTACCTGTCGTGATTTATGCTGAAGAAAACAATATAGCTGAAGAGCAATTGATTCGTGCATTAACATTAAGTCACTTGACTGTAATTTACATAAAGCAGAGTCTGGGAAGATTGTCTGCTTTATGTGGTTGTGTTGTTGCCGCAATAGGCTCTAGCTGTGGTTTAACTTATTTGATGGGAGGTACGTACCAGCAAATAGGTTATACGGTGAAAAATATGGTTGCCAATTTAGCTGGAATGCTATGTGATGGAGCTAAACCAAGTTGCGCACTAAAACTAGCCAGTGGAGTTTCAACAGCAGTATTGTCTGCTATGCTTGCTATGGAGTGTAAATATGTAACATCTGTAGAAGGAATTGTAGATGAAGATATTGATCAGTCAATCAGAAATCTCACCCGGATAGGTTCTGAAGCTATGCAGGAAACTGATAAAATGGTATTGGATATTATGTGCAACAAGAAAGGTTGTGACTAATAAAAAGATAAGCTCTCCAGGTAATACTGAAGAGCTTTTTTTATATATTCAGAAATTCAAAATGTAAAAATAAAACTAATGATATTAGAGAATCTAAGTTGATGAAAAGGCTTATGGATCGAGCTTTAGCGATAGAAGTGTAAAATAAAATTAAATATCAAAATTCATTATTTTTTATTTTGCTGATTTTTAATCTGGTAGCTTTTGTCGATTGTGTGTAGTAAAAAAAATATCAATATACTGTGAACTAAATAATGATAGCTCTTGTTTTAGTAACATCTTTCTTTTAGATAAGATTTGAGAGTGAAATAATAAAAAATAAAGCGCAAATTATTTGTACGATTCGATTTATTGCATACTTTTGCGCCCGATTAAAAAACACAGTATAACTAATTAAAGGTTAGCATTATGGCAACTTCCAACTTCAGTGATAGACTTCTTGCATTGCAAGATAATTTGAAGAGTTTCGCATATACATTAACAGCGAATAGAGACGATGCCGAGGATTTGCTTCAGGACACAACCCTAAAAGCACTTGACAATCAGGATAAGTACTACGAGAACGTAAATTTTAAAGGATGGGTATTTACGATTATGCGTAATATCTTCATTAATAACTATAGACGTATTGTTCGTAATCAGACCATGGTAGATCAAACAGAAGATCTATATCACTTGAATTTACCTCAGGATTCAGGTTTTGATACACCAGACGGTTCTTATACAGTTAATGAGATTTTAGCAGCAATTAATAAATTCTCTCCTGAATATAAGATTCCATTCTCAATGCATGTTGCCGGATATAAATATCAGGAAATTGCAGACAAAATGGGTTTGCCATTAGGTACTGTAAAAAGTAGAATATTTTTTGCACGTCAAAGACTACAAGAGTATTTGAAAGATTATGATTTAAACAAATAAATATGAAACGGTCTGCAGATCTTCTGCAGACCGTTTTTTCTATTGCTACTGACTAAACCTTCACATCTGAGAATTGTTCTTAATATATCATTATAAACAATTCTTTATGATTCGCTATTTGAAATTAATAACACTGCTGATTTTGCTAAATCCACTTAGTAAAACCTACTCTCAACAGACGATAAATTATATACTTAGTGAAGTAGAAAAAAATAACGAAATGCTCTCAGGCATGCGTTCTGCTACAGAGGTTAATAAACTCTCAGCAAAAGTCAATAATAATTTATATAATCCTTCAGTCTCTTATGAGCATAAGGGAGGTAATAATTTTTCCGTATCTCAATCATTTGATTTTCCCACATTATATTTTTATAGAAATCAATTAAGCAAGCTATCAGGGAAGCAAGCTGAATCTGCTTATATAGCCTTTAAAAGAGAGCTCCTGCTGGAAGTGAAACTATTATGTCTGAATCTGATATATCTGAATCAACAGCATGTGATGTTAAAATTGCGGCTATTGAATGCTCAGATATTATCGGATATGTATAAAGAAAGAGTAAATAAAGGGCAGGCAAGTGTTTTGGAGAAAAATAAGATAGATCTGGAAAGAATGAATGTATTAACGAATATCGAATCAAATAAGGCAGCTTTGAGAAATGCGAAAGAACAATTAAAAGCATTTAACGGAGGTATTCCCTTAAGTATGGATTTACTGGCTTATACAGATACAGTTGATATGCCTTCTCATCATGCATTGAAAACCAGTTTTATCCAATCGGATGAGGAACTGAATATGCAAAAATGGGATGTTGCTATTGCACAAAAACAGATAACAATTGCTAAAGCAGGTTCTTTACCAAAGTTGGAATTACAATATAAGCAAGATTTGTTTGAAAGTCATATTGGCGGGATAAGTGTGGGAATGAGCATTCCGATTTTCGCAAATACAAACAGAATTAAACTTGCGAAAGAATCATTTCATGCATCCATGAAAAAGGCTCAATCAAAAGAGCAAAATACAGACTCTCAGTTCGAGCAGTTATATAATGACTATTTACGATTAAAGGAATCCCTCAGAAACTATAAGGATCTGTTTAAGCTTCAAAACAATCTGGATGTCATTAATAAATCAGTAAAAAATAATGAGATTACGATGTTACAATATTTCGTAGAGCTCAATAGTTATTATGATTCATATCAGATTTTATTGGATCTGGAGAATCAATACCAGGTTACGATAGCCAAATTGATGAAATTCAAATTGTAGGAATTAATAATCTGTAAAATAAAAAGGAGCTACTTTTAGAAGTAGCTCCTTTATCATTTTATAGAAGTGCGTCAACTTTAGCTGCAATAGCAGGTTTTTGAGCTGCACCAACTTGTTTATCTACTAATTGCCCATCTTTGAAAAATAAGATAGTTGGAATGTTGCGGATACCAAATTGTTGTGTGATCTCACTATTATCATCAACATTACATTTTCCAATATTTACGCGATCAGCATATTCTTTTGCTAAATCTTCAATAATAGGTGTAATCATACGGCATGGCCCACACCATTCTGCCCAAAAATCTACTACCAATGGTTTTCCTGACTCAAGCAACTCCTTAAAGTTGCTATCTGTAATTACTAATGCCATTTTTCTGTAATTTTAGATTAAATAAAAAGTCAAATATCTCAAGATCGAGGTATTTGTATTTCTTTATAATGTTATTCTTTATATATTATCGAAGCCAAAAATAGTAACTTAATCTTTAAATACTAATTTATTTTATAAGAAATTTCTTCTGATAATTTTAAGTACTCAAGTAACTGTTTAGTAACTTCGATACGTTTTGTTTTGCTTCTCAACGGAATAATTGTATCATGATGATGATCTATAACCTCAAAAAATAATTCGACATTTCCCTCTTTTTTATCAATTAACGCTGAAATATCTTTGAGTATTTCGGGAGACAGACATTCAATAGGGAAAGATACGGTCAGTTTTTGTATTAACTTATCCTTAATTTCAGACATCAAATCAATAGTTCCTATGCGAAGTTCATATTCATCTTGTTTGAATCTTCGTGGTTCCATACGACCTCGAATCAGAATAAATAACCCATTTATTAAGTAGGGTCTGAAATTCATGTAATCTTTACCGAAGAATGGGATTTCTGTAGCTCCGCTAAAATCTTCGATAGTCATAATTCCAAAAGGATTTCCTGTCTTGGTCATACCTTCCCGTATATTAGTAACCATACCTCCCATAACAATTTCACGACCAATAAGATCATTTTTGTTATGCATTTCTGTCATTTGAGTATTACAGGCACCTTCTAGAATTACCTGATATTCATCAAGAGGATGTGCAGATAAATAAATTCCAACCAGTTCGCGTTCCTTATTAAGGCGTTGTAAGTCAGACCAGGATTCTCCATGTGGTATTTCAGGTTTGGCAATTTCTATCGAGCCATGATCATCCCCAAATAAAGAATTGATTTGAGTTGATTTATCGGCCTGAATTTTATTACCATATCGGACAAGAGCCTCAAGGAAAATTTCACCTTTGGAATTTTCTTGGAAATATTGTTCTCTCTTTAAGTTGTCGATCCCATCAAAAGCTCCAGCCAATGCCAGGTTTTCAAGATTCTTTTTGTTGCAAGCTGTAAGATTAATACGCTCTACAAAATCATAGATATTCTGGAATGGCCCATTTGCTGATCGTTCATCTATAATAGCCTGAACAGCACCTTCTCCAACTCCCTTGATGGCCCCAAGTCCAAATCGGATATGTCCTTTTGTATTAACAGAGAATTTATGCAAACTCTCATTTACATCAGGTCCAAGAACCTCGATGCTCATAGCCTTACACTCATCCATGAACTTCGTAATATCTGCAATATTTGAGATATTTCGGCTTAAGACCGCAGCCATATATTCAGGCGGATAATTAGCTTTCAGATAGGCCGTTTGATAAGCGACCCATGAATAACATGTTGCATGGGATTTATTGAACGCATAGGATGCAAACTTTTCCCAATCCGCCCAGATCTTTTCACAAACCTTCAAATCATGCCCGTTCGATTTAGCTCCATCCATAAACTTAACTTTCAGAGCATTCATCTTATCAATAAGTTTTTTACCCATTGCTTTACGAAGCTCATCCGATTGGCCACGAGTGAAATTTGCAAGCAAACGGGACAGAAGCATCACCTGTTCCTGATATACAGTAATACCATAAGTGTCCTTGAGGTATCGCTCCATGATTGGAATGTCATATGTGATAGGCTCTTGCCCATGCTTACGAGCAATAAAAGAGGGTATATAATCCATAGGTCCGGGACGGTATAAAGCATTCATCGCAATTAGATCTTCAAAAGTTGAAGGTTGTAATTCACGTAAATACTTTTGCATACCAGCCGATTCAAACTGGAATGTGCCCGTTGTCTTTCCTGAACTATATAATTCATATGTTTTTTTATCATCTAATGAAATTTGAGAGATATCAATTGTTTCACCAGATCTGATACGAATATTTTCAATACATTCTTTGATGATCGATAATGTTTTAAGTCCTAAAAAGTCCATTTTCAACATTCCGACATCTTCAATAAGGGACCCTTCATACTGAGTAACCAACATCTTTTCCCCTGATTCTTTATCATCAGCAGTTGATATCGGTACATAGTTCATGAGATCATCTTTGCCAATAATGACACCACAAGCGTGAACACCGGTGTTACGTATATTACCTTCAAGCATTTGAGCATACTTAAGAGTATTACGCATAACCGGATCTGATGATTCAGCTGCATCCTTTAATTCAGGAACATAGCTGATAGCAGCTTTTAAATTAACTTTCTTTACATCCGGTATCTTATCCGGAACTAGTTTCGTTAATCTATCAGATTCACTTAGAGGCAATTTCTGTACTCGGGCAACGTCCTTAATAGCTGATTTAGTGGCCATTGTTCCGAACGTAATGATATGTGCAACTTTTTCCTTACCATATTTCTCTGTGACCCATTGTAAAACCTGACCACGACCATCATCATCAAAGTCAATATCGATATCGGGCATAGAGATACGATCCGGATTCAGAAAGCGTTCAAAAAGTAAATCATACTTAATAGGGTCGATATCGGTAATACCTAAACAGTAAGCAACAGCAGATCCAGCAGCAGAACCACGTCCCGGTCCAACGGATACTCCCATTTTTCTTGCTGCTGCAATGAAGTCTTGTACAATAAGGAAATATCCGGGAAATCCCATTTTTAAGATGGTTTCGAGCTCGAAATCAATTCGCTCTTTCTGCTCATCATTCATATCTTTATAACGGGTTTTCGCACCTTCATAAGTGAGATATCTAAGATACTCTCCATCATCAGTAAATCCGTCAGGCAGAGGAAATATAGGCATGATCGCTTTAGAATTTATAGAATAGAATTCAACCTTCTCAGCGATTTCAAGTGTATTTGTTAATGCCTCAGGAATATCTGAAAAAATAGAATGCATTTCCTGAGGATTTTTAAACCACTCTTGTTTTGTGTAACGCATGCGACGAGGATCGTGTAAATCAGCTCCTGTATTAAGACAAATTAAATGGTCATGTGCTTCAGCATCTTCGGCTGTAACAAAGTGCACATCATTTGTTGCTATAATTTTAACACCGGTTCTGCGAGATAATTCTATAATGCCTTCATTTACAACTTTCTGAAGTTTGTATACGTTTTGATCAGCATTTGCAGCATATGTTTCATGACGCTGCATTTCCAGATAGTAATCATCACCGAAATGTGATTTATACCATTCAATAGATTTGACAGCTTCGTCCAATTTGTTATCTTTTATCAAGCGTGGAATCTCACCACCCAGACAAGCTGAAGAAACAATAATACCTTCTTTATATTTTTCCAGAATCTCTTTATCAATACGAGGACGTCCATAAAAGCCTTCTACCCAACCTAAAGAAACTAATTTTATGAGATTATGATATCCTGTTTTATTTTTAGCTAGCAGGATGAGGTGATTACCCGATAAGTTTTCTTTGCCTTGTTTGACATGGCGACCATTACGGGCGACATAAACTTCACATCCTATAATAGGTTTAAATAACTTTTTCTTAGTCTCTGATATTTCAGTTGTGATTTTAGATAGGTCTTCTTGTGAAGCATTTTCACTCTCTAGTTTTTCTAATGTCTTTTTTAGCTCTTTAATATGACCTTCGACTTTAGAGTTTTTCTTTGAGACATAATTAAAGAACTCTTTTATACCAAACATATTACCATGATCGGTAATAGCCACTGCAGGCATACCATTTTCAATAGCAGAGTCAACTATACGGCTTATTGAAGCCTGCCCGTCAAGTATGGAATATTGAGAATGGACGTGCAAATGAACAAATGATTGCATGTATATAATTTATTTAAGTGCGATTTCAATGAATACAAAAATACGAATTATCGTCTGAATAACCACATTCATGAAAATTATATTCAGTAAAAAATGAACATACTAATTCTAATATCTGTTATGCTGTCTGAATAAATAAAGAGTAGATTTAAGATAAAAATTTTATTTTCATTTTGTATCTTACAAATAATATTTTAATATTGTACCCTGTCTCTTTATTATCTACTAATAAAGTTAAATATTTTAAATCATAAAAAGCTTTTATTTGATATTATGAACATTGTGGAGTTTCTAAGCAAGGCTAACCTGAAAAAAGGCGGAGTAATTTTAAATGCGCCGCAAGATCTTGCTGCTCTGTTTGTGAAAAAAGGATTTTCGACAACATTGCCAAAAGAAAAGAGTGATGTGACTATTTTATTTTTAAGAAATAAAGATGAAGTAGCTCTATGGTCCAATATTGTTATACCGAAAGTTAGTCATGACTCTACATTTTGGGTTTGTTTGCCAAAAGGGTCTTCAGGTATTAAAACGGACTTAAATAAGGAACAGCTGAGTAAGATATTCCTTGATAAAGGATATAGTACAGTAAAGCAAATGGCGGTAAATGATAGTTGGGGAGCATTGAAACTCCGTCCGTCAGAATTAGTTAAAATGGAGAAAGAAGAGAAATAATTATGAGGGAATCAAAGAAAGCAGGTAAAGCTAAATGGATTGTTCTTAGTTTGTCTTTAATTGTTTTAAGTCTTGAAATATTAAAGAGGACTACTTCTTTTGCCGATTTTTATGGATATCACATATATCCATATTTAGCAAAGACAATGCACGCTCTGTCTTCACTCATTCCCGTATCATTATATGATCTTTTCGTGACGCTAATATTAATTATCATATTAGTTGTCATATATTTACTTATAAAGAGAGCTTGGAATAGAGCTCTCTTTCTTTTCTTAGGTCTTTTACTATCAGTATTCTTATTTTTTCAATTGAGCTGGGGCTTGAATTATTTCAAATCAGATTTCTTTCATCGAAATCAAATTTCTTATCCGCAAAATGATTCAATTGTATTTAAAAAATTCGCAACACATTTTATTGACAGTTTGAATAAAAATTTCCCTTATCAATTCCATGTTGATACATTACTTGTTTTAACTGAAGCTGAGAAAGGATATCAGAATCTGTCTGATAAGTTTAATTATATCAATGTTCGTGGAGAGGTCTTTTCAAAACGAATGATCTATAATAAATTTTATTCAAGCGTCGGTGTATATGGTTACTATGGTCCTTTTTTTGCAGAGGTTCATGTTAATGCAGATTTAAAAAAACATCAGTATCCGGCAGTTTTAACTCATGAAATTGCTCATCTAAATGGTATAACCTCTGAAGCAGAGGCTAATTTATACGCTTATCTCATTTGTAGTAAATCCATCGATTCTACATCACGCTTTAGTGGATATTATTCAATTTTTCCTTATGTAATTTCTAATGCTAGATCGTTCTTATCGGAATATGATTACAAACAATTAATAGATCAAATAAATCCACGAATATTGGATTTATATAAAAATACCCATTCTTACTGGGATAGTTTATATTCACCGCAGATCGGAAAGATACAGAATGTAATATATGATATATACCTGAAAAATAATAATATCCCATCAGGTAAAAAAAATTATTCAGAGGTTATCTCTATGATTCTTTCAGTCGATTCAATATACCCTATACCTTAATATAGGTATATGATCTCATTAATATCCCTTTTTTTAGGGATTGTAGGCCGCATTTTCTCATACTTACTTTGCATCAGTAAATAAACACATCAGAAATATATGAGAAAGAAAGTCTTATTATACCTTTTTATTGGGTGTAATATCGTTTTAAATGCCACAAATAATTCAAAAATAAAGGGAACAGTAAAAGATATTCATGGTAATATCTTACCCGGCGCTACTGTTTGGGTTGATGAGTTAGGAAAAGGAACTGTAGCTGACGAAAACGGACAATTTATTATAGAGTCATTAGGTGCAGGAACATACAGTCTTGAATGCGCATTTTTAGGTTACGAGCCTGTTCTGACAGAATTGAAAATTCAATCAGAAGACGTTTTAAGTCCCGAAATCATATTACAAGATAGAGAGGTAACTATGAAGGAGGTTGTTGTGAATGCAGGTCGTCGTAATCCGAATAAACGACTTTCATATACATTGAGCAGACTTCCTGTAGATATAAAAACACAACCACAAACTATTTCTGTAATTGATAGAAAACTTCTGGATGAACAGGGTGTCACTGATATAAAGGATGCTATACTAAATGTACCGGGAGCTTACTCATGGGCAACTTATGGAGGAGCAATGAATAGCTTCGGATCTCGGGGATACAGAGGTATTTCATATATGAAAGATGGGGTCCTGATGGAAACATCTCAGCCTGAGATGGATGGAGTAGAAGATGTTCAGGTTATAAAAGGAGCATCCGCTGTGCTGTTCGGAAATGTAAGTCCCGGGGGAATAATAAACCTTAGCTCCAAAAAGCCTAAAAAATCATTTGGAGGAGATATAAAACTAAACTACGGCAGCTTTAATACATTTAGAGTTGGTGCTGATGTATGGACTCCCCTTGACAGAAATGGGAATATGGCCTTTCGTTTAAATACGGTTTATGAGAAAGGTGATAGTTACAGATCTTTTGTTGAGAAAGAAAAATTCTATATTAATCCATCCTTCTCATGGAATATATCCAGAAAAACAGACTTGTTACTTCAATATGATTATCTGACCGATAATCGCACCCCCGATAATGGTACTATTTTATATAATTGGGAAATTTATGATTTGCCGTTCGATCGTTTCACCGGTTTGAAAAGTGATAATATAGGTATCAATAATCAAAGTTTCTCAGCCACATTAAATCATCGTTTTACAGATAAATACTCTTTACGTTTTGTATATAACCGTACTATTGAGGGACGTGATGATTATCGAATAGATAAACATTCAAATGTGATCAAAGGTACGTCTTTATTGAAGAGACTTCTGACGAGTACAGAAAATGAATATAAACATTCATTGTTTCAGGTTGATTTTCTGGGAGCTAATGTAAAGACAGGCTTCATGACGCATAATTTTCAGGTAGGAATGGACTATCGGGTTACAGATAAGAATATTCTGAATTATAAAACTGCTGTGATTGATACAATTGATGTTATAAACGGGCCGATAAATAATGAAATCGCGACTTTACCTAAATTATCAAAAGATAAAGAAACCACGACAAGAATATCTAAAGTAGGTTTTATGCTTCAGGATATCATTCAAATGGGTAAATACTTCCGTACATCATTGGGGTTACGCTACACAGGGGTATTTAGTCAGGAAAATATATTTACTTTTTCTGATTCGAAGACTAAAACTGCACCAAAGTCCACTCCGTCAGGCTTTTCTCCTTCAATCGGAATATCTTATTTGCCAATCGAAAACATAAATCTCTTTGCTACATATACAAATACATTTGCGCCAGTAACTCTTAGGGGGATTAATGGTGAGAATTTGGGTAATGAAATCACAAATCAATTTGAAGCAGGCTTCAAATCTGATTTTATTGATGATAAATTAAGCTTAAATGCAACCTATTTTTATATACATAACGATAATCAGGTTGGTGAAGTCTTAAAGCAAGATGATAACGGTTCCTGGGTTGCACAAGGTTATGGTGAGCGAAATGGAGAGATAAGAAATCAAGGTGTAGAGCTAGAATTGAATACGACACCTATAGAGGGACTTAATATTCGTGCAGGGTATGCTTATATTGATGCAAAATATATTAAAAGTATCCGTTATAAGGATAATACAGTACCTTTTAATACGCCAAAACATACATTTAATCTATGGGCAAGCTATAATTTCTACGAAGGGGCATTAAAAGGATTATTCGTAGGAGCAGGCGCATATTATACAGGAGAAAGAAATGCTAACGACCAGGTGAAAATTCCATGGCATGGTATTGATCCAAGTGATCCGGTTGTAAAATTGAAAGCCTTTATGGAGCTAAATGCTAATATCGGATATAATCTCAAAAAGTGGAGTTTCAGAGTAAGTGCTAAAAATCTTTTAGATGAAAGAGCTTATCTGGCTTATCGATATAATTTCATTAATCCGATAACTCCACGAAACTTTATGTTGACTGTTAATTATTCACTATAAATCAAAGCAAATCATAGTTTAAACTTTTTCTCTAACAGAAGCGTAGACGTCGTTGAGACGTCTGCGCTTTATTATTTTATAGTATTGTTAATCATGAGTAAAGTATTAAAATTAAATGAATATCGATTTTTGATTTTTATATACAAAAACTATCTGAAAGGTTTGTTGTTATTATAGTATATTATCTATAGGATTTAATCATAGGATTTGCATTTTGCACTATTTGAGACGTAATAATATTTTTAAATACTATAAACCTAAACCTATTAAAAATGAAAAAGTTTGGCACTTTATTCTTAGGGGTATTAATGGCTAATACTCTTTTTGCTCAACAAGAAAGTCCCAATTATGATGAGAAATCTTTGTTTGAGACATTGACAAAAGTAGAAAAGAAAACAGATAAATTTAATCTTTTCCTTAATATGCATGCAGGTTTCAACGCAAACTGGCTCGATGGAAATTTTGAAAGAGGTAATTTTAATGTTAAGCAATTAAGGATAGAGGCTAAAGGGAATATCAATGATTGGATATTCTATCGTTATCGTCAGCGTTTAAACAGAAGCAATGATGGTTCAGGTTTTCTGGATAATATGCCTAAGTCAATTGATATAGCATCTGTAGGATTTAAAGTAACGCCTAAATTTTCGATTATCGGAGGTAAGATGTGCACAATGTACGGTGGCTTTGAATTTGATTTGAATCCAATAGATATATATGAATACAGTGATATGATCGAATATATGGACAACTTCCTTACCGGGGTTAACTTTATATATGATTTTACACCTGCGCAACAATTGGCATTTCAGGTTGTAGATGGGCGTAACGGTAGTTTCGAATCAACGTATGGTAATGTAAGGCCCGGAGTAGAAGACACAAAATTACCATTGCTTTATACATTAAACTGGAATGGCTCTTTTGCTGATGGTTTAGTTAAAACACGTTGGTCTGCTTCTATTATGGATCAGGCGAAGGAAAAATTTATGTATTACTACGCATTTGGACAAGAGTTAAATTTGCATCCGATAAATACATATTTCGATGTTATGTATGCTCGTCAGGGCTTAGATCGTAAAGGTATTATGACAGATATTATAAATCGGGACTTAGATGATAGGACTGCATATACAGCTATGGGAGCTGAATACCTTTCTTTAGTTTGGCATTTAAACTATCGTGTAGCGCCAAAATGGAACTTGTTCGTAAAAGGTATGTACGAAACACAAGGTTTATATGGTTATAATGAATACAGAGAGAAAGGAAAATACAGAACATCTTGGGGATATTCAGGAGGTGTAGAGTTTTATCCGATGACACAAAATCTGCATTTCTTCTTAGCTTATGTAGGTAGATCATATAACTTTACCGATAGAGCAAAATCATTAGGTTGGGAGAATTATAATACATCTCAGTTGACCACAGGATTTATTTATCAGTTACCTTTGTTTTAAACGAATTACATAATAACAGAAAGAGGAGGTTTATAATGAACTTCCTCTTTTTGTTATTATTACAATGTATACGTAATATTGTATCAAAAAAATATGAAATATAATAAATGTTTATATTTTTGTAAATATTTCTATTCACAAGAAATAATTTGTTTGCATGTAATCAACACAATTGAATTAATACACTAGTTATTGAAATGAAAAAAAAAGTATTAGTCTATTTAGCTTCTAATTTCTTATTGACCTCATCATTATTTTCTCAAGCCTTAAAAACGGATTCTATCTTAGATTTGGATGAAGTTGTAGTTACAGGAACACGCTCAGAAAAACTTCTAAGAGAAATACCTGCACGTATTGACGTCGTTTCTCCCAAAATTCTTAAACAGGCTCCGGCTCAGAGTATAGATGATATTTTGGCTATGTTTTCAGGAGTTAATACCACTCGCTCTTCAGGTGTAAGTACTATGCACACTAACGTGAGTATCAGGGGACTTGCCGGAGATGAGCAAGGTCGTACGTTGGTATTATATGATGGAGTGCCTATTAACTCATCTGACGGAGGTAGCGTTAACTGGAATAGCATTCATATTGATAACGTCGAACGTATTGAGATATTTAAAGGTCCCGGCTCTTCATTATATGGGAATAATGCTATGGGAGGAGTAATTAATATTATCAGTAAAAAAGCAACAAAGCCTCTAAATATCAATGCATCATCTTCTTACGGGACTTATAATACCTGGTTGACAAATCTATCAGTGTCAAGTAGAGTTTCAGACAAAGTCTCTTTATTTGTATCAGGGTATTATAATCAAAGTGATGGATATAATTTAGTACCGGATTCATTGCGTCCCGATCCTGATTACACCATACCTAGATTCATGAAAGAAGGAGGAGCAAATCTTTTAACGCAATTCAGTCTTTCACAACAGGCTAATATTGATATTGCATATGAGCTCTTCCTGGATAAGAGGGGAGAAGGTGAAAAGATTGAAGCACCTGATGGAGAATACAGACATTTCAATCATAATCGTGTGCGCGGGCGCTTCTATGGAGAATACAAAAAATTACGATATGATTTTTCACTCTATTTTCAACGAGTAAACTATTTTAAATTAGACGAAAGGATAAAGAAAGGTAAATATCAGCGCTTCGACGTAAAATCCGATAGAGATGATTGGGGAGGAATTCTTAATTTCAATTATAATGTTTCATCGACTAATGATTTAACTTATGGTTTAGAACTTAGAAATGGAGCTGTTGAAGGTGGTGATTATTATGTTACTTCACCCGATGTTGTGTATAACAGAGGGAAAATGAGGATTTTTTCTATTTATGCACAAGATGAACAGACGATTTTGGATGATAAATTGAAACTACAAGTAGCAGTTCGCTATGATAATGCACGTTTTCATGATGGATTCTATGAAGCCAAAGGAGATCTTGTTGCTGATTTTAACTCGCATAATGGAGCGTTGAAAAGTAATACATGGAATAATTTCAGTCCGCGTGTAGCACTAAGATACACACCTGAAAAATGGGGCTCTTTTTATGCATCCTTTTCTAAAGGATTCAGAGCTTCTATTTTAGATGATTTATGCCGTTCAGGATGGATGTGGGTTGGGCCGAAAATTGCTAATCCGGATTTGAAACCGGAGACACTATATAATTACGAAGTAGGAGCCACTTTTACGCCGTTATATAATCTATCAATAGCACCGACTTTTTATTATGCTCAGGGACATGATTTTTTGTATTACGTCGCTACAGGAGAAAAGTTATGGGGACGCCAGGATATCTATCAGCGTCAGAATGTTTCGAGAGTAAATGTTAAAGGAATAGAGATGGATATTCGTTATACACCGATCAGAGGATTGGATGTGGTAGCTAATTATTCGTTTAATGATGCTCAGATAGATAAATTCCCGGATAAACCAGAATTAGATGGCAAAACACTTACGTATGCTCCAAAGCATCAGGTAAAAGGTAGCTTAAATTGGACAGGTGGTATTGTAGATGCCTATATTCGCGGAGCATATAAAGGAAAACAATTTACTACAGATAATAATGCTGAACAAATAGATGCTTATACAGTTTGGGATGCACGAATTTCAAAATGGTTTAATCAACGTTATTATGTAGGTTTTGAAGTGTTGAATATTTTTGATAACAGACATATGAATACGAAAGATTATATCTCTTCGGGAAGAATATTTCAGGTGAAATTAGCAATATCTTTATCTAAATGAGACATATTATAATTGGATTAATTGCATTTGTTTCGTTTTTATCCTGTACAGAGCGTAGCAAAATAAGCGAACGAAGCAGTAATAGAATAGTAGTTGATGCATTAGGACGAGAGGTATCAATACCGGATTCGATCAGTAAAATAGTTTGTATAAGGCCGTCAGCGATACGATTAGTAATATATGCAGGTGGATTACCATACATTTGCGGCGTTGAAGAATCTGAATTGAAAAACAGAGATTACACCCATTTATATGCTTATCCTCAGTTAAATCAACTTCCATCTATCGGGCCCTCTATGGGAGGAGATCCCGAATTGATCTTAGCCTCCTGCCCGGATGTGATTTTTATGGCTTCTACAACCAAAGCAGATGCCGATGAGTTACAGAATAAACTTCATATTCCCGTTATTACACTTGAATATGGAGATATAGGAAAGAATCGTGAGGTATTCTTTAATTCATTAAAACTGATTGGTGAGGTATTGGATACACAGTCTCAGACAGATTCATTGACTGGGTACATTGAAAAACAGATCAATGAATTGTCGCAGAGGGCAGCAGAATCTGCTAAAAATGTAAATGCTTATATCGGAGGTATTTCATATAAGGGTACAAAAGATATTACATCAACCGATCCCTATTATGCAGGTTTACAAATGGTATTGGCAAATAATGTGGCAAAGTCAATAGATCCGCGCTATATTTCTCCGATAACAGGTACCTATATAGACATTGAAGCTTTAATAGAATGGAATCCCGAAGTGATCTTTATTGATCAACATGGAGTAGGGTTAGTCAAAGAAAACTTTAAGACTCAACCTAAACTGTTTGCATTATTGACAGCCGTAAAGGATAAAGCGATTTATAAAGTCTGGCCATATAATAACTATCATTCTAATTTTGAGGTAATGCTTATGAATGCATGGTATATGGGGAAAATATTATATCCGGATCAATTTCAGGATATAAAAATTGTAGAGAAAGTTGATGAAATATCTGAGCATTTTCTTGGTGTCCCTGTAGGCGAACGTTTATCACAAGAGTGGGGTAATTATTCTGAAAATAGTATTCTATGAATGAAGATCAATTAATCATTAAATACAAACAGCATCGTAGCAGGCATAAAGCCTATATTTCCTTAATGCTTCTACTTTTGGTTGCGGGAGGACTTATAGCATTAGTTTTAGGCGGAGGTGCTGTGGGGTGGGAGCACCTTGTTGATTTATTACAGGGTAAATCGACTGCAACATCAGAATTAATACTTTTACACGTACGTCTGCCACGTATAGTGGCAGCCATACTCGCCGGAATGGCTCTGGCCGTTTCAGGTTCTGTTATGCAGATTTTGTTGCGCAATCCTCTTGCTTCGCCTTACACTCTGGGCATTTCTAACGCTTCGGCATTTGGAGCAGCATTAGCTATTGTTTTCCTTGGAGCAGGCTCTGCGGTACAAAAATCGGGGGATATGTTTATTGTAGATAACCCTTATATAGTTACAATTTGTGCATTTATAGGGAGTTTAGTAGGACTGACACTCATTTTGCTAATAGCAAAAGTACGTAAATCTACTCCTGAAACCATTATTCTGTCTGGTGTAATAATCAGCTCTTTGTTTGGTGCAGGTATAGCTGCCATGCAATACATTGCAAATAATGTTCAGTTAGGTTCTATTGTTTTCTGGACATTTGGAGATTTAGGTAAAAGTGATTGGTTTAAATTATTATACGTATCCATAATTACTATTCCTGTTCTATTTTACTTTTATGCAAACAGATGGAATTACAAAGTACTCAGGGCAGGAGATGAATATGCCGTTAGTTTAGGAGTTAATGCTCAAAGATTACGTATTATGGGGATGATTGCAACGTCTTTATGTACCGCGATTGTAGTTTCATTCTTTGGCGTGATTGCATTTGTGGGGCTTGTTGTTCCTCATATTGTTCGACGCATTATCGGGACCAATGAAGAATTTTTGATACCTGCCTCAGCTATTTTCGGAGCATTGTTTTTGATGATTTGTGATTTGACAGCCCGATTACTATTTTCCCCCGTAATTTTACCAGTTGGCATTATAACTTCGTTTCTGGGTGTGCCGGTTTTTCTTTTTTTCTTACTTAAGCGTGATGAAAGATGAATATTGATATAAATGACGTATCATTCAAATATGATAGTATAGATGCTCTTAAGAAGGTGAATGTTTCCATCAGTAAAGGAGATCTGGCTGTGATACTTGGTCCGAACGGATCGGGTAAAAGCACATTGCTAAAATGTATGGATGGTATTTTAAAGATACACTTCGGATGTATTGAGTTTGATGAAAAGAATCTGAACAATTATGATCCTGATCAGTTGTCAAGGGTTATTGCGTATATTCCACAATACAATGAAGGATTATATGGAATGAGTGTTTTTGACGCTGTCTTGTTAGGACGTAAGCCATATATCAGATGGAAGCCTTCCGATTCGGATTTGAGTAAAGTGGCAAAAATTCTGCGAGCATTTAATTTGGAAGATTTAGCCATGCGGCATGTTGATGCATTAAGTGGAGGACAGCGGCAAAGAGTAATGATTGCCCGGGCAGTGGCACAGGAGCCTTCAGTTCTTTTACTTGATGAACCTACAGCTAATCTGGATCTTTATCATCAGATGATGGTTATGGAATTACTTTATACACTATCCCATAAAGGCATAACGGTTGTAATAACCATGCATGATATAAATCTGGCTGCGCGATTCTGCACACAAGCACTTATGCTGAGAGATGGAGTCGTTTTTGCATCAGGAGAACGCTCAAATGTTTTCACACCTAAAAACATAGAGGCATTATTTGATGTTAAAGTAACAGTACTGAATGATGCAGATGAGATTTATATCATCCCGCATAGAATGAATAAGGATAATAATATACAATAAAACAAGGATTTATGATACAGATTGAGCCGATAGGACATGTTGTTAATGATTTTGATTTATCAACTTCTCCTGAATTGATAAAAGAATGCATATCACGTATCTTTTTAAATGATCAATTTGCAGAAGGATTAGCAGAAATTGAGAAATGTGAGTTTTTAGATGTTTACTATTTCCTGGATAAAACGACAGATATAACTCTGACTGTTAAATTACGCAATGGCGAAGAGCGGGGAGTATTTGCTACCCGTTCTCCGAATCGCCCCAATCATCTGGCACATACAACTGTGAAATTACTGAGAAGAGATAACAACATATTATGGGTCACTGGTCTTGATGCGTTGAATAATTCTCCTGTACTGGATATTAAATGCTGTGATACATCTTTATTCGAAAAAGAACTAATTCATAACTCTATTTCTAAACAGGACCCTCGTATTGATATACTTGCAGATATCCGTTCTAATAATTTATCGGATCTGTTAATAAAGGCAGGGCAAATACATGGTCATCTTTGTCCGGGACTGGCATTGGGAGTTTATGCTTCAACATTAATCGTCCGCGATCTCTTAAATCAAGGAAAAGATCTTACGAAATATACTCTCACGACCTATATGCAAAATTGTCTGGTAGATGGTATTATGTTTATTACCGGAGCTACTCCAGGGAGCAAACGCTTTTTTATGTTACCTGAGAATCAAATGCGTTTTACTTTACTTGATGAGAAAGGTTCAGGATGGGATATGCGTTTAAGTAACGAATCGAAATCGTACATGGATGAAAGTATTGATCCGGACTTACCTTTGTTAGATCGAGCATTTATGACACTGGAACTAGATTCAGACAAACTGTTTACAGCAGTTGAAGTGAGTAATTAATATAAAAGCCCATCAGATTGAATATATATCTGATGGGCTTATTTATTTTACTCTTTTGCTATAATAAAGGCTGAATAGGGAGCAACATTCACGTCTCCACCCTTAAATTCACCCAGACCGTCTTTATTGATCAGTCCGTCTTGACCGATAATTATCCAGCGAGCTTTTTGTATCTTCACTTTTTTTGATTCAGATGAACCATTAAAGACTAACTTAATCTCTTTCCATTGATCGCCATTTGCATGATTCTTAATAGAATACGAAATCAGATTTGGCTCAGACGTTTTATCAAATACAATATTCTTAGCAATATCTTCTGCTGTACGCATACGAAAAGCAGGATGAGCTTTGCGAAGAGTTATCAGATTCTGATAATAGTTGAATAAGTCTTTGTATTGCGCTTTTTGATTCCAATCAATTGCATTTATTGAATCAGGAGATTTATAAGAGTTGTGTATTCCCTTTTTATTACGAAAAATCTCTTCTCCCGTAAACATAAACGGAGTTCCTTGTGATGTAAATACAATTGTTTGGGCCAACTTAGCCGCCTTAATGCGATCTGCTTCATCTGCTTTCTCCATCGAAATATTCAACTTGTCAGTTAGAGTCAGATCATCATGGCAAGATACATAGTTGATTATTTGTTGAGGTGAAGAAGCGTATGCAAATTTAGAATTATTTCCTTTAGAGTAATCTATTTGCGGATGAGCTGTAGAGGCAACGATCCCAATTTTTACTGTTTCTTCATTACCCGCTTTCCCTGTGGCAAACCCACGATCTTTCGCATTGGAATAATGTCCTTTGATTGCATCACGAATATCATCACTGAAAACGGCGATATTCTGCATTTTAGAGACATTTTCTTTTAAGGCTCTTTTCTCAATCGGAAGAGGTGAGTCACCCGCAGTCCAGCCTTCTCCATATACAAATATAGACGGATTAATAGCTTTCAACTCCTTCGCAACCTGATTCATGGTTTCAGTATCATGAATAGCCATTAGGTCAAAACGAAATCCATCAATATGGTATTCATTAGCCCAATATTTCACTGAATTAATGATGAAGTTTCTCATTTGTTGTCGATCTGAAGCGGTTTCATTTCCGCAACCTGACGCATCAGAGAATGAACCATCTGCTTTCTTTCTGTAATAATAATCTGGCACAGACAATTCGAAAGAAGAACCATCAGACATGGCTGTATGGTTATAAACAACATCCATAATAACACCTATACCTGCATCATGCAGAGCCTTAACCATTTCCTTCATCTCGCGGATCCGACTTGCCGGATCATTCGGGTTTGTTGAATATGAACCTTCGGGAGCATTGTAGTTCAATGGATCATATCCCCAATTATAATTATTAGAAGGTAGTTGAGTCTCGTCAACACTGTTATAATCGTATGATGGAAGTATATGTACGTGAGTTATTCCTAATTCTTTTAAATGATCTATACCTGTTTTTTCACCATTTACTGATAAGGTACCATTTTCAAGCATTGCAATAAACTTCCCTTTATTTACAATTCCTGAATTGGGGTGAATCGAGAAGTCTCTGTGATGCATTTCATAAATAACAGCATCAGTGATAGACTCCAGTTTGGGGCCTTTGTCCATTTCCCATCCGATAGGGTTTGTGCTTGAAAAATCTATAATAGCAGCTCTATCTCCGTTAACTCCAACGGCCTTAGCCCAGATCCCTTGTGTCTCATCCAGCCACTTGCCATCTACTTTAATCTGAAATGTATAAAACTTATTCATCAGATCTTTTTGTGATGTATAAGCCCATACACCTGTTACCGGATCTAAGTGAAGATTATAGCTTTCGAAAGGTTTTCCTCCACGTCCCTGATTATATATGTGTACACGAGCAGCTTCAGCTAAAGGAGACCAGATTTTAAATGTATACCCACGATTATCTATAGTGCAACCGAGATCAGCTTTATCGTATGTAGGTAAATTTTCAAATTTGCGAATTTGATTAATGTCGTTTTGAGCATAAACAAATGAAATAGAAGATGTAGATAAAAGGATAGAAGAAGCTATAATAGCCAGATTGTTTTTTACGTTTCTCATAAATTAAGTTGAGTTTTAGATAATAGCAGAATTCAGAAAGTCAAAGAGATTCGAGATTCTGTTTATTCAAATGTAATAGTTGTTACTTGAATATACAAATTTAGAAATGTAATAAATGTGATACTATCTGTTTAAAACTAAGGCATATAAGACTTGATTTTTAGATCAACACTATTAACGCTATTGATTCCATCCTGTGTAATTGTCTGATAAATAGTTGTATAAGGTTATTGTTTTAGTGTCGATTGGGTGCTGATTGGTGCTGATTGGGTGTCGATTCGAAAGGTGAATCAACACCCTTTATTCGTTGATATATAGTTGTTTATATCTTTGGTGTCGATAGTGTCGATTCA
>DKPO01000033.1:118322-118612 GCA_002471225.1 Porphyromonadaceae bacterium UBA7332
CGATAGTGTCGATTCAAATCGCAAAACTCCGGGAGAGGAGTGATCTGTTTGAGTCAATCGTTCAAAAGATTGACTAATTTGTCGAAAAGATACGGTATATCTCTAAAAAGAAACGGTTTATCCTTTCGGAGATATACCGTTGCTTTTTAGAGATGTCATAACAAGATAATAAGTTGTCAACGGAAATTCAGATTATGCAGGAAGTTGTAAATCAAATTTCGGTTTATGTCTGGATGTGTCATTTGAAGTCAGGAAAATGATCAGACAAAATACGTATTTGGTATCGATGA
>DKPO01000033.1:118798-149193 GCA_002471225.1 Porphyromonadaceae bacterium UBA7332
ATACGTATTTGGTATCGATGAAATACGTATCTGGTGACGACAAAATACGTATTTGGCGATTACGAAATACGTATATGAATTTAGCGAAATACATATTTCGTTTTTGATTTGCCATAAGATTCGAATTTTTGATACCTATGAACGAAATTTTTCATACCTATGAAAAGTTGGTTTGATACGTATTAAAATATATTTTCATACGTATCAAAAAGTAGTTATGCCTTATACTGGAATTGGTTGACAGATTAATAAATACACCGGCTTAAGTTTACAGAGATAAAATCTTATTCCGATTTTGTTTTACATAGGGTAAAATGTATTACTCATTCGGTTTACATGCAAGAACTGACAAAAACAGAAATTAGTAGATACATTTAATATATAATTAATCTCAAGCTATCAGTAAATTACTTATTTCATAAATACAAAATATACTGCCGCTATCAGGCAACCAAAGGCTGCAAAGTGATTCCATTGTAAACTCTCACCTTTAAATAAAAGATTGCTGAATATGACGAATATCGTTAATGTAATAACTTCTTGAATAATCTTAAGTTGCATCAGAGTAAAAGGACCTCCATTTTCCTTGAATCCGATTCGGTTTGCCGGAACCTGGAAGATGTATTCAAATAAGGCAATTGCCCAACTGAACAGGATTACTCCGATAAGAGGTAGTGATTCGAACCAGCTGAATTGTTTCATTTTTAAGTGGCCATACCAAGCAAAAGTCATGAAGATATTGGATATGATTAATAGCGAAATTGTAATTGCGATCTGCATATATATTGATTGTTATTAATTAGAATCAAAAAAAGAGGAACTCCATAGGAGCTCCTCTCTCATTATCTTAATACAAAATATTAAGCGTTTTTAGCTTTAGCAACGATAGCTGCAAATGCTTCAGGATGGTTAACAGCCAAATCAGCCAATACTTTACGGTTGATTTCGATACCAGCTTTGTGAAGACCACCCATTAATTTAGAATATGACATTCCATTCAAACGAGCAGCAGCATTGATACGTTGGATCCACAATGCACGGAAGTTGCGTTTTTTAGCTTTACGGTCACGGTAAGCATAAGTCAAACCTTTTTCCCATGTATTTTTAGCAACTGTCCAAACGTTTTTTCTTGCACCAAAGTAACCTCTGGTAAGTTTTAAAATTTTCTTTCTTCTTGCTCTTGAAGCAACGTGATTTACCGATCTAGGCATAGTTTTACGATGTTGTGAATGTTAGCGTCACTAATCTTTAGTGCTCTTTGTGCATACATTCGGTTAAAAAATCTTTTAAACTCGCTTTTGTTTAATAATAATGAATACGAAATTCAATATTATTTCATTCCAAGAAGGAATTTAACGTTGTTAACGTCACTAGCAGCTACTAAACCTGACTGAGTCAAATTTCTTTTTTGTTTAGTAGTTTTCTTAGTCAAAATGTGACGTTTGAAAGCGTGTTTTCTTTTGATCTTTCCTGTTCCGGTAAGGGCAAACCTTTTTTTGGCACCGGAATTAGTCTTCATCTTAGGCATTTTGTACAAATTTTAAATTAGTAATTTGAATATAGCGTTATGCTTAATTCCAAAATGTAATTTGATTACTTTTCTCCTTCAGCAGGCTCTTCTTTTTTAACCACTTTAGGTTTAGCCTCTTTTTTCTTAGGAGAAAGCATAATGATCATACGTTTTCCTTCTAACTGTGGTAATGAGTCGACTTTAGCGAACTCTTCCAAGTCGTTAGCAAAGCGAAGTAACAAAACCTCACCTTGATCTTTAAATAGGATAGAACGTCCTTTGAAGAATACATACGCTTTTACTTTTGATCCTTCTTCAAGGAAGCTTTTCGCATGCTTTAACTTAAAGTTATAATCGTGATCATCTGTCTGAGGTCCGAAACGGATCTCTTTAACAACGATTTTCGAAGCTTTTTGCTTCTGTTCTTTAAGTCTCTTTTTTTGTTGGTATAAGAATTTTTGATAATCTGCAATTCTACAAACAGGAGGGTTAGCGTTAGGTGAGATTTCGATTAGATCTACTCCTTCATCTTCAGCCATACGTAGTGCTTCTGAAAAAGAATAAACACCAGGCTCTATATTTTCGCCAACAAGACGAACTTCACGAATCCCACGGATTTGCTCGTTAATTCTATTCTCTTGTTCTTTCTCTTTTGGATTATGTCTTCTGTTTACTACTGCCATTCAGTATAAATATCAATTGTCTTTTTAATGTTTTAAAAATCTCCGATTTAAGTAGAAAGCTGTTTCCTTCTACAAAAACACTGCAAATGTAGTCAATTCTTTTGTAATAGCAGATCTTTTTCTTCTTTTTTTTATGTGAATATTGCTTTTTTATTTTGAGCCAAAATAAATGAATAACATCCCAATCAGAACCAGCACTAAATCAATAGCTTTACTCTTGAGATTCTTTTCGTGGAATATCAAAGCCCCAAAGCTAAAAGAAACTAAAACACCACTACGTCTGATCATTGAAACAATAGAAATCATAGCATCTTCCGAGCTTAATGCATAGAAATATGCAAAATCGGCAGCACAGAGAAATATAGATATTAATGGTATACAACTGCGCCATTGAAAAGGGGTGTTTTCCTTTCTGCGCGGATACCATACAGTCAGCATTACAACAAGCATGATTATCGCCTGATAGAATGAGTAATAGCTTAATACTGTCATTCGGTCAAAACGTGTCATCAGATACTTGTCATATAGTCCGCTCATAGAGCCTGCAATGATGGATACGACCATAAACCAGACCCATTTATTGTTTTTGAAAACAATACCTTCTTTTTTACCGGACAGAGAAAGAAGATAAAATGAAAATAATGCAATCAAAACACCGACCCATTGTAGTCCGTTGAGCCGTTCGCCATAAATGACTAATGCTCCAATCAATGTAAGTACCGGCTGAGAGGCTTTAATGGGAGCAGAAAGCGTGATTGGTAGATTTTTCATGGCGTAATAAGCAAATAGCCATGATGTAAGAACAATAAACGCTTTAATCACAATATAGATATGTACATCCCATGTTTGTTGAGGTACATAAAAGATTGTAGATTGCATAAACTCCGGAAAGTATCTGCTCGCTACAATGAGCGGAAGGAAAATAAGAGAACAGAAAATCGTATTTAAAAATAATACCGGAATCACAGCATTTTTGTTAACTCCCATTTTCTTAAATACATCGTAGAATCCCAGTAATGCTGCTGATAAAAAGGCTAAAATAACCCACATATTTATATGTATTATTAATTATAAAGATAGTCCTTGCAGGACTTAAAATTTGGTTCTGTGTATATAATATTTAGTGAAAGCGTTTACTACTTGTTTCTTCGTTTTCGATTTTGTTCTTTGCGCTTTTTCTCCAATTCTGTTTCTTTTTCCATTAGCTTCTTAAGAAGCTTAACATTTGAATAGAGATGTCCCTCTATAATCTTTAGTTTTTGCTTCCGGCTTTTTTCTATGTCTTTGATTTTCTGCAGATCGTCAGGCGTACATAAAGAAATAGCCTTACCAATTTCGCCTGCACGTCCGGTACGACCTATTCTATGTGTATAGCTATCTGTTTCCTGAGGTAATTCAAAATTAAAGACATGAGATACTTTTTGTACATCTATACCTCTTGCAGCTACATCTGTAGCAACAAGTAGTTGTATTTCTCTGTTTTTAAATGATTCAATAGCACGATTTCGCTCAGCCTGTGTACGATCACTATGAATCGCTTCAGCAGCATAGTTTTTCTCTTTTAAGGCGTCACATAATTCTTCAGCACCTTTGCGAGTACGACAAAAGATAAAAGCAGAATCAATTTGCTGTGTTTCCAGTAAATGGAATAATAGATTCTTTTTTAATTCTTTCTCAACAAAATACAAGGATTCATTTATAAGACCCTTTTCATAGATATTTGTTTTAATATCTATACGCACCGGATTATTCAGGATAGAATTACATAACTCTCTTACTTCAAAAGGTATGGTTGCGGAGAAAAGCATGTTGTGTCTTGCAGGAGGGAGGAGGTCGATAACCTTTTGTACCTCTTGTATAAATCCCAAATTTAGCATATTGTCTGCTTCGTCCAGAACAAAATATTTAACGTTACTCAGATCTGCATATCCTCGTTCGACCATATCCAGCAGGCGGCCAGGTGTGGCTGTTAAGACATCAATGTCACGACTTAAATAGTCAATCTGTACTTTGCGGGGAATGCCTCCGAATAAAGTAGTATGATTAACTCCTGTAAACTCACCATAGGTGTTAATCGATTCATCGATTTGTGTAACCAACTCTCGTGTGGGAGCTAGTATCAGAGCCTGAATACCAATATGTCCGGATTGTTTTTTATTAGCTTCTACCTGATGCAAAACAGGCAAACAGAAAGCTGCGCTTTTACCAGTACCGGTTTGTGCGCAAGCTATTATATCTTTTCCTTCCAATGCAACTGGAATAGCTTCTATTTGTATTGGAGTAGGAAGTTTATATCCTTTTTTTTCAATAGCTTTTCGTAAGGAAATCGAAAGCTTTAAATGTTCAAATGTCATATTTGTTGTTGTCTTACTTACAATATTAATGCAAAGGTAGGATCTTTCTTTAAAAAAGTATTTCAACTGATTGTTAAGCTTTTTTCTTTTTTGTTTATAAGGTTATTGTTTTAAAATAACTTTGGTTATATTTCGGCTCAATTTAATTTTCTAGTACTAATTTCTAATGCCTTAAATATTATGGAATTGCCTTACGCAGAATCATACAAAATTAAAATGATAGAGCCTGTCTATCGGAGTACACGTAAAGATAGAGAAGCTTGGATCCGAGAAGCCGGATACAATTTATTTGCCCTTAAAAGTGATCATGTATATATAGATTTGTTAACCGACTCGGGTACAGGAGCTATGAGCCAGGAGCAATGGTCGGCTATGATGCGGGCCGATGAAAGTTATGCAGGAGCCAGATCTTTTCATCGTCTTAAGCATGCTGTAGAGGATATTACCGGTTTTCCGTATTTATTACCTACTCATCAGGGCCGCGCAGCGGAAAATGTGCTGTTTTCCGTATTGGTAAAACCAGGAGATATTATTCCCGGAAATTCTCATTTCGATACTACAAAAGGGCACATAGAATCTCGTAAAGCAGTAGCATTGGATTGTACGATAGATGATGCTAAAGATACTCAGAAAGAGGTTCCTTTTAAAGGGAATGTCTCTATAGAAAAGTTGGAAAAAGCTCTAAATCAGCATAACGATAAGATACCGTTTATTCTTATTACAGTTACCAATAATACGGCGGGAGGTCAACCTGTTTCGATGGAAAACATACGGGACGTTCATAGGTTGGCACAAAAATTTGGGAAACCGGTTGTAATGGATTCAGCACGATTTGCTGAAAATGCTTATTTCATTAAAACACGGGAAGCCGGTTATAAGGATAAAAGTATGAAAAGTATCGTACGAGAAATGTTTTCGTATGCAGATGCAATGACAATGTCCAGCAAAAAAGACGCTATCGTTAATATGGGAGGTTTTATTGCAACCCGTCGGAAAGATTGGTTTGATCAGGCATCGGTTTATACGATTGTTTTTGAGGGATATCTGACATACGGAGGTATGAGCGGTAGAGATATGGAAGCTTTGGCAGTAGGATTACATGAAGGTGTAGAGTTTGATTATCTGGAAACACGTATAAGACAGGTGCAGTATTTAGGTGATAAACTTGATGAATATGGAGTTTGTTATCAGAGACCGGCAGGAGGACATGCTATTTTCGTAGATGCCCTGAAATTGTTACCAAATGTTCCGAGAGAGGAGTTCCCGGCACAAACAGCTTGTGTAGAGTTGTATCTTGAAGGTGGCGTAAGAGGAGTTGAAATTGGTGCTGTTTTAGCAGACAGAGATCCTGTTAGCCGTGAGAACAGATATCCAGAGCTGGAATTACTACGATTAGCCATACCAAGACGTGTTTACACGAATAATCATATGGATGTTGTTGCAGCTGCACTTAAAAATGTAAAAGATCGTTCCGAACAGATCGTTCATGGATATAAGATTGTGCATGAAGCTCCGATTATGCGACATTTTACTTGTGTCTTTGATCCGGTTAAGTAGGTATAGATAAAATATAATGACCCTCATATATACTTATTTCTAAGTGATATATGAGGGTTTCCTTTTATATCGTAAATTAATAATGTAAATTACTTTCACTTACAAATAATATAAATATATTCGCAACCAAATTCTTAATCAAAGGATAATTATATGAGTTATACAAGAATAAGTCTTTGTGCATCAATAGCCTTTATGTTATTGGGCAGTTGCACGTCTGATAAAGCGGAGATGCCAGACCATGTGTCTTCAGTAGATGAGTTAGGGATTGTTGTAGAACCTTCGGCAGACAGAGAATATTCATATACAGATAAGCAGTCAGCATATTATTATGGAAAAACACATACGGATAATTTTTCGGAGTGGTTTGCGGGATGGAATATAGCTAAGCAGCGTATTCTTTCAGATTATACATTGTATGCAGATACGATTGCACAATTGAGGAAAAATGCAGAATTGACAGAGGTATACCCGAACCGGCTAATGCGTAAGTTTGATAACTTTACGGAGAACTTCTATATGGTTGATAATCGTAAGGTGTTATATATCAGTATGACAGATATAAAATCAGATTCTGTTGGTATTGAAATTAGCAAGGTGTTAGTCAAGGATCCTGTATTTGAAAATAATATTCTTTATTTAAAACCTAAAGAAGCGAATGGCATAGTTGCTTTGGCACCTTTTAAAGCTGTAGGATGTGATGTAAATCAAGACAAACTTTTTGCACCGGCAAGCTGTGATGGATTTATTATAGCTTATGGAGCGTCGACCAATATGGCCGATTCTTTAATAAATGAATTCCGGAATTCATCTGATATAATGCTCCAGGCGCGTAAAGAACGGATGAATCATCAGATTGCAGAATATACACCATTAAAAAGCAATAATGATACTTTAGATAAAGCTTTGGCATGGATTGTTCTCACGACAGATCAGTTAGTTACTGATCAGCAGGGGAAAGGGATATATGCCGGTCTGCCCTGGTTTAATGAATATTGGGGACGTGATATGTTCATTTCAATGCCGGGAGCAACTCTTGTGACGGGACAATTTGAGACATCACGTGACATATTAAAAGATTTTTCTAAATTTCAGGATAAGGATTCGACATCTTCGACTTACGGAAGAATTCCGAATAGAGCTAATCTGGAGAATATTTTATACAATACGACTGACGGAACCCCACGTTTTGTGATACAGATTGAAGATTATCTTAAGTATTCGGGAGATGTAGCATTTTTACAGGATATTTACCCATCAGTAGTAACGAGTATAGATGCATCTATAAAAAACTATACTGATTCATTAGGGTTTCTCACTCACGCAGATGCAGATACGTGGATGGACGTTAAACGAAATGGAATTCCAGGTTCGCCACGTGGAAACAGAGCTAATGATATTCAGGCTTTATGGTATGGTCAGTTAATAGCAGGTATTGAATTTGCAAAGTTGATGAATGACCATATGCGTGTTATCGAATGGACCAATGTGGCACATAAGCTTAAAAAGAGTTTTGAGAATAATTACAGTAAGAATATTAAGGGTTATATTGCCGATCATTTAAATGTTGACGGAATACCTGATTCACAGTTCCGACCTAATCAGTTATATACCTATGAGCTGCTTTCAGATGAGGATAAAAAAATGAAAATCACTAAAAAGATTTGGGAAGAACTTGTTTATCCATGGGGTGTGGCTTCTTTGAGTCAGAATGATTCAGCATTTCATCCATATCATGAAAACTGGCACTATTATCATAAAGATGATGCCTATCATAATGGTACAGTCTGGTTATGGAATAATGGCATGGCAATGCAGCGTATGATTGAGTTCAATCAGCAGGATATTGCATATGAATTATTTAAGAATATGAATAATCAAGCCTTGAATGAAGGAGCAATCGGATCGTTAGCAGAGAATGCGGATGCATTACCGAGAGAGGGACAAGGATGGGCAAAAAGGTCAGGTACTTTTCTTCAGGCATGGAGTAATGCCGAACAGCTTCGGGTATGGTACCAGTACTTTTTAGGAGTAAGACCTGATATGTTCCATGGTAAAATTTTGTTACAGCCAAAAATTCCATCAAAACTTAATGAACTGGATTTTAAAGAACGAATAGGTAAAGGTGTTCTTCAAGGTAAGTTTATAAGGAAAGGTTCTAAATCAGAATATACTTATACATTGACCGGTGAGATGGCTTCTGTTACTTTTCATTTGGTTCCATTCCCACCGGTAACTTTTGAAATGGAATCAGATTATTCTTTAAGAATAAAGCAGATGGGAGATGTGATGGAAGTTGAGCTTATAAATAATTCAGGAGAAACAATCCAGGTTAAGCAATATGAGGCTGATAAAAATCAGCAGTTGACAAAAGACGAACAGGATAAATTCTTTAAGGATACAAAATTTGCAAAACCCTATCTGAATCCGGATCTTAAAGCGTTAAAGACCTACCATAAAGAGGCGCTGACCTATTAATAAGATAGATACAGTATGAAATGAGAATATATATGAATAGTATATTCTCATTTTTTTATTAATGTGAGTTTTGTATGTGCAGGATATCGTATTTGCTGGTTTAGCCAACTGTTAATGTATGAATGTTAGATAAACATAGGTTTCTGATTATTGTTATAAATTATATATTAACGATGGATGAAAATAATAAAGTATGCGAAAAGGAATCTGTTGTCTCACGGTCGCACTATACATCAATGTATTGTTTGTGTATTCTCAGGCAAATGCAATAATGGAGGATATGTGCGGAACATATAAATTATATCCCATCCCGGAAAAGGAAGTCACGATGCCTCCGTTAGGATATGAACCTGTGTTTATTAATCATGTAGGCCGGCATGGTTCGCGATATCCGGTTAGCGAGGAATCTCTTAAACTCATACAAGAGGAATTGAACAAACAGAAGAGTTTTGATAACCTTAATGCAGATGGAGAAAAATTACTAATTAATATCAATCATATAATAGATCGCTGCCAAAATAATTGGGGAGGTTTGAGTTCTATAGGAGCAGAAGAACAAAGAGGAATTGCACAGAGATTCAAGGCTGCTTACGGACAAGACCTATTTAGAAAAGTAAGGTGTTGGATAGATCCTCAAAAAAGATGTGTAGAAAGTTATGAATCTTTTTTCAAGGGTTTGTCGGAAGTATTGCCTTTTCAGCCTGTGATTGATGAGACTAAAATGGTAAGACAAAATAATATCTTAAACTTCTTTGTTTATAATCAGAGTTACGATAAATATAAAAAAAGCGGCAACTGGATTTCTGAATATAAGCTTTATGAATCTGAACAACTGGAAAAGATAAATCTTTTGAATAGGTATGTAAAGGATGCAAAAGAAGTAAATGTTCATATTCAGCAAAGCTTTGATCTTGCGTTGTTTAATGTATGGGCAATTGCACCGAATATATCATTGCCATATTCTGAAAGACCAAAGTTAGCTTCTGACGAAATATATCATTTTTGGCTGGTACAAAATGCCCGGCAGTATCTAGAAAAGGGACCATCTCCAATAGCAGGAGGGATACAACAGAACATCAGTATTCCTTTGCTAAAACAATTCATTGATACATCAGAGGAAAATCTGAAGACTAAAAATTACGGAGGATTTTTCAGGTTTGCTCATGCTGAAACAATAATACCATTTGCTGCATTATTGAAAATACCTGAGGCTTCGGAGGCTACATCTGTTACATCCGATATTGCTGAAGTATGGAAAGATTATATTGTTTCACCTATGGCTGCAAATATAATATGGGTGTTTTATCAGAATAAGAAGGGGAACGTTTTAATAAAGATGCTTCTGAATGAAAAGGAAGTTGAATTCCCGATTCCTACAGATAATTTCCCTTTTTATGAATGGCCTAAAGTAAGACGGTACTATCAAGATATGTATTCTTTATAGAATATTGATTCTATAAAGAAGAATATAAATATTATCGAATAGTATATTATGTAAGTTTGGTATCTATATTCTGTATGCGAGGGTCCTGGATCACAAAAGATCAGGGCCTTCGTTGTTTTATTCTGGTTGTTATTGCAGGTTGTATATAAATATTCAGATATAATATATTAATTTTGCATCGAATTTATAATGCAAACAAATACAATGAAGAAATCAAAGAATTTAGTATTGATAACCTTGTTATTATCATGTGCTACAGCAGTTACGGGACAAAAGAAGATGTTGCTTGGAGGCTCAGGTTGGAATAAAATAGTAATTATTGATAAGGAGACAAAAACAATTGAATGGGAACATCCTATTAATCCGGGCGAAGAATGTAATTGCGTTGATTATACTAAAGATGGAAAAGTCTTATATGCATACAGATCAGGTGCGAAACTTATAGATAAAGATAAAAATACTATTTGGGATTTTAAGGTGAATCCTGAAACGGAGGAACTACAGACTGCAAAACAACTTCCTGATGGAGGTTTTCTAATTGGTATAGCAGGTAGTCCACTGCGGATCGTTGAGCTGGACAAAAAAGGGAATAAACGTTCAGAAATAACGTATAATACCGGTATTGCAGATAAGCATGGACAATTAAGAATAATAGAAAAAACACCCGAAAAAACCTACCTGGTTCCACTTATGGAAAGCGGAAAAATACTTGAAATTGATCAGAAAGGTAATTTAATCAATACAATACAAGCAGTAGGAAATGTGTTTTCAGCTAAGATGTTAGGTAAAAAGCAAATTCTGGTATCTTGTGGAGATGGACACTGCTATCAAATATTTGACAGAAAAGGGAAGCTACTCAAACAGATAAGTCAAGACGAATATGAGAATGTAAAGTTGTTATTTGTAGCAGAAATAGCACCATGGAAGAATAATTTATTTATTACAAACTGGTCGGGTCACTCTTCTCATCAATCTGAACCTACGCTGATAGAAGTTACGCCTGATAATAAGATCGTGTGGAGTCTGGATGATAAATCTGTTTTTAAAAATATTTCCAGTGTTAAACTAATTCCATAACGATTAAGACTGGTATAGTAGAATAGAAATACAACATTACAGATACTAATCTGAGTCCTAAAGATGTGTAAATAAAAAAAGGATATGACTGATTTCAGCCATATCCTTTTCTATTTATTTATGTTCTTTATCTGAATCTTGTTTTGATTCATCATGATCTTTATCGATAGGAGGTAGATCTGCTATCTTGTCTGTTTCAAATACAGTCATTTCAGAAAAATCTTTATCCTCAGGATCTTCAGTTGGTTTCATATCAGGTGTAACCGGATTATTACTTTCCAAAGTCTGCGACAAACTTATGATTTCATCAGTACGTGATATATAAGCACGAGGTCCGAAAATCTCCTCTAAATCATCCTTATAGATAACTTCTTTTTCTATCAGTTTTTGAGTTAGTTTTTCGTGTCCGTCTTTATATTGAATCAATAAAGCTTTAGCTCTTTCATATTGCTCTTTAATCATAGCAGCTACTTCACTGTCAATTATACGTGCAGTCTCATCACTATATGGTTTCGTGAATCCATATTCGGAAGAACTTGAGTCATAATAAGAGATATTTGGAAGTTTATCACTCATACCTAAATAAGATACCATCATGATAGCTTGTTTAGTGACTCTTTCAAGGTCATTTCCAGCTCCACCCGAAATATGACCTAAGAATACTTCTTCAGCAGCTCTACCACCTAATGTAGCACACATTTGATCAAGCATTTCCTCTTTTGTTTCAATTTGTCTTTCTTCCGGAATATACCAGGCTGCACCCAAAGCTTTACCACGAGGGACAATAGTAACTTTGATTAATGGATTAGCATATTCAAGGAACCAGCTTAATGTAGCATGCCCGGCTTCATGAATAGCAATTGCTTTTTTCTCTTTTACGGTTGCTATTTTTGATTTGCGTTCAAGTCCACCGATAATACGATCGACAGCATCCATAAAATCTTGTTTTGTTACAAAGTTTTTACCTCTTCTGGCAGCAATCAAAGCAGCTTCATTACAAACATTAGCAATATCAGCACCAGAGAATCCCGGAGTTTGTCTTGCTAAGAAATCAACATCTACACTGTCGTCAATTTTTAATGGGCGAAGGTGAACACCGAAAATTTCTTTACGATCGTTCAACTCAGGTAAATCGACTGTGATTTGTCTATCAAAACGACCTGCACGTAATAGAGCTTTATCTAAGATATCTACGCGGTTAGTAGCTGCAAGAATAATAACACCGCTATTTGAGCCGAAGCCGTCCATTTCAGTTAATAACTGATTCAGTGTATTTTCTCGTTCGTCATTTCCGCCCATGTTTGGGTTTTTACCACGAGCGCGTCCTACAGCGTCAATCTCATCAATAAAGATGATACATGGAGATTTCTCTTTTGCTTGTCTGAATAAATCTCTTACACGAGAAGCTCCGACACCAACAAACATTTCAACAAAGTCTGAACCTGAGATTGAGAAGAAAGGAACATTTGCTTCTCCGGCAACAGCTTTAGCAAGCAATGTTTTACCAGTACCCGGAGGGCCTACAAGTAGAGCTCCTTTTGGAATTTTACCTCCAAGTTCAGTGTATTTACCCGGATTTTTTAGAAATGAAACAATTTCTTCGATTTCCTCTTTAGCCTCACTTAATCCTGCAACATCTTTGAAAGTTACACGAGTACCCGGAGTATCTTTATCAAAAACCTGTGCTTTTGCTTTACCAACGCTGAAGACATTGCCTCCACCGCCTCCGCCACCGGAAACACGTCTCATTAAGAAGAACCATACTAAAGCAAAAAGGATGAATGGTGCGATATTCCAAAGGATACCAGTCATAATATCACCATTATCATCATATTTTACAGGAACATTAAAATTATATTTTGCTCTCCATTCTTTTTCTGCATCAGCAAATGCATCAACAGAAGGAATATTAACCATAATTTTAGGATCAGCTCCGACTTTGTCCGGTTCTTTACCGAATACTGTTTTAATTGAAGAATCCTTGACGGATGCTTCTAAAACCTTTTTGTCGCGAAAAACGGTTATTTTATCAATAGATCCATCTTCTACATAATTTTCGAACTGAGTCCAATTTACTTCCTTGGCAGTACTTCCATCATTAAAGAAATAAAGACCAAGCAGAGTTAAAGCAATTACCGTATAAAGCCAATATATATTAAACTTAATTTGCGGCATTTTTCTGTTATTAGGCGCCATATTTTACTAGTCAATAAATAATTACTAAGGTTACAATTAATCTAAATTTGGAATATCTTCCCGCAATGCATCTTCCCATAGACTTTCTATTTGATAGAAAGATCTGAAATCGGGTACAAATATATGAACTAAAACTTGACCATAATCAAGAACAATCCATTGTGAATGAGTAAATCCATCAGTTGCATACGGTTTTTCATTTAATTCTTCTCTGGTGTGATTCCTTATATTTTCAGCAATCGCTCTGACTTGCGTAGTAGAGTCTCCCTGACAGATGACAAAATGTCTGTAAGGTGCTGACGGAATCTCAGATAAATCAATCGTCGTGATATCATAGCCTTTTTTATCTTGTATCGCTTCGATTATCTTGTTTATCAATTCTTGATTTTCTTTCATCAGTTATGTTTTAATTATTATTCAAAGGCCAACAAAATCTGTTCCAAAGAATAATTCTGCGTAATGATTTTTATCTTTAACACTTTTGTTAAATCAATAGTTTTATCTTTTGTTACAAAGATATTCTTCTTTTCTAATATTTACTATTATATGACCAACAATTAATCCATTGTGAAATTACAAAAGCCCAATCTTCGTTATCATTGAGGCATGGAATATAAACATATTCTTTACCACCTGCTTGTCGGAAAATAGCTTGGCCTTCGGTCTTAATCTCATGCAGAGTTTCCAAACAGTCTTGCGTAAAAGAAGGAGCAATAACAGCTATATCTTTTACATTTTCTGCAGGTAATTCTTGTAGCCGTTCGCTAAAATAAGGCTTGAGCCAGGTTCCTTTACCTAAACGAGATTGGAAAACTGTTTCATAGTTGTTAGCCTGTAAATCTAATTTTTCAGCTAACTCTTCAGTTGATTTATAGCATTGGTATCTGTAACAATTCTCATACTTTTCTCCTTTCCAGATACAGCCATACCAATTATCATTACATCGATTGGCGACTTGTTTGGGACAAGGCAAGTGAGAGATAGGGACTCCGTGGTACGTAAATAATAACCTTGAGTGCTTTTCGCTATCAAAGAGACTTTCCTTTACAGATTTCAGAATACATTCCTGATATAGCTCATCCTGATAGAAAGCATAAATATAAGAAGAATTTATATCATAATGCTTATTTTGGATAGTATCTTCTACATATTTGAATGATGATAAAACGGTTGATCCTGTTTGCTGAGGATATAACAAAATAACAAGTAAATCTTTAACTCCTTTTTGGTGCATTTTATCAATACGTTCACTTAACGAAGGATTTCCATATCTCATTCCGTATCTGACTATAATCTTCTTATCTAGTGTAAATGATTTGACTAAATGGGTCAATTCAGCTAAATGTAATCTGAGTGGAGAATCTCCATCCATCCAAATCGATTTGTAAAGTCTTGCAGAATGATGCCTTCTGAAAGGTACAATTATCCCGTTAACGAGAAACCATCTTAGTAGATATGGAATATTCATAACCTCTTCGTCCATAAGAAACTGTCTTAAGTATTTAGCGACATTCTTTGGTTCAGGAGTATCCGGAGTTCCGATATTGACAAGTAAAACACCTTTCATGATTTTTTAAAATAATGGGGTAAATATTTAAAGGCTGTCAATGTAAGAGCTCCTCCTAATCCAATATAGAAAAATGAAATAAAGAAGTCGGGAAGCAAATTAAAATGACGGATACTTACTCCTAATGTGATCATGAAAATCATTATTATATAACCTTTCAGATCCATAAATCTCCAGAAAGGAATAATATCGTCATCTAATGAGCTGATTCGTTCGATATTATTTCTTATAGTCCGTGCAAAAATGAATCGGAAGAAAAAAATAAAAACGATAAGCGTCAATGTCAAAAAAATAAACAGCCTGGATTCAGGATCATGCAAGACATCTATACCGATTCGTATTACATTAATTCCTGCAATTAGCCAAAACACACAGGCTAAAAGATATAAGAATTTGGGTTTTACGTGTATCATACTTCTTTCGATGCAATAATCCTTTTACTGATAAGGTAAGCCTGTTTAATTCTGTCAGGCATACCAATACCCTGATGAATATTTCCTCCGATAATTAATCCGGGATACTCCGCTTCCAGCTGGCCGATTAACTCAAAACGCTCTTTGCTATCTGCCAGGTATTGAGGAATAGCCTTTTCATGACGCGTAATCTTGAATAAATCAAAATGTATGCTTTGAGGGATATTCATTATATCAAACAATTCCTTACGGACAAGGTTCTCTATTTCCTGATCATTTTTATTAAAAAGCAGAGGATTCTTAGTTCCACCCATAAATACGGACAGTAATAAATCATCTACTCCCGCTCGGTTTTCGAAACAATCGGAAGGATAAAGAATTCCTAATACATTTCTTTTTTCTTTTCCCGGCATTAATGACCCGAAAGCATTTACAGAATAAGTTGCTCCGTTACGAATACCGACACTGACTTGAATTACTCCTGCATAAATCAAATCTGAAATTGGTTTTAATCGTTCTTTACTGATAAAGGGCATTAAAGAGATATAAGTGTATCCTCCCGTTGTCGGAATAATAAATTCAGATTCTACAGTAGTCCTTACTCCATTCTGAATAAAGGAGGTTTCCCACTGATTTTGATTAAGTGGAGTGATAGTAGCATCTTGTGCATTTAAATAAAATGTAACCGTCTTTGAATAACGGGTCTTAAGTTCTGTCACAATTGCATCTGTAAGTTGGCTTAGTCCGTTTTTTGCTGAGAAAACCTTTTTAGAAACTAATTTATCCTGCTCTGTTTTAGGTAAACGCGCCTTACCTATAGCTCCTTTAATAAAGCTGCCATAGGTTTGTTCCAGATTATATAGTTTCGGTAGCGCATATCGTGTAACAAGTTTGGTGGGATCACCGGCATATATTCCCGATATAAATGGATCTACAGCATAATCAACAAAACTTTGACCTAAACGTCTTGCAGCTATTCCTGCAACACTTTCGTCGGGATTGGTTCCTTTGTCGCGTATCGGTTCGAAAAGAACATTAATTTTATCTTTCAAACTAAAAAGTGGAGTGGTAATGGCACTGACAAGTCCCGATGGTAATGGATAAAGAGAACCATTCTTGAAAATTAAACGCTTCTTGGCACTCTCTTTTGCAATTTCCACTTCACAAGTTGGTAGTTGATTGAATAGATCGATTACCTCATAATTGGAAATTACAGCTGTGTTTGGTCCTGTCTCATAAGTGAATCCATTTTCGGTATAAGTTTGAATCTGTCCTCCTGTATAAGCATCTTTTTCAATAATAGCCACTGATTTTCCTGCTTTTGCCAGATTCAAGGCTGTAGTTAATCCGGTCAATCCGGATCCGATTATAGTAATATCATAAAAATTTTTCATCAGACTCTTAAATAGGTTTGGAATATCTCTGCTCTCCATTATCTTTCCATAACGGATCGAAGGCTGCAGCTATGTTACGAGTAAAGATCCGGCCCTCTTCCGTAGCGTGGATGCCTTCATCAGTTAAAGTTATCAATCCGTCGGCAGCCATTTCGTTTAATATAGCCTCAGCATAGAATAGTTTACAGCGGATATCGTCTATGCTTAAATTGAAAGTTTGTGCGAGATCACTCCAGATTAAACATTCATTACACATGAGCATCATAATTGCGTCACGTACAATTTGTTGATCGATTGATAATTTATATCCTTTCCGTACGATATCAAAATCAGATTGCATATGTTCAATATATTCTTCAATTGATTTAGTATTTTGGGCATAAGCATCGGCTAATTGTGATATCGCTGAAACACCAAAAGCATATACCTGACCTGTCGTACGTTTGGTACAATAACCCTGGAAATTTCGATGTAATTTTTTGTCCTTATAGGCTAAGTACAATTCATCATCCGCTTTTACGAAATGATCAATCCCAATAGGTTCATAACCACCTTGCGTTAAAATGTTTGATATAGTTTCGAAGATTGTTTTTTTGGTCTCTTGTTCAGGTAGACCAATTTCTTCAAGTTTTTTCATATTCGGATTTACCCATGGAACATGAGCATATGAAAACGTTACTACCCGATCAGGCTGTAAAGCAAGTACTTGTTTCATATTCTCCTCAAAACGTTCTGGAGTTTGTAAAGGAAGTCCATATATAAAATCCAGATTAATCGCGATATTACGTTCCCGAAGAATAGTAAATATCTCAGTCAGAGGAACGATACTTGATTTACGGTGAACAGCATCCAAAACATCCTGATGCAGGTCTTGAATACCGATACTTATACGGTTAAATCCAGCCTCTGCTATTTCTATCCATTGTTCACGGGTGATATATCCCGGATGACATTCTATAGCAATTTCGGGATTTTCAATAGTGTTAAAACGAGCTAATATAAAGTCATTCAACTCTTTTAGTCTTGCCGCCGGTAGTGCTGAGGGACTTCCTCCACCATAGTGAATCTGAGATACTTTGCGACTTTTATGCAAACGATTCAGGATAAACTTTAGCTCCTGTTTTAAAGCAAGAAGATAATTGTCAACAACTTCTTGTTTCATCATTGGATAGGAGTTACATCCGCAATAATGGCATAAGTGTTTGCAAAAAGGGATATGTATATAAATACTTATATGTTGAGGTTGATTTGTATTTGAATCATCTACAGCCTGAATGTAATCAGCCTGATTGAATGATTCTGTGAAAAAATTAGCAGGGGGATAGCTCGTGTATCGAGGTACCGGTATATTATATTTCTCAATAATTTCTGTTGTCATTTTAAACTTTTTTTTCTGAAAATAAAAATAGCATATAGTAAAGTCACAGATGCTAGTACAATCTCTAGTTTGAACAGATCCTGATAACTGAACATTTGTGCAAATTTACCACTAAATATTGCAATAAGCATGCTGCTTAAATGAGTAAGTACAGTCTGAATTGTAAAATCGGTACCTTCACGACCTTCACGTACACGATCCATTGATGTGGTGTAAACACCTACAGTAGACATTCCATAACTACCCCAAATCAGTCCGATACCGATATAAAGTTGGAGCGTTGTTATGGTATATTGCGAAATAATGGCAAAATACAAAGCCGAGAAGGTAACCATCATCGCAAAGAAGATTCGTGCTTTATAACGACCAATCCGTTTAATCAGTTGTCCTCCTAAGAAAGAACAGCAGAATCCGATTGATGTACCGACAACTCCCGACATAAAACCTATTTCCTGAATACTGTATCCCATATCTACCATTAAAGGACGAAGCATAGATAGAATTCCTATAATTCCTGAATAAACCAAAATAAGAAATCCGACCTGATCCCAGATACATTTCCTTGTAAAGAAATGTACGAAATCCCAGCCACTGGCCTTTGTTCTTTTCTCTTCGGGCATATCACTCTTCTTTAAAAAAACAAGAGGAACTAAAGCAATAAGCACGAAAACAGACAGCGAGGGAAGAATCGCATTCCATCCGAATTTTTTGTATAATAACAATAAAACTCCACTGCCTATCATGGTACCTGCAAAACTGCCCATAGATTGCATACTATTTACCAGACTTTTATTGGTGTGATTTACACTTCTGGCAGCTAACGCATCCGTAGCGATATCCTGCGTTGCAGAAGCAATAAATGATGCAACGATTAAAATAGCAATTAATATAATGTCAGTTTGCAGATCCAATAATGAGACAAAAAGTATAATAATCGCATAACAAATCTCTGATCCAATGATCCATCTTTTATAGCTTGCTAAAGTGTTTGTATTACGATCTATGAAGGGTGACCATAAAAATTTAATTAGCCAGGGTACTTTGATAAGCTGCAGTAATCCAATCGCGGTAAGTGAAAAGTCCTGTTGTCTCATTAATACCGGAATTACAGTGCTAAGAAAGCTCATCGGAATAGATTGAGCTATATAAAGACTAAAGAAAGTAGAAAGTTTAAGCGCTTCGTGCTTTTTCATGAATGAAATACGATTATATTATATTATTGTTCGAAAATAATAATAAAAATGGGTAAAACGTATATTTTACCCATTTCGTTTGATTTTATGACGGAATTTGATGTCCTTTTTTAAAAAGAATAAGTAAGATCGACACCAAATGTTCGTGGTCTTGCTTTTTGAATATATGAATTTCCTAATGCTTCAAAATAAAAAGCAGCATAATCCGTATCCATAATATTTTTCATCCATAAAGCAGTTGTAAAGCGTTGAATGCTAAAAGCCGCTCTGGCTGATACTGTATTGTAAAAGTCCTGCTTCATCGTGTTCTTATCATTCCAATACAGAGAGCCTATACCATTATATTGTAAAGAAAGGTTTATACGGGAAAAAAGAGACTCTTTTTTCGGATATATTGCATAATTTATATTTGCAGCTACACTGTTTTTAGGAACATAAGGTAGGTAATTGCCTTTAAAATCAGTTTTACCATCGGTGTATTCCTTAAAAGTGGCATGAGTATAACCATAACTCGTTTGTAAATTAAGTCCAGGCGCAATTTGCCAGTTTGAACTCCATTCAATCCCTTTACTGGAAGATTTGCCTGCATTTTTCAGTAAAGAGCCACGGCCGGTTGATAACGGTTGATAAACCTGCTGATCAGACCAGTCAATATAGAATAAAGCAATATCAGTGTTGAATCTGCCATCAGCAAAACTAAGCTTTGTTCCAACCTCATAATTCCAGCTATGCTCAGGTTTAAAAGTCCGCTCTTCATCAGTAACAAATGAAGTGTTAAATCCTCCCGCTTTATATCCTTTCGTTACAGTTGCATAAATGCGCTTATTACCTTTAAAGGAATATTGTAAAGATGCTTTAGGCGAAAATTGCCCATGTTTAAGATGATGTTTAAACTCATCTTGTAAAACACGCCCTTTGGCCTCTGTTACGGTATAATACTTATAATGCATATCTGAATATTCAATATCATAACGTGCACCCAGTGTAAAAGCTAAGTTTTTGATAAAAAGATTAGGAGCGGTTGCTTGTGTGAAAAATGAAACACCATAAGTTGGGTTATCATAAAATTTATCACTTAGCATATTAGTCGGTTTGGCTTCTTGTTTATATTGCATGGCTACTTGTTTATCCATTCCCTGATAGAACCCGAAAATCCCTCCAATCCAATCAATAACTTCGTTTTTAGAATTTTTGAATTCTAACTCCTGCGAAACCATGTTTTGCTTTTCGTGCTGATTGATATAATATTTATTAATAGGAGAGAAGTCCTGATCAATTCCTTGATGACCTTTAAAATACTGATAACTTGTACGAGAAGTGAAAATGAATTTGTCGTGAATGAAATTAGCTATAACACCATTTGAACTTAATTCTCTGCGAAAAAAACTCGGATCGTTGTAGTTTACTACAGTGGTTTTTTTTGTTAGCGTGTCAACCAGCATATATGGATAACCTGACTGATCTGAATATTCGTAATTCGAAATAATGTTTACGTCCCATCTGTCTTTATTATATCGTAACCGAATACGTCCTCCTCCCGAATTCATCTTATCGGCTTTAGAATCTGTAGTTACATTATAAAAATATCCTCCGTTGTGAATGTAATTGCCAGTTACTGAAAAGCCCCAGTGATCATTGATCTTCTGATAATGAGACACCGTTCCTTGCAAACGGTCGTAATTACCCGTCGAAAGATTAATATGAGTACCTTCATAAGACAGGGGCGAGTGGGTAGTTACATTTATTATACCTCCCATTGTGTTTCTTCCATAAAGAGTACCCTGAGGTCCCCTTAAAACCTCGATCATAGAAACATCAGAGAAATCAAAATCAAATGTAGATTTCTCAAAATAAGGTATTCCGTCTACATATAGACCTACTGATGGAGAGTTTATTCTTGAGCCAATACCCCTGATATATATCGGAGATGTTAGTTTTGTGCCGTAATCAGGCATAAATAAATTGGGAATCATTAAACTGAAATCTTTAATATTGGTAATATTCCTGTTTTTGATTTCAGTGCTTTTCATCACAGAAGCAGAAATAGGAAGTTGGCTTAATTTTCCTCTTTCTTTATTAGCTGAGATGATAACATCAGTAATTAACACGTTTCGGATTGAGTCTCCATCAAATTTCTCTGAAATAAGTACCGGGTTGTTTTTCCCATATACAAAGCCGGCTGAAGTAATAGAGAGTAGGCTTAGAGTTACGGCAACTTTTGATATCATATACCTTTGTTAATATTGTGCTTTTAAAAAGGCACAAGCTGTTTTGATTTATAATATTTACAATATTTTGATGGCAACAAATATAGATATTATCATTTGAAAAGTAATTAGGTTTAGATATTTTATATCCATGTTAAAATTTAGAATATACAAATAGATATGGAAAAATGCAGATCTCTTTGAGTTGTAAACACATAGCAATATATAGAATTTTAAGACCTGGGTATTCTGAGTTAAAGAAATAAGTTATCTTTGCAATCCGACGAATAATAATTTATGGACAAAAAGAATAATCAACAGAATCAGGCACTCAAGCCTTTTGCTTTAGGTGCTCTCGTAATAGGAATGTTATGGGGTGCAAGTTTTCTGCCTGAAGTAAAGCTTAATGGTATTTCATCTAAGAAAATCAATATATTGTCTGATATTTCATCTTCTGAACACAAACCATTACATCCAGACAATCAACAGGCTTATCTGGATAGTTTGCAAAGTGTTCGAGACTCTTTGGAGGCTGTTTACAAAATGAAACTGCAGGCATCTCGTCTGGATTCTTTACGCGAGATCAAGAAAGACTCTATTCGTAAATTGGCTTTGATTCGTATAGATTCCCTTAAAAATAGCACTACCGCATTTGAAGATTACTCCATAGAGCAAAATGCTCTTGAACATTTTTTTAAGACTTTAAACGACCGTCATAAAATAAACAGACCTGTCCGTGTAGCTTTCTTAGGCGATTCATTTATTGAAGGTGATATTATGGTTTGCGATATTCGGGAAGCTCTTCAGAAACAATTTGGTGGTAGAGGGATAGGCTTTGTACCTATGGCATCTGTCGTGGCTGCTTATACGCCAACAGTTAAGCATGAGTTTAAAGATTGGGCAACACTTTCAATTATAAACAGCCAATATAAAAGTTACCCGTTCACTTTGACCGGTGTCGCTTTTAAACCTATGAAGAATGGCGCACGTGCATCATTTGAAGGAATAAAAGGTCGTGCAAGACTTGATACTGTTTCTCGTGCACGTATTCTTTACCGGAACCCTAAAAATGCAGCGATTGATCTATTTATAAATAATAAGGATTCAATGCGATATGATCTGGCGGACCAGCATGGGCTGGGTCAAATTGTAGTGAATAACTCTATCAGTAGTTTGAAAATGACAGTTGCAGAGGCTGATAGCGTTGAAATGTTAGGCGTTGTACTTGAGGATAAATCAGGAGTATCCGTTGATAATTACTCTGTCAGAGGTAATTCCGGATTACTTATGTATCGGGTAAATATTAATGAAACGCGAGAGCTGCAAAAATTAATGAATTATGATCTTGTCGTTCTGCAATATGGTGTTAATGCGGTAGAGCGTGATGTTCTTAGTTATTCCGGATATCGCAAGCAAATGGTAAATGTGATCTCACGCCTTCAAAAGGCATTGCCAAATACAAGTTTTCTTTTGTTAAGTGTTCCGGATCGATCCACTCAGGTTGATGGAGAGTTTGTTACAATGGATGGAATTTATGGTATGATTCGTGCCCAGAAAGAAATAGCTCAGGAGTGTGGTCTTGCTTTCTGGAATATGTTTGAAGCAATGGGAGGTGAGAATAGTATGGTTGGTTTTGTCGCAAAGAACTGGGGTAGTAAAGATTATACTCATATAAGTCATGCCGGAGGTCGATATATAGCATCCTCTTTTATTAAAGCGATGTTGCTGGAAAAAGAAAAATATGATGCTCTTTTTAATATAGACAATGAAGTTGCTTATGAATAAATTGAAAATATTAATATTACTATTGGTGTTGCCTTTGCTTTCAGGCTTTTTACTCAAATCCGAAAATTCTGATACAGATTTGGTAGCAGGCATAGATATGGATAGTATAGAACTATTGAGTATAGATTCATCTGTCTATCGGTATAATTTTATTGATGAAAAAAAGAATATAATTCATGATTCAACTAAGACATTATATGCTTTTTATGATAGAATGACTGATCTTAGAAGAGATAAAGATACTATAGTCTCTATAGTTCATATTGGGGATTCTCATATTCAGGCAGGTTACCTGAGTGGTCGTATGATGCGATTACTACAAAATGATTTTGGCAATGCTGGCAGAGGTTTGATTGTTCCTCTCCGTTTAGCTAAAACAAATGAGCCATTAGATTATAAAATAACTTCATCAATCTCTTGGCAAGGAAGCAGACTTAATCAACGGAATGCTTCGAATACGAGTGGTATAGGTGGTATAGTTATAGAGTCTTCTTCTTCACGCGTGGACTTTACTATCTCTTTATCTGAAACGAAAGGAAAAGAATATGCGTTTGATCAGATAACTGTCTTTTCGGATCCAGATACGCCTATTTTGCATCCTGATTCAAGTAGGTTTAATCAATATGTGGTTGAGGAGAAAGGTCCTTATGCCTATAAGTTAAAACTTAATACGCTGACTGATTCAATATCTCTTAAGGCTACTGCAATGGTAAATGACGTTAATAATAAATTCTACGGATTCTTATTGAAGAATGGTAACCCCGGTGTTCTATATCATAGTATTGGTGTTAACGGAGCTCATTATGCAGATTACCAGAAAGGACTTGTATTTGAGCAAACAAAAGCTCTTACCCCTGATCTTATAATTCTCTCTTTAGGTACAAATGAAGCTTTTGCCCAAAATCTCAATTACAGTGAATTTAAACGGCAGGTTGAGGTAACGGTTGCTAAACTGAAATCAGAAAACAAGGATGCTAAATTATTAATAACTATCCCTCCTCAATGCTATATAAAGCGACGGGTAAATAAAAAACTAGTATATGAGCCAAATCAGCGAGTTAAAACCGTACGAAAGGTTCTTGTCGACTTTGCTACGGAACAAGGTATTGCATGGTGGGATCTGTATGATATATCTGGAGGAAATGGTTCTGCTAAACAATGGTACTCGCATAAACTAATGTCAAAAGATCGAATTCATTTTACAGAGGAAGGCTATAGATTGCAAGCAGATATTTTATATAATGCCTTGCAACATTCCTATAATGAATATTTAGAAAAAGAAAACAGACAGGTAGTTTCAAATCAATTATTAAGCGGAATAATTCAATAAATAAAAAGGAATGTATTTGGTAATCACCAAATACATTCCTTTTATGCAGTAAATACCGTTGTTTTATTCTCCTGATTACTTCGATTTCTCAATTGATCCATTATTCTTTTTTAGATTTAGCTTTATAAGAATGACTATGGAATAATCGGGATTTTTCTACTGATCTATATTATTTATTGGTGTTATTGAGAAGATGGAAGTTATGCAGATATAAGAGGGAGGCAGAGTAACAGGCTATTGCTCAGAAAAATATTATGAGCGAATCATTTGTTTTATTGCGGCAAATAAATTAAGCATAGGTAAGATTTAAATATTTAATCAAAAAAAGAGTCTATCTGACAATATATTGTCAGATAGACTCTTTTTGAATTTATTACGGCAGAATTCATTTATTTGTTTATATCATACTCTTTTAGGTGTTCTTGTAGGCGTTGTCTTGCAAAGAAGATCCGGCTTTTTACAGTTCCTAAAGGTAATCCCATTTTGTCTGCAATTTCCTGATATTTATAACCGGCAACATGCATAGAAAAAGGTATTCTGTATTCAGGGGAGAAGCTATTTATAGCATTTGTAATCTCTTTAACAGAAAAAGAACCTTCAGGTGTGTCGAATCCGGATTCTTGAGGAAGATTCAAATGATACAAATCTTCTGTTTGATCAACCATTGTCTGATTACGAACCAAACGTCTGTAATTATTGATAAAGATATTACGCATAATGGTAAATACCCATCCTTTAAAATTAACATTGTCATAATATTTCTCTTGATTATCAAGAGCTTTCAAGGTAGTGTCCTGAAGAAGATCCTCCGCATCGTCACGATTCGCAGTCAGCGTATAAGCAAAACTTTTCAAATTGTCTTGCAAAGCCAATAATCTTTCGCTAAAATCTGTAATTGCCATAATGTTAATTTTTAAGCGGGTTATACATTTATTTCACATCTCTGCGACAAATATATATATAATATTGATATATCCAAATAAATTCATTAGATTTTTAATATTTAACATATCTGAAATATTTGCAGCTGGATTTAATTTCTGTTGTATTTGCCGATCAGTACAGCTTAGATCGGGATTTTATGTATAGATATATTTGTGAATTAGTGTGTTCTAATGTGTTTTTAAACATAAAGATCTTATGTCATAATATTATATGGGTTAAGATGTTATTTTAGTCAGATTCATATTAAGATATGGGTGAAAAGGAAATACAAATCTGATATAAAGTATATTTTTTATGTGTTGAGTATGAGTATATAAAAAAAGACTCCTGAAGATTGAAATCTATGAGGAGTCTTTTATACTTAACTAATAAGGATGTTTATTTAAGTGTTGAGCCTTTATATTGCCCGTTAAGCGTATTCATGAAAAGAACAATTTTATTAATATCTTCGTCAGAAAGACTTTTACCCACCTGATACTTTAACATGATACGTGTTGCATCTTCTAAAGTTTCAGCAGTACCGTCATGTAAATAAGGAGCTGTTAAAGCGACATTTCGTAAACTTGGTGTTTTAAAGCGCTGAAGGTCTTTTGTGTCATTAGTTGCGTTAAAATGTCCCTGATCTTTAGTCTTAATAATATCTCTATCGGCTTTCATTTCGCGCTCGGCAAAATAATCTGCAACAATACCCATGTATTCATAAGATTGACCACCTATTGCCTGACCCACATGACATGTTGCACAATTATTAGCTTTAAATAATTCATAACCTTCAATTTCTTCCTGATTTAAAGCAGTTGCATCTCCCTTCAGATATAAATCAAAACGTGAATTAGGTGTTAGTAGAGTTTTCTCAAATTCAGCAATAGCATCTGTAATATTATTCCCGGAATAGCCATCAGGATAAATAGATAAAAATTCCGCAGTCAATTCAGGATCTTTAGCTAATTTAGCAATAATTTCATCCCATGATTCAGAGCCCATTTCAAGCATATCAAATGGAGGGCCTCCTGCCTGTGCTTGTAAATCAGCTGCACGTCCATCCCAGAATTGAGCGATATGTAGCGCTGCATTGAATACAGTAGGAGCATTGATACCTCCAATCTGATCATAAATACCTTTAGAAAACTGAAGACGATCTACACCTGCAGAATCCAGGCTATGACATGTTGCACACGATAGATTATTATCCTTAGATAAACGGGTATCATGATAAAGTTTTTCTCCTAATGCCACTTTTGCAGGATTTACAGCTAAAGAGTCTATAAGAGGTTGGACGGCTTCATTAGCAAATGTTGAAGAGCTTAATCCATTTGAATATATTTTTGAACGATTTTCTTTGATCCAATTGAGCATAATTTCGCGCTCTTTTTCATCAAGAGAACTATGCCAATGGAGAGCTGTAAATTTTGCAGGAGGCATAGATTGATTGATGATACTTTGTTCTATTTTAGCCAAATCAACTTCAGATGGCGTATTACCATTATCTATCGCTTCGATTATACTTTCAATATCGATATACTTGTATCCTTTTTGGATATCTTCCTGTATAATTCCTTCTGCGATAGGGAATGAAGCATAAAATGGTAATTCCGGTGACTGAGAGTGGCAGTCTAAGCAGCGATTACTTGTCAGAATGTGCTTGATTTGCTCATTTGAAGTAAAACGATCCAATTCTTTTGCGTTGGTATATCTTTGATAAGCGAATACCATTGAGCCGATCACTAATAATGCGCCGACCGATAAGAGAATCTTTTTCATTTGTTAATTGTTTCTGGATTTTAAAATATATTTAATTCATATATGTATGTACACTATTTGCTGCAGTAGGCAAATAATTGATGCCATACCAGCAGATTTGGAAAAACAGGAAGCAAGTTATTATGAAAATATCAACAACAAAAGATTCTTTTGTGTGATTTAATCTATAATGTATATACATGATTCCCATAATCCAGGTGATGGCGGCCCATACTTCCTTTGGATCCCAACTCCAGTAATCTCCCCATGCGTCTTTAGCCCAAAGAGCGCCCATCATCATTCCGATTGTAAGCAGGCCAATGCCATCATAAAAAAGTTTGTCGCAATGATATAAGAGCTCTGAATTATTTGTTTTATTTTTTCTGCAAAGACGTATAAGAGAAAGAATAAAGGCACAACCAATACATGCATATGCAATCATGTATACAGATACATGCGGGACAAACCAAGGGCTATTTAAGGCTGGCATTAATTCTTTTTCATGTATTTCAGGCTTAAGTAAATTGATAACCATGAAGACCGAACTAAGCAAAAAACTAAATAATAAGATTATTTTGTACTTGCTTCTGTACCAAGTAATCAAGCCAATTAGCATAAGAAAAAAAGAATACAATAGACGTGTCTCCCCCATAGTTCGCATAGGAGGTCTGCCTAAGAAACTCCATAGCCCCATGATAAATAATATATACACGGCAATCGCAGATAAAGAAGGTGCTAATACATATTTTAGATTCCTTCCTCTTAAAAGATTTAATGATGCGATTGAGAGTAATAATATAGTTAGGATAGAGAAATATATAAATGAATCCCAGTTAATCATTCTGATCAATTTTTATGTTGTTAGTTTTATATACCGGTCCTACAAAAATTAGAAGTCCCGCTCCAATTAAAATACCCCATAATGCTAAGTGCATGATCTTATACCATGGATCCTTTACTAATCTGAGGATTATTATCGGGAGTTTATTGTTATGTTTGAATTCATAACTTTCCAGATATATATAATAATTGTCAATAATTACCGGCTTATTAATCTCGATATCTTTTTGAAGTATTTCTTTTTTATATTCTAAAGTAATTTGCGCTTTATAATGCCGCGGTTTACCTTGTTGCCATGCTATAACTTCAGTTTCGTCCCATGGAGCAAAAGGTTTATTTTGACTCAATAAAAGAGTATCCTCTTTATTCGTAGATGTTAGTTTGATATAGTTATTACCTTGTTCTAAAACAGAGATATATTTGCCACCAATCTGATAATCCGTTGAAAGTGACTTTATCTCAATTGTATCCGTTTCAGTGATTGTCTCATTTTCTTTGTGTAGAATAGCAAGAATATCCGGATATCTTTCTATGGTAAAACTATTTAGCATAAGAGAAACCGGCACCTTCTGATAAATGCCTGTATTTGTATATCCATGCTGGGCAATTTGCTCCGGCTCCACTACTATTTTATATTCTGCTTTGTCAGGAGCTCCGAACATTCCCACTGCAATAGCAATCCACAGGCTGATGTGATTTAATTGGAATGAAATATAGCGAATTGTTTTTTGGGTTTTTTTTTTCAGAATAATCAATCCAAGTATATACAAGAGAGTGAAGAGACATATCGAAAAAGGAATTGATGTCGTTATATTGTGATACAAATAACTGAGATTCGATAAACCCTTTGAATCGGAAGATATCTCCTGTGGAATGAATCCCAAAGCTAATAGCAGGATTAAAGTAACACTCAGAATACCTAAAGTTGAGTAAATGTGTGTTGTGAAACGATAAATTTTACTCTTTTTGTAATAGATGTGGGTAAATCCAATTAGAAATATCAAAGATGCAATGAGCATAATATTTAAAGGATATTTCCATATTTGCGTAGACTGCCCAATTACTAATTCTATAAAGAACCCTATTATTACAGCAATTGTAGAGCAAATGAATGACTTAATGAATTTCTTCTCTGATTCTATCATATAATTACAGTTCTGTGATGCTGCAAAGATATGTAATAATTACATTTATGCAAAATAAAAATAATAAAACAATTTGTCTGTATGCAATTGTATTCGGATAATAGAAAAAATTATAATAGGAAAATGAGATTTTAATGAAGATATTTATGAAGTAATGAGGCCTTGTTTTCTTTTTTTTTAAATTTGTCCAGGTGTGATTTTGTAAGAAAGCAATGGTGATTAATAATCTTCCATGCAAAATCTTATCGTTAATTATTAAATACTTTGAAAAATGATACATTTCACAAAAATGCAAGGTGTCGGAAATGACTATGTTTATATAAATAGTCTTACGGAGCAAATCGCAGATTATAGTGAAGCTGCCAGATTACTAAGTAATAGACACTATGGAGTTGGTTCTGATGGTCTGGTGATTATTATGCCGTCAGAAACCTGTGATTTTCGTATGCGCATGTTTAATTCGGATGGAAGTGAGTCTGAGATGTGTGGTAATGCTTCTATTTGCGTTGCAAAATATGTTTATGATAAAGGTTTAACTAATAATCTGACCTTAACTCTTGAAACATTAGCCGGAGATAAATCTATGGAGTTATTTTTAGAGAAAGGAGAGGTTAGTGACGTGAGGGTTGATATGGGAGAACCGATATTGGAATGTAAAAATATTCCTGTAAATTATTCAGAGCAGACTATGATCTCTAAACCGATTAAAGCAAATGGGCAAACCTGGACTGTTACGGCTTTGTCTATGGGTAATCCTCATATTGTTATTTTTACGAAGGATGTTTTTAATCTTGATTTAAGAAAAATAGGCCCTTTGTTGGAGCATCATGAATTATTTCCAAATAGAACGAATGTTCAGTTCGTGGAGGTCCTTTCTGAAAAAGAAATAAATGTTGTCATATGGGAGAGGGGTGCAGGTGAGACTTTGGCTTCGGGGACAGGAGCATGTGCCTCTGTTGTTGCTTCTGTACTAAATGGTTATTCTGAATCCAGTGTAATTGTACATCAATTAGGTGGAGATTTATTTATTGAATGGGATCAGGAGTCAAATCATGTCTTTATGACAGGCAGAGGAGAAACTGTTTTTGAAGGAATCACAGAAAAAGTATAAAGAATGAAGGATCTGTTAAGTTAGCATATTCCTCATAGTAAAAACAGG
>DKPO01000033.1:149396-177623 GCA_002471225.1 Porphyromonadaceae bacterium UBA7332
CCTGTTTTTACTATGAGGAATATTATTCTATTATTTCCTGCTCTACCCATTTAAGAACAATTTCTTTCATGATATCGTGATATTGGAATTCTGTTTTGAAACCCCAACCATGACTTCCTGAAGAAAAAATATGCATGGATGCAGAAATCTCTTTTTTCTTCAATGCCATATAATAACGAATTGAGTTCAGAGGAGATACCCTTGAATCATCATCACTCAAAATAAGTAATGTAGGAGGAGTATCTTTTTTTACCTGCTCATCACATGATAGAAAACGTATATCATCTTCGGTCGGTATGTCTCCCATCAAATTTTTGCGGGTATCCAAATGGGTAAAAGCAGATTCCATTGAGATAACAGGATAAAATAAAATTTCAAAATCCGGTTTGCTGGCAGTGGTAAAGTGTGTAGCCAAAGAAGCAGCAGTATGTCCCCCACAAGAAAATCCCCAAACACCTAAAGTATCATCTTTAATTGAAAGCTCATTAGCATGTTTACGAATAAATTCCATTGTGAGTTGAAGATCTGATAAAGGTAACATGTTCCGACCTTTTGGAAGCCGGTATTTATAAACAATTCCTGTGATACCTTCTGTAGCCAACCATTTTGCTACTAGTTCACCTTCATAATATAAAGATTCTTTACTAAATCCGCCACCCGGGATTATCAGTATTGCGACATGTTTGTTTTTTGACTCATCAGCAGGATAAACGGTTATTTTTGTTTCCCGTATTCCATAAGTAAGATGATCTTCTATATATTCTGATTTGGCATTTTCGTCTTCCGCATCCTTTTCAATCACAACTTCAATCAGTTCCTTATTATCTTTAACAGTAAACTTGATTTCTCGCTTTTTGTTTAGGTCGAATGTAATATTATTTGTATTCATAGCTATCGATTATTATAAAGTTGATTTACTATAAAACAAACAAAAAAGCAGCATGTTCGAAAATATTTCAAACATACTGCTTTTACTTCGTTAGTCTATAATTTTTCTTTGAGGTATAGGCCTGTATAAGAATTTGTCAGCTGAGATATTGCTTCGGGTGTTCCCGTGCCAACAACATATCCTCCTTTGTCTCCACCTTCAGGGCCAATATCTATTAAGTGGTCAGCGCATTTAATTACATCCATATTATGTTCAATAATGACAACTGTGTGACCTTTGGCGATTAATGCATCGAAAGCTTTAAGCAGGGTTTTAATGTCATGGAAATGCAACCCTGTAGTTGGTTCGTCGAAAACAAAAATAGAGTTTTCGCTTTTCTCACCACTCAGAAAGAAGGCTAATTTCACACGCTGACTCTCTCCCCCGGATAATGTTGAAGAGGATTGTCCAAGTTTGATATATCCGAGCCCGACTTGTTGAAGCGGTAATAATTTCTTAATAATGCGCTTCTCAGCAGTGCCAGCTTTCTCTCCAAAAAAGGAAATAGCTTCATCCACCGTCATATCTAATATGTCATGAATATTCTTTCCGCGATATTCAACATCTAATACTTCTTCTTTAAAACGTTTACCGTGGCAGCTTTCGCATTCCAAAACCAGATCTGCCATGAATTGCATTTCTACTGTTACAGTTCCCTCACCTTTACATTCTTCACAACGTCCACCATCAGTATTGAATGAAAAATATGCAGGAGTAAATCCCATTTGTTTAGATAGAGGCTGTTCGGACATTAATTTCCGGATTTCATCATACGCTTTCAAATAAGTACAAGGATTAGAGCGTGAAGATTTTCCGATTGGGTTTTGATCTACAAATTCGATTTTCTTGGCAAGTTTTAAATCTCCTTTCAGAACAGAATATGATCCCGGTTGCTCGTTTGACTCACCATATTCTCTGCTTAAAGCTTTATAGAAAATATCACGGACTAAGGATGATTTGCCAGAGCCGCTTACACCTGTTATAACAGTAAGGACATTTAAAGGGAACTTTACATCAATATTCTTTAAATTATGATGTGTCGCACCAATAATCTCAATATAGTTATTCCATTTACGTCTGATTTTCGGAACTTCAATTTTTTCTTCACCGGTTAAATACTTAACTGTATAGCCACGATCAGATTTTTCTAAGTGATCAATATCCCCCTGATAAACAACTTCACCACCTAAACGACCAGCATCAGGTCCGATATCTATAATATAATCTGCAGCACGAATAATTTCTTCGTCATGCTCTACGACCACTACTGTATTCCCAAGTTCTTTTAATTGCTTTAATACTCCGATTAAAAGATTTGTGTCCCGGGAGTGTAATCCGATACTAGGTTCGTCAAGAATATATAAAGATCCCACTAAGCTGCTTCCTAGAGAGGTCGCAAGATTAATACGCTGACTTTCTCCACCTGATAAAGTAGCGGACAATCGATCCAATGTTAAATAAGATAAGCCTACATCAATTAGGAATTTCAGACGATTATTAATTTCAACCATCAATCGTTTCGCAATTATTTGCTCATGCGGTTCAAGTTCTATTTGTTGAAAAAAATCGTATAACTCATTTATTGGTTTACGAACCAGCTCTAAAATAGTATGTCCACCTATTCGGACATAAAGAGCTTCAGGTTTAAGTCTGCTTCCATGACAAGAAGGACAGGTAGTTTTTCCCCTGTATCGAGCAAGCATGACCCTATATTGAATTTTATATTGATTTTCTTCAAGCATTCTGAAAAAATCCCAGATGCCTTCAACTTGTCCATTACCATTCCATAGAAGATCTCTTTGCCCGTCAGTAAGTTGATTGTAGGGCCGATGAATCGGAAATCCGAACAAGTGGGCCTTGGATATGAAATAATTTTTCCATTCTCCCATTTTGTCTCCCTTCCAGCAAACTACAGCACCTTCATAAAGACTAAGTCCCTTATTCGGAATGACCAGATCCTCATCTATACCAACCACTTTGCCAAATCCTTCACATTCCGGACATGCTCCAACAGGACTGTTGAAGCTAAACATCAGGTCATTTGGCTCTTGAAAAGTAATACCGTCTTCTTCGAATTTTTTGGAAAACTGAAGATCCTCAATGCTCTCCTTGTTGTATATTCTAATAATGCAAGAACCATGTCCCTCAAAGAATGCAGTTTCTACAGAGTCGGTCAATCTCGATATGCTATCTTTATCAGTAGAGCAGCTTAATCTATCTATAAGTAAAAGGATTTTTAGATTCTCTTTTTCTACAATATTGTCATCGCGAAGAAAATCTTCAATTAATATGATTTCACTATCAATTTCGATACGGTTAAATCCTTGTTTAAGATAAATATCTAATTGTTCTTTAACTGATCTGCCTTCCGGCAAGAAAAATGGAGCGTATAAAGCAATGCGTGTCCCTTCCGGGTATTTACTCATCACTTCTAAAATATCTTCAACAGAGTGTTTTTTCACCAGTTTTCCTGAAACCGGAGAAAAGGTTTTTCCGATACGGGCAAATAACATTCGTAAATAGTCATATATCTCAGTAGAGGTGCCGACTGTAGAACGAGGATTACGGGTATTAACTTTTTGTTCGATTGCAATAGCCGGTGGGATCCCTTTGATATAATCACATTCAGGTTTGCTCATTCTTCCTAAAAATTGACGAGCATATGCAGACAGGCTTTCTACATATCGTCTTTGACCTTCTGCATATAAGGTCTCAAATGCAAGTGACGATTTTCCAGATCCCGACAGTCCTGTAATGACTATGAACTTATCTCGCGGAATCTCTACATCAATATTCTTTAAATTATTGACGCGTGCACCTTTTATTAATATTGAATGATTTTCCTCCATTTTGGTTTCTATTTGTACACAAAGATAAACAAGAATATGAAATTATAGTTTGAATTATTCAAGATCATAGTGTAAGTGAAAGTTTGTTCAGTTACGTAGGAGTTCTATTTTTAACATTTAGGTTTGGCACTCTCAAAAAAATATACGTTATTTGCGTGTTAAAACTCAGATAGAAGAGTAAAAAATAACGATTATGAAATTTACAGCACAACAAATAGCAACCTTTTTACAAGGTGAAGTAGTTGGCGATCCGAATATTTCTGTCGGAGAATTTGCTAAAATAGAAGAGGGTAGAGAAGGCTGTTTATCTTTTCTGGCTAACCCGAAATATGAAGAATATATTTACACAACACAATCAAGTATCGTGTTGGTTAATAAAGATTTTGAACCTTCAAAAGAAGTAAATGCGACATTAATAAAAGTTGAAAATGCATATGCTTCATTAGCACAACTGCTTCAATTGGCAGAAAGTGTTAAGCCTAAAAAAACAGGAATAAGCTCTTTAGCATACATTTCTTCTTCAGCTAAAATCGGAGAAAATGCATATATTGCTCCCTACGTTTATATAGGAGAGAATACAATTATTGGAGATAATGCGTTTATAGAGGCACATAGTTTTGTCGGAGATAATGCGAGAATCGGAGATAATGCCATTTTGGGTGTAGGGGTGAAGATTATGCACTCATGTGTTATCGGGAATCATTTCACTGCTCAACCCGGAGCGATTGTAGGTGCAGACGGTTTCGGTTTTGCTCCTTCTAACGGAGTTTATTCTAAAATACCTCAAGTTGGAAATGTTGTAGTTGAAGATTATGTTGAAATAGGTTGTAATACAACTATAGATCGGGCAACGATGGGTTCAACAGTAATCAGAAAAGGAACAAAATTAGACAATTTGATCCAGGTAGCTCACAATGTGGAGATTGGCGAAAACTGTGTTTTTGCAGCACAGGTAGGAATTGCCGGATCTACAAAAGTAGGCAATAACTGTATGTTTGGTGGTCAGGTAGGAATTGCCGGTCATCTTCATATAGGAGATAATGTCAAATTAGGAGCTCAGTCAGGTGTAATGCATAATGTACCTTCCGGCGAAACATGGTTAGGGTATCCTGCACAAAAATCAGGAACATTTATGCGAGGACATGCATCAACTATGCGCTTACCAGAATTAATGAAAACAGTTCAAACTCTTCAAAAGGAATTAAACGTCTTAAAACAACGTCTTGAAGAAAAAGAATCTTAATATATTATTGAAAACAGTATAAATATGTCAAAACAGAAAACCTTAAAAACACCTTTTTCGTTATCAGGAAAAGGATTGCATACAGGATTAAACATTACAGTAACTTTTAATCCTGCACCTGAGAATCACGGATATAAAATTCAACGTATCGATCTTGAGGGCGAACCTATTATCGATGCCGTTGCGGAAAATGTTATTGATACTCAGAGAGGTACTGTCATTGGTAAAAAAGATGTTGTAATCAGCACAATAGAGCACGCAATGGCTGCTCTTTACGCATATGAAATTGATAACTGTCTTATCCAGGTTAATGCACCGGAATTTCCTATTTTGAATGGTAGTTCTATGGCTTACGTAGAGAAAATCGAAGAGGCAGGTATTATTGAACAATCTGAAGATAAAGATTATTATATAGTAAGAAAGAAAGTTGAAGTTAAAGATGAGGCAAGCGGATCATCGATTTTGATTCTGCCGGATGATAAATTTAGTGTAAGTGCACTTATCTCATTTAACTCTCCGATCCTTTCAAATCAATTCGCGACATTAGAAAATCTATCTGATTTTAAAACTCAGATAGCTGCTGCAAGAACATTTGTGTTTGTTCGTGAAATTGAACCTCTGGTTAAGAATAATTTAATTAAGGGTGGAGATCTTGATAATGCGATTGTTATTTATGATCAAAAAGTTGAGCAATCAGAATTAGATCGTTTAGCTGATTTAATGAATCATCCACGCGTTTCTTGTAATGAGTTAGGTTATTTGAATACAAAACCATTAGTATTTGATAATGAACCAGCTCGTCATAAATTGTTGGATATCTTAGGAGATATTGCGCTTTTAGGAAAACCAATTAAAGGTCGTATTATTGCTACAAGACCAGGTCATAAGATTAATAATCAAATGGCGCGTCACATTAGAAAAGAATTAAAGCGATTAGAAGTACAATGTCCGGTTTATAATCTGGATCAAGCACCTGTAATGGATATTAACAGAGTGAAAGAGTTACTTCCTCATCGCTGGCCTTTCCTAATGGTTGATAAAATCATTGAAGTAGGAGATAAGCATATCGTAGGTGTGAAAAATGTAACAGCTAATGAAACATTCTTTGAAGGACACTTCCCTGAAGAGCCTGTAATGCCGGGAGTACTTCAAGTAGAAGCGATGGCTCAGGTTGGAGGTATTTTAGTTCTTAACGGAATGGAAGATCCTAAAAGCTGTTCGACTTATTTCATGAAAATAGACAATGTTAAATTCAGACAAAAAGTTGTTCCGGGAGATACCTTGATCTTTAGATTGGAAATGATGTCTGAAATTCGTCGTGGTTGTGCACAGATGAAAGGTTACGCCTTTGTTGGTGAGAAAATCGTTTCTGAAGCAGAATTCATGGCTCAAATTATTAAAAATAAATAAGCTTTAAAGATTGACTTGAACATCGACTTAAAGATTATATAAGAGAATATTATTTTAATTAGACTAAGATGAAACAGCCTTTGGCATATATTCACCCTGAAGCTAAAATTGCTCCAAATGTGGTGATAGAACCTTTTGTAACTATAGATAAAAATGTTGTAATCGAAGAAGGAACTCGTATCGGTTCTAACGTTACAATTCTTGAAGGTGCACGTATTGGTAAAAATTGTGTTATTTTTCCCGGAGCAGTAATTGCAGCGGTACCTCAGGATTTGAAATTTAATGGAGAAGATACAGTAGCTATCATTGGTGATAATACAACTATTCGTGAATGTGTTACCATTAATCGCGGAACGTCAGCTAAAGGAAAAACAGTTGTAGGCAGCAATTGTCTGTTGATGGCATATACTCACATTGCTCATGATTGCAAGATCGGAAATAATGTAATTATGTCTAACTGTGTTCAAGTAGCTGGTGAAGTTCAGGTCGATGACTTTGCTGTTATTGGTGGAGGTTCTTTAGTTCACCAGTTTGTACATATTGGTTCACATGCAATGATTCAGGGAGGTTCTTTGATAACAAAAGATGTACCTCCATTTATCAAAGCAGGTCGTAGTCCGTTATCTTATGCAGGTGTAAACTCGATTGGTTTACGTCGTAGAGCTTATGATAATGAGAAAATTCGTGAGATTCAGGATATTTATCGCTATTTGTACCAATCAGGTCTTAATAATAGCGATGCTATCGAAAGAATTGAAGCAGAATTGACAACAAGCCCTGAAAGAGATGAAATAATCTTGTTTGTGAAGAATTCTCAGCGTGGTATTATTAAAGGTTATATTGGATAATAAACCGACTTTAGAATTATGATTTACAGATTTGTACTTTTATCGGACGAAGTAGATAATTTTGGACGTGAAATCAGTATTGATTCGGATGCAACTTTTCAAGAGTTGAATGATGTAATATTAGAATCCGTAGAATATAAACAAGGAGAAATGGCTTCTTTCTTTATTTGCTCAGAGGACTGGGAAAAAGAAAAAGAAATCACTCTTATGGATATGGGAACGGATTCTTCTGAAGAAGATACTTATGTAATGTCTGAAACTCGTCTGAGTGATCTTATTGAAGACGAAGGACAAAAAGTACTTTATGTCTTTGATTATATGACAGACAGATGTTTCTTCCTTGAATTAGAAGAGGTTGATTCAGGATCTCTTAAAAAAGGATACTGTTCTAAGTCAAAAGGTGATGCTCCTGCACAGTTTGTTGAATTCGAAAATTTCGAAACTGAGACAAAGTTTGAAGCAGACGAAGATTTTTATGGTAAGGATGAATTTGATATGGATGAGCTAGACGCAGACGGATATGAGTTTGGCGAAGGCGATCCATATGCTGATAAGTATTAATATGCTTATTATATAAGATTATTTAGCTAAGATATAAAACGATAATTCCTAATCGTTTTGTATCTTAGTTTTTTATTTATACAACGGACTTAATGAATACATTAATTGTACTAATCGGACCGACTGGTGTTGGGAAAACAGATTTGAGTATCAAAATTGCTCAGCGTTATCATACTTCTATTATATCTTCCGACTCTCGTCAACTTTATAAAGATTTAGTCATTGGGACTGCTGCTCCGACTGAAAAAGAATTAAGTGCTGCCACTCATTATTTTATCGGAACCCTGGGGTTGGAAGATTATTATAGTGCAGCCCGCTTTGAAGAAGATGTTATGGCTTTACTGCCAGAGCTTTTCCGGGAGAATCCTGTCCAGCTAATGACAGGAGGTTCTATGATGTATGTAGATGCTCTATGTAACGGGATAGACGATCTTCCGACTGTCGATCCTGAACTTAGAACCCAATTGATGGAGAAGTACGAACGTGAAGGTTTGGATTCATTATGTGCCGAATTGAAACTGTTGGATCCTGTATATTACGAACAAGTCGATCTGAAAAATCCTAAGCGTGTTTTACATGCTCTTGAGATTTGTTATATGACCGGTAAACCTTATTCGTCATTGAGAACCAATACAAAGAAAGAACGCCCTTTTAAGATTGTCAAGATCGGATTAATGCGTGAACGTCAGGAGCTTTATGATCGAATAAATCAACGTGTGGATATAATGATGGAACAAGGCTTACTTAAAGAAGCTCATCGTGTATATCCCTTTAAACATAATAACTCTCTAAATACAGTAGGTTATAAAGAATTGTTTATGTATTTTGATGGTGATTGTACGTTAGATTTTGCAATCGATAAAATTAAGCAAAACTCCCGGATATATTCAAAGAAACAAATGACATGGTTTAAACGAGACAAAGATATGGTTTGGTTTCACCCTCAGGATGAGCAAGCAATTTTTGATTATATTGATCAATGTATCACAGAATAGATATTCTATTTGTATCAGTTTTTGATTCTTTTCTCCAAAAATAGCTGCTATAATCTCGTTTTTTTTGCTCAAAAGTCCAAAAAACTTATCTTTGTGAACTTAAGTAAGAATTTATTAAACAAAAATATTTATGAATAACGAATTTAGAAAATATGCGACCAAACATCTTAATATGAATGGTAATGCGTTGGATAAATATATGGATATAACTAGTAGTTATATTTCTCCTACTATCATCGAGGAAAGACAGTTAAACGTTGCACAAATGGATGTGTTTTCTCGTTTGATGATGGACCGTATTATCTTTATGGGTACACAAGTAGATGATTATAGCGCAAATGTAATCCAGGCTCAATTGTTATATCTTGATTCATCTGATCCGGGTAAGGATATATCTATTTACCTGAACTCTCCGGGAGGTTCTGTATACGCTGGATTAGGAATCTACGATACAATGCAATATATCAGCAGTGATGTTTCTACTATTTGTACAGGTATGGCAGCGTCTATGGCGGCGGTATTGCTTTGTGCAGGTACGAAAGGGAAGCGTTTTGCTTTAAGACATTCCCGCGTTATGATCCATCAGCCAATGGGCGGTGCTCAGGGGCAAGCTTCTGATATTGAGATTACGGCTCGTGAAATTCAGAAATTGAAAAAAGAACTATACACAATTATAGCTGATCATTCAGGAAATGATATCGAAAGAATAGCACAGGATTCAGATAGAGACTATTGGATGACTGCTGCTGAGGCTAAAGAGTATGGTATGATTGATGACGTATTAATTAGAGCAAAATAAGAATGGCTAAGAAAAATATAGATCATTGTAGTTTTTGCGGACGTAGCGCAAATGATGTAAACGTTCTTATTACCGGAATTGATGGATTCATATGTGATACGTGTGCGGAACAAGCTCATGAAATCATTCTTGAAAATTTAGAACAGCAGCGTAAAGCGAGTGGTAAATTTGGCTTTGAAGGAAAAGAGCTTCCGACACCTCTTGAAATTAAAGAGTTCTTGGATCAATATGTGATAGGTCAGGATGATGCTAAACGCTATTTATCTGTTGCTGTTTACAATCACTATAAACGATTAACACAAAGTCCATCTAAAGAAGATATTGAGATTGAAAAATCGAATATCATGATTGTTGGACCTACCGGTACTGGTAAAACATTGTTGGCCAGAACAATCGCTCGCTATCTTCATGTTCCTTTTACGATAGTTGATGCTACAGTATTGACAGAAGCAGGTTATGTAGGTGAGGATATCGAAAGTTTACTTACCCGCCTTTTACAAGTTGCTGACTACGATGTAGCTGCTGCAGAAAAGGGTATTGTATTTATAGACGAAATCGATAAAATTGCTCGTAAGGGTGATAATCCATCTATTACGCGTGATGTGAGCGGAGAAGGTGTTCAGCAGGGGTTGTTGAAACTTCTTGAAGGTTCTGTCGTGAACGTACCACCTCAGGGAGGTCGTAAGCATCCTGACCAGAAAATGATTCCGGTGAATACGAAAAATATTTTATTTATTTGCGGTGGAGCATTCGAAGGTATTGAGAAGCGTATTGCTCAGCGTTTAAATACACGTGTTGTGGGATATGCTGCTGCTAAAAATACCGCAGAAGTGGATCGTAATAATCTGATGCAGTATGTATCACCTCAGGATTTGAAATCTTTTGGTATGATTCCCGAAATTATAGGACGTCTGCCAATTCTGACTTATCTGAATCCGTTAGATCGTGATGCGTTACGCCGAATTTTGACAGAACCTAAGAATTCTATTATCAAACAATATCAGAAACTATTCGAAATGGATGGTGTAGCATTATCTTTTGATGATGCAGCATTAGACTATATTGTAGACAAAGCAGTAGAATTTAAGTTAGGTGCACGTGGATTGCGTTCTATAGCTGAATGTATCATGATGGATGCTATGTATGAAGTTCCTTCTCAAAAGATTACAGAACTTCATATTACAAAAGAATATGCTGAAACAAAACTTTCGAGATCAAACTTAGGACGTTTGCAGGCATTGTAATCAATTATATAGATTATCTATTTATTTTATATAGATGAGCGGCGCAATGTATGTTTCATTGCGCCGCTTTTATTTCATTTTATCTTTTTATTTCTATGAAAATTACATTATTGGTTATTGGTAAAACAACTGAGAAGTATTTTATTGATGCAATTGCGGAATATCAGAAGAGATTAAAGTTTTATATTCCATTTGAGCTGGAGGTTATACCTGAATTAAAAAACACCAAAGGTTTAACTTTCGAGCAGCAAAAAGAAAAAGAGGCTGATTTACTTTTGGCTAAATTCCAGGCAGGTGATTTTGTTGTATTATTAGATGAAAAAGGCAAGGAGTTTACTTCAGTCAAATTTGCTGAATACCTTGAAAAGAAGACGCATACCGTGTCTAAACGTCTCGTATTTGTAGTAGGAGGTCCTTATGGCTTTTCACAGCGAATTTATGATTTAGCCAAAGAGAAGATTTCATTATCGAAAATGACTTTTTCTCACCAAATGATACGTCTGTTTTTTGTTGAACAGATTTACCGTGCTATGACGATTTTAAATAATGAGCCTTATCATCATGAGTAATCTTATTTATTCTAGCTCTATTTGTTAAAAAAACAATTTACACAAACATTCTTCTTTAGCGCTTGTTTTATATTTAACGAATCGAAAGATGACTAATCTAAAACTATAAAATTATTTTGCTATGGAAATGAATATTGGAATGCCAAAAGACGTAGTTAAACCAAGTGTAACTATTTTAAATAATTTATTGGCTGATCAGTTTGTATTACTTGCTAAAACATGGAATTTTCATTGGAATGTAAAAGGTCCTTCTTTTGGGACATATCATGCATTTTTGGAAAAACTATATGATCAATTATTTGAAATGATTGATAGTACAGCTGAACGCATCCGTTCAATTGACGGAAGACCGATCGGTTCTCTTCATGGATACTTAGATCATACACGTGTTAAAGAACAAGATGATCATCAGGATTTACCTGCAGCATTTGATATGTTGAAAATATTACTTGCAGATTACGAAAAAGTTATTTGTGAAGTACGTAAAGATCTTGCAGATTTGGAATCTAAAAATCCTTTAGATGAAGGTACTATTAGTTATTTGCAAAACTTTATTGAAGAATTTGAGAAAACATGTTGGATGATTCGTGCTCATATCGAATAATATCCGCATAGAAATGGAAAAAGGGGAATAGGAAACTATTCCCCTTTTTTCGTTCTCGGGAATAGCCTCATTCGTAGTATTAGAATTGTTGAAAGTGTAGACCCTCTATTATAATAACAGAATTATTTGCAGTTGTGACATAATGATCGATTTTGGCTTGATTTGTTGATTAAATGATAAAATTTTCAACTTAAGATTTCGAGGGGAAAATTATTTAAAAACGTCTGAATCGAAACGGTTTTAGATGTTTCCAAACAGAAAAAGTATCAAACTTACTAAAGAATAGCTAATTTTTATTGAAAGAATGGAGTGATCCGGATAATTTCCGTGAAGTTTTGAATTTACATACGTATTAAAATCTTTCGAAGAACGTATATAAAGAGTTCCAGATACGTATCTAAAATTATTTATATACGTATCTTATTTTGGATATTCACCTGAAATAATATTTTGAAAATTATTGTATTGGTAATCAATGTTTTCTCAAATCCTCTTTGTTGAGCTTGTATCAGTGAAAGGTTTTATAATTTTCAAGGATTAGATTGTGAGCGATTAGCTAAAATCAGAATGTAAGCAAAATGTTTGATTTTGTATAAATATGATAATCCGGATAAGTCTGAGCAGGTATAGCGCTAATAACGCGAATCAAACATATTATGCTTATTCCTCCATAGCTCCTAAAGGTAGATATTCCAATATCAGGTTGTCTGGGAACGGCATATAATGTAGTAGTAGCAAGGAAATACTGACTGAAATTCGGAAAAGGCCAGGGTTTTATCTTGATGAAACAAATTCGAACTGAATGTGCTGACTGGGTTATTTAAGATGTGTGGTTAATCGTTCTGCACCTGTATTCTTAATCAGAGAGATATTTTTTGATCGCTTACGAATTATAGATATTCATAAATTATTCGAAGATTTAAATATGAATCAGGATAGAAGCGTATGAAAGGTAATTTTGTTTTATATTTGGGGCAGAATAGATCTTTTTATACATTTGTTGCGAATTAATTAGTTTAGATAATGAGTGAATCACAACCTATGGTCCTTCGAACAGAGGACTTAGTGAAAAAATATAAAACCCGTACCGTAGTAAACCACGTTTCTATAAATGTGAAACAAGGCGAAATTGTTGGTTTAATGGGTCCTAACGGAGCCGGAAAGACAACAACTTTCTATATGACTACCGGTCTGGTGATACCCAATGAAGGGAAGATTTTTCTGAATGATTTAGATATAACGGAGTTTCCGGTATATAAACGTGCTCAAAATGGTATTGGCTATTTGGCGCAGGAGGCTTCGGTATTCAGAAAGATGACCGTAGAGGATAATATCAAGGCTGTTTTGCAAATGACAGATAAGCCGAAAGACTATCAACGAGATAAACTTGAAAGTCTGATTGCTGAGTTTCGTTTGCAGAAGGTGCGTAAGAATTTAGGTGATCAATTGTCAGGAGGAGAAAGAAGACGTACTGAAATAGCGCGTTGTCTGGCTATTGATCCCAAATTTATCATGCTAGATGAGCCTTTTGCTGGAGTTGACCCTATTGCGGTAGAAGACATTCAGGCTATTGTAGCTAAGCTGAAAGATAAAAATATTGGTATTCTGATAACGGATCATAATGCTCAGGAAACATTGAATATTACTGATCGTGCATATTTGTTGTTTGAAGGTCAGATTTTATTTCAAGGAACAGCAGAAGAATTAGCTGAGAATCCGACTGTTCGTGAGAAATATCTCGGACGATATTTTGAATTAAAACGTAAGCATTTTGATTAATAGTACATTGGGAAAAGCTTAAAACCGTATAATAAGAAGAGGGCTTGTAAGATTATAAAGATCTTAGCAAGCCCTCGTTTTGTTTAAAATTGTGTCTGTAACAGAAGATTATTCGAACATGCCGATTGATTCGCAATACTCCAATTCGCCACGAATAACGAATACTACTTCTTCAGGATCGAAATCAGCAACCTGATCCTTTTTTGCATTTTTCACAACGAAATCAACTATTTTATTTTCATCGATTTCAATTTCTTCATCATCGTCAGCGTTGAAAACTCCGTCTGATTCATAAAACTCGTAAATAAGATCTACAATATAGCAGATATCATCATTTGTGAATTTTTCTTTGATGTCAAAAGGAAGATAGTTTTTAATAAACTTGATTGATTCCTCGTCATCATACATAAACAAATCGTCTTGATTGCTCATAGTGATATTTAATTTTGTTGTTGAATATTCGGGTTTGTAAATATAGATATAATAGTGAATGATTCAAGGATTTTAATAGAAAAATAAGTCGTTAAAAGAGAAAAAGAAAGGAATTCCTTTTTTTATACAAGTACAGGCTAAGGTTTCTAAGATAGTTTGTCTGTTGGAAATAAAAAAAGAATAACTTTGTGCAATTAAGAATATGTCTATAAAATAAAATATATAGTAGTTATGAATATTGCCATAGTAGGTACCGGATACGTGGGATTGGTTACCGGGGCTTGTTTTGCCGAAATGGGGGTGACAGTTTATTGCGTCGATATAGATGTAAATAAAATTGAGAATCTTAAACAAGGAATAATACCGATATATGAACCCGGTCTTGAGGAAATCGTACAACGAAATATAGCAGCTGAACGTCTGCATTTTACTACAGATCTTACTACATGCCTGGATCAGGTTGAAGTAATATTCAGTGCAGTAGGAACACCTCCCGATGAAGACGGAAGTGCCGATTTGAAGTATGTACTTGAAGTAGCGCGGACAGTAGGGCGTAATATGAAAGACTATGTATTGCTGGTTACCAAAAGTACGGTTCCTGTAGGTACAGCGTTGAAAGTAAAAGCTGCTATTCAAGATGAATTAAGTAAGCGTGGCGAAGTTATACCGTTTGACGTAGCGTCAAATCCCGAGTTTTTAAAGGAAGGAGCTGCTGTAAATGACTTTATGAGTCCGGACAGAGTCGTTGTGGGTGTTGAGTCTGAAAAAGCAAAAGATCTGCTTACACGACTTTACAGACCGTTTGTGATTAATAACTTCCGTGTAATATTTATGGATATTCCATCGGCAGAGATGACGAAATATGCTGCCAATGCCATGTTGGCAACTCGTATTAGTTTTATGAATGATATAGCTAATTTGTGCGAGCTTGTGGGTGCTGATGTGAATATGGTGCGCAGAGGTATTGGCTCGGATGGTCGTATTGGAACAAAATTCTTATACCCCGGTTGCGGATATGGAGGTTCGTGCTTTCCGAAAGATGTGAAAGCTTTGATTAAAACAGCTCAGGAAAAAGGGTACGGGATGGATGTTATTACGGCAGTAGAACGTGTCAATGAAGCTCAGAAACAAGTTCTCTTTAAAAAGTTTACCCGACTATACGGTGACAATCTAAAAGGTGTCAAGGTGGCTGTATGGGGTATCAGTTTTAAGCCAGAGACAGACGATACGCGTGAGGCAACTTCATTAGTCCTGATAAGACAATTGGTTGATGCAGGTTGTATTGTAACGGTATATGACCCTGTAGCTATGCATGAGTGTAAACGTTACTTCGGTGAAGAGATAAATTACGCAAAAGATATGTATGAAGCTGTGTTGGATGCCGAGGCATTGTTTTTGGTTACAGAATGGAAAACATTCCGAATGCCAAGCTGGAAGGTTCTGACTAAAACAATGGCAGGGAATCTGATCATTGATGGTCGTAATATTTATGAGCCTTCAGAAGTAAGAGCTAATGGCTTTATTTATGAAGGTATCGGAGTGAAATAATAATATAATATTGATAGTCATTTAATGTTTCAGATAAAAAGATTATACAGGTTCATTTTAGAAACGTTCCTGCCTATTTTTTTGATGACTTTTTTAATCTCTACATTTATCTTGCTGATGCAGTTTTTGTGGAGGTATATTGATGAGTTAGTTGGTAAGGGATTATCGTTTAGAGTTCTTGCTGAATTCTTTTTTTATTCGGCACTATCCTTAATTCCTATGGCATTACCGTTAGCTACTTTGCTGGCTTCGTTAATGACATTTGGTAATATGGGAGAACGATTGGAGCTACTGGCTATGAAAGCTGCAGGTATTCCTTTGATTCGGATTATGTTGCCATTAATTATTTTTGTCAGTAGTATTTGTACGTTCTCTTTCTTTTATCAGAACTATGCTAATCCGAAAGTTCAAGTGAAAATGTATACTTTATTGTATGCAATGAAGCAGAAATCACCGGAGCTGGATATACCAGAAGCTACGTTTTATGATCAGATTGAAGGGTTTAACCTGTACGTGACGAAAAAAAACAGAGATACAGGTCTTTTATATGATGTAATGGTATATGATTACTCAAACGGGTTTGAAAATGCCCGTGTAATTGTAGCTGATTCTGCCAAATTAGAAACAACAGTAGATAAAAAAGCATTGTTTTTCACCTTATGGAGTGGTGAAAGTTTTGAGAATTTACAGAAGCAGCGGTCGTCATATAATAACGTGCCGTATCGTCGGGAGAACTTTTCAAAGAAAACTTTTTTGATTGAGTTTGATGCCAATTTTAATCGAATGGATGAGTCTTTTATGTCCAGTCAATATATTGGTAAAGACCTGGAAGAATTGAAACGTACTGCAGATTCATTGACTGTAATAGGCGACAGTATAGAGAAAATGAACTCTAAGGCTTTGTTGTTCGGAACTCCTTTAATTATTGCGAGCGATCGTATTCGTTCAAAAAATGATTCCTCGATGACTTCGGAAGATAAAGAGAAGCTTATGGCTTTTAAAGCAGTTGATACAGACTCTGTTTTAGCTAAAATGCTTACAGATGAAAAGCGTCAATTATACTATACTGCGAAATCATTAGCAAATTCTCGTAAACAAGATATAGAGTATCGGGGTTATTCTTATACGGATACAAAAAAATCGATAAACCGACATCGATTGGAATGGCATAGGAAATTTTCTCTGGCATTTGCATGTCTGGTGTTTTTCTTTATCGGAGCACCATTAGGTGCCATTATTCGTAAAGGAGGACTAGGGATGCCAGCTGTATTGTCAGTATTCCTGTTTATATTCTATTATATAATAGACAATACAGGCTATAAGTTTGCCAGAGATGGTGTGATGCCTCCTTATCAGGGTATGTGGTTGAGTACTGCTGTTTTAATTCCGTTAGGAGTTTTCCTTACTTATAAAGCAGTGAAAGATTCGACTATTATGAGTGGGGATCTTTATACAAACTTCCTGAAAAAATTATTTGGTAAACGTGGAGTACGTGAATTGAATAAAAAAGAAGTTGTAATCAATGTGGCAGATATGGCAAAGGTTCGATCAATGTTAGGAGAACTAGATGACTCAATCGCTTTGTTTATGAAGGATGCATCCAAGCCTGGAAATTTCAGCTACTTTAATTTATGGGCAAAAGGAGATAATTTCACAGCTGTTGCTCACATCTCCGGATTGATAGAGTCAATTGTAGAGGAATTGCTTAATTCAGAAGATAGTGCGTTTTTCTATAAGATATCAGAGTATCCTGTTTTGCAGATTGAAAAGATGCATATTATTCCGAAGAATAAATATATCCGATGGTTTTTGGGTATTATTTTCCCGATAGGTATAGTAATTTATATCTTTGCACTGATTCAAAGAAAGGTTTTGAAAAGCGATTTACAGAATATATCGCGAATCAATGCCGAAATATCAAACTTGATAAAAAAATAATCGTTTAAATTAAATACTACTTAAATGTTTAAGCTCAATACAATAGAAGAGGCTATTGAAGATATCAAAGCCGGTAAATTGATCATTGTTGTTGATGATGAGGATCGTGAGAACGAGGGCGATTTTATTGCTGCATCTGAGTTAATCACTCCGGAGAAAATTAATTTTATGGCGACACACGGCCGTGGTTTGATCTGTTGTGCATTAACGGAAAAAAGATGTGAAGAGCTGGAATTAGATTTGATGGTTACTGGAAACACAGCGTTACATGCGACTCCGTTTACTGTATCTATTGACTTGTTAGGTCAGGGGTGTTCGACTGGTATCTCTGCTTCGGATAGAGCTAAAACGATTCAGGCTATTACAAAATCTGAAACAAAACCGTCTGACTTTGGACGTCCGGGACACATATTCCCATTGAGAGCCAGAGAAAAAGGTGTTTTAAGAAGAGCAGGGCACACAGAAGCCGCTGTAGATTTAGCTCGTTTAGCTGGATTGTATCCGTCAGGTGTTCTTGTGGAAATCATGAATGAAGATGGTACAATGGCGCGCTTACCGCAATTAATGGATGTTGCTAAAAAATTTGATATGAAAATTATCTCAGTAGCAGCATTAATTCGTTACTTGTTGAAGCGAGAGTCATTGATCGAAAAAGGCGAAGAAGTGTCAATGCCTACAGCTTATGGCGATTTTAGATTAATACCTTTCAAACAAAAATCCAATGGATTAGAGCATATTGCTTTGATTAAAGGTTCTTGGGATGAAAATGAACCTATTTTGGTTCGAATGCATTCTTCATGTATGACCGGTGATATTTTTGGAAGTCAGCGTTGCGAATGTGGTGAGCAGCTTCATAAAGCGATGATGGCTATTGAGAAAGAAGGAAAAGGAGCTATTATTTATATGAATCAGGAAGGTAGGGGTATTGGTCTTATGAATAAGATCAAAGCCTATAAACTTCAGGAACAAGGCTTAGATACTGTAGATGCTAATTTGCATCTTGGATTTAAAGCTGATGAACGTGATTATGGAGTCGGAGCTTCTATTATGCATGAATTGGGCATAAAAAAAATAAGATTGATGACTAATAATCCAATCAAACGTGTAGGTTTGGAAGGATATGGTTTGGAGATTGTCGAGAATGTTCCAATCGAAGTAAAAGTAAATGAGCATAACGAAAAATATATGAAGACCAAAAAAGAACGTATGGGGCATGATCTTCATAATATTTAATTCAAAAAACAGATATGATGGGAAACACATTACTTTTTCTGAATAATTTCGGTACCGGTGAGATAATAATTATTGTTTTCGCCATATTGCTTTTGTTCGGAGGCAAAAAAATTCCTGAACTGATGAAAGGTTTAGGTAAAGGTGTCAGAAGTTTTAAAGAAGGAATAAAAGGGATTGAAGACGAGCTTGATATGGATGATAAAGATCCTAAAAAGTAAGTGATCCGTTACTAAAGTATACATAAGAAATGAGTTGAGATAATGTATGTCTGATAGTCAGCGTATATTATCTCTTCTTGTTCAATATAATCAAATTTTATCAATAGCATGGAGAATGAAATGTCATTTTGGGATCATTTGGATGAATTACGGGGAGTGATTTTCCGCTCTTTGATTTTTGTAGCAGTATTAATGATCCTGTTCTTTATATTTATGCCGGAAATTTTTAATAATATCATATTAGCACCTTGTCGTCCGGATTTTATTTTATATGAGTGGTTATGCGGGCTTAATCAATTATTACATGGGATTTTACCCGATTTCTGTGGAGAAACTTTTCATGTGAAATTGATTAATATCAAACTGGCCTCACAGTTTATGACACATATGACAACATCTTTCTCTTTAGGCCTTTTGTTTTCTTTTCCCTTTGTATTATATCAGCTATGGGGATTTATATCACCAGCATTATATTCTCATGAGAAAAAAGGTGTAGCTTTTGCTTTTGTTTTTGGGAATATATTGTTCGTATTAGGAGTGTTTGTAGGTTATATAGTGGTTTTTCCATTAACTCTACGTTTTCTGATTCAATATGAATTGAGCCCATTGATTGAAAATCAGCTCTCACTAGACTCGTATATGAGTAATTTTATAACGATGATTTTCCTGATGGGGGTATTCTTTGAATTACCTCTATTGTCAATGTTTTTGTCTAAGATTGGTGTACTTAAACGTTCTTTCTTTAATACATATCGCCGTCATGCTATAGTTTTGACGTTGATTGTGGCAGCATTCATTACACCGTCGGGAGATCCATTTACTTTACTGGTAGTATTCTTCCCATTGTATATGTTATGGGAGTTGAGTGCTATATTTGTAAAGAAAGATTCGTAAAAGATGAAAAAAAAGAAGTGAATAGTTTGATGAAATAAAAAAAAGAATAAATTTGTGCTATTAAACAGCTTTTTATAGCAGAGAAATATGATATCAAAGAAAACAACCGTAGACTTAGCTGATGCTATACCTGATATTTGGAATGCACTGAGTGCTGATGAAAGACTCCTTCTGCAGGACTCTTATCAGGTACACACGTTCAAGAAAAACGAAATTATCCACGGAGAGGGTGAGCGTCCGATTTGTATGATGTGTCTTTATAGAGGGAAGGTTAAAATCTATAAAGAAGGTGTAGGAGGGAGGAATCAAATAATGAGAATGATTCGTCCCGGACAATATTTTGCTTATCGTGCTGCTTTTGCAGATGAAGATTATTTGACTGCTGCAGCTGCTTTTGAAGCGGCTACAGTTGTTTATTTACCTTTGCATGTTATGCGATCTCTTGTAGTGAGAAATAATAATCTTGCTATGTTTTTTATACGTTTACTTGCTGTTGATTTAGGTATATCGGATTCTCGGACAGTGAATCTTACCCAAAAACATATTCGTGGACGTTTGGCAGAAGCATTATTGTTTTTACTTGAAAATTACGGATTGGAGGATGATAGAGCAACGATAGCTATTTATCTTTCACGTGAGGATTTAGCTAGTCTTTCTAATATGACAACTTCTAATGCAATCCGTACATTAACGATCTTCAGTAATGAAGGTTTAATAGCCGTTGATGGCAGAAAAATCAGGTTATTAGATATTGATCAGTTAAAACGCGTAAGTAAGCATGGTTAAGGTGTTCTTTATCAGATTTTAAATAAACGTTTAAATATAAACTATTTAAGAACTTTTGTTCTTTAAAACGCAGAGATACAAAGAGAAATGAGAAAACCCTTTGTATCTTTGCGTTTGTTGTATAGTAGAACTAAACTAAAATAGTGCAAAATGAAAAAATATATATGGAGCATAGCCACATTGATAGTGGCAGGAGTAACAGTAGGAGTCTTGGTGTCAGGTAAGGATGTGTCAAAGGCAAAGAAAGAAAAAATGCTTGTATCGACAGTTACTTCTTTTCCTGATATTCCTGAAAAAGTAAATTTTGCTGGAGAACAAGTTGATCTTACACGTTATGATGCATATGAGCGTTTCGATCGGGAGTTGTCCGGATTTACTTATTTACACTCTACAACGGGAATGCTTATTAAAAGAGCGAATCGCTTTTTCCCGATTATTGTACCTATATTAAAAAAGAATGGAATTCCGGAGGATTTTAAATATTTAGCTGTTATAGAGAGTAGTCTTAACCCCAGAGCTATTTCCGGAGCAAAAGCAGGAGGGATGTGGCAGATAATGCCTGCAACGGGTAAGGAATACGGATTAGAAATTAATGACAGTATTGATGAACGCTATCATGTTGAAAAATCGACAGAGGCAGCTTGCCGGTATTTGAAAAAAGCATATGATAAATATGGTAATTGGGCTCTTGTAGCAGCTTCTTATAATGGAGGTATGGGGCGCATATCTAAAGAATTATCGAACCAGGATGTGGATACATTCTTCGATATGTGGCTTACAGAAGAGACTCAACGCTATGTGTATCGATTATTGGCAATTAAGCAGATCTTTTCAGCACCGTATCAATATGGATTTGTATTGAAAAGTGATCAGCTTTACAAACCTATAGAAACAAAAGTATTGCCAATCGATACAACTGTGACATCTTTGGTAAACATTGCAAAGGATAATAATGTTACTTATGGACAGCTTAAAGAATTTAATCCGTGGATTCGAGGTAGAGGCATACCAAATAAAAGTGGAAAAAGATATGAGTTGTTAGTTCCTCTTCAAGAGGATATGTATTACGGGAAATCAAATCCTGTTGTTTTCGAAAATCAATGGGTGATTGACAGAGATTAAAAGAGATATTCTTTAAATGAAAGAAACAGATAAAATCAGTGTACAAGGTGCACGCGTACATAATTTAAAAAACATAGATATCGACATACCTCGCAATGCTCTTACTGTAATTACCGGTTTAAGTGGTAGTGGAAAATCTTCACTAGCTTTTGATACGATTTTTGCAGAAGGACAGCGTCGGTATATTGAAACATTTTCTTCCTATGCCCGAAACTTTTTAGGGAATATGGAACGTCCTGATGTTGATAAAATAACAGGATTGAGTCCGGTCATCTCTATAGAACAAAAAACGACTAATAAGAATCCTCGTTCTACTGTAGGGACAACAACCGAAATTTATGACTTCTTTCGTCTGTTATATGCTCGTGCAGGTGAGGCTTTTTCATATAATACAGGAGAGCTGATGGTGAAATATACAGAGGAGCAGATCTTTGATCTGATTCTTCAGCGCTATCAGGGTAAGAAGATTATACTATTATCTCCTTTGGTAAGAAACAGGAAAGGGCACTACAAAGAACTATTTGAGAATTTACGTAAAAAAGGATACCTTAATGTCCGGGTGGATGGTGAATTACGTGAGATTCTTCCTAATATGATGCTTGATCGTTATAAGATTCATAGTGTCGAGCTTGTAGTAGATAAAATCCTTGTTAATGGAAAAGATGAAAGACGATTAAAAGATAGTATACGGACAGCCATGAAACAGGGTGATGGCTTAATGTTAATACTGGATGTCGATACAAACGAAGTAAGACATTATAGTCGTCGTTTAATGTGCCCGACTACGGGTCTATCCTATGCAGAGCCTTCTCCACATAACTTTTCTTTTAATTCGCCTCATGGTGCATGTAAAAAGTGTAAAGGATTAGGATATGTTAATCAGATAGATAAAGATAAAATAGTTCCGGATCCTAAGCTTAGCGTATATCAGGGTGGTTTGGCTCCTCTTGGTAAATACAGGAATACAATGATATTCTGGCAAATAGAAGCTATTCTCGAAAATAATGGGTATACAATCAAAACGCCACTTTCTGAAGTTGATAATGAGACCTTTGATGATATAATCAACGGGACACAGGAGAAACTGACATTCAAAAATCAGGCATTAGGATCAACAAACCTGTTGATGCCTTATGAAGGGTTAGGGCGATATATAGAACTATTGCAGGAAAGTGAGTCTTCAGCTTCAGCTCAGAAATGGGCTAATCAGTTTGTGAAGACAGCTTGTTGTGATGAGTGTGGTGGTAACAGGCTTCAAAAAGAATTCTTATACTATCGTATAGGAGGTAAGAATATTGCTGAACTGGCCGAAATGGATATCTCTGATTTGGTTGCATTTTTAGAAAATATCGAGGATCGTATGTCCGATAAACAACGCAAAATAGCGGGAGAGATATTAAAAGAGATTCGAAGTCGATTGAGCTTTTTATTGGACGTAGGTTTAGATTATCTAACACTAAATAGAGCATCACAGACACTATCCGGTGGAGAGAGTCAGCGTATTCGTCTGGCTACACAAATCGGATCACAATTAGTCAACGTGCTGTATATTTTAGATGAGCCGAGTATAGGACTTCATCAACGCGATAATGTACGACTTATTAATTCTCTTAAGCAATTACGAGATACAGGAAATAGTGTCATTGTCGTTGAGCATGATAAAGATATGATGATGGCTGCTGATTATGTCGTAGATATGGGACCTAAAGCCGGTAGACTGGGCGGTGAAGTTGTATATGCAGGTACACCTGAAGATATGCTTAAAAGCAATACACTTACAACGCAGTATCTGAATGGAACCAGAAAGATAGAAATACCGGAACGTCGTAAAGGTAATGGTAAGTCAATTAAGCTTTTCGGAGCTACGGGGCATAATCTTAAGAATGTAACGGTAAGCTTTCCTTTGGGCAAATTGATTTGTGTTACTGGTGTATCAGGCAGTGGAAAGTCCAGTCTGATCAATGGAACACTTTATCCTATTATATCTCAGAAATTCTATAATTCTCTGAAAGATCCTCTGCCTTATAAAAAGATTGAAGGATTAGATAATATAGACAAGATAATAAATGTGGATCAATCTCCGTTAGGACGTACACCGCGATCTAACCCTGCTACTTATACAGGTGTATTTAGTGATATTCGTAACCTATTTGTATCCTTACCCGAAGCGAAGATGCGTGGATATAAGCCCGGAAGGTTTTCTTTTAATGTAGCCGGCGGGCGCTGCGAAGTATGTTCAGGTAATGGTTACAAGACAATTGAAATGAACTTCCTGCCTGATGTGCTTGTTCCTTGTGAAGAGTGTCATGGCAAACGATATAACCGCGAAACACTTGAAGTAAGATATAAAGGTAAATCGATAGCAGATGTATTGGATATGACCATAAATCAGGCTGTTGATTTCTTTGAGAATATACCGTCTATTCTTAAGCGAATCAAAGTGCTTCAGGAAGTCGGTTTAGGTTATATTAAATTAGGCCAGCCATCAACGACTCTTTCCGGAGGAGAGAGTCAGCGTGTAAAACTGGCAACAGAACTGGCAAAGAGAGATACCGGTAAGACTTTATATGTTTTGGATGAACCAACAACAGGTCTTCATTTTGAAGATATCAGAGTCTTAATGAATGTAATAAACCGATTGGTGGATAAAGGAAATACGGTTATTATAATTGAGCATAATTTAGATGTAATTAAATGCGCTGATCATATAATCGATATGGGTCCTGAAGGTGGAAAAGGTGGAGGAATGGTATTGTGCGAAGGTACTCCTGAAAAGATAGTAAAACAAAAGGAAACATTTACGACACACTTTTTAAAAGAAGAATTGAAGTAAGTTTTTCCACTTATAAATAAAAAAGCATGAGTAATTGTAGAATTATATTCTTTCTGTATATTTGTGCCATTAATAATTATACCCATAAAAAGCTTGAAGTATGAAAAAGAACATAATGATTCTAAGCGTCGCTGCTCTGGCCATCTCAATGGTATCTTGTAAGACAAATCAAAATGCTTACAAAGCAGCTTATGAGAAAGCTAAAGAAAAAGAAATTGTAAAAGAAACAATTACAGAGCCGGAAGCTTTAGAAATCGTTGAAGTTAAAAGAACACAAACAACTACAACACCTTCTCCTGTTCGTGTAGAAAGTGTAACTGGTGTTACAGAATCAGATGCAGCAGGATTGAAAAGATGGAATATTGTTGTCGGAAGCTTTAAAAATAAAACAAATGCAGAAGGGTTGAAGCAACAAATGATTGATGCTGGTTATCCTGCTATTCTGGCTCAAAATGCTCAAGGGATGTATCGTGTTATTGTAGCAAGTTATAATGACAGAGATACTGCTGTAGAGAAAAAAGATGAAATCAGAGCTAAATATGCTCCTCGTTTCAATGATATTTGGTTGTTAGATAACCAATAATTCATTATATATGAAAGGAATAATATTGGCGGGTGGTAGTGCTACCCGCCTTTATCCATTATCTAAGGCGATATCAAAACAGATAATGCCTGTTTATGATAAACCGATGATCTATTACCCGCTTTCCACTTTAATGCTTGCTGGCATTCGGGAAGTATTGATAATTTCTACACCCCGTGATTTACCTGTATTCAGAGATCTGCTTGAATCGGGTGAACAGTTAGGAATGCATTTCGAATATATCATTCAGGAGAAGCCTAATGGTCTTGCCGAAGCTTTTATTTTAGCTGAAGAGTTTCTGCAAGGGCAACCAGCATGTTTAATCCTGGGTGATAATATGTTCTATGGTCAGGGATTTTCTTCTATGCTCAAACGAGCGCAGTCTACGCAGAAAGGTGCTACAATTTTTGGTTACTACGTTAAAGATCCGCGTGCTTACGGTGTTGTGGAATTTAATGAACACAATCAAGTCCTTGGACTTGAAGAAAAACCAGAAAACCCGAAATCTAATTATGCTGTTCCCGGACTATATTTTTATGATGAAACAGTGGTTCAGAAAGCAAAGAGTTTAAAGCCTTCTAAAAGAGGAGAGCTTGAGATCACAGATCTTAATCGCCTTTATCTGGAAGAACAAAGATTGCATGTTGAATTATTTGGACGTGGATTTGCATGGTTAGATACAGGTAATTGTGATAGTTTGCTCGAAGCTGCAAATTTTGTGGCAACTATTCAAAACAGACAAGGTTATTATATCGCATGTATTGAAGAAATAGCATGGCGCAATAAATGGATAACAGGTAAACAATTATGCGAATTGGGGCATAAGCTTGAGAAAACAGCTTATGGTCAGTATCTGCTTGATTTATTGAAGTAAAAACGTATTTAAAAATATACGCCGATGAAATGTTACTTAGTTACAGGTGGTGCCGGATTCATTGGCGCTAACTTTGTTAAATATATATTGAAATATGCTCCGGAGATACAACTTATTGTATTGGATGCGTTGACGTATGCGGGTAATCTGGGAACGATTGCTTCGGATATCAGTGATAATTCGCGTTGCGTTTTTGTAAAAGGTGATATTTGTGATAAAGAATTAGTCAATAAACTATTTGAAGAATATCCGATAGATTGCGTGGTTAATTTTGCTGCTGAAAGTCATGTTGATCGCAGTATTGAGAATCCCCAACTATTTTTACAAACAAATATTCTGGGTACTCAGAATTTACTTGATGGGGCCCGGCATCATTGGGTTACGGGGAAAGCAGAAAACGGTTATCCATTATGGAAATCAAATGTGCGCTTTCATCAGGTATCGACCGATGAAGTTTATGGCTCATTAGGGACTGGAGGGTACTTTACCGAGCTTACACCTTTAGATCCGCGTAGTCCATACAGTGCCTCTAAAACAAGTGCTGATCTTATTGTTAAAGCTTATGCCGATACCTATAAGATGCCTGTATCAATTACTCGTTGCTCAAATAATTACGGACCGTATCATTTTCCGGAAAAACTAATTCCGCTTATTATCAAAAATATACTGGAGGGTAAACAACTGCCTGTATATGGTGATGGATCAAATGTCAGAGACTGGTTGTATGTTGATGATCATTGCAAAGCGATCTATACAGTGATTGAAAAAGGGCGTGAAGGTGAAGTCTATAATGTAGGCGGACATAATGAACGTACAAATCTGGAAATTGTAAAGACTATTATTCATACGATCTATCAGATATTAAGCAGAGAACAGCATTACAGAGCTATGCTTAAAAAACAGACAATTCTGGCTGACGGATCTATAGATATTTCATGGATTAATGAAGGGCTTATTACATTTGTAAAGGATCGTTTGGGACATGACCAGCGTTATGCAATAGATCCGACAAAAATAACAAATGAACTGGGGTGGACCCCTCAAACAATGTTTGATGAAGGTATTATTAAAACCGTTCGTTGGTATTTGGATAATCAGGCATGGGTAGAAGAAGTTACTTCAGGTGATTATCAGAAATACTACGAAAAAATGTATGGCGATAGATAATGTTTGAATTTTTATTTAAGAAGAAAAGAAGCGAAAAATTATTCTTTCATACAGATGTGCATGCTCATTTCTTACCAGGCATTGATGATGGTGCTAAAAATCCCGATTCTTCGCAATATCTGTTAGAGTCTTTGATGGACTTAGGAGTTGAAAATTTTGTTGCAACACCGCATATTACACACGAGACGTTTCCAAACAATTATAACACGATTTCAGGTGCATTTAATCGTTTAAAAGATCATTTGAAGGATTCGTCACTAAACCCTAATATTCACTTTTCTGCTGAATATCGTTTAGATGAGTTGTTTGAAGCACACAGAGAAGCAGGAGAGCTTATACCTTTTCCTAAAAACTATTTGTTGATTGAAAACTCTTTCATTCAGCCTTTTATGGGAATACGTGATACGGTTTTTCAACTGCAGTTGGATGGATTTAAGCCTATTCTGGCTCATCCTGAACGTTATCCGTATTATCATTCAGATAAAACGTTTTACGATGATATGCATGCACAGGGATGCCTGTATCAAGTTAATTTGTTGTCATTTTCAGGATTGTATGGTCCGGAAGTTAAACAAGTGGCTTATCAGCTTCTGAAGAAGGGATATGTTGATTTTATCGGTACTGACACGCATCATAGACATCATATTGAGGCATTAAAGAAGTTTATGCAGACGAGTGACTATAGAAAATTAGAGAAATCTGCTAAAAATATTCTGAATAATACCTTATTCGAATAGATATATAGCAAATAGAAAGATAAATAAAAGGGG
>DKPO01000033.1:177847-191884 GCA_002471225.1 Porphyromonadaceae bacterium UBA7332
CCCCTTTTATTTATCTTTCTATTATATGGTCTGCCTTTAAGAAGTTTGTGTTGTGTCTGCTTTTTTTCAATTTGATAGCAAATTGAGTAGTATGCTGTCAAAATGTAAAAGTATTATTTAAGTTCCTAATATCCTGATTGACTGTTTAATAATGATTAAATTAGAGATATTTAGTGGTCTTAATTTAAAAATGTTGTTGTATTTTAACTCTCTGATTACTGAAAGATCTATTTAAATGGTTTATTTTTGAACCGATTTAATTATTTTAATAATCAATTAAGGATGAAAAAATTGAAATTTGGTGAGCTAACTGCACGTGTACCTATCATCCAGGGTGGCATGGGCGTAGGCATCTCTCTATCGGGATTAGCCTCAGCAGTAGCAAATGAAGGAGGCGTAGGCGTTATCTCAAGCGCAGGATTAGGTCTTCTATATAATAAGCTTTCTAACAACTATGCAGAAGCAAGTATTTTAGGTCTTAAAGAGGAATTAAGAAAAGCGAGAGAAAAAGCAAAAGGTATTATCGGGGTAAACGTGATGGTAGCAATGACAAATTTTGCAGATATGGTTAAAACCAGTATTGCAGAAAAAGCTGATATTATTTTCTCGGGAGCAGGTCTGCCATTGGATCTGCCAAGTTTCCTGACTAAAGACAGTGTTACTAAATTAGTACCGATTGTTTCTTCGGCCAGAGCTGTAAAGATTATCTGCGAGAAATGGAAATCTAACTATGACTATCTGCCTGATGCTGTTGTTGTAGAAGGTCCTAAAGCGGGAGGTCATTTAGGTTACAAAGAAAATCAGTTAAGCGATGAGAATTTTTCTCTTGAGCAGGTTTTACCGGAAGTTGTACGCGAAGTTCGCTTATTCGAAGAAAAGTACAATGTTGAGATTCCAGTAATTGCAGCCGGAGGAATTTATACAGGTGAAGATATCCATAGGATGATGGAACTCGGAGCCTCAGGTGTTCAATTAGGTACACGATTCGTGACTACGCATGAATGTGATGCCTCCGATGAGTTTAAGCATACTTATCTTAATGCGTCGGAAAAAGATATTGAAATTATCAAAAGTCCGGTAGGTATGCCGGGAAGAGCTATTTTCAGTAACTTTATTAAAGATGTACGTGAAGGTAAGAAACAGCCGAAAAGTTGTCCGTATCACTGTATTAAAACCTGTGATATATCTAAAAGTCCGTACTGTATTATGCTTGCTTTGTTTAATGCCTTTAAGGGCAATCTGAACAGAGGGTATGCTTTTGCAGGAGCTAATGCCCATCGTGCCGATAAGATTCTTTCTGTAAAGGAAACGATCTCTTCGCTGATGAATGAGTTTAAGTTACGTGTTGAGACAAAATAAGTTGATAGCGTATCCGATTTGATAAATAAAGCGGAGTTATCCTACAGTTTAACTGTAATGGATAATTCCGCTTTTATTATTTATTCTATTAAATATAAATAACTTCGGGATGAATATCAATGTCGAATTTGTTTTTAACATCTCTGGCAACGGTTATAGCCAGTTCGATAATCTCCTTTGCCGTAGCATTTCCTTTGTTAATAATAACCAAAGCCTGTTTATCGTGTATGGCTGCGTTACCTAAAGATTTACCCTTCCATCCACATTGTTCTATTAGCCATCCTGCTGGTACTTTTACTGTAAATTCATCTACAAAATAGGATGGAATATTCGGATAAGTACTTTTTAAGGCATCAAACCTACTTTTCTCTACGAATGGATTCATAAAATAGCTTCCTGCATTACCCAGTTTGTTTGTATCGGGCAGTTTACTTTCACGAACCTCTATAATAGCCCGGCGTACGCTATTCAGATTAATCTCTTCGTCTTTTAACAACTCTTGCAGATTACCATAAGAGAGCGTATAACTTTCTTGCTTATTTAAACGGAACGTTACTCCGGTAACAATGTATTTATTTTTCCAGTCAGTCTTAAATTTGCTTTGTCTGTAACCATAAGCACAATCTATCTGATCAAAAGTATACTTTTTCCCATCTTCCAGAGCAATGCAATGAACCTGATAAATTATATCCTTCGCTTCAATACCGTACGCTCCTATATTTTGTATAGCGGACGAGCCGACCTCTCCGGGTATCAGTGAAAGATTCTCTGCCCCATAATATGAATGCTCTGCACAATAGGCCACGAAGTCATCCCAAATAAGCCCTGACTGAGCATACAGATAAATGTATTGATCGTCTTCGTGTATCAGGCTAATATCCTTCATATTGGAATGGAGAATGACTCCTTCATAATCTTTCGTGAATAAAAGATTACTTCCTCCGCCGATATGGAATTTCGGTAATTCCGAAAAGCGCTTATCGGCTAAAATTGAAGCCAGCTCTGTTTCGTTGTCATATTCTGCGAAATAACGTGTCTGGGCCTCTATATGGAATGTATTATAGCTCAGTAATGAGAAATTTTCTTCTATGCGCATGACTATTTAGATTTTATTGCAAAAATAGATTTATTTATTTGATATCGGGAGTGCCTGCACAGCTTTCTGCCGTTTCAGACATTGATTTCCCAAATAAGATAATTTGTAGATATCCATAAGGCATATATACGAGGGGAACGCTTTCATACCAGTTTCCAATATACGCTTAATCCACGGATAGATGATTCCCGAACTATAAAGAAGCCATGAATACCTGAAAGCAAATTGTGTTAGCCTTACATTCCTGTGTAACTTCTGTTCTATTTCCGGATTATCTTGGAATAAATTATCAATTGCGTTCCGAGTCTTATCTAAAAAAGAATCGTTATTGTCAACTCCACGATGAATCGTCGGATTATCTGTAAATAGAATAGCTATACCAGCTTCTCTTAATTCAATCCCGAACAATGTATCTTCATGTCCGTATCCTTTTATATCTGCATTGAATTTGACTGTTTTAAACACCTGTTTATGTATGAAAAAATTCCCGCTTATAAAACTACTTTCTGAGAGGGAAGAAGCTGTTTTAAATGTTTCCCGCTTTTTGCCATAATGAAAGTGAAGTCCTGTGTCATTGTTTAAATCACTATCAATATAGATTCTTCCACCACATATAACTCTGTTTTCCCTGAGTTTTGAATATTTTGCTAAGAATTGCTGATTGGGTATTTGCATATCACAATCCAGAAATAACAGATAGTCATAGGAGGAGGCTTCAATCAAAGCATTTCTTATTTCTGATCGCCCCTGATTTATCTTTACTTCAATCCATTGAACCTTGTCCAGTAACTGTACTTTTTTATTCTCTTCTATATAGAGAGAAGAAGCATCATCCATGCAAATGATTTCAAAATTTACCGATAAGGAGACCGCTTGCCTGTGTAACTCTTTTACTAAGGCTGTTATATTTCGGTTGTAAACAGGTATCAGAATAGATAACATACATTTTTTCTTTACGGATATAAAACTAAAATGCTAAGTTATTAATTCTCTCCGACATATTTAGTAGATTCGCATATTGTTTATAGCATTTCATACTACAAACATTAAAAAGAAAGATTTATGCGAATCATACATACATCCGACTGGCATATCGGACAAACTTTTTATTCTTATGACCGTACGGAAGAGCACAAGGCTTTTTTGGAATGGCTTCGTGGTCAGCTTGCTGAAGAAGCGGTTGATGTTCTGCTCATTTCGGGAGATATCTTTGATACTCCGAACCCGTCGGCTGCTTCTCAGGGATTATTCTATGAGTTTTTACTACAATCCGTAACGGCCAATCCTCATTTGCAGATTGTAGCAGTTGCCGGCAATCATGATTCGGGAGCACGTATGGAAGCTCCCGCACCTTTTTTCGAACACTTTCGTATTCATGTCCGAGGTCTTGTTCATCGTACAGCCGAGCACATAGACTATCGCTCTCTGGTTGTTCCGCTTTATGAAAAGGACAATGAATCTCCTGCAGCGTATTGCCTGACGGTTCCGTATCTCAGACAAAGTGACCTTCCTGTTGCTGAAGAAGGTGAAACCAATCGGGTAGCACTCTTTTATCGCTATGCTTTTGATACAGCTAGAGAATTGTGCGGTGAAAAGCCATTGATTGCTATGGGACATCTGCAAGCTGTTGGTTCCGAGCTGACAGAAGATGATCAGTCTGAACGCGCTATTATAGGAGGCCTTGAGTGTGTCAATCCGCAAATGTTTGATGAAGCGCTTTATACTGCTTTAGGACACATTCATAAGGCTCAGCGTGTATCGGGTCGTGAACAGGTTCGCTATGCAGGTGCTCCTCTTCCTATGTCCTTTGCAGAATTGAATTACAAGCAGGGGGTGCAGTTAATCGAACTTCGGAATCGGGAAATTGTTTCGCTTGATCGTTTATATTTTGATACACCGGTAAAACTGTTATCAATTCCGACAAAGCCTCTGGATAAAGTTTCTGTTATCGAAGAACTGAAACTCTTACCTGACAGAGATGCATCGACAGACAATCCTTCTCTTTGGCCTTATCTCGAAGTTAAAATCAAGCTGAATGCACCTGAGCCTAATCTGCGTTTCGAAATTCAGCAAGCAATAGAGTCCAAAGCGGTACGGTTTGCACGGATCAATACTTTCTCTGACCGTGTAGATAAATCGACGACTTCAGCACTTGTTTCACTGGACGAATTCAGAAAGCTTTCTCCTGAAGATATGGCTCAACGTGTTTGGCGGGAGAAATATGATGAAGAAGGCATGCCTGAGAATTTACGACATCTTTTCGGAGAAGTTTGTACCGAACTTAATATTTCATTAGTAAAAACAGAAGATCATGAAAATTGAAGCTGTAAGAGGATTAAATATTGCGTCTTTGGGTGGAGAGTTTTTTGTCGATTTTAATATGCCTGTATTAAGTAATGCAGGTCTTTTTGCTATAACCGGGCCTACAGGATCCGGCAAATCCACCTTACTGGATGTTATCTGTCTTGCTTTATACGGAGCAACACCTCGATTGAAATATGCTCAGAGTCGTAAACAAGTGGATCTGGAAGAACTTACACCCCAGGATCCGCGTAATCTATTACGTAAAGGTTGCGGTGAAGGTTATGCTGAAGTTGATTTTACTGGTGTAGATCAGCAGATTTATCGGGCTCGCTTTTATTGTTATCGGGCTCGTAAGAATCCGAAAGGTCGTTTCCAGTCTGTAGAGCGTACTTTGTATAATCTGACGCGGGGTGGCGAACAAATCTCTTTAAGTAAAAATGAGCTTCAGGATAAGCTTGATGCTTTGATTGGATTAAACTTCGATCAGTTTACACGTGCCGTGCTTTTGGCTCAGAATGATTTTGCTACTTTTCTGAAAGCCGATGATGCAGAAAAGGCTGAATTGTTGGAGAAACTGACGGGGTCAGAAATATATGCACAAATATCTGCTTTAATATATCGTAAGACTTCCGAATCAATTCAGCGCTATAAGGAACTTGAAAGTCAGGTTGCCGCTTATCCCGTACTCAATGAGGAAGAACTGGCTGTAGAATGGGAGAAGGAAAAACAATTACGGGAGACAATTGATCAACTGAATCAACAAATGCAACGTTTACGTGATGCGCAGCGCTGGCTTGAAACCTATACTCAGCTTCAAAGCGAGGCAGAACGTCAGAAAGAAGAAGAGACCCGGATTATAAAGCAATTGGATGAAAATAAAGACAGACAATTACAACTGGATCGGATAGATGCTACACAACCTGTCAAATCTTCCTGGCTTAAAATGACAACGCTTCAGGAAAATCAACTCAAACTTGAACAGGAAGGACGGGAGAAGTCTCTGTCGCTACACTTGCTTTCAGAGCAGTTTCAAAATAATGGATCTTTACTCACTCAGACAGAAAAGGAGCGAAACCATTTGCGTGAACTTAACGATAAGTTACAGCCTAAACTTAAGGAAGCTCGTCGACTCGATAACGAAATACGTTTCGTGCGTAATGAATATATCCAAAATGAATCTTTGATTAAAGAGCGGGGGCAACGCATTTCTGAAATTCGTGAGCAATATTCAAAGCTCGGGAAAGAGATAGAAAGCCAATGCGTTGCTCTGTCGCAGGTCAATGATTGGATAAGTTATCATGCTCACGTAGAAAAGATCGTACCTGCTGTTCCAGCCCTGCTTATACAACTGGAGGCATACACGAAAGGAAAGGAGGAGATTGATCCCGTTCGTGATGCTGTTGAGAGGCTACGTAAAGAAGCATTCCGACTGGAAAATTCATCTGTGACTCAAAAACAGAAACTGGATCATCTGCTTACGCAAAATGATGCTTTGCGCAAAGAAATAGAAGTGAAACAGACTGTTCTTGAACAAATCAATCCGCAGTCCTTACGCACACAATCAGAAGAACTGAATACAAGGATTCGTGTACAGAGTGATTGGTTTACGTATATGTCTCAGGAGCGGGAACATACAGGGAATCTCCTTAATGTAACGTCTGCTTTGGATCAAACGTCTCGGGAGAGAGCGTTAGCTCAGAGACAGCAGGACTCACTCAGACTTCAGCAAAAGGATATTGAAATACGTCTCGAAGAGGCCGAAGCAGCTCATCGCCTGTCTCTTTCAATGGCCAATCTTTCTGCTGAGTCTCTACGGTCTGAACTGGTGAAAGATCAGCCATGTCCTGTTTGCGGGGCCTTAGAACATCCTTTTTCGGATCATGCGACTGTTATTCGTATCGTTAATGAGCTCGAAACGCGTTATAACGAAATACATTCTCTGACTCAGACAGTCCGTGAGCAACTTACGGCTCAGACGTCTGTTTTGTCTTCATTGGATCAGTCACTTGCAAAACTGACCACTGAAAAAGATTTTCTTGTAAAACAGTCACGGGAGAGTAATCAGAAAATTAAGCAACTATGCGAAGAATATCCGTATCTGATAGAGCTGACTACAGATAATTACGATACCGTTCATGCCGAAACGATAGCACAACTCGAAACAAGACAAAAGAAGCTAGCTGATGTGGCACAGAAGGAGTCTGCGTTAAATCAGCTCCAGAAAGAACTCACGACCAAAGAAGAAGAGTTTCGTAATGAACAAAAACGTTACGAAGATCTTCGTAATCAAACCGAATCAGCTAAAAAGGAAGCCTCTGAAACAGCTATGCGTTATCAAACCCTGAAAGAAGCACTCAAAGAACGCTATTATCAGTTACAAAGTCAGTTGAGTGCTTATTTCGAAGATACTGAATGGAGTCAGTCTCCAGCTGCTTTCTCTCAAAAACTACAAGACTTATCCGCTCAATGGAATAAAAAGGTCACTCAGCGCGATGAACTGCTTAAGCAACAGGCCGATCTTGAAAGCAGACAGGCTTTATTGGCAAAAGAGCAAGAAGGATTCGAACGTGAAAATAAAGAACACATCCTACGACTTCAGGAGCTATCCCGACAGTTGGCTTTGCTTGAACAACAGCGTAGCGATTTTTTTGAAGGTAAGCCGGCTGATGAAGTGGAGAAGCAATCGGCCGATGCATTGCAAGCTGTTTCTGACTCTTATGATGCGCTCTTTGCCAAAAAAATGGAACTGGATAAAACATGCGTAGCTCTCGAAGCAGAGATAAAAAGTAATAAGCAGCAAATAGAACAATCCATTCGGGAATCAGAGAAGTGGAAACAATCCATTCGGGACTGGCTGGATAGTTACTCACTTCATGTACAGGGAACTTCCCTTGTATGGGATGATCTTGAAACGATATTTGCTCTTTCTGATGAGGTGATCGCACTGGACCGGAATTTGCTCCGATCGCTTCGTGAAAAACAAATTGCTGTACAGACACGCTTGATTACTATACAGAAAAATATAGAAGATCATCAGATTCTGCCAGGCCAAATCGAAGGAGCTGATAGTCTTCGTTTGATCCGGGAAATAAAAGTAATAGAGGATGAGCAATCGGTACAGCAGCAAAAGATGCTGGAGATTCAGCTTACTCTTAAAAATCATTCGGTCAATCTTTCTAAACGCGAACATATCGCCAGACAGATAGAAGAGTTACGGCGCATTGCAGATGAATGGTCGCAACTTAACGAAGTGTTCGGAGCCCAGGATGGCGGTAAGTTTCGTAAGATAGCGATGAGCTATACACTTGATCTCCTTCTATCGCATGCCAATCATTATTTGCAGTTAATCAATGATCGCTATCAGTTAATCCGTTCAACGGATATGCTGCAACTGAATGTGGTAGATACTTATATGGCAGATGAAGTCCGTAATGTTGCATCACTATCCGGAGGAGAAACATTTATTGTATCCCTGGCACTCGCTTTAGGCTTGTCATCCCTTGCCTCCAACCGCCTGCATATCGAGACACTTTTTATTGACGAAGGCTTTGGTTCGCTTGATTCCGACACACTCCAGATGGCCATGTCCGCATTGGCAGCCCTCCAGGAAATGGGACGTAAGGTAGGAGTGATCTCCCATGTACCCGAAATGAATGAACAGATCTATCCGCAGATTCGTGTCAAACCTGTAAGTAATGGATTGAGCCACATAACAGTTGTTGAATATTAATCCTCACTCAGATCTGACTTTTACGACCGAACGGGTTTAAAAAGTCAGATCTGTCATTTGTGAACGTTTATAAAAACACAGCATCAATCAGATAAAACAGTCAAACGATACCCGATACCCCAAAAAATATACTTATATTTGCAGGCAATTAATTAGCTAATGTATTTATCCAAATAACAAGTACAGCTCTTTTATGCAAGAAAAAATTATCATTCTAGATTTTGGTTCTCAGTACACACAGCTTATTGCAAGACGTGTACGTGAATTAAACACTTATTGCGAAATCCTTCCTTATAACAAGTTTCCTGAAAATACAGAAGGCGTTAAAGGTGTAATCCTTGGCGGTAGTCCTTTTTCTGTAAATGATCCGGAAGCTCTTTCTACTGATCTTGACAGAATTCGTAAAGTTTTTCCGGTATTAGGTGTTTGCTACGGCGCACAATATCTGGCGAAAAGTTCCGGCGGTAAAGTTGGTTCTGCTGCATCTCGTGAATACGGACGTGCACACTTACGCAATATCAATACGACTGATCCTTTATTTAAAGGTATTCCTGAAAATTCTCAGGTATGGATGTCTCATGGAGATACTATCCTTGAAATGCCGGAATCATTTAAAGTGATAGCAAGTACGGAAGAAGTAGAAAATGCTGCATATCGCATCGAAGGAGAACCTACCTGGGCTGTACAATTCCACCCTGAAGTTTATCATAGCGAAGATGGTAAGATTCTTCTTAACAACTTCCTGAAAGATATCTGTGGTTGTGCACAAGACTGGACTCCTGCTTCATTTATCGAAACAACGGTAAATGAGTTGAAACAAAAATTAGGAGACGACCGCGTTGTTCTTGGTTTGTCCGGAGGTGTGGATTCTACAGTAGCAGCTGTATTGCTAAACAAAGCAATTGGCAAAAACCTTTTCTGTATCTTTGTGGACAACGGACTTCTACGTAAAGACGAGTTCGAAAGCGTAATGAAAAATTACGAGATTTTGGGTCTTAACGTAATTGGTGTTCGTGCTGCTGATAAATTCTATGCAGACTTGGCTGGCGTTAGCGATCCGGAGCAAAAACGTAAAATTATTGGTAAAGGATTTATCGATGTTTTTGACGTAGAGGCTCACAAACTTGAAAATATCAAATGGTTAGCACAAGGTACTATCTATCCGGATATTATCGAGTCGTTATCTATTACAGGTATGGTGATCAAATCTCACCATAACGTAGGTGGACTTCCTGCCCGCATGAATCTACAAATCGTAGAACCTCTTCGTCTGTTATTCAAAGATGAGGTTCGTCGCGTAGGTCGTGAGTTAGGTATTCCTGACAATTTGATCAGTCGCCATCCTTTCCCGGGTCCAGGTCTGGCTGTTCGTATTTTGGGAGATATCACACCACAAAAAGTTCAGATTCTTCAGGATGCAGACGCGATCTTCATTAATGGATTAAGAGAACATGGTCTTTACGATCAGGTATGGCAGGCAGGCGTTATTCTGTTGCCTATCCAGTCTGTAGGTGTAATGGGTGATGAAAGAACATATGAAAATGCCGTTGCTTTACGCGCTGTTGTATCAACTGACGGTATGACTGCCGATTGGTCACACCTTCCATACGAATTCCTTGCTAAGATTTCGAATGAAATTATTAATAAAGTACGTGGTGTGAATCGCGTAGTTTATGATATCAGTTCGAAACCACCGGCAACAATTGAGTGGGAATAAAATATAAACACTAATTGAAAAGAGCTTGTCCGATACGTCGGCAGGCTCTTTTTTCGATTATGGTTGATTCAATCTGCCGAAGAAACAAACAAACCTTAATACTCCTGATTATTTTGTGTTTTGAGGATTATAAGAATGGATTAACAAGTAATTGACTGATTTTATAAGACAAATGTACCGTAGTTCTCATAAGCTTAGGAGACTAATGATGGTTATCTATGGGTGGCTGGTTTACTTAACAGAAAAGGCAGATGCTCACGCATCCGCCTTTCAAGTATTATTCAGGAAACTTAACCATGTGAATGGAAAGTATACAAATATAGTTAATTTTATTAATATATAGCATATGACAGGATTATATTAAAAAGATATCCTGAAATAATGATAAAAAAAGCGACTGTTCCGAAGAATATCCCGATTAAACGCCAACTCATTACTTTTTTCAGCATCATAGCTTCCGGCAAGGATAACCCAACAACTGCCATCATGAAGGCGATAGCCGTACCTAAAGCCATTCCTTTAGATACGAATACCTGAATAACCGGAACAATACCCGCTGCATTGGCATACATCGGCACAGCCAGGATAACAGCTGCAGGAACAGCATACCATCTATCAGCTGATAAATACTTTTCAAAGAACCCCTCGGGTACGTATCCATGCATAGCGGCACCGATTCCGATACCGATGATGACATAAACTAATACGCCTCTGACAATATTCCACGCATCCTTAATTATAATGGGAAGACGTTTCTTAAAAGGAATATGTTCAGCTTCCCATTGAGCCGTTTCAGTCTCCGATTGAGCTTGAATTTGTCTGACCCAGGGACTTAGGTGTTTTTCTAATCGGAATTTCTCTAAGATAAATCCACCAATCATGCCTAGTAGAATTCCCGAAACAGTATAAATCAGTGTAGCTTTCAGTCCGAAGGCTACTAGAAACATAGCTACGGCAACTTCATTGACTAATGGCGAAGTGATTAAAAAAGCGAAAGTTACACCTAATGGAATACCACCCTTCACAAACCCTATAAACAAGGGAATTGATGAGCAGCTACAGAAGGGTGTTATAGCTCCGAAAAGAGCCGCAAAGAAATACTGGAATCCATATAGTTTGCGAGTTGTCAAAAACAATCTAAGCCTGTCTATGGGGAAATATGCATTGATAATTCCCATAAGACTGCTAATGAGAAATAACAAAATAATAATTTTAAGTGTGTCGTAAAAGAAGAAGTTTATGGCAGCTCCTAAATGCGATGCGGCATCTAGTCCAAATACACCATAAACCAGCCAGTCTGCAAAATTCTGTATCATGATGTGATCATTTTAAATTAAAGAATAGTGAATTAATTAGCGTTCTTGTTTGTGTAATTACGAACAGTAAGCCCAAAGATATAGCCACGTGTTATGTGGCTATAAATATGTAATTTAAAAATTAGGAGGATTGTTGAAACCAATCTTTTGTATTATTCGCAATCCGTACTAGAAATAACATTACCGGAACTTCTACCAGTACACCTACGACAGTTGTCAAAGCAGCTCCCGATTGAAGCCCGAATAAAGAAATAGCAACAGCAACAGCAAGCTCAAAGAAATTACTGGCACCGATCATTCCGGCAGGAGCAGCTATATTGTGTGGCAACTTCCAGACTTTAGCCCATCCGTATGCGACAAAAAAAATTACTAATGTCTGTATAACCAGAGGTACAGCTATAAGTAGAATGTGTAATGGATTCTCCAGAATGATTTCTCCTTGGAAGGAAAAAAGAATAATAAGAGTCAGAAGTAATCCTCCAATAGTGTAATTATTAAACCTTTTAACGAATACATTATTAAAGTAGTTAATGCCTTTACGCCGTACTACGCAGATTCGTGTAACGATTCCACCTAATAAGGGGATGACTACAAAAAGGATAACTGACAATAACAATGTGTCAAGAGGAATAATAACTCCTCCGATCCCTAAAAGAAAGGCAACAATAGGAGTGAATGCCAGTAAAATAATCAAATCATTCACAGCCACCTGCACTAATGTATAAGCTGCGTCTCCTTTTGTCAGATAGCTCCATACAAATACCATTGCTGTACAGGGTGCAGCACCTAGCAAAACGGCTCCTGCTACATATTCGTTAGCCAAATCAACAGGAATTAGCTTTTTAAATATGATATGAAAAAAGAACCAGGCAATACCGAACATTGTAAAAGGTTTGATAAGCCAGTTCGTTATACAAGTTAGGATAATACCTTTAGGTTTCAGACCAATATTTCGGATACTTTTAAAATCAACTTTTAGCATCATCGGATAGATCATTAGCCAGATTAGCAATGCTATCGGTATTGAAACATTTGCATATTCAAACCGGGTTAATGTTTCAGGGATGATTGGACAGTATTGACCGATTAAAATTCCGATAAAAATGCATAATATGACCCAAAGAGTCAGATAACGTTCAAAAAAACCAATACCTTGTTTTGTCTCCATAAATCAATAATCAGGCTAGCGATTTCCTCCGCAACCGCATTGAGATCATTCTTCTTTTTTAATATCGTTAATATAGAATTCATAAAAGCGTTGTTTGATTTCGTCTCTTACCCGATTGAATTCACTATTGATAAATTCAGGGGTTCCTATTGCATGTGAAGGATCATCAAAACCTATATGCAAGCGATGTTTTACCTTTCCGGTGAATGTCGGACAAGTTTCATTTGCACCTCCGCAAACCGTAATTACATAATCCCATTCTTCATCCAGATATCTTCCAACAGGATCTGAAGTGTGAACTGATATATCAATACCGGCTTCAGCCATTACCTTTACTGCTCCTGCATTCAATTTACCTGCCGCTTGAGTACCGGCAGAGCAAACAATTAAACTTTTATCGAATGACTGTAGAAAGCCGTGAGCCATCTGGCTGCGGCAACTATTGCCTGTACAAAGAATTAAAACTTTCATAATGTGTTGTTGTAATGATAAATAAATCCTATTATCGGATTAATAACTCTTTGACTTCTGAAGCAGACAGTTTTCGGCCAACAGAGACCACTTTTTCATCAATGACAAGTCCTGGCAAACTCATTACGTTGTAGGACATAATCTTGATAAGATCTTCTTCTTTGATTACCGTTGCATCGATTCCTGAATCGGCAACAACTTTAAGTACATTTTCATATAGAGCTTTGCAACTTGAACATCCAGTTCCTAAAACTTTAATTTTCATTTTATTAATGTATTTAGATAGTTAGTTATAATACAAATGTATTTCGTCGAAATACGAATATTTAAGCTAAAAAACAGACTGTAATTACAGCTTGTTCTTGAGTTTGTTTCGCATATTGCATAAACTAATTGTAGTTTATGTGTTCGCAAATATACGAACATTTTGATAATACACAATATTTTGCTGAACTTTAGCGACTCATAGCTTGAAACTGTCCTTTTATGTACGTATATCTGGAAGAATAATCAGTGAGTTACGCAATAAACTGACTGTCATAATTGTGAAGAAGAAAGAGTGAGTTCATGTAGGTTAAAGTTTGAAAGTTAAGACATAAATGAGTACCAGATGTATTTGCGTATTTCTAAATAAAGTGTTATCTTTAAGAAGTTTTTAAAAACAAAGATTAAGTAATGATTTAAATGAATCATAAATTATGGATAGGATTTTATCTCCAGCTTAACGTTTTATTCTACCTGTATTTTCTCGTATAGCATGAGGAGTTGAAGATGTTTTTTAAGCGTAAATTAAAGAACTGCTTTATTCTCTCCTGAATTTAGATACGTATGAAAAATATTTTTGATAAGTATCTAAATATTTTTTAATACGTACCA
>DKPO01000004.1:0-20786 GCA_002471225.1 Porphyromonadaceae bacterium UBA7332
ACAAAGATACGAGGGTTGAATCCTGGTACTGTGTCTCGTGAGTCATAACGAGATTCAACCGCGGTTCACCATCGCACGGCAATCGAATTTAATGAACAAAACCAATTCGTAATGCGGGTCATAGAACTTATGTAATCAATTGACTAGTTGATGGTTTCGAGACACGGATGGGCATAAAGCCCATCCCTACAGCGATAAACCATTGATCGATATTTTATGCCGTCGGAATAAAAACGATCACTTATAGATTATAAGTTCATACTGTATCATACAAGTGTTGCTAGACAGCCTCTTTTTATTTATCATCGGATCAGGATTTAATATCCGTCAACCATTGAGCGTATTTTCAATTGTTTTTCGAAGTCAGCTTTTGATACAGTTGTTTTCACATGCACTTTCTTCGTTTCATTCGGCAATAAATCAAAGAAGTTATCATCGAAGAAGTTATCTACTCCATCAATGCTTAAGAAGACACCGCGAGCCACTTTATCAGAAGTTAATTCGACAATAAAACCTTCAGGTGCTTCTGTTATTTGTTTCGTAATAGTCACTTGCGGGAATTCGATCAGCTTTTGCTTGGTCATATAATAGATATTATCTGCCAGCAATTTGCCTCCCTGATAAAGTTTAGCTACTACAACGACTTCATTACGTTTTTTGCCGTTCAATGCTTTTTTCAAATCAACCTGAAGAATATTCGTTGATGTATTCGCCGGGATCGTTTTGTTTACTTTCGTTGAATAAACCACTTTTCCGTTCAGATCCATCACTTTCAGATCCAATGTTGCCGATTCTTTTTTCAAGCGATCAGAAACCACATAGATATTCAGATATTTATCATCTGCAATCGGTGATACCAAAATATCCATAAAGGCTTTACGGGCATAATAGTGCTGTGCTTTCCAACGTCCGTAATAATCACGGCTGGACCATGAAGCTACCGGCCAACAGTCATTATGTTGCCAGAATAATGTCCCCATACAATATGGCATATCTCTGCGATGTGCTTCGATTGCTGTTTTAATCGCATCTCCCTGAAGGATTAGCCCCATGTGAAGGAAAGATTCGAAATCTTTCGGTTCGCGGTATTCATCCAGCAAATAGTTTTTGATGCGTGCATTTGCTTTATCGCCACCACGCTGGTGAGCCATCATTACTTCCGAGAAAATATCCCAATCTTTTGGATCTGAAGCATATTTTTTCACTGACTCAAATTCAGGGAACGACTGGAATCCGTATTCGCTGAAAAAACGTGCACGTGTACGGTTATAGCTACCTATTGAATCCATAGCATGCCATACTCCCCAGTAGTGAGCATCACCATCTTCACCCAAAGATGCTTTATTTAAATCACCTCCAAACGGAGAAGAAGGCCAGTAAAATGTTTCAGGAGCATACTTGTTGACTTCTTCCGGCAAAACAACAAAGTATTGGTTGTATAACTGATTGAAGATCGTATCAGCATAACCGTTACCTAAATTTCCGTATTGTTTTTTCCATCCCCAGTTGTGCCATGCATAATGATTTTCATTATTACCGCACCAGATAGCCACTGAAGGATGATTGCGAAGACGCTTCACATTATAGGCAGCTTCTTCACGAATATTGTCTAAAAGTTCTCCTTCTGCAGGATAAAGGCTACATGCGAACATGAAATCCTGCCATACTAAAAGACCTTTTTCGTCACACAAATCGTAGAAGATTTTATTTTCATAGATACCCCCACCCCAAATACGAAGCATATTCATATTGGCATCAACAGCATCCTGAATTGTTTTCTCATATTGTGCATCCGTCACACGTGGTAAAAAGTTATCCTGAGGAATATAGTTTGCACCTTTCATAAATACAGGTACACCATTTAGCTCAAAATAAAAAGATGTTCCTTCTTTATCTTTATCGCGGATCACTTTAATAGAACGTAAGCCGATGCGATCGGACTTAGAATCTATTGTCTGATTTCCTGCGATCAATTTCGTTTCGAAATTATATAAGTGAGGATCACCTAATCCTACAGACCACCAAAGTTCCGGATTTTTAATTACAATTTCTTTCTTAATCAGGTTCTCCCCTTTTTTAAGATCTGCATCAAAAGTCCATGTTCCGGCACCCGGAGCTGAGACCTCCAGCTTCGCTTTACCAGCTTCGGAAGCCAAAACAGTAACTTCTACATCAACTTTCGCTTCTTTTTTAGTTACATGTTTTTGTCTGTAATAAACATCTTCAATCTTAGCATCATCCCATGCGTCAAAATAAACCGGACGCCAGATACCGCTTGTTACCAAACGTGGTCCCCAGTCCCATCCATAATGATAACCTGCTTTACGTGCGAATACACTGATTTTTTTATCAAACACTCCTCCGTTTTCAGATTGATCATTCGCACATTCCAATTGATAAGGAAGTGCATCAAATTTAGGAATATCTATTTGATATGGGTTATGAAAGTAAACGCGTAGAACATTCGAATCATTTTTCAAAAGAGGTTTTACATCTTTTCTCCATTGACGAAACATATTATCTGCTTTGATAATAAGAGAATCGTTTAAATAAACATCAGCATATGTATCGAGACCATCAAAGACAAGATCGATATTTTTTTTGTTTTTAACTTCAGGAGAGATGTCCAATAGAGTTTTATACTCCCAATCCTCTTTATCTACCCACTGTACACCACGTTCATTAAGTCTGATAAAAGGGTCTTCAATAATCCCCTGATCAATTAAATCTGTGTGAACAACACCCGGCACCGTAGCAGGATACCATTTGTGACCGCGAACCTGTTTGAATTCCCAGGCTGATTTCACGGGTGATTCTACGCGCTCCTGAGCCATTGCTGACAGAGCTAAGAATAAGAGAACTGAACTGAATGTAATAAGTCGTTTCATGCAATGCAGTTAGAAATTAATATTTAGGTTGTGTGGTGTAAAGATACCACCGAAAAATCGTTTCTGCAAATATTTAAGATCATGGGAATAAGAAATGAAGCAATTCGTGTCGTCCGTATTCAAAGTTGTTATAAATTTGCCGAAATTTTGGAACAGGGTACAAAAGAAGCTCTGGATATAGCTGATATGTGAATATAAAAAACTATATTTAGGCACAGAATAGCAAAGTAATTCTCAGATTTTAAAAATATTATTCTATGAACAACAATAACGAGAAACAAAATATCTTGGATAATCGTTATCTTAGAATGGCACGTATATGGGCAGAAAACTCCTATTGTCAAAGACGTAAAGTAGGAGCATTGATTGTAAAAAATAAGATGATTATTTCGGACGGCTATAACGGTACACCGAGCGGATTCGATAATTTATGTGAAGATGAAACCGGAAAAACAATCCCTTATGTTCTCCATGCGGAAGCAAATGCCATCACAAAAATTGCACGAACCAATAACAGTAGTGAAGGTGCTACTCTTTATGTAACAGCTGCTCCTTGCATCGAATGTTCGAAACTGATCATTCAGGCAGGTATCATCCGGGTTGTATATGGAGAAGAGTATCGTCTTACAGATGGTGTGGATCTACTAAAACAAGCAGGTATCGAAGTTCAATGTATGAACATAGACTGAAAACGCTATATTAATTATGAAGAAAAAAATTTACATTCTTTTCCCTATCTACCTGGCGTTAGCCATTATTTTAGGTATTTATATCGGCAACAAATTCATTTTTACTCCTCATCAGTCTTACAAGCAGACAAGTGGCGATGTTAAAATGTCGGCACTGTTGGATATAATCCAGAAAAAATATGTTGACAGTATTGCCGTTGACTCTCTCGTAGAGCAAGCAATCCCGAAAATTATTGCAGGCTTAGATCCTCACTCGGTATATATTCCGGCTAAAGATTTTGAAAATGCCAATGCTGAACTTGAAGGCAGTTTCTCCGGAATCGGTGTACAATTCAGCATCCTGAATGATACAGTTACAATTGTTGACGTAGTAAGCGGGGGACCTTCCCAACATGTAGGTTTAATGGCTGGTGACCGTATTATCAGCATTAATGACACTGCTTTCGTAGGCAAAAATGTCGTAACGAATGATGCTGTTATGAAAAAACTACGTGGCCAGAAAGGAACTAAAGTCAAGTTAGGCATTAAACGTAATACGTCTAAAACGCCTCTTGATTTCACTATTACCCGTGGAGATATTCCTGTTAACAGTATCGATGTGACTTATCAGCCGGCGCCGGGTGTCGGTTTAATTAAAGTCAATAAATTCGGCGCAACGACTTACGATGAATTTATCAGTGCACTTGCTAAATTAAACAAACAAAAAGTAAACGGAATCATCATTGACCTGCGAGGAAACTCAGGCGGTTATATGGATGCGGCGATCAATATGATCAATGAGTTCTTACCTAAAGACCGGTTGATCGTATATACAGAAGGAAGTAACTCTGCGCGCAGCGAAGCTCGTTCTAACGGATCAGGAACATTCCAGAATACGCCGATTGTTGTATTAATTGATGAATGGTCCGCTTCAGCAAGTGAAATTTTTGCAGGAGCTATACAGGATAATGACCGGGGAACTATTATAGGACGCAGAAGTTATGGAAAAGGTCTTGTTCAACAACAAATTCCTTTCTTCGACGGATCAGCTTTACGCTTAACGATTGCCCGTTATCATGTTCCTTCGGGCAGATGTATTCAGAAAGAATATGAATTAGGCAAAAACGATGATTATCAAACTGATATTCTGAATCGTTATATGCACGGTGAATTTGATTCAAAAGACAGTATCAAAGTTAATGAGAACTTAAAATACGAAACACTGAACGGAAGAACGGTATATGGAGGAGGAGGTATCATGCCGGATATCTTTATTCCTCGTGATACAGTTGGCATGAATTCATATTTCAATCTTGTATTTAATCGCGGATTAATGTATCAGTTTGCTTTTGCTTACTCGGATAAAAACCGCGAAGAATTAAAAAAATACAAAGATTACCGTGCATTGGTTTCTCACCTTGACAGCACAACGATTCTTCCTGAATTTGTTGAATTTGCAGAAAAAAAAGGTGTACGCAGAAGACCGTATATGATTGAAGAAGCTGAACCACTTCTCCTGACTCAACTATACGCATATACAGCCAGAAATATCTTAGGAGATGATGCTTTTTATCCGATCTTTTTGCAAAATGACAAATCGATTCAAGAGGCAGTAAGTCTGATAAATAAGAACAAAACGTTTCCGGAAGTACCCGTAAAAGCTATAACTGAAAAGGATATAGCCCTTGATAGTGTTAAAACGCTCAATTAAATCTGATTTAAACAAAAAGAAGCTTATGCAAATTCGGCACAAATTTGTATTTTTGTGCCGAATATAAATCTCTTGAATTTATGAAAAAATTGGAACATCTTGTAGCGGAGAAATTATTGAAAGTAAAAGCCGTAAAACTTCAACCTGCAAACCCTTTTACATGGGCTTCGGGATGGAAATCGCCTATTTACTGTGACAATCGTAAAACATTATCTTACACAGAAGTTCGTAACTTCATTCGTACAGAATTGACGAGAACAGTTATGGAACAATTTGCGGAAGTTGATGTAATCGTAGGTGTTGCAACAGGAGCCATCGCTCAAGGTGCATTAGTAGCTGATCAAATGGGATTGCCTTTCGGATATGTTCGTTCGGCAGCAAAAGACCACGGAATGACAAACCTTATCGAAGGTGATATTCGTCCGGGTCAGAAAGTAGTAGTAGTAGAAGACCTTATTTCTACAGGCGGTAGCAGTTTAAAAGCAGTAGAGGCGTTACGTCAGGCTGGCTGCGAAGTTGTAGGTATGGTTGCTATCTTTACTTATGATTTCCCGATCGCAAATCAAAAATTCAAAGAGGCAGGTGTACGTTTGCTAACTTTGAGTAATTACAATGCTATCGTTGAAGAAGCATTAAATATTTCTTATATTGCAGCTGATGAAGTGGAAACACTTAAAGAATGGCGTAAAGATCCTGCAAAATGGGGTTTAAATAAATAAGGCAAGAAATAAGAATAAATAAAACGAAGAGACTCAAGAGCATAGACGACGTTCTAAGATCAGCTTTTGAGTCTCTTGTTGTCTAATTGAAAGAATAATAAAACTTATGGAAACATACGTAAGCGAAACAAAAACAATTTACGCTTCAAGCGAATCTATATTTAATAAATTGTCTGATCTGTCAAATCTGGAAAAAGTAAAACACATGATTCCTCAAGATAAAATCAGCGATTTATATTTTGACAGAGATTCATGCAGTTTTTCTGTATCTCCTGTCGGAAAAGTAGGAATACGTATTGAAGAGCGCGAAGAATTCAAGACTATTAAATTTGGTGCGGACCAGTCTCCTCTCCCATTCAATCTATGGATTCAATTAGTAGAAGCGGGCCCTACAGATACTAAAATGCGTATCACACTAAAAGCAGATATTCCTTTCTTATTAAAACCGATGGTAGGCGGTAAATTGAAAGACGGAGTAAATAAAATAGCTGATGCTCTTTCGAGACTACCGTATTAAATCGAATTTATACTCAAATACGCTAACGTAAACTATACCAAGATGGCACAGAAGTTATGGCAAAAAGATAAAGAAGTTAACAAAGATATTGAACGTTTCACTGTCGGACGAGATCGTGAAATGGATTTATATCTGGCGAAGTATGATGTATTGGGATCAATGGCACATATAACGATGTTAGAGTCTATTCAGTTGATCGGGAAAGAAGAGCTGCCTGTTCTGCTTGATGCATTAAAGTCAATTTATAGAAAAGCAGAGGAAGGGACTTTCGTTATTGAAGACGGAGTAGAAGATGTTCATTCTCAGGTTGAGCTTATGCTTACCCGCGAATTAGGTGATTTAGGAAAGAAAATTCACAGTGGACGTTCACGTAATGATCAGGTTCTTCTGGACTTAAAACTATTTACACGTACACAACTGAGAGAAATCGCTGAATTAACAGAATCATTATTTGATACTTTAATTGCTCAGAGCGATCGTTATAAGAATGTATTGATGCCGGGATATACCCATCTGCAAATCGCAATGCCTTCATCTTTTGGTCTCTGGTTTGGAGCGTATGCCGAATCATTAGCTGACGACTTACAACTTCTGTTAGCCGCATATCGCATTTGCAATCGCAATCCATTAGGATCTGCAGCAGGATATGGATCGTCTTTCCCACTTAACAGAACTATGACTACGGATCTTCTTGGATTTGATTCAATGAATTACAATGTAGTTTATGCTCAAATGGGAAGGGGTAAAATGGAACGATCTGTAGCATTTGCGATGGCATCTATTGCCGGCTCTTTATCTAAATTAGCCTTTGATGCATGTATGTTCAACAGTCAGAATTTTGGATTTATCAAATTACCTGATGAATATACGACTGGTTCCAGTATTATGCCACATAAAAAAAACCCGGATGTATTTGAGCTGACTCGCGCAAAATGCAATAAACTCCAGGCTCTGCCACAACAGATCATGATGATCATGAATAACCTGCCATCCGGTTATTTCAGAGATATGCAAATCATTAAAGAAGTATTCTTACCTGCTTTTGATGAACTAAAAGATTGCTTGGTAATGGTTAATGAAATGATGTCTCTCATGAAAGTCAATGAGCAGATTCTTGATGACGATAAATATTTACTAATATTCAGCGTAGAAGAGGTTAACCGATTAGCACGCGAAGGCATGCCTTTCCGTGATGCCTATAAAAAAGTAGGTATGGATATAGAAAACGGAAAATTCACGCATGATAAATCGATTTCTCATACGCATGAAGGAAGTATCGGTAATTTATGCAATAAGCAAATCAAGGATTTATTTTCAACAACTCTTCAGGAGTTCCACTTTGATAAAGTTACAAATGCTGAAAAAGCATTATTAGCATAAAAAAAAGGAGGTCTTTCGACCTCCTTTTTTTTATTATTCATTATCGCTTGTCTTAATAAATTTCGACAACAACCAGTAACTAAACATAGACACCAGAACACTGTTTAAAGAAGCAATTCCCGGCAGTGTAAAACTAGCCAAAGCTCCAAGTCCCCATGCTATGATTGCACTCCATCGGATAGAACAAAACTTATGTTTATCCATATTCAGATACTGACGTTTATGAACCAGGAAGAAATCTGCCAAAAGAACCCCTCCGACTGATGGTATCAAAATATTCAGGAAGTTAAGCCATTCTACAAAGTTGTTATACAGGAAATAAGAAAGCCCGGTACCGATTACGCCATTAATCAGCACAAAAACTTTTTTAGGCATCTTCGTTATATTTGCAAATCCTAACCCCGATCCGTAAATTGCATTATCATTCGTAGTCCAGATATTCAAACCCAAAACAATAATGGCCCAAACGATCATTCCTTGTTTAAGCATTACATCCGAAATATCTGATTGCTGGTAGAAAGCGGCTCCGACAGCTCCAAAGAAAAACATTAGCGAGTTCCCGATAAAAAAAGCCATTACCGTTGTTGAAACTGATATTTTAGGCGTTTTAGCAAATCGTGTAAAGTCAGGAGTCAAACTACCGCCACTAATAAAGGATGCAATACAAATACCAATTGCCGTAGTGAATGACATCGATTCTGTCGGAATTATATCGAACCACGCACTGATTCCGCCAAAATCCGTAAAAGCTCTATTTACAGAAACTGATCCCAAAATAGCAATCGCAGGAACAGCAATCGCACTTAATATAGTCAAGGCTTTAATCCCGAACCAGGCTGTTGCAGTCATTAATAAACCAGAAGCCCAAATAAGCACCCAAAGCGGAACTTCGGGCAATACTTTCTGAACAGGAATGGCAAACATCGCCACTCCAACTCCAAACCAGCCGACTTGTGTAAACCCTAAAAGGAAAGAAGGCAGATAAGAACCTTTTTGTCCAAAGGAATAATGCGCCAACAGATGTGTGGACAGACCTGTTTTTGCTGCTACGTAAGCTAAAGACCCTGTATATAAACCCAGTAATAAATTACCTATTAAAACGGATAGCAGAAACATGGGAGCCGTTAAAGCTGTACCTAAACGACCGCCGGCCCACATACTTGCCGAAAAGAAAGAAAAACCAAGCATAATCACCAACATAGTCCAGAAACCTCTGCGACTGTGAAGTGCGACATGCGTAAACTCATATTCCCCTGAAGTCTTTTGCTCTTTAACCTGTGTGTTCATATTGTTTGATTAGATGTATTTTTCAAAAAAGTCAACCTGACTTTGCGCCATTAATACTAAGTTTTCGTCAGCAAAGCGATCTGATTCCAGGAAAGGAGTTCTTTCTTCAACCAACATTTTGAAATTCATCCCATTTTTAGCCAGCTCAAGTACTTCTTTCCAGTAATCACATAAATCTTCGGCATATTCCGGCACTAAGAAGGCACGTGATCCTGCATCATAAATTGTACATCTCTCTAAAGGATAATAGGGTGATTCGTATTGCGATTCGATAAATTCGGGAGCCATAAGTGCATCTCTCTTAATCAAATCTGTTCCCGTTATTTTAATATGTAAAGGTGTTTCGGCAGTAGGCACAACAAAACAACCTTCAATATATATCAGCGATATCCCCTCAAAGTCGGGACAGATCTGAGATAAACGTTGTCCTGCTTTCTCAAGAATTTCTTCTGTACGAATGCCCCCGATAGTAAAAAAAGTCATATTCCGGATCTGTGATTCAGAACGGATCACTTCATCAATCAGGATTTCCAATCCATGTTCCAGGCTGGTTCCCGTAGCAACGACATCTCCGAAAACAATACTTGAAATAGGTTTCAGATAAAGCTTATGGTAGTCTCCTTCAACAATCTCCCATTCATCCGGATTATTTTCACAACGTCTGCGTTGCGCACTTATAAAAGAAGAAGAATGAGCGTTCCAGTTAAAAGCATCAGCCAAAGAATCCCTTAACCCGAAATTTAACCCTCCACGAAGAATATTAAAAACAATCGTTTCAGTCTCATTCAGAATTAAAGCAGCATCATTAACCAGACTCTTCAAAGCAAACTCACATCCTTTTTGCAATTTGCGGGTATATTCCATTCCGAGCACACGCGGATTATTACAGATTGCACGTGTTTCAGGTGTTGTTAAAATATATCTGTCAACTTTTCCACCGATCTGCCCATTGATTTTATACAAAGCAGATGTATCTTTTTTCGAAATTAACTGAAGCATATTATTTTGTTTTTGATTTGTTAAAACGGAATGCGGACACAAAAGAACGGCTTATGAAAAAAGGGAGAAAGATAACCGTAGCCATCTTTCTCCCTTTTCTAAACCCGATCTATATATGTTTCATCATATTTTCATTTCTGATTATCGGGATACAAATGTACACAGAAGCGTCGGATTAATAAAATCCTTTACAAGCTCTTTGCCTCTTTTATGAATCATTCAGACAATAGCAAAAATCTCTTCTATATCTATATATAAAGGTTTAAACTGACGCTTTAGTTCAAGATTAACTGTTAAATATCAAGTGTTTAACAACATTGTTTACAAACACGGTGAATAAATTAGGATACTATTAATTTTTCTCTATTTTGGTACCGAATTATTCCTACAATTGATTTTTTAACGCTTAATACATCAATGTCATGAAAATTTATCAATCTAATGAAATTAAGAACATCTCTATTATAGGGGGTTCTGGCGCGGGGAAAACAACGTTGGCCGAATGCATGCTCTACGAGGCGGGTATCATTAAACGCAGAGGTTCAGTTGCTTCGAAAAACACTGTCAGTGATTATTTCCCCGTAGAGCAAGAGTATGGATATTCTGTTTTCTCAACAGTATTTCAGGTTGAATGGATGGGACGAAAATTGAATTTCATTGATTGTCCCGGATCTGACGATTTCGTCGGAGGTACAATAACTGCTTTACATGTAACGGATACAGCTCTACTGATGCTGGATGCCGAATATGGTGTGGAAGTAGGTACACAAAATAAATTTCGCTATACCGAAAAACTGAATAAACCTGTTGTTTTCGTAGTAAATCAGCTTGATGCTGAAAAAGCTGACTATGAAAATGTACTTGAACAACTAAAAGAATCTTATGGTCCAAAAGTTGTACCTGTCCAATATCCTTTATCCAGCGGTCCCGGATTCAATGCTCTCATTGATGTATTAACTATGAAAATGTATACGTGGAAACCGGAAGGCGGAGTTCCTCAAGTAACGGATATCCCGGATAGCGAAAAAGAAAAAGCTGAAGAATGGCATCAGAAACTCGTCGAAGCTGCTGCAGAAAATGACGAAGCTTTAATGGAGAAATTCTTTGATCAGGGTAATCTTACAGAAGATGAGATGCGCGAAGGTATCCACTTGGGTATGATTGCCAGAAGTATATACCCGGTATTCTGTGTTTCCGCAGGGAAAGATATGGGAGTAAGAAGACTTATGGAGTTTCTGGGAAATGTCGTTCCGCTTGTTGCTGAAATGCCACATGTTACAACCATTAAAGATGAAGACGTATCACCTGACTCAAAAGGTCCTACCAGTGTATATGTATTCAAAACTACCGTCGAACCACATATTGGTGAAGTTTCATATTTCAAGGTAATGTCCGGCAAAATAAAAGAAGGAGATGACCTTATTAATATGAACCGGGGTACTAAAGAAAGAATATCCCAAATTTACGCTGTGGCTGGTCAGAACCGGGACAAAGTAGAACAGTTAGAAGCCGGCGATATTGGCGTAACTGTGAAACTTAAAGACACACGTACAGGAAATACGTTAAATGCCAAAGGTTGCGATTATATTTTTGATTTTATAAAATATCCCGAACCTAAATACAGAAGAGCTATTAAACCTCTGAATGAGGCGGAAGCAGAAAGACTAAGTGAATTACTTACCAGAGTTCACGAAGAAGATCCGACAATTCTTGTTGAGCAATCCAAAGAATTGAAACAGACAATCGTTCATGGTCAGGGTGAATTCCATTTAAGAACGATTAAATGGCGTCTGGATAAGAACGATAAAATGCAAATCGAATATCTTGAACCTAAAATACCATACAGAGAGACTATAACTAAAGCTGCGCGTGCAGATTACAGACATAAAAAACAATCCGGAGGTGCAGGGCAGTTCGGAGAAGTTCATATGATTGTAGAACCATTCGTTGAAGGTGTCCCTCAATCTGATAATTATAAATTCAACGGACAAGAATATAAAATTACAGCAAGAGATACACAAGTTATTGATCTGGATTGGGGAGGTAAACTTTTCTTTGTGAACAGTATTGTGGGAGGATCGATTGATTCCAGATTCTTACCTGCTATATTAAAAGGTGTAATGGATCGTCTTGAACAAGGTCCGCTTACCGGTTCCTATGCCAGAGATGTACGCGTGATTGTCTATGACGGTAAAATGCATCCGGTAGATTCCAATGAAATTTCATTCCGCCTTGCGGGACGTAATGCCTTCAGTCAGGCATTCAAGACAGCCGGCCCTAAAGTTCTTGAACCTATTTATGATGTAACGGTAATGGTACCTTCTGAAAAAATGGGAGATGTAATGAGTGATTTACAAGCACGCCGTGCTATCATCATGGGTATGGACAGTGAAAAAGGTTTTGAGAAGTTAACAGCCAAAGTTCCATTAAAGGAAATGTCAACTTATTCGACTTCACTTAGCTCAATTACGGGAGGAAGAGCTTCATTTTCGATGAAATTTGCATCGTACGAACTCGTTTCTTCAGATATTCAAGATAAATTATTAAAAGAGTATGAAGCTCAGCAAGATGCGGACTGATCGGCCTTTTGAGTTTTTCTTCTACTAAAAAAATAAAGCCAATCCAAAAAAAAGGATTGGCTTTTTTGGTTTTAACACACAAATTGTTAATTTTGCAGAGAATGTTAATGTGAAAGTTTTTTTATTTTAGGTAAACAAAGCAGTTACTTATTTGTTTATAAAACAAAAGCAAGTATAAATAGAGACTAAAATTATTAAGTTTTCGCGCTGAGAAACTGATTCAAATATGAGAAAATCAACGATTTGGACTTTAACCCTGGTCTTGATTGCTACATTTTTAGGCCTTTTAGTATTGCAAATTAATTATTTGGAAGAAATGGTTAAGATGCGCAATGAGCAATTCTCAGAGGCTGTAAAAAGGAGCTTATATCAAGTAACTCGAAGTCTGGAAACTGAAGAAACGAAACGTTATCTGGAGGAAGATTTGATGAATAATCCGACTCCATTGTATTATAGTTACCCGAAAATTAACGAACTTGGAGTCGAAAATAACTCTCTTTCAACAATTCGGGGCGCAAAAAGTAAAAAGATTCTAGAGGCTGAAGCTATTGAAGAAATTCGGAAAGATTATACGAATGAAAAACCGGAACTGTACTTATCTAAAAGACACGGAAAGAATTCCATTTCTAAAACATCTTCTGAATTACAAAATGCTTTAAAGGGCAGATATCTTTATCAAAGAGAAATTCTGGATTATCTAATTCTGGACCAGCTTTCATCAGCCGGAACAAAACCATTAGATGAACGAATTAATTTCTATCAGCTTAAAGATTATTTAAGAATAGAACTATTAAATAATGGTCTGAATCTTATATTTGAATTTGCTGTTGTCGATAAGGATAATAAAATAGTTTACAAAACTTCGGGATATAATCCGAAATCGGATGAAGAAGTTTTTACACGGATTATCTTCCCGAATGATCCTCCGAATAAGTATAGTTATCTGAAGGTTTACTTCACAAACAAAAAACACTATATTTATGAGTCGATCAGCTTTATGATTCCTTCGTTCATATTCACAGGAGTTCTTCTTTTGACGTTTATTTTTACGATTTATTCTGTTGTCAGACAAAAGAAACTTTCTGAGATGCGCAATGATTTCATTAATAATATGACGCATGAGTTTAAGACTCCTGTTTCTACCATATCATTAGCAGCACAGATGTTAAAAGATCCGGCTGTAATGAAAAGCCCAACGATGTTTCAGCATATATCGGGTGTAATTATTGATGAAACGAAACGACTAAGTTTCCAGGTCGATAAAGTATTGCAAATGTCTTTATTCGATAAGCAAAAGGCAACATTAAAACTACGCGAAGTGAAACTTAGTGAATTATTGACAAGCGTCGTCAGTACATTCAAACTGAAGGTTGAACAATTTGGTGGTTCTATCACAATAGATATCAAAACAGATAATGACTTAGTTTATATAGATGAAATGCACTTCACAAATGTGATCTTTAATCTGTTAGACAATGCCATTAAATATAGCAAACCCGAAGTGCCTCTAACTTTGAAAGTAACCTTATTAAATGAGGGTGCGGACAAAGTACAAGTAACAATTGAGGATAACGGTATTGGTATAAAGAAAGAAAATATTAAAAGAATATTTGAGCGTTTTTACAGAGTTCCAACCGGAAACGTTCATAATGTAAAAGGCTTCGGACTGGGATTGGCTTATGTTAAGAAGATCATTACCGATCTTAAAGGTACAATCCGTGCTGAAAGCGAATTAGGGTTAGGAACGAAATTTATAATAACATTATCCACTATAAAACAATAACTATGGAAGAAAAATTGACCGTATTACTATGCGAAGATGATGAGAATCTTGGCATGTTGTTAAGAGAGTATCTTCAAGCAAAAGGCTATGTTGTAGACTTACAACCTGACGGTGAAGCTGGTTTAAGAGCTTTTCAAAAAAACAAATATGATCTTTGTATCTTTGATGTAATGATGCCGAAAAAAGACGGTTTCACATTAGCACAAGAAATTCGTTCTACAAACTCTGAAATTCCTATCATTTTCTTAACAGCGAAAGCTCTTAAAGAAGACGTTTTGGAAGGATTCAAAATCGGAGCTGATGATTATATCACTAAACCTTTCAGCATGGAAGAGCTTATTTTCCGTATCGAAGCGATCATTCGCCGCGTGAAAGGTAAAAAAATGAAGGAAGTTCAATATTACAAAATCGGTAAGTTTACTTTCGATACTCAAAAACAACTTTTGATCATCGGAGAAAAACAAACAAAACTTACTACAAAAGAATCAGAACTACTTTGTTTGTTATGCGTTCATATGAACGAAATCCTTGAAAGAAATTACGCATTGAAAACTATCTGGATTGATGACAACTATTTCAACGCAAGAAGTATGGATGTTTACATCACTAAACTTCGTAAATTGTTGAAAGATGATCCGGATATCGAAATCATCAATGTTCACGGTAAAGGTTACAAACTTATTGCTCCTGAAATCGAAGCATAATAAAATAAAAAAGGAATCTCAGAAAGATTCCTTTTTTATTTTTATTCAGATTCATAAAGCATAAAAAAAGGTGAGTCAGTAGAAAAATCTACCACTCACCTTTTTTATGTTTCTTGAACCTGATTACTCTTGAATTCTTTTATTCAAAAGGATATAAGAGATAATTCCTACGATAATAACTACTAATCCTGTAGCCAAAGTAGTATTAGTAGTAGACCCTAAAAATTGAGGGATAGCTAAAATCGCAACACCAATGATTACGATGATAACTCCTAGGTATTTCATTAGTTCATTCATAAGTATATTATAGTTTAATTTTGTTCCTATCAGTTTGCCCTACAAATAAACTAATAAATCTCCTATGATAAAAATTATTTCTCAAAAAATGCCTGTTTTTTTATTGTAACACTCTCTAAATGGGAGTTAAATACCCGAAAATCAACTTTTTTAGTAATTTGATCCAAAAAAAAACAACAAGTCATTTGTTTTATCAAAAAAATAAATACATTTGTGCCATAGGAGTTACTTAATTAATCACACTAAAGCTATGAATAAGTCAGAGTTAATCAATGCGATGGCTGAGAAATCAGCACTTAGCAAAGCTGATGCTAAAAAAGCATTAGAAGCGTTCATCGAAACAGTTACTGAAGAATTACAAAACAGTGGCAAAGTTGCCTTAGTAGGTTTTGGAACTTTCTCAGTAGTTGAAAAAAGCGAAAGAACTGGTATCAATCCTGCAACCAAACAGCAAATTACTATACCTGCGAAAAAAGTTGCTAAATTTAAACCAGGAGCTGAATTGTCAATTAAATAAGAATCACATAGAATCTTATTCAAAAAATTAAAGACACAAAAGGTTAATATCATTTCGATAGGCTTTTTGTGTCTTTTTTGTTATCTTCGCGCAAAATTTTTAAAGAGTTATGTGTGATTTAATTTATCAGTCCCCTTTTTTCGCACTTTTTGTCATTATTGCATTAGGTTTCTTATTGGGGCGAATCAGTATCAAAGGTATATCGCTTGATGTATCTGCCGTTATTTTTAGTGCTCTGTTGTTCGGACACTTTGGTGTCGTGATTCCAAAAGCATTAAGTGACTTTGGAATGGCGCTTTTTATCTTCACGATTGGAGTACAAGCCGGACCGGGATTCTTCGAATCATTTAAGTCAAAAGGAAAAACACTTATGATCGTTACGGTCTTGTTAGTTATCTCGGCTGCTGCTACAGCAGTAGGTGCTATGTTCCTTTTCGGATTAACAGTTCCGGAAACTGTAGGTTTATTAACTGGTGCATTAACAAGTACACCGGGTCTTGCCGCAGCTAAAGAGCTTGCTGGTGATTCTTCTGCCATCTCATACGGTATTGCATATCCGTTCGGCGTAATCGGTGTTATTTTGTTTGTCAAACTTCTTCCGAAGATCTTGCGTATCAACATTCGCGATCTTGAGAAAAAAATGATGTCTGACAGACTTCAAAAATATCCGGAAATCAATACCGGTGTTTTTAAAATTACAAATGCCAATATTTTTGATAAATCTCTTCAGCAACTAAAAGTACGCACCACAACAGGAGCGATCATCTCACGTATCCTTCATAACGGCCAAGCCGATATGCCTGTTGCCAAAACAGTTCTTCATGAAGGAGATATGATTAAAGCTGTTGGTACGGATGAAGCTCTGAAAAGTCTTGAAATGTTTGTAGGAGAACGTATCGAAGGCGATCTTCCATTAGGAGAGAACTACGAAGTACAAACCGGACTTCTTACATCAAAAGATCTGGTTAACAAAAGACTTGGCAATTTGAATATCCAAAAGAACTTCCGTGTTACTATTACACGTGTTCGTCGTAGTGGTATCGACTTAACACCAACTCCGGAGCTTGCACTTAAATTTGGTGATAAACTAACAATGGTTGGTCACAAAGGTGATATGTCTGAGGTGTTACGTCTTTTAGGTAATGACACAAAACGTTTGTCAGATACAGACTTCTTCCCGATTGCATTAGGTATCGTGTTAGGTGTTCTTTTCGGAAAACTGAACCTTACTTTCGGAACAGGAATGAGTTTCTCGTTCGGTATGACTGGTGGTATTTTGTTAGTTGCGCTTGTATTAAGCTCAATTGGTAAAACAGGCCCTGTGATGTGGACGATGTCTTCTTCTGCCAATTCATTATTAAGACAACTAGGTTTGTTATTATTCCTTGCCGGTGTAGGTACTTCAGCAGGAACAAGCCTCGTTGCAACATTAATGGAAAGTGGAGCTAGTTTATTTACCGCAGGTGTAGCGATTACATTGATTCCGATGATCATTGCTACTTTATTAGGTCACCTGGTATTCAAAATAAACCTGTTAGACCTTTTAGGTGTAATCACAGGAGGTATGACAAGTACTCCGGGACTTGCAGCTGCCGATTCAATGTCTGACTCAGGAGCTCCAAGTATCGCCTATGCTACTGTATATCCGGTAGCAATGGTATTCCTGATTCTGGCAGTACAATTAATTGCTTCGATATTTTAATTGAACGAAAATCTTTCAAACTAAATACTATTCAACGAGAGCGTTTCAGAACTGGAACGCTCTCATTGTGTTAAATGGGGACCGACAAATATAAAAGATGTTATAAAAGGCAGAGTACCTGAGAATACAGAAAAGGAATCATAGAAACAAGCTCTTCATTTTGGCTGATTTCTTTGAAAACCAGAAGCGAAAGATTAACTTTGCGACCTAAGAATATTCTGTCTTTTATTGAATTATTCCTGACAAATATCAAGTTATCCGCTTGATAAAATAAGAACATGCAAATATTAATATACTAAATAGATACGCAATGAAAATTGAGAAACAGATTGTCGAGTCGGTAGTTGCTGCCATCGAGTCTCTTTACGGACAAACCGTGGATCAATCGACTATACAACTTTCGAAAACAAAAAAAGAATTCGAAGGTCACTTGACTTTAGTCGTTTTTCCATTCTTGAAAATCTCAAAAAAGAATCCGGAACAAACAGCTAATGAAATAGGTGAATACCTTACTGCCAATGCAGCAGAAGTTACAGCATTCAACGTAATCAAAGGATTTTTGAATCTTACTATTTCTCCGGCTGCATGGATTGAACTACATAATGATATTTTCGCAGATGAAAACTTCGGATTTAAGGCAGAGACTGAAGACTCTCCGCTTGTAATGATCGAATACTCATCTCCAAACACAAATAAGCCTCTTCACTTAGGCCATATTCGTAATAACCTTCTTGGATTCAGTATTTCTGAGATCCTGAAAGCGACAGGAAATAAAGTGGTTAAAACCAACATCGTTAACGACCGCGGAATCCATATCTGTAAATCTATGCTTGCATGGAAAAAATGGGGTGAGAATGCTACTCCTGAATCTACAGGTAAAAAAGGTGACCACTTAGTTGGTGATTTCTACGTTTTGTTTGACAAAAACTATAAAGCTGAACTAGCTGCTTTAATCGAATCCGGACTAACTAAAGAAGAGGCTGAAGCTCAATCTAAACTGATGGCTGAGGCTCGCGAAATGCTTCGCAAATGGGAAGCAGGAGATGAAGAGATCGTTTCTATGTGGAAAATGATGAACAACTGGGTTTATGCAGGTTTCGATGAAACATATAAAACTTTAGGTGTTGACTTCGACAAAATTTACTACGAATCTGAAACCTATCTTGAAGGAAAAGATAAAGTTCTTGAAGGATTAGCTAAAGGTGTTTGCTACCAAAAAGAGGATAATTCAGTTTGGGCTGATCTTACAGGCGAAGGCTTAGACCATAAACTATTACTTCGCGGTGATGGTACTTCTGTATATATGACACAAGACATCGGGACAGCGAAGTTACGTTTCCAGGACTATCCTATCGATAAAATGGTTTATGTTGTAGGAAACGAACAAAACTACCACTTCCAGGTTTTAGCAATTTTACTTGACAAACTAGGTTTTTCATGGGGTAAAGATCTTGTTCACTTCTCTTACGGAATGGTTGAGCTTCCGGAAGGTAAAATGAAGTCTCGTGAAGGAACTGTCGTTGATGCTGATGATTTAGCTCAGGAAATGATTGACACAGCTTTACAAACTTCGGATGAACTTGGCAAACTGGATGGTTTCTCTGATGCAGAAAAACAAAACATTGCCCGTATGGTTGGATTGGGTGCTTTGAAATATTTCATTTTAAAAGTGGATCCTCGCAAGAACATGACTTTCAATCCGAAGGAATCAATTGACTTCAACGGTAATACGGGTCCGTTCATCCAATATACACACGCGCGTATCTCTTCTGTATTACGTAAGGCTGAAGAACAAGGAATGGTACTTCCTAACTGGATTAATCCAACGCTTGAAATCTCGGCTAAAGAAGAAGGACTTATCCAGATGTTATCTGAATTCCCTGCAATCATCGATGAAGCTGCGCGTATGTTCAGCCCTGCGATCATTGCTAACTATATCTATGATTTAGTAAAAGAATACAATCAATTCTATCATGAATTCTCTATTTTAAGAGAAGAAGATCAGGACAAACGTTTATTCCGTCTTACTTTATCGAAAAATGTAGCAAAAGTAATTCGTCACGGTATGGCTCTTCTTGGTATTGAAGTGCCGGAAAGAATGTAATTACAGAATCAAAACATTCATATATAATCTGAAGGTAGGAATGCTCTCATAGCATTCCTACCTTTTTTCTTATGCAAAAGACTTATTTTCAGTGAATGAATTTGAGTTTTATGCCTATATTTAACGATAAACTACTATTTTTGTAAGCAACTACATAAATATTAATTGATTTCATCTATGAGTTTTCTAACTAAGTTTTTTAAGAAAGAATCAAACGAAAACGAAGCGACAGCAAAAGTTTCTGTTGATGAGTTCGCAATGCTCATTCGTGTATATTACCAATCAGTGATTGCCATTAATCTGGGTATCTCTAACTTGAATATACTTCAGGATCTTGCTATGTTTAAGCGTGTTTTGAAGGTTCCAACGCATAATAATAAAATTGGTATTGCTGAAAGATCACGCGTTATCAAAATTTTAACTCAGGACTATGGTTTAACTCCTTCTTTTTTCACTGAGATCGATAACTCGATTAAAAAGAACTGCCGTAGCCAGCAACAAATCCAACCCTATTTCTTCCAGTTTCAGGGATTCAATACAGATTTATTCTCATTAATGGATAAATTGATGCAGACGAAATTCCGTGCTGCAATGCTTTTCAACAAATTGTTACGTTCAATGACTGAGAAGACGGTACATGATATCTTTACTAAAAACGACTGGAAAGAAAAAAGTATTCGTAACGAATCTGCTAATGTCCGTAAATATTCTCAGACATTAGGGCTATCTGAAGCCTGGGTTACTGAGTATGTTTACAAAATTCTTTTGCTTGCTAAGAAAGAAGGAAAACGCAAAAAAGACGATAAAAAATAAAAATTCAATCTTTCGGAACTTATTTACGCATCAAAATATTTTTTGTGACGTATGTAATTCCAGCATATCCGGGTAAAGAAGAAATAAGCTAATCCGGCAGAAAAAACAAAGGTATTTC
>DKPO01000004.1:20984-32955 GCA_002471225.1 Porphyromonadaceae bacterium UBA7332
GAAATACCTTTGTTTTTTCTGCCAAATGCGTTTGTTTACTCTTCCAAATACGTTTGTATTTCTTCAAAAAGACACGGTGTCTCTTTAGTATCTTACTTATACCGACCATTCAGTTCGTCGGTATATTGCTTAGCCTTCGCTACGGACTCAGCTGACCGTGCATCAATGTCATATTTACGGGGATCGGGAATAACCAATACCGTACCAATAGGAATTTGATTCGGATTTTGAATTTCAGACTTATTCTCTTCAAAAATATAGCACCAAAAATGTTTATTACCATAATATTTCTGAGCAAGAAGCGTTAATCTTGAGCCATAACGTATGGATTCCTGAGCTATGGGTTCATATTTTTTGTCACTTAATACAGGTTCCACACTGGTTGTTGGTGTATCCGTAAGCTTTATTTCTTTTTCAAGCGTCTTATCCGATATTACCGAATCAATCACTAAAGGAGATGGAGTTGTAACAATATTCTCGCTTATAACAGCCTTAGGAGCATTCTTATCTGATTTAAGCGAAGAGATACGTATATAGAAAAGGGTGAACAGACCGATCGCTACAAGAAGCAAAAGAACAGAGGCTACCATATAACCTTTATGCTCCTTTGCCGGATAATTCTTAACCTCTTCGGGTGACGGTATATCAACATACTTCTCTTTGTAAGATGAGCCGACCTCTTGGCTGGCATCATTTTTATCAGAGGATTCCTTATTTGTTTCAATGGTATAATTAATGGGAGATTCAACTTGCATATGAGTTGTATCTATATCTATTGGTAGAGGTATTTCATGAATTTCTTCATCAAAATATTCACGTGCAGCTGCAGCAATTGGTTCAATTGGTTCTTCTTTTAACTCTTCCTCATCCAGATCTATTGTAGTCAAATGTGCAAACGGCTCATTAAGTCTAAAAGCTAAATCTTTATCAGGGGTAAAAGCTACTTTATAATGCGCCGGGATAATCTGTTCTTTTCCTGTTTGAATATTAACAATCTTACGTGACTCCAGTTTCTGAAGTTTAAACGTCCCCAATCCTGTGATTTTAACAATACCATCTTCGGCCAGCCCTTCACAAATAACACCGATATATGTCTTTAAAAAACCATCCGTTATAGCCTCAGACAAATTTAGCCGGGCGGATAATAATTCTATCAGCTCTGTATCTGTTATTTTATGACTCATCTGATTGATTATGTTTAAAGTTATCTTTTATCGATTTGACCGGTGAAAAATTAATTATCAATTTAGGCGGAATCAGAATCCGGTTTTTTGTAGATGGATGTTTCGTTATACGTTCCCCTCTTTTTTTCATTTCGAAAGTTCCGAATTCTGTAAATTGAACAGTTTGATCCTGAGCCAGAGACTGCTCAATCAGCTTGATCAACTCTTCGGAGATTTGCTGGATAACTTCTGACTTTAAGGGTAGCTTTTCGGCTAGTCGTTTTTCAAACTCCTTATTATTCATAATTCTTAAAACTTACGTAGTAAAAAAAGAAATTTACTATTCGAGGGTGTTAATATGACAAAGAAAATTGACATAGAAATCAGACACTCGAATCTAAATTCGTAACTTTGTTTTCTATTTCGGTTTAAAGATAACAAATGATATTAAATAAAATCCATATTCTCAATTATAAAAACATCGAAAGTGCTGAGTTGCCTTTTTCGTCGAAAATCAATTGCTTTTTAGGCAATAACGGAATGGGAAAGACCAATTTGCTCGATGCTATATATTATCTTTCATTTTGCAAAAGTGCATCATTATTACCTGATACTCAAAATATCAAACATGACGAGGAATTCTTTATGCTACAGGGTACTTATGAACATTTAGGGCAAGATGAAGAGATTTATTGTGCAATGAAGCGAAGACAAAAAAAGCATTTTAAGCGGAATAAGAAAGAATATGAGAAGTTTTCGGATCATATCGGTCTGATTCCTTTAGTGATGATTTCACCCGATGACTTCGAACTTATATCCGGAGGCAGTGAGGAACGCAGAAAATTTCTTGATATGGTTATTTCGCAGCATAATAAAGTATATCTCGAATATCTGATCCGTTACAATAAAGCATTACAGCAACGAAATATCCTTCTCAAAGCTGATGTTTTGCCAGATGAAACTCTCTTTGAGATATGGGAAGATCAGATGTCTCAGGCCGCAAGCTTCATATACAATGAGCGCCGGAATTTCCTTGCTTCTTTTATCCCTGTTTTTCAGAAATACTATAATCTGATTTGCAGGGGAAATGAAACTGTGAGCCTGGAGTATCAATCACATCTGAATGATGGCTCTCTGGATGCTCTTTTAAAGGAATCCCGCACACGCGATCGCATTTTGGGATATTCTACACGAGGCATACATCGGGATGATTTATCTATGATGTTAGGTGATTATCCGATAAAAAAGATTGGTTCTCAGGGACAGAATAAGACCTTTTTGATTGCATTAAAGTTTGCTCAGTTTGCTTACCTTAAACAGCAACAAATAGGGACTCCTATCCTGTTATTGGATGATATATTTGACAAACTTGATTCGCAACGCATGGAAGAAATCATCAAACTTGTTTCGGGTGATGAGTTCGGACAGATTTTTATTACGGATACCAATCGTGAATATCTGGATGAAATCATTCGTAAGATAGGATCAGACTATCGCTTATTTACAGTTACAAACGGAGTAATAGAGCTTATATAATATGCAAAGAAAAAATGCACAATCACTCGGTGATGCAATCAGGGAATTCCTTCGGGAAAACCGAATTGATTCTAAATTAAACGAAACACGTGCCATTCATTCATGGCACGCGCTTATGGGTAAAGGTATTTCGGGATACACCCAGAATATTTATATCAAAAATGGCGTTTTATACGTACATCTGACATCCGCTGTTTTGCGCCAGGAGCTTCAAATGTCGCGTGAACGCATTATACGCATGATGAATGAGCATTTGGGAACTGAGGTTATTACTGAAATTATTTTTCGTTAGCAATACCCTTGTCTTTATTCCTCAAAAAGCCAGCTTAAAAAATCCGGTTCTGCAAACGCTTTGTCCCAGCTGTCATGCATGGTAGACTGGTACTCAGTATAACGTGTCTTATCGTTCTTATCTTTTAAGATCAGATAAGCTTCGCGCGAAAAATATGTGGGTACAACCGGATCTGAGTCTCCATGTATAAACCAAAGTGGAGTTTTCACCTTTGCGGATTTCAGATTTTGTAAATCAGTAGCACCACAAATCGCGATGGCAGACTGAAGTAAATCGGGATATTTCTGGACAATATTCAAAACGCCCATTGCCCCCATGGATAAACCAATCCCATAGATTTGATCGGGATCAGCTATTTGCTGATCGATAAGTTCATTGACAAATTCTACGACTTTGCCTGTTAAATCAGGCTTTTCATAATCAAATTTCCAGTTTATACGATCAACATTTACCCAAGACTGATCTACAGGACATTGAGGAAAAACAACTATACATGGATAATTATGTCTGAAAGATTGGTCAAGGAAAGCATCAGCGCCTTTCTCCAGTTGCTTCTGATTATCAGCACCTCTTTCTCCTGCTCCATGCAGAAAGACAATTAACGGATAACTCTGACTATGCTCATAGTTTTCGGGATAAAGAATACAATAAGGCCATGCTTTGCCGGATGCATCTATATAAGTTTTCTTCTCAAATTTATTTTTGGCAATTACGAATCCACCTGAAAGAAGAATGATCAGACAGACTGCCAGGAAACGACGTATATTCATGGATAAGCGGATTAAATTAGAGAATAAGGTATATCTATAAAAATAACAATCTGCAATCAAGAATCGTTCTATCGTTAAGAGATATATAATAAAAAAAAGAGACTAATCTTCTGCTTGTTAACAGAAGAATTAATCTCTTTCTTATTTCATTGGTAAGTAAACTTATTGATTCGCAGCTTTAAAAGCCATAGCGTACATTTTCATTTGCTTAACCATTGCAACCAATCCATTCGAACGCGTCGGCGAAAGATGCTCTTTCAGTCCTATCTGATCAATAAAATACAAATCTGCACTTAATATTTCATCCGGAGTATGATTTGAAAGAACATGAATCAACAAAGAAATAATACCTTTTACAATCAACGCATCACTTTCTGCCTCGAAAATTACATTACCATCCTTATAGTGTGCATGTAACCAAACGCGACTCTGACAACCTTTAATCAGGTTATCTTCTTTTTTATATTCTTCCGGAAGTGCTTGCTGATTATTTCCCAGATCAATTAATAACTGGTACTTATCCATCCAATCATCAAACATTCCAAACTCATCGATGATGCCGTCCTGGATTTCGTTAATAGTCATTTGTCTAAAAATTTTATTCCTCCGACGCAATAGCCAGAGAATTAATTAGTTTTGAATTTGTAATCTACTTTTTTCAGGTCCAGATTAGCCTGAACAATCTTATTTTTCAAAGATTCTTTGAAGTTTGCTAATTTTTCCTGTAAATCTTTATCGCCCGTAGCCATCATTTGTACTGCTAAAATCGCTGCATTCTGCGCTGCATTGATCCCTACTGTAGCAACAGGAATACCCGGAGGCATCTGAACAATTGCCAATAAGGCATCCATTCCATCTAAACTTGCATTAATCGGCACACCAATTACAGGCAAAGTTGTCATTGAGGCAATTACACCCGGAAGGTGAGCGGCCATACCTGCTGCTGCTATGATTACTTGAATTCCACGAGCTTGAGCCCCTTTTGCAAAAGACTCAACTTCTGCCGGCGTACGGTGTGCCGATAAAGCGTTGATTTCGAAAGGAATTTCAAGATCGTTTAGAAATTTTGCCGCAGCGTCCATTACAGGTAAGTCAGAAGTACTACCCATGATAATGCTTACTTTAGGTGTCATAATTTAGTCCTTAGTGTTTATAATTGATATTTAGGTAAAAAGATAAACCGTAAAAAAGATAGACAGGAATCCGCAAAAGAATCCTGCAATCACTTGCCCCAGTGTATGTTGTTTAAGGTAGATACGCGATGAGCCTAGCAAACCTGCACACAACAATAAAACAAAGAACATCCATAGCGGTGTAATGTTTTGAAGATAGCATAAAGCAAAAACACTACCTACTACACCACCAATTCCAGTCATGTGAGCACTTATTTTCCACCAGTTATTAATAAATAAATTTACAATCAATGAAATTTCACCACCCAGTAAAAATAAAACAACCCAAATAGGTACATTCAATTTCCATAGCAGGAAAATACACATTGAATAGGAAGATAAGGTAAACAAATAAGGAAGAAGGCGTTCATTCTTATTTGTAATCTCATAATTCGATACAATCTTTAATTTATGCAAGGCTATAACAGACAATGCCGGTACCAATCCCGTCAGTAAGAAAACCAACCCTAACAAATAACCTTTCCATAAAGGCATAAAGATATACAGGTAGGTATATAAATAAAACAATCCCACGCCATAAGTCGGCATCAATAAAGGATGAAATACTATCGAGATCGCATTAGCAATAAATCTTTTCATTTGCCTTGTGTTTTTAATGTTATATTTCTTTACGAAGGCGAGCAACAGGAATACCCATTTGTTCGCGGTATTTAGCAACCGTACGACGTGCTATAATATATCCTTTAGATTGAAGTATTTCGCATAGCTTATCATCCGGAAGTGGTTTCCGTTTGTCTTCACTATCTATACATTCACGTAAAATTGCTTTGATTTCTTTATTTGAAATCTCTTCACCGCTTTCACGCTGCATCGAATCTGAAAAGAAGAACTTCAATGAAAATATTCCAAAATCGGTTTGCACATATTTGCTGTTACTCACACGAGAGATCGTTGAAATATCATATTTACAAATTTCAGATACATCTTTCAAAGTCATAGGTCGTAAACTTGTCTCTTCGCCTGTCAAAAAGAATTCACGCTGAAATTCAACAATTGCTTGCATCGTTTTCATCAGTGTTGTTTGTCTTTCTTTAAGGGCGTCTATAAATAAACGTGCAGAGTCTAGTTTCTGTTTTATAAATTGTATAGCTTCTTTATTTTCTCTTGTCTGATTGGCTTTATTTGCTCTGTAATTATCAATCATCTGAGCATATTGACGGTTTACTGTCAACTCCGGAATATTATTTCCATTCATTGATATAAACAATTCACCGTCAACTTCCTCTACAAAGAAATCCGGAGTAACAACCTTACTACTTTCCAGATAAATATCTCCTCCACACGATGTCCCTGGTTTTGGGTTCAACGACTGAATCTCTGTGATGAGTTCTTTCATTTCGTCTTCTGACAAGCTAAAACGTTGAATGATCTTTTCATAACGTCGGTTAGAAAAATCATCAAAAGATGTTTTCAATACCTGAATAGCTAATTTCGTTGCCGGTGCGCTTTTACGTCTTTCTAATTGTAATAACAAGCATTCCTGTAAAGAGGTCGCCCCTACTCCCGCCGGATCAAACTCCTGAATAATACGAAGTATATCCAGCAGATGAGATTCAGATATATCAATACCTATCTGGAATAATAAATCATCAGAAATAGACATAAGATCCCGGCGTAAATAACCGTCTTCGTCAATATTTCCTATAATGTATTCTGCAATCTGATGATCTGTTTCGGAAAGATTTCGGATACCTAATTGCTCAATAAGGTATTCATGAAGAGAAATGGTATCTCCTAATGTATATAAGTTTTCATTATTTCGGGTTTCCTGCGCACGATTATAATCATCTAATTTATAAGATGGAACTTCTTCTTCGTTGGCATAATCCCCCAACGTTAAATCTTCATTACTATTTTCGACATCTGACTCATTATCCGAAGCGTCTGTCTCGGTAGTTGAGTCCGGACCCTCCTCCAAGGCAGGATTCTCTTCCAGCTCTTGTGCTACTTTCTCTTCTAATTCAAGAGTAGTAAGCTCCAACATCCGAATGAGTTGTACCTGTTGCGGAGTTAGTCGCTGCTGCTGTTTTTGGTATAGCTGTTGCTTTAGCATAGTACATTCATTCATTAATAATAGTAAAAGCAAAGATAACCGAAAGTTTAGATTTGAAAAAAGATTATATTGATTACTTTTGCTTTCGTAACAACAACGAATTGTTTTAAAGAAAAACAAAGTCAGATGTGAGAATGTTATAAATCCATGTATAAATTTTAATTATAAAGGATAATGCACTTCGTTCAGCTTAGAAAATTACTTCTTATTTTACTCTGCCTAATAGGAGTAACACTGCAGGCCCAGACTCTTAATGAGCAATTTAACCAAAGAGACAAGGAAGAAAAACGACAAAAAGAATTTGCCCGTAAGTTATTTAAAGACCTTAGACGCGGACAGGTTGTCGAAAGTCCCGATACGATTCGCTACTTACTCGACCGGCTTCCCTCTTTTTCTATTTATAAAGATAACTATATCTGCACAGGTTTTGATGCAGGTCACCGGATTTCTGCAAACTCGGCAGATGCATTATTCCAATTAAGTTTTAAACAACGCGTGACAAAGAGTAAATTACCCTGGAATACTCACTTATTTATAACATATACCCAATTAGCTTTCTGGGACATATACAAAAAATCAGCACCTTTTAATGAGTTAAATTATAATCCAACTCTCGCTCTTGGTAAATATTTTATTCATAATAACCGGTTGATTGGCTATGGTACATTCCAGTTTGAACACCAATCAAATGGACTGGACAGTATTGATTCCCGGGATTTAAATATGATCACAGCATCATTCACTCACTTATATAACGATAATATACATTGGTATGCCAAAGTCACTGCGCCTATTGTACTAGGGCTATATTCTAAAGATATATTCAGATATCGGGGATACGTCAAGGTAGGAGGAGATTTCAGATCATCCAATGATAAATTCAGATCCTCTTTTATGCTTGAGAAAAGAGGACGATGGGACTTCGGATTTAACTTTCAACTCGAATTAGCATATAAAATAGGTAATCTGGACAATATATATGCATATGCCCAGTACTATTCGGGGTATGCTCAGGGTATTCTCAATTATAAACAATTGCAGAATTACATTCGGGTAGGGATAGTTCTTAAACAAGATTTTATTACTTTCCACTAATCTCATATTCAAGAACAGGATTTAATAGTTCAGCTATTAAATCCTGTTTTTTTATTTGTACCCTATTGCATAACACTTTTGATCCTGTTCTATAACAGTATCTGAACATCCCGATAAGCCATAAAAAGCTCGTTAATTTGCGATACGTAAATGAATCACTAAAATCACTTTGAAAGATGAGAGATTTCATAAAGAACTATCTTTTACAAATAGTTGTTTCGATTGCAGGAGCTGTCGGAGGATATATCTATTGGCTAAAAGTCGGATGCCTGTCCGGAACCTGTCCTCTACAGTCAAACTGGTATCTAACTGCCATTTGGGGCGCAGTAATAGCAAATTTACTATTAAGTATTTTGAAAGATAGTTGGAATAAACCAGGTAAAAAGAAATAATAAAACATACGATATGAAATACATCATTATTGGTGGTGTTGCAGGAGGAGCTTCTGCAGCTGCACGCTTAAGAAGAATGGATGAACATGCCGAAATTATAATGTTCGAAAAAGGGGATTATATCTCTTATGCAAATTGTGGACTTCCATATTATATCGGTGATACAATCAATGAACGAGAAGCTTTATTTCTGCAAACCCCTCAGAGCTTCTCAGCACGCTTTAATATCAGTGTAAAAGTCGGTCATGAAGTACTTTCTATTAACCCGACAACGAAAACTGTTTCAGTAAAAAATATCAAAGACGATAATATATTTGATTGCAGTTATGATAAACTGATTTTATCTCCGGGTGCAGAACCCGTTAAGCCTCCGATCACCGGTATTGATACGAAGGGAATTTTCACATTGAGAAATGTTCCGGATACAGATAAGATTAAAAACTATCTGACTGAAAATAAGATAAAAAGAGCGGTTGTAGTTGGCGCGGGATTCATTGGGTTGGAAATGGCTGAAAACTTACATGATTTAGGAATAGAGGTTTCAATCATCGAGCGTGTCAATCAGGTAATGGCTCCACTGGACTATACAATGGCAACTCTTATTCATCAACATTTAATCAGTAAAAACATCGGCTTATATTTAGGTGAAGCTGTGAATAGTTTCTCTAAGGTCGGAGAACAGATACGCATATCAATGGAAAGTGGCAAAACGCTGGACACAGACATGGTTATTCTGTCTATCGGTGTCAGACCTGATACAAAGTTAGCTGTTTCCGGGAACCTTTCTATTGGTGAAAGCGGAGGGATTCGTGTGAATGAATATATGCAAACTTCGGATGAAAATATTTATGCCGTAGGTGATGCTGTTGAATTTCCTAATTTTCTTACAGGTAAACCATTTATGAATTATCTGGCCGGACCGGCGAATAAACAAGCCAGAATTGCAGCTGATAATATTGTAGAGGGCAATAAGCATATATATAAAGGATCTATAGCTACAGCTATTGCTAAGGTATTTGACCTGACTGTTGCATCGACAGGCATGGCTGCCAAAAACCTTGATCGTCTAAATATACCTTATATCGAAAGTATTACTCATTCCGGATCACATGCTGGTTATTACCCGGGATCTAAGCAAATGAGCATAAAGATCGTTTACGATAAAGAAGGTAAGCTCTGGGGGGCACAAATCGTCGGCTTTGATGGCGTAGATAAACGAATTGATATGTTTGCGACAGTCTTGGCTAATAAAGGAAACATTACTGACCTGACAGAAATAGAGCATGCGTATGCACCACCATACTCTTCAGCCAAAGATCCGGTAAATATGGCAGGATTTGTTGCAGAGAACATATTGACTAACAAAACAAAGATTATTTCATGGAGTGATTTAGAATCTCAAAGGAATGATACAGATGCCTGTTTGATAGATGTTCGTACCTACCAGGAGTTTAGACTTTCTCATATTCCAAATGCTAAAAATATACCATTAGATGAATTGCGGAATCATTTGAATGAAATACCACGTGATAAAAAAATATTCATCTATTGCGCTATTGGACTTCGGGGATATATCGGATCACGAATCCTACTTCAAAACGGATTTGATAATGTATATAACCTGAATGGTGGTTTTAAAACTTACGAAAATGCTATTAAGCCACAAAACAATGTTCCTAAAAAACAATCTAAAGATATAGAGTTGGAACATATTGAATCAATTCCAGCTATTAACACGGCAAAAATGATTCAGGTTGATGCATGTGGGTTGCAATGCCCCGGGCCTATTCTGAAATTGAAAAAAAGTATTGAGAATATATCCGATGGGGATAGAATAGAAATATCATCCAGTGATGGAGGTTTCTTTGCCGATGCTCAATCGTGGGCCAAGATGACTGGGAATAAAGTTATTGATATCAAACAAGAAAAAGGTATTGTCAAAGCTATTATTGAAAAAAGTCCGGAACAATGTCCTTTAGAAAATAACCATCAGACAAAGAATGGAAAAACACTGGTTGTATTTAGTAATGATCTGGATAAAGCTTTAGCATCGTTCATCATCGCAAACGGGGCTGCAGCCGCAGGAAAAAAAGTAACCATGTTTTTCACCTTTTGGGGACTAAGTATCCTGAAAAAGAAAAATCCAGACAAATGTAAAAGAAGTATATTAGACAAAATGTTTGGTATGATGCTTCCTAAAAGCTCTAAATCTCTGCCTTTGTCTCAATGGAATATGCTTGGAATAGGATCTATAATGATGAGAAAAGTCATGGCTTCCAAACAAGTAGATTCTCTGGAGTCTCTTATGCAACAAGCCCTGGATAGTGGCGTAGAAATCATTGCCTGCAAAATGTCTATGGATGTGATGGGTATAAAAGAAACAGATCTAATAGATGGTATTAATTACGGTGGTGTAGCCAATTATATAGAAAGAACAGATAATGCGACTATGAACCTCTTTGTATAAAGAGGTTCATAAAAACAAAAAAGGATCTCAAAAGAGATCCTTTTTTATTGAGCGGAAGACGGGACTCGAACCCGCGACCCTAACCTTGGCAAGGTTATGCTCTACCAACTGAGCTACTTCCGCATTGCTGTTTTATTACAGTACAAAGATAGAGCTTTTTGATAAAAGTGCAAAAGAGCACATTCTATTTTTTGTTAAAAGTGTTATTTCCGAAAGAGTTTAAATCAACCCGTTCCATGACTAGTAAAAAATAAAACTGAAAGTGAAGTATTTATCAAAATAATGACACTAAATCTTTTTCTATTATTATTCTGTTAATTACCTTTGCATTCCGATGAAAAAAGAGTTAAGCATAAAAAAACGAAATAAAAAGGATCTGGACAGACCCAATAAATTACTCCTTACATTTAGCGATAAGGAGTATGCTATGTTATGCGAACACTTAAACAAACATCGTATTCAGAACAAATCAAGATGGGCTAGAGAAACTATATTATCTATCCTTTGGAAAAAGTTAGAAGATAATTATCCCAGCCTTTTCGATGATATAGAAATGAGACAATAGATATGTTTAACGACGAATATTTTATGAAACAGGCGCTTGTTGAAGCGCAAAAAGCATTAGATAAAAATGAAGTGCCGATTGGAGCAGTTATTGTTTGTCGTGATCGTATTATTGCACGGTCTCATAATTTGACTGAAGCATTAAATGATGTTACTGCACATGCTGAAATGCAAGCCATAACGGCAGCTGCGAATGTACTGGGAGGTAAATATCTGATTGATTGCACACTATATGTGACCGTTGAACCTTGCCCAATGTGTGCCGGTGCTCTTGCCTGGTCGCAGATAACTAAAGTTGTATATGGGTGTAAAGATGATAAACGGGGAAGTCATAAATTCTCTCCGAATTTGTATCATCCTAAGACGACTATTTGCGGAGGAATCCTGGAGCAGGAATCTGCTGATCTTATGAAATCATTTTTTAAAAATAAACGATAAAAGGGGAG
>DKPO01000004.1:33147-54337 GCA_002471225.1 Porphyromonadaceae bacterium UBA7332
CTCCCCTTTTATCGTTTATTTTTCTTCTTCTTTATATTCTTCGAAATCTACATATTCACCATCTGTCTGATCGAATATCTTTTTCTTATGACCATGATTGCCTCTACCTTCATGATCTTCAAACTGATTTTGAGATTGTTTATTCGTATTTTCTGAGGACTGCTGCTGACCAAAAGGATTTCGATTTCCATAAAATGCTTTTTTATTCCGCATCGATGGAAAAAAAATCGACAATACGCCTCTTAACAGCGAAAAGCCTACAAATAATATAACAATGAATATTATCAGCAAAAATATTAATATAGGAGCCAATATTGACATAAAATACAAATTTAATAGGTTAAGGTAGTATCACCATTTGTCTACTTAAGATACAAAGAGTATGCCTTACTCTTTTGGCGCTGTCAAAGCTGACAAAAATACATAGAATATCATTCCTAATGCCACACCAAAATATCCCCAAATCAAAATCAACACTAAAAATATAGCAAGAAAACTATATAAGATTTTATTTTTAGCTACTGATAATGATTTTAATTTCAATGAAAACATCGGTATTTCAGAGATCAACAAATATGAAAATACCGGTATTAATACAACAATAACCCATTCCGGAAGTTCAAACGGCATAGATCCTGTTGTATAAGCATTAATCAGAGTTATCCAGAACAAAGCATTCGCCGGTGTCGGAAGCCCGATAAAGGAGGTAGTCTGACGTTCATCAATATTAAATTTAGCTAATCTCAATGCCGAAAAGACTGCTAAAAGAAATGCTACATATTTAATCCATTCCGGAAAGTTTGCAAACGTACTCAGAACAGAATATAACATAATTGCAGGTGCAAAACCAAAACTGATACAATCTGCCAAAGAGTCCATTTCTTTCCCCATAGGAGAATAAGCCTTCAATAATCTTGCAGCAAATCCATCAAAGAAATCAAAAATTGCTGCCGCAAAAATCCAATACATTGCAATTTTATAGTCACCATTAAAACTGGCAACTGCAGACATACAACCACTAAATAGATTTAAACAAGTAATTGCATTTGGTATATGTTTCGTAATTGCATTCATAAAGTATAGAATTGATAATGTGTAAAATCAAAAACGAGTTATAACAGGAGGTTTCCTCACCATTATAACTCGCCATATATTTTTTTATGGTTTCAGTTTTGCTATAACTGTTTGGTTTCCGGTAACCACTTGATCCATTTCGACGCAGACTTCAGTACCAATAGGAAGATAAACGTCTACTCGGGAGCCAAATTTGATAAATCCCATATGTTCGTCAATATGACATTCTTCACCCGGTTCGGCATACGTTACGATTCTGCGGGCCATAGCACCGGCAATTTGACGAGCCATAATTTCCTGTCCATCCGGAGTTGTCATCACAACCATTGATCGTTCATTTTCTGTACTTGCTTTTGGCAAGTAAGCAGCCATGAAGCGCCCGTTATTATGAGCGACATGTTTTACTGTTCCGTTTACAGGAAACCAGTTAGCATGCACATTAAAGACATTCATGAAAATAGAAATCATCAAACGTTTATCGTGAAAATATTCATTTTCCATTACTTCTTCGATAACCACTATCTTTCCATCTGCAGGAGCGACAACTGTATTATGCATTTCTCCCGAAAAGTGTCTTCTCGGACATCTGAAGAAGTTTAGCATAATCAGGTACAAGACTGTAGATACAAATAAAACAGGATAAAGTGCCCACTCTACTTTAAAATAATAAAGCAATGCATTAATCCCTCCTAAAAGTAAAAAAGACACGATAAGGATCTCTCTCCCTTCGTGATGTATCTTCATTTTCATTTTTTATATCGTAATTTTAATTCAAATCTAAATTGAACGTCTTTTGCAAAAATAGAAATTAATTCTGTGCTTTTAATAGGAATTCCCCGATTATTCGGGCAGCATCCTTCACATATTCAACACAAGGACGTTTTTTATAATAATTTTCAGTCCGCTCCTCCGGAGTCGGCTCTTGTTTGTGAACCTTCAAGTTTAGAAGCTCCCTACATATAATTGAACCATTCTTACGCGAAAAAGTTTCAGCTAATTCCTGAACAGTAGCATAATTTGTCTTTTTTATATCTTTATCCGTTCCATTCAATACCGGATATTTAAGACTGACCAACAAGAACATACCACTTACAGCACCGCAAACTTCACGTAATCTACCCATTCCTCCACCTAATGAAGTTGGAATTGCTTTTGCCAATTCCGGGTTTATTTCAAAAATATCTGCATAAGCCATAAAAACAGCTTGAGAGCAATTATAACCTTCTTTAAAAAAGGACTCTGCTTTCTCTACTCTTTCATCAATTTCAATCATAGTGTCTGTTATTTAACGCAAACGATCCAATGAACGGATCAATGCTTCATCAGCACCAATTGCGCGAATAGCAAGCCAATCAAGAACAATTCCGATCAAAGGGAAAACAAGCGGTAGTTTGAAAAAAACTTCAGCTGTGAAATTCTCTTTGATTACGTAAGTATAGGCAGCATATGCAGCATAAAATCCTAATGCCAACAATATATTAAACAAACAGATTCTGATTTGAAGAATTCTTTTCTTATATAGGAAAATTGTTAGTGCTGAAAGAATACTGATAGCAGCTAGTATGGCAAACAATGCAAATGTACCATAAACAAGCTCTTGTGGATTTGTTGTTGTAAACAATCCGAAAGAATCAAGTTGAAAAAGTGTTTCTCCTGATTTGAACGAACTTAAAGTCACAAAATTCATTATAGCAGCCAATACAGTGACCACAATTAGATATAAAGTCTGAATACGTTGAATCATTTCCGTTAATTATTATCTATGCTGTAATAAAAAATAAAGAGGTTATTGATCCGGTAATAAGGAAACCAATAACCTCTCTAAATTATTTTATTAAAAAGAGGAATTACAATTTCTCTTTCGTTGGATTTTTGTAATATACTCTTCCTTCTAAGAATTCCTGAGTTGCAATTAACACCGGTTTCGGCAACTTCTCATAGTAACGAGAAATTTCAATTTGCTCTCTATTCTCAAATACTTCTTCAAGATTATCATTGTTCGTTGCAAACTCTTGAAGTTTCTTTTCCAAATCTTTTTTCATCTCTACTGAGATTTGATTTGCACGCTTAGCAATGATGCGTACTGTTTCGTACACGTTACCTGTTTCTTCCGCCATTCTTGTCAAATCGCGTGTAACTGTGTTGTTTGGAGCTTTCGTTTTTCTGTAGTCCATAATATAATAGTACTATTTGTTACAAATGAAATTTCTTTGATTATTCCTCGTTATCTTCTTCCGAATCAGGCTTAATCATTTTCGAAGCTTTCTTAAACATTGAAGTCGCATCTTTAATATGCTTCCCGTCTGGATATTCGTTTTTATAGTTATAGTATTCATCAACCACATCTCTCAAACGATCTGCTTTTACCGCTTCTTTACTATTTGTTGCTTCCGAGTATTTTGATTTCAACACAAGGAAATAGAAATCTTCACGCAATTTCGAATATGGAAATTCTTTAATTGCATTCTGAGCTGTAATAACTGCCGAACGGAAGTTATTGTCACCCATATAATCTCCTAAATCATAATATAGACGTGCGTTAAGCAATTCCTTATAAGCCAGCTTCTCTTGCAAGTCAATTAGCATTTTCTCAACTTCTTCTTTCTTATCACTTTGCGGGAAATATTCCAGAAACAATTGAAGCTCATTCATTGCTTTGTATGTCTGGCTTTGATCCAGCTTAGCTTCCGGCGAGTCAAAGAAATATCCCTGACCGGCATAGAATCTGGCTAATTCTGTATATTCTCCTTTAGGATAAGTCGTATAATAAGTTGTAAAATACTGACCTGATGATAAATAATCTTTACTTAAAAACAAACTTCTCGCTAATAAATACAACGACTCTTCAGCATTCCCCGTACCTTTATATAAAGGCACTAGTTCTTCAAGCAAAGTTGAAGCTTTTGAATACTTCTTTTGATCGAAATATTTTTTCGCATATTCATACTTAAGCTCATAATCTGAGCTTTTTAATAACTTGTTATATTCTCCACATGATGACAGAGAAATGATTAACAATAGTATATAAGATAGTTTTCTTTTCATGTAAAGGCTATTTTAGCGTGCAAATATACATAATTACTACGGGAATATAAATCATATCCACAAAAAAAGAATAGGATTTATGATAAAAAAAATATTCTATGGAAAAAACTTTGCCTCTCTTCAAAGTTTACTTTAAAGCCTCTTTCCTTTTTTGAATTAAAAAGTTTATGTACGTTTGCATTCGATTAATCCGTATTAACAGATATTTCTTATTCATTTTAAGAATTTAATAATATCAGATATCATAACAAGAACCCATGGGCGCAATAAAATTTAATATATTGACTGTCTGCTTTTTATTACTTACTGCATATACTTATGCTCAAAATAAAGCAGTCATGGAATTTGATCGGAATGAACATGATTTCGGACAAATAATTGAACGAGATGGAAATGTTTCTACAATATTCAAATTTCAGAATAAAGGAAATTCGCCACTTGTCATAAATCAGGTAATTGCATCTTGCGGATGTACAACACCTGAATATCCTAAAAATCCTATAGCTCCGGGAAAATCAGGTGAGATTAAAGTCACTTATAATCCTTTAGGACGCCCGGGCTACTTTTCAAAAAGCATTATTGTATTAAATAATGGAGACCCGAGCAGAATAGAACTAAAGATCAAAGGAAATACAAAATCCGAACCGTTAGATTTGTCTGTAAGATTCCCTATCAACATGGGAAAATTACGCGTTAACAAACGTGCGATTGATTTCGGGTCTGTTAATGCTGCTGCCAACGGCATACAACGGATAGATGTTCTGAATACATCAGATAAACCTATCGTCCTGAAATTTAAAGGCCTTCCGGCACATATTTCTGCTATATCCGAACATGATACTATAAAAGTTAACGAAATAGGAAGTGTCTATGTAACATATAAAGCGCACCGGATCAAAGATTGGGGTAAAAGAGAGGATAGCTTCTATATCCTTTATAACAATGAAGATCGGATAACTCCGGACCGTAAAATAAATATTACTGCAGATATTAAGGAGGACTTTTCGAAATTGACTCCGCTACAAATTGAAAATGCTCCTAGAATAGAGGTATTCTCACAAAATATTAATTTTGGAGATGTTTCTAAAGGTTCTGTAAAAACAGATAGCCTGACAATTAAAAATAATGGAAAAAGTGTATTACATATTCGTCGGATAATATCAACTAATCCGGCTTTTAAAGTTGAAACTCCGAAAATGAGTTTAACACCGGGAAATGAAATGAACATTCAGATTTCTTTTGACACGCGACAAACCAAAAGAAATACAACCGGTAAAATTATTCTTATTACAAATACACCTACAAATCCGGAGTACACAGTAAATGTTTCCGGCAATTTGGCTCAATAATTTAGTACAGTTTAAAATCAAAACGAAATAGCTATGTTCAAAGATAAAACTATCGTATATACCTCAGGAACTTTTGACATGTTCCATTATAATCATCTTAGAATGATTAACTATGCACGTAGTATTGCTGATATCCTTATCGTAGGCGTAAGCACTGACGAACTTGTAATGTCATATAAACCAAAACCGATTATCCCATTTAATGAGCGTCTTCAAATTATTGAAGCCCTGAAAACTCCGGATATCGTTATCCCTCAACATACACTGGATCATTCTGAAATTGTAAAAAAACTGAACATTGATGCATTTGTTGTAGGTGATGACTGGTTCGGCAAATATGACTATCTTAAAGATATGGGGGTTCAGGTATTTTACTTCCCTTATGGAACCGGTGTGTCTTCAACTTCTTTAAAGAAGACAATACACGACAGCTATGAAACTCAACTTCATCAGCAACAACAACAAAAGCCTAAAAAAATTCAGAAAGAAGGAGACGAATAATAGATCTTTATAACCGGAAAAAAATGAATAAATTAGCTCTTATAACCGGGGGAACAAAGGGTATAGGAAAAGCTGTAGCTTTCAGACTAGCCTCTGAAGGATATGATTTGTTATTGACTTATTCGTCAGATAATATCGCCGCACAAAAATGCAGTGATGAGATACAATCTGCACATAAGAACAAAGTCCACCTTTTACAGGCAGATGCGACAGATCTATCTTCTATCTATATCATTACCGAGTTTCTCAACGAAAATCAATTTAAGCTGGATACACTTATCCTTAATGCAGGACTAACAAACCGATCGTCATTCGAAGAAATGAAAATCGAAGACTGGAAAACTGTATTTGATGCGAATATCCATTTTCCGGTTTTCTTGATTCAATCTCTTTTACATCATCTAAAATCCGGCGCTTCAATCGTTTTCACCGGATCGCTAATGGGGATTTTCCCTCATTCGGTTTCTTTAGTCTATGGTGTAACCAAATCATCAGTACATGCTTTAGTCAAGAATCTTGTAAAATTTCTAAAGCCTTATCATGTACGGGTTAATGGTGTTGCACCCGGATTTGTCGATACCGAATGGCAGAAAACAAAACCAGCTGAAATCAGAAAAAATATCGAAAATAAACTCGCAGAAGAACGCTTCTGTACTCCCGAAGAATTAACTGATGCATATATGCTATTAATTAATAATACATATATGAATGGAGAGATTTTGATTATCGACGGGGGATATTCTTATAAGTAAAAGTCTTTGGCTTTTACTTTTTTAATGTTTAAATTATTATTTGGAATGAGTACTGAGAAAGTTACTTTAGAATCTTCACTCAAATCAATTGAAACAGAGAATTGGCTTGATCGTATTTTTTATAGACCAATAGGTTTTAAATTCGCTTTATTACTTAAAGACACAGGAATCACACCTAACATGGTTACTATAGCATCGATCTTTGTAGGTATAGGTGCAGGTCTTTGTTTTTTCTATCCGACACTCGGTTTGAATATTCTGGGAGTAGGACTACTGATGACTGCCAACATCATGGATTGTATTGATGGGCAATTAGCCAGACTTACAGGAATCAAATCCAATGTAGGACGAATCATCGATGGGTTTGCCGGCGATTTATGGTTTGCGACTATCTATATTTGTATCGCATTGCGCCTGATGGATCTCGGATGGGGAGTATGGGTATGGATTTTTGCTGTATTATCCGGCTACTCTCATGGACGCCAGGCTGCAATGGCGGACTATTATAAGACATTACATCTATTTTTTATCAGTAAATCCAAAGGTGCTGAATTCGACAGCTTTGATAATCTTCAAAAGCATTGGAGAGAAACGAAATGGGAAGATGATCGTATCTATAAATTCTTTTTATTTTTCTATCGCTTCTACACTGTTAGTCAGGAGAAATCAACACCTAAACTGCAAGAGCTGTTACGAAAATTAGACGAAAAATATCACGGTGATATTCCGGAAGAAATCCGATTAGAATTCAGAGAAAAAAGTCGCAGACTGATGCCACTTATTGACTGTCTTACATTTAATGGTCGTACTCCCGTATTATTTGTTTTAACAATTCTGGGAGCTTTATTTATCGAAACACCTTGGGCTGCTTTGCCTTTTGGTTACTACTTATTCGAGATTTTAGTTCTAAATCCGATTTTAATCATTGCGATTAAAAAACATGAAGCGATTTGTGCTTCCTTTCTAGCTAAAATCGAATCGTAAAATTTCAATTTTCTTTTATGTCAAATAGAACAAGCCTTTTTAGAAATTTGTTTTTTGTAATTGGAGTTGGAACGATTTTATTTATGGTATATAAAATCGGATTTCAGGAAATCTATGACAACTTACAAAAAACAGGTTGGTGGTTTGCGGCCATTCTTGGAATCTGGGTATTAGTTTATTTTATTAATACGATCTCATTCCAACTTATTATCCGGGACGGTAGTCCGGAATCAAAAAAAATAAGCTTCTGGCGTACACTTAAATTAGTTATCAGTGGTTACGCTATAAACTATACAACCCCTATGGGGCTACTTGGCGGTGAACCTTATCGTGTTATGGAATTAAAGCCGGCATTAGGTGTAAAGAAAGCAACATCTGCAGTCATTTTGTATGCAATGATGCATTTTGTCTCACATCTGATTCTTTGGATTTTATCGGTACTACTAATTATTCTTTACGTACCCATCACACAAAAAGGGCTTACTATTGCCTTATGGTGCATTTTTATTGTTTGTTTCTTTTTGATATTATGGGCTTTCAAAGGCTACAAAAAAGGAATGGTATTCAAACTATTTACTTTTTTAGCGAAAATCCCTTTTATAAAAAAGAAGGTCACTAAATATAAAAATGAGAATGAAGCTCATCTCAAAGAGATAGATGAACTTATCTCTGATCTTTATCTTAATAGAAAAGGAACATTCTTTGCGTCCTTGTTCGCAGAATTAGTATCACGTTTAGTTAGTTGTTGGGAAATCTTCTTTATGTTATACTCCATCGGACAAGATGTAACTTATGTACAATGTGTAATTGTTGTAGCCCTGGCTTCTTTATTTGCCAATCTGCTATTCTTTTCACCTATGCAGCTTGGAACAAGAGAAGGAGGATATGCTATTGCATTTTCGAGTTTGTCATTACCAGGTCCGTTAGGAGTTTATGTAAGTTTATGTACACGTATTCGTGAATTATTCTGGATATTCATCGGAATATCCATTATGAAGTACAAATCGTTGAAGTAATCCGAAACAAATGAAAACTACAGTTATTGACGAAAATTACATGGCTGAGTTATCTCCTGTTTTCAAAGGAAAAGTAGGTAGATTCTTAGCGAAAGGAGTCCTGAAGATACTTAGCGTCGACAAGGTCAATGCTCTTTATGGGAGACATTATCATGCAAAAGGTCCGGACTTTACAACATTAACTCTTGAAGATATTGGTGTTAAGTATGAAATAATAAATAAAGATCGTTTGGAAAATCTTCCTGAAGGGTCTTTTATTACAGTTTCAAATCATCCGCTCGGATCTATTGATGGCATTATGCTGATTGATATATTTGCTCGTATCAGACCTGATTTTAAAGTGATGGTTAATGGTATCTTAACGCAAATCGAAGCTATGGATTGTAACTTTATTGCTGTCCAACCTGCTACAGGAGATAAAAAAAGTATTTCCCGTGCCAGCTTAAATGGCATCCGCGAATGTTTAGATCGTCTACGAAATAATCATCCTATCGGATTTTTCCCTGCCGGAGCCATTTCGATGCTTGATCCTAAAACAGATAAAGTTGAAGATCGTGACTGGCAACCAAGCGTGATCCGGATTATTAAAGGAGCTAAAGTTCCTGTTTATCCGGTCTATTTTGAAGGATTAAATTCTAAATTCTTCTATCAGCTAGGTCGAATCAGTTGGCAACTTCGCTCTATGCGTATTCCTTCCGAAGTATTTAACAAACGAGGAACAACCTTCAGAGTTCATATCGGAGAACCTATTTCTCCGGAAGAACAAGCTAAATTTGCAACGGTTGAGGAATTGGGTGAATACCTTAAGCAAAAAACTTATGAGTTAGTTAAATAAAAAAAGGAGCTTTTGAGATATCTCAAAAGCTCCTTTTTTTATAAGTATTGATAAACCTTGCAAGGCTTCATTATCGATTCAAAAGTTTCATCAACTTCAATTTTAAGCGTACCACTTAATGTTTCCAACATAGATTTATCCATGTTTACATTATTAATTATATAACAAGATTGCTCAGCCGCCATTTTTTCGGCATGCTTACGGGCTAATGAATGCTTATCTATAGCTGCTGCATCTACTAAAATAAAATGCGGCTTCAATGAAATCATAGCTTCAACCACATCTTTCAACACTTCAGGAGTATGCTCCTGATACTCTTTTGATGTGTAGCCATACTTTTCCATTGTTCCTGTATATAACATAATTGCATCATGCTTTCTACAGATATCTGCAATGTCCTCTATCGTCGGAAGTTTTTCTCTGCAGTCAACCAATTTAAATGTCAAATCATATTCTTCCAATGCAGGCAAACCGAATTCACCATTCATGTATGTACCTAATTTTCCAAGATTCTCATAGCCTTCCTTTTCGTGGACCCATGAAAAAGCCGGATCGTCATACGTTAATTCTAAATGAAGCGAACGAACTTTCATAGTTTATATTATTAGAGGTTAGTTTCCATTTTTGGCTTTCTTATACCCCTCTTTTAACAGTATATCTACAACTTTTGTTCGAAAATCGCCTTGAATTATAATTTCTCCGTCTTTTACAGATCCTCCTACTCCACATTTTGTTTTCAGTACTTTAGCCAGATCTTTTAAATCATCTTCCGAACCGACAAAACCTTTAACCAGAGTTACAGTCTTACCGTTTCTTCCGCTACGATCCAGGTATGCACGCAGGTTTTGCTTATCAGGAGCTAATGTTTCCATATCCTCCTCATCGTCTCCTTCATATTGATAATCAGGATTAGTTGAATAAACAACATTCAATCTGCTTTTCCAATCATTATTCTTTGCCATAATCAGTGATATTATATTATGATAGCGAACCTACAAAAAAAGAGAGAATATCACAAATAAATCGTATTTTTGAATCATCAAACAGACTTAATTATATGTTGGAAAAAAATTTACATCCCGATAAACTTGAGGCCGGTTGCGACGAAGCTGGTAGAGGTTGTCTCGCAGGTTCCGTTTTTGCTGCTGCAGTCATACTTCCTCCTGACTTCGAATGTGAATTACTTAACGACTCGAAAAAACTGACAGATAAACAGCGATATCAGCTTCGACCTGTAATTGAAGAAAATGCTCTCGCCTTTGCTGTTGGAATCGTTACTGCCGGAGAGATTGACAAAATAAACATCTTAAAGGCCTCTTTCCTTGCAATGCATCGTGCCATAGATCAGCTCAGTCTGAAGCCTGAGCACCTTTTAATAGACGGAAACAGATTTACGCCTTACGAGGGTATTGATCACACCTGTATTGTCAAAGGTGATAGTAAGTTTCAGTCTATTGCAGCCGCATCCATTTTGGCTAAAACTTATCGCGATGACTACATGGATCAGCTTCACGAAGAATATCCCATGTATGATTGGAAAAAGAACAAAGGATATCCGACTAAAAAACATCGGGCTGCTATAGCTGAATACGGACCTACAGCTTATCACCGAATGAGCTTTCAACTGTTAGATAAACAGCTTTCTCTTTTTGATTAATCCCTTATTATTAATTAAATATACAGAATTATGATCAGACACATCGTTATGTTTCAATTCAAAGAATTCGAAACAATCGAAGCTAAACAAGCAAAGCTTGAAGAACTAAAACAAGGTCTTATTGATCTGGTTGGTAAAGTACCTACTCTTTTGAAAATGGAAGTTGGAATCAATTGTAATCCGGCAGAAAAATATGATTTGACTCTTATCTCTGAGTTCGAATCATTAGAAGCTCTTGAAGCTTATGCAGTACATCCCGATCACGTAGCTGTAGGTGCTAAAATTAAAGAAATCATGCAAGCAAGAGCTTGTGTCGATTATCAGTTTTAATCGGAATCCGATAATGCATATACGAAAAAGACACAACTGGAAATTAAAGATATTTTCATTTGTGTCTTTTTTATTAAGACGAAAGTAAAAAAGCTATAACGTTCATGTACCTTTTCAGGTATGTTTCAACACTATATACAACTTTTTCTTACTTTTGCCATACTAAATGTAATAGTAGATGAAAAAACGAATACTGACCTTTCTCTTACTTTGCTCCGGTTTTACTTTGGGTATGCTTCATGCTCAGAATAATCTTTCATATACGAAAGTCAACGGCAAAGACTGCATCATATATATCGTTCAGCCCGGTGAAGGTGTTTATGGTATTAGCAAAAGATTTAATGTCACCCAAGACTATTTGCGTAAATATAATCCCGCAATGACTGACTCTTTGCGTGCAGGACAAGAACTACTTATCCCTGTAGTTACTCCGACTAAAGCTATCGTAGGCTATTTCATGCATGAAACGAAAAGAAAGGAAACATTATATTCTATATCCAAGCAATACAATGTTTCTATTGATGATATAATAAAACTGAATCCCGGTGTAAAGGAAAAGCTTAAGGCTAAAACTCTAATTCGTATTCCGGAATACGGTAAAACTCCGGCAGTAACACCGGAAGAACAGACTCCCGTTAGTGATGACTTCATCAAACATACAATCACGCCTAAAGAAACTCTTTTTTCTTTAGCTCGCAGATATGGAATATCTATTGATGATTTAATTCAGAGTAATCCTGGCTTAAGCCCGGAAACATTCTCTATCGGCAAAGTCGTTTTAATCCCGAAAAATAAAGTATCACAATCAGCTATAGATTCTTTCAACACAGAAAATAATCCGAACGACATTGTTTTCCCGCAAGGAAAGCGTAGTGTTCAGGCTGCTTTATTTTTACCTTTTCACGCCAATACCGTTAATAAAAACGATATCCATCAGCGTAGATATACTGAGTTTTACGAAGGGTTATTGCTTGCTGTCGATTCATTAAAACGCACTGATTATAATATTAATCTGTTTGTTTATGATTCGTACAATAAAACATCTAAAGATTTATTGAGCCAACCGGGTGTTGACAATGCAGATCTTCTGATTGCCGTTCCAACGGGAAATCAATTAAAAGATTTTTCAATGTATGCCGAGCAAAGCCATAAAACACTGGTTCTGCCTTTTACTTCTAAAAATGAGGAAATCGATAACAATCCGTTTTTGGTACAAATCAATACACCTCAGGCATATTTATATGATGAAGTCGTAAAAGAGTTTGTCCGCAGATTCAGTAACAAACAAATCGTTTTCCTGGAAGAAACAGGAAAAGCAGGAGCTAAAAGAGACTTCTGCAATGAATTAAAGCAAGCCCTCAAAGCACGCCAGATACCTTTCGCTGTTCAGACTTATCAGGCAACGGATATCGAACTGGCAGGTTTCGTTGTCGACGAGAAAAAAGAATACATTTTCATTCCTGAAAGATCAGCATCGGAAGATTTGAAAATCGTATTACCTCTTCTTCAAGCGATGAAGAAAATGAACCCAATGATGAATACAACATTATTTGGTTATCCTGAATGGCAAACTATGGTGAATGATTATATCGAAGCATTCTATGAACTGAATACTTATATTTACTCCTCTTTCTATGCAGACAACAATTCTCCTGCATTGAACAGATTCTATAACAGATATAAGCTATGGTTCCATAAAGATATCCTGAACTTGTATCCTAAATTCGGGGCGCTCGGATTTGACACAGGTTTATTCTTCTTGCGCGATTATGCCAAGTTCGGAGAAAAAGCGATAAACGAGATTCAAAGTAAACAGTTTGACGGTATTCATCATGGATTCTATTTCCAACCTATAAACAGTAAAGGCGGTTTGATTAATGAAAATATTTATTTGATTCATTACTCTCCAGACTTTTACATAACTAAGATTCAAATACATTAACTATGATGAGAACGACCTTTCTTCTCTGTTTGCTACTTATCGGTTCTTTAGGACTATCGGCGCAAACTAAAAAATATATTCCTGAATATTATGTCGGGGCTAATGGCGGGATTACGTTATCATCAATGCGTTTTCAACCGACTATTAAGCAAGAGATGAAAATGGGAATGAAGGCTGGTGCAACTTTCCGATATATTTCGGAAAAGCATTTCGGTATTCAACTTGAAGCAAATTTTGCTCAATACGGATGGAAAGAAGCTCCGACCTATCAATATCCTAAACTATATGAACGGACATTGAACTATCTCGAAGTTCCCTTCTTATCTCATATATTCTTTAATATAAAGAAGACTCGGATATTCTTTAATCTGGGACCGCAAGTTGCTTTATTTTTGAATGATAAAGAGAAAAGTGAGTATGAACCGAATGATGCCCGAGCTTACGGAAAAGCGGTTGAAAACAGATTCAATTATGGTATCTGTGGAGGAATGGGCTTTGAGTACAGAAGTAAAATCGGCTCCTTTGGTGTTGAAGGCCGTTATTTCTTCAGTTTGGGAGACATCTTCAACAACTCTAAGAAAGATCCTTTTGAAGCATCTGCTCCTCAAGTTATTTCTGCATCCGTTTACTATCTTATCCCGATTGGAAAAAAACAATAATATATAGAAAAGGCTGAATGATCTCATTCAGCCTTTTCTTTTATCATCGGTAGCGAATCTGTTCTTATTGTATCTTTTCGATCTACTGCAGTCAACTTACCTATAATTTCCATTACCCGTTTTTGTCGTTGTCTGCGTTTGTAATTGCGAAACGCTTCAACCGGATCAAGTGTACCACTAAATATTACTGCCGGTCTTATATGCGAAATTTCGTTTCTGAACTCCTCCGGAATAATATTCATATACATTCTCACATACTCTTCACCCAATTCCTTAGCCTCCTTACTGTTAGCCATATGCAACAATACCGCTCTCCTCATATAATAGGACGTATCTTTCGGCAAATAGAAATGGAATTTAGGTTCTGACCCATAGTTATATTCATATAAAGAAGATTTGTCCAAAAACGATCTGAAGTCATACTCCGAAACTCCTTTCAGCTTACTTAGTGAGTCTAAGGTTGAAGGAGGTAGTAATTTAATAGGTAAATTATTCAATTCTGTCTGACTTGTATTCTTTTTCTTTGATTCCGTCTGAGCAAAAAGGCTCAGATTGAACGTTTGTAGCAAAAGAAACAGTAAAATAGTTTTCAGCAGCTGCATTTTCTTGGTTTATTAGTTGGCACAAGAAAGAAAAAAAAGATTGCATAATACACTAATGCCCATTAAAAAAACATAATCCAGATCTGATCAGAATAGAGCTTTGAGCAAATAGAACATTAATATCGCGCAGAATATCAATTTAATCCCTGTTGTCAGCAAAAATGAAACGAAAGAACTTAAAGCTACTTTAAACGCTTTCTGTGAGTTCCGGTGATCATGTATCAGTTCTCCTGCAAAGGCCCCGATAAAGGCTCCAAGGATTAATCCAAATGGAGGAAACCAGATTGCCCCGACCAATAAACCGATCACTGTCCCCCAAGAGGCTTCCTTCGATCCTCCGAAACGCTTTGTTACCCAGACAGGCAGAATATAATCCATTATTGATAATATCACTGTTATTACGCCTAACACAATAATTTCTGTCAGACTATAAGAATCCTTAGAAGTAAAAACGGCAATCAAATATCCTATATAACTTAAAGGCACACCTGGTAAGACAGGTAGAACAGATCCTGCTATACCTAACAGACCGCAAAGTATAGCCAATACGATAAATAAATATTCCATAACGAATCTATGTTTAGTTCTATTCGAGAAAATGACCAGATCTTTCGACCAATCTGCATCAGGCACAAATATAAAAAATAAGGAGAGACTCATGAGCCTCTCCTTACAGTTCTTCATCTATTTATCAAAGTCAATTTCAAATTTCTCAGCCCCAAATAAATTAAAGCCTAATTTATTCATTACATATTTAATAGCCAGCTGGCCTTTTACTGAATTGCCCGAACCATCTAATGGAGGTGCAAAAGAAGCTATTCCGAACAATCCCGGCAGGACACCCATTATACCGCCGCCAACTCCGGTTTTAGCCGGAATTCCTGACTTATAAATCCAATCTCCTGTATGTTCATAAAAACCGACAGTCGAGATCAAAGATGTGATTTTTGGGGTTAATGACCCATCGAATACTTTAGTCTTAGTAACCGGATTTGTACCATTATTAGCTATAGTAGCTCCTGCAATTGCCAATTGACTCGCAGTTACGCCCAAAGAACACTGGCGGGTATAAAGATCTAAAGCCATATCCGGATTATCATAAATCCTTCCATAGTTTTTCAACAACCAGGTAATCGCTTTATTATTAAAGTTCGTATCTGATTCGGACTTATATAATTCATCGATCAATTGTGGCGCACTACCACAAAGATCTGTAATGTTATCAACAATTGCTTTCCATTTACCGTCAGAATCCCCCAAAGGCTGAACCATACTACAAGCACTGATTGCACCTGCATTTACAAGTGGAGTCGACGGATGATCATTCTCCAAAAGAATCGCATAAATCGAATTGAACGGAAGACCTGTCGCATCAGCTCCGATTTTCTCTAAAAGTGTAGCTGCTCCATATTGGCGTAACACCAGGATAGCCGTATGCACTTTAGAAACCGACTCAATACCGAATGCAAATTTTGTATCTCCTACTTCATAGACTGTTCCATTAGGAAAACAAATTGCTAAACCAAATAAATCAGACGGTACATTCGCCAAATAAGGAATATAGTTAGCATTCGCTCCATCTTTGTTAGGTTTAAATTTCTCATAAGCCTCATCTATTGTGGCTTTAATTTGAGAAAACGGTATTCTGGTAATCATAATTTAATTTAGTTAAAGGTTTAGGTTAGTTGTTTAGGTTACTAATAAAACAGCGTTCTTTCTTTTTTGTTTACATCATATTCTAAAATATGAATTTCCACTGTTTATTTTTTTGGGTTTTAACTTCTTCCTTCACCTAATTTTAATACATTTGTTAGTTTAATATTCTAATCAAATAGGTCGTTATATTTATGAAAAAGACACTCTTACTGGTATTAGCAATTACTCTGTCTACCAGTTTATCCCGTGCCGATGAAGGAATGTGGCTTCTACCTCTCCTGAAGCAACAGAAGTTTGATGAAATGAAACGAATGGGACTTAAATTAGATGCCGTAGATATCTATAATCCCGACTCAGCCAGTATTAAAGATGGTGTTGTTATCTTTGGAGGGGGCTGTACAGGAGAAATGATTTCACCGGAAGGCCTTCTGATAACCAATCACCATTGTGGTTACAGTCAGATCCAACAGCACAGCTCTGTGGAAAAAGATTATTTGACTGACGGTTTTTGGGCAATGAACCGCAACGAAGAATTACCAAACCCGGGACTTACCGTTACGTTTATCGAAGCAATCGATGATGTAACTGATTATGTTATGTCAGAATTAGCCAAAGATACAGATCCTAACAGTATGAATTTCCTTTCACCTAAATACCTGAATAATCTCGCTGCCGAAAAATACGGCAAAGAAAAACTGGCGAATGACAAAGGTATCGATGTTGAGATCAAACCGTTCTTCGGTGGAAACAAATACTACATGTTTACAAAAAAAATATATTCAGATGTTCGTTTAGTTGGTGCTCCCCCTTCATCTATTGGGAAATTTGGTGCAGATACAGACAACTGGATGTGGCCTCGACATACCGGAGACTTCTCTTTATTCAGAGTATATGCCGACGAAAACGGCAATCCGGCACCCTATTCACCGAATAACGTTCCTCTAAGACCAAAGCATTGGTTTAAGATCTCGACGAAAGGAGTCGATGACGGCAGCTTTGCTATGATTATGGGATTCCCCGGAACTACTAATAAGTTTTATACATCCTGGGAAGTCGCAGAACGAAAAAATATAGACAATGATGTACGCATTAAAGTGCGCGATATACGCCAGAATGTTATGCTTGATGAAATGCTGAAAAATCCAAAAGTCCGTATTCAATATGCAAGCAAGTATGCCGGTTCTACAAATGGACATAAAAATGCAATTGGCAGCAGTTGGGCTATCGATATGCGCGATTTCGTAAACTCTAAAAAGCAAACTCAGGATGATCTGAGAAACTGGTCTGTACAAAACAATAAACAAGAGTATATTGATGCACTTAATACGATGGAAAGCATCATCAGTCAACGCGAAGACTTGAAATTCCGTCGCGCAATGCTTGAAGAAGCAATTCTTCGTGGAATGGAGTTTACGTCTATACCTTATCAATTCGACTCTTTGCGAGTTGCGATTGAATCCAAAGACAAATCTAAGATAAAGAAAGAACTTGCTGCGTTAGAGAAAAGCTATCACAAACTTCATAACAAAGACTACAATATCAATGTAGATAAGAAAATAACGAAAGCTTTACTAAGTTATTATCTGCAGAAAGTTCCTCTTGATAAACGCCCGGTGTTTATTAATGAAGTTGATCTTCAGACAGGAGGTAATATTGATTTATTCATAAATCATATTTTCAACAACTCTATTTTTGGAGACTATAATAAGCTTCATAAATTTATGCACTATCCGCGAATCAAAGATTTGGAAAGAGATCCGCTGATTCTTTTCACTAAATCAGTTCGTGAGGAACACGCTAATTTAAAGAAACAATTAGAAGGTTTTGATCTGGCTTATGCAAAAGCTCATCGCTCTTATATCAAAGGATTGCTTGAAAAGAACGGAGATCTGGCATACGCTCCTGATGCGAACTTTAGTTTAAGATTGACTTACGGACAGGTAAAAGGATATAAGCCGAAGGATGCGGTTTATTACGAATCGCAAACTACTCTTGATGGTGTTATCGAAAAAGAAGATTCTACCAATTGGGAGTTTGTCGTAAGTCCGAAATTAAAAGAATTGTATAAAAACAAAGACTTCGGACGATATGCCAATAAAGATGGCAAACAACCTGTTGCTTTTGCAGCTACGACACATACAACGGGAGGAAACTCAGGAAGCCCTGTTCTAAACGAAAACGGCCATCTTATAGGTACTAACTTTGACAGAAACTGGGAAGGTGTCGGAGGCGATATTCAATACTTACCTGAATATCAAAGATCTATTATCGTAGATGCCCGATATATCCTTTTCATCATTGATAAGTTTGCAGGAGCAGGCTACCTGTTGGATGAAATGGAACTGGTAGACTAAGTTTGCAAATAAATATTAATTCATCAAATATAGGGAGATGTCGCTTGCATAATTGAAAACATCTCTCTATATTTGCATCGCAATTAAGCAAAAACGGTGATTGTAGCTCAGTTGGTTAGAGCGTCGGATTGTGGTTCCGAAGGTCGTGGGTTCGAAACCCATCATTCACCCTCAAAAAGAGCGATTCAGAAATGAGTCGCTCTTTTTTTGTTTTCTCCTACTCCCTACCTCCATAAAAAAATCCCCCCGGAAGATCATTACGAAACACCTTGAACAATATTTTTCACGGTATAAATAATATAAACGACGGGGAAATTAAATCACCAAACGGCGTTATTAATTTGTGCGATGTACATCGCACAAAAATGCTGTAAAAATATATACTTTATTTAGTATATTGAATATTAATAGTTTGAGTAATAAATCTCAAATTAAATCCGTCAATAAAATATGTTAATTAGATGTATTAGATGATTTAAGGGTATAGATGTAAGGTTATTCCACCTAAAAAAGTTCCCTTTTTTATTAAGTAAAATGTATAATATATAGACCTATATAGAATAGACTAATATAAGATAGTAGAATATAAAAAGGAAAAAGTATAATATATTTAACTATCTGATTATAAGATACATCTGTTAATAAGTGTAAAAACTTTGAGTAATTGCCGTGTGTGTTAAGTTGACTAGGTGTGAGGTTAATTAACTGATATTCTATACTTTATTACCCCATACTACCTTATTATCTTCCTGGGTTTTATACTAATAAAAAAGGGTGTAAAAGATATTGTTATACCCTTCACACCTTCCCATATTTCCCAAGTTCCCGCCATTTTTCGAAAGTTCAAAACAGATAAAACCCTTATGTATAAGCACTTTAAGAGATAACAACGACCAAAATAATACCATATATATATTATATTACACTCTACCTATATTAATTAAGGTTCTATTCATTTAAACCTATTTCGGTTAGTCTGAACATCTTTTGATTACTATCTATAAATGTGTACTGTTTAAACCTTGATTTAAAATCAATAATCTGTTTTTCTATAACTTCTATGCCTAAAGCCTTTAACATATCCACTTGATAGTAAGGTATAGTTTCATTTGTATCTGTCCGAATATAAACAGTACTTTCTAAGTTATTTTGTTTAGTAGATTTATAAATATATGTTTGAGTAGAACCATCTAATAAGGTTACATAAACATTCCTACTTTTCATAGTTATATTTTCTATTCGAATATTTGCTATAATACTTAACAGATACTTTCTAAGGGTTAGTTTAGTGTTTATAACTGTTTGTTGTTTAAACTTGTGGAACTCTGTAGGCAAATGGAAAACTTTCAAATTAAATATTTCATTAAGTGTTTTTGCTTTCTTAGAGTTTAAAACTTCTATTTCATTTGATAAATCAGTCCTTAATTCAGTATATTCGGAAGGCTTGTAAACCCCTTTTAAATGCTCTCTGTTAAGTTTCCTCCTCTGTTTATCTAATGATGTTAATTGAGCTTCTAAATCACTTACAGTTAGCTCTAATCGCTTTATTTCCTTTATTATTTTACGTTGTTGTTTCTGCTTAGCTTTTTTAAACTCTGCATTGTTATCTGTTTTATAAGCTATATGCTCTAATAGGGTTGAAACAGCCTTAATATTGATACTAGTTGAACATTCGGAACAAACATAATTCCTACCGACTATAGTCAAGTCTGAACCACACTTACAGCACTTTATAAGAGATTTAAGAATGTTAGTATAGTTAGGTTGCACTAGTGTTTTAGAGACTTCCCTACAAGCTTTAAATAACTCCCTTGACACTATAGGTTCTATTAAGTGAGCTATATCAATTTCTTTATTACTGAATACTCTTATAGATGTATAGATTTTATTCTGTAAAATACTATAAACAGTTTGTTGGGACATCTTTACTATGCTAGCTATCTTATTAGTTGGATAACCTTTTGAATGTAAAGTAAATATTTTCAACACTGTCAAAGATTCTTTAGGCTCGATAATAAGATGTTTCTTTCCGTCCTTACTAAATCTAAATCCAAAAGGGGGTAAAGGGTGTGCGAATCTTAAAGGGTCTTGTATGACTTTGGAAACCCTTCCTGATAGTAACCGTTCTTTAATCTTTATACGCTCTTTTGCAGCAGAATCAGACTCAACTATTAAAGTGATTAACTCTATTAAATCTAACTTAGTAAAGGGTGCTAGAAACTTATTAGAATTTATAATATAAACCCCAATACCATTATTTAGAATACTCTGAATGTTTGCTAAAACTGTTATATGTTCGTCACTTCTCGAAAGTCTGCTAAACTCTGTAACAATTAAAATATCACACTCTTTACTAGATAGCTGTAGCAAGCTGTTATAACCTTCTCTATCTAAATTACCTCCCGAAATAGAATCACTTATAAAAGAGACTGTA
>DKPO01000008.1 GCA_002471225.1 Porphyromonadaceae bacterium UBA7332
ATGGAAGAGCTTGAAAAATATTGAGATCTGCAACAAACGGAAATGACACTGCCTGTGTTTGACTATCGTTATTATTGCTCATTGACCCGTGTTTGTTTTCTTTTTATAGATTTGTTTTAAGCAAAAATAGAAGATTCCGGAAAGTATATAGCCGACTGCTGCAAATAAGAAAATCTTTATTTGGAATTTATCGAATAAGAGTATTGCCAGGAGAGTTCCTAATGCAAATGATATCATCAATGATATTTCAAAGCGGATTTTCCAACCCATATCTTTTTCACCTCTTAAGGCATAAGCTATGAATAGCCCCAGATCTGTAAATGTAGCGGTCATGTGTGTTGTGCGAAATCCTAACCCCCGATACGAACGAATCAGACCATTTTGTACTCCTAAACTAAAACTTAGGAAATAGATAAATAGATTTTCTTCATATAAAACGGTATTGAGCAAAAGCATAATTATGCCTATCCCGAACTGTACTTCCCCATATTTGCTTTCAAGTTGGAATTCTTTGTTTTTATTAATTAAGGCTGCTACAGTACCTCCTAATATAAAGGATATACATAGAAATAAGAGCATGATCGTACTCCGATAGTAATGAAGGGTTAAATTCTCTACTATGTAAGTAAGATTTCCTGTGTAATGAGAAAGAGAATAAGCATATGCGAGGAATCCACTCATATTTACATATGCACTAAGAAGGCAGACGCTGTAGATCCAGATTTTTATCAATTGGTTCAGAGTATTATTTTCATTTGATATCATTGAGCAGAAGTATTGTTTTATTGTATAAAAAAAAACTACCCGAAAAGTTTATGTAAACTCTCGGATAGTTTTCTTTTAGGATCTATATTTCTAAAACGGTTTTTCTCTTTCCATTCCAACTTACAGCTTCAATTCGATTGGCTCCTTCAGGCATTGCGACTAAAGTTGCTGAATTATCCTTGAATCCTGTTCCAGCCATTGTGATCTTGACTAAATCTTTACCGTTATATGTTTCGAAGACAACCACATTTTTCCAATCATTATGTGAGATGATCTTTTGTCCTTTCTCATTCTCAGATATGCCTTTGCCTTTCTGTCCTTTCACATTAAGTTTGTTTTTAAAAGCATCGACAGAATTACCACTGATATAGTAAATAACCGGAGACTCCGGTTTCTTGTATTTTGATGCATACTTTTTGAGGTCGTCACATTGCTTTTGAGTAATGGTCATTTGTCCTCTGCTATAATCGTCTAATTCACGATCTATAGGTTTTAACATACCGGCTTTTTCAAAGAATGTTGTAAGATCTTCTTTTTGTATATCACAGGCTAATTTCATGAACTCTAATTGCATTTCTCCATTGCTCAGATTGTCGTCTTGGTTATTCCGTATATTATGAATAATATCGGCATAAAGATCTTTATTACCTCTTAGTGCAGCTGTATAATATAATTGTAGTTGCCATAGTGGACAAAGCTTAACAAAATGATCTCCGCCATTTTCATAATCTTTCATACGGTCCGGTCCTTTCTGACAAAGCCAATTCTGACCATTTAATACTCCATGATTTAAGTAAGCATTAAAACGACCTCCGTTTACATTACCGCTACCTTCTCCTCCATCTATCTTTTCATGTTCCAATCTTAAGTTTTCCGGGGCGTATAGATATTGTGTCCATGCTGAGAATACGTTATTGGTGACTTCAGTTGTTGATACCCATTTGAATCCGGGTCTTGTCTGATTAACATGACCAAACTCGTGAGCGATGCCCCATGAATCCTTTAAGACTTTATTGACATCAGCAAGACCTTTGAGAGTATTTCGGTGGAATGCCGCACCCATACCGTCTGCATGCATAAAGCCACCCCACATTGCTCTTCCGAACATGCGATTATCCGGGGCTTCATTGTATTTGTTTAATCCCATAAGATCGTGCTGAATGGTAATTATAGAGTCGTATTGGTTTATTAATCTTACTCCATCCTCGGGACAGTATTGACGAAGCTCCTCTGTAGAATAGGCAAGATGAACTTTTTTACCGATAATATCCAGTGTTGCACATTGTGCGTTTTTTAATAAGTTTTGCCATTCACTATTGTCGTCAGTGGCTACATCAAAATAGCCATTTATTTTACCGCCTTTAATTTCTATCTGAATGGGTGAAGTCGTTTTATAATCAGGCGTATAAAATGATATGTATCCTAATCCATCTTTTTTGACGGTAATATCATTTATCCCCTCCTTTAGATCATAGTATGAATCACTGAATTCCGGACCAAAGTTTGTTATCCGCAATTTTATCTTTTGATTTTTGCTGTTGTTGACGTTTAGTGAAATCTGTTCTCCTTTTTGAAAGAAAATACCGGTAGGATTCTCAAAACGACTATAACCACTAGTCCGAAGTCGTTTTGCAACATCTTCAACAGGTTCATAGGCCTTATAAGTTTGATTTCGGTAATTCTTGTTTTGAGCGAAGAGAAGTCCACAAACACATAGTCCACTAAGTAATAGATTAATTTTTTTCATGTTCTTAATTTAAAAAGGTTTCGAATTGTTTCTGAATATGGTTGTAAAAATAGTAAATATTATCAAATAAGCAGTATTACTTACGATCAATATTAAAGAATAGTGGGTAACGTGATTTTTGGGATGTGCGTACAGATGCATAATTGAGATGATATATGTAATAATGAAAATTAATCTATATCGGTATAGATGGATATATACGTCCGATTAAATAGAATATCTATATATTTGAATAAATAAATGTATTGTTTTAAGAACAGGGAATCAAAATTATCAACAAGACTAAATCATAATAAAAGCTAAATTTATAAGATGTATTTATAGGTAAAAAAGGAATATCCCCTCTTAATAAATATAAGCAAAGTTTAAACTATAATCTTAATGAGCATAAACAGTGCGGAGATGCAAAATCTGATATACAGAGTATCTCATGATGACAAAAAGGCGTTTGAGGAATTATTTGACTTGTTTTATGATGATATATATAAATTTGTTCGATATTTCGTTTCGGAAATAGATGCGGAAGATATTGTATCAGAGTCTTTTATATCTGTATGGCGAAACAGAGGGAGATTAAATCTGGTTACAGATTTTAAAGCCTATATCTATACAATAGCCAGGAATTTGTCTTATTCTTTTCTTCATCCGAATAATCGAATCGTGAATGTGTCCTTAGATGAATTGCCTGTATCGTTTGATATAGATTATTCAAAAGTTGATACAGATCTATTAAGAGATGAAGCGGATTTCGTATATAAAGAGGCGTTAAATTCATTGCCTGAGAAATGTAAATTAATTTTTCTCATGGTAAGAGAGGATAATCTTAAGCATAAAGAGATTGCTGAGATATTGCAGATTTCAGTTGGAACAATAGAGCAACAAATGAATATAGCAATAAAGAAACTTGTAGAAGCAATAAAGATTTATAGTCCTGAGATTAAAGATAAATATAGTAGAAAATATACAGCTGTATAATGAATTTATTTTATGCGTAAAGAAAATATACTTAAAGAGCTAAAAGGGGAAAAATCCAATATATACTATCAGGTTCTTCAGATCGTCAATGCAATAAGCGGCCCTGCCAGGAAAGAAGAAATTCGAAATAAAAAGCATTTAATCAGAAGTAAGATACTGAATGAAATAGACAAAGAGCCTGATCATTCAAGATACAGAGATCTGCGTATAGCTTTTATCTCTGTTGCGGCCACCCTTGTTGTTATTGGTTTTTCTTTATTTTTCTTTATAGATCGGGATTCAGATAAGGAATTAAAACAGGTATCTCAAAACATTGAAATGTACTCTCCTTTTGGGCTGATAACGAAAGTAACTCTGCCGGATGGTTCAAAAGTAACTCTGAATAATAACTCAAGAATATCATATCCGATTTCATTTTCTAAGGCAAAGAGAGAGGTTACTCTTTCCGGTGAAGCGTATTTTGATATACAAAAAGAGGAAAACAGACCATTTATAGTTAAGTCGCATGGATTGGATGTCCGGGTTTTAGGTACAAAATTCAATGTGAAATCTTATGAAGATCATAGCGAAACAATCGTTTCGTTATGTGAAGGATCGGTACAGGTTATGTCAGATACCGATCAGACTTCTATGAAATTAGAACCAGGCGATCAGTTATTGTTGAACCGGCGGAATGGAGATATGAATCGGTCGAAGGTAAATACGAGTTTATGCACGTCCTGGTTAGGGGGGCATTTATTATATCGGAATCAATCCCTCAGATATATATTTAATGATTTGGAGAATAGATTTAATGTGAAAATTCAATGCTCAGATTCCCAGGTTTTATCGGGGAATTATTATGTATCCTTTTCTCATGGGGAGACATTGGAATATATAATGGATTTATTGAGCTATAAGCGTAACTGGACCTATAAGAAATTAAAGAACGATCACGAAATAATAATAGAGAAAAGGAAATAATAAGATATCGTTAAAATCTAAATATACACATGTAATTCTATTAAAACTAGAAAATGAAGAACCAAAGAAAGAAATCCGACAGAAGTTGGATGCCACAAGGAGCTAAACGCTTAGGTGCCGTTTTAGCTGTAAGCAGTATGACGTTGGTTATGTCTGCTCAATCAAAAGTGCCTATTATTAATTTAGATCTGACAAATGTCACTTTGACAGAAATATTTGATAATATAGAGAAGCAGTCCCGTTTTTCCATTTTATTGAAAAATGACGAAGTAGATATAAATAAAAAAGTATCAGTATCAGTTAAGGATAAGCCTTTAGATGAGGTTTTAAACTCATTGCTTGCATCTCAAAATCTGACTTGTGAGATAAAAGATAAGCATATTGTCATTGTTCCTGCATCGAATCAAAAAAATCAGAAAGGGAATAAATCACTTATTAAGGGTATTGTAGTTGATGAAAATGGAGAACCTATTATGGGCGCAACTATCATCGAAGAGGGTACGACAAATGGGACTACTACGGATCTGGATGGTAACTTTTCTATGGAGGCAACTCCATCATCTTCTTTGAAATTCTCTTATATAGGCTTTGTTTCTAAGGTGGTAAAGCCGGGGAATAATAAAGATCTGAGAGTAGTTATGCAAGATAACTCTAAAGAGTTGGATGAGGTGATTGTTGTTGGTTATGGATCGAATACAAAGCGCTCCATGATTTCGTCGGTTTCGTCGGTTGATACAAAACAGATGAAAAATATACCTGTTTCGAATATCACTCAAGGTTTAGCAGGTCGTTCTCCCGGGCTTATTGTTAAAGCAAATGGTGGTGGATTAAACCAGAAAAGTACCATATCTATTCGCGGAGGTAGTACTCCTTTAGTCGTAATAGATGGTGTCATTCGCTCATATGATGATTTTACAGCTTTGGCACCTGAAGATATAGAGTCTTTGTCTATATTGAAAGATGCTTCAGCGACAGCTGTATATGGTTCGCGAGCTGCTAATGGTATTTTGCAGATAACAACGAGAAGAGGAAAAGATGGAACTAAACCACAGATTGATTATAACTATAATTTGAGCTTTTCACAACCGGGTATCATGCCGGATAAATTGAACTCTTACGAGAGAGCTTACTATAGAAATGAGGCTGCTCGAAATGATGGCGCTGCATTACCATTTACGGAAGAAGATCTGATGCATTATAAAAATGGCACAGATCCGTTAGGACATCCTGATACAGATTGGCGTAGAGTCGTCTTGAGAAATTTTGCACCGCAGCAAAAACACAATATACAATTATCCGGAGGTTCAGAGATTAATAATTTCTTTGTTTCGCTTGGGCGTCTGGATCAGGGATCATTATACAGAAGCGGTACGCATAATTTGGATCGAACAAACTTTCGTCTGAATCAGACAAGTAAAATCCAGTCTGTCGGATTGAAGGTCTCGTCTCAGATCGATGGATATATTGAGAATTATGATCACCCGTTTACTTCGACAGCCAGTAGTCCTTATGGTGTCTTTTTAGCTATCCAGGATCAGGCTCCATGGATGTTAGCAAAGAATCTTCACGGTATGCCTTATATAACAAATCATAATCCTTTTGCAGATACCTCTAAAGAAGCAGGATATACTAAGACAAAAAAGAATGTAGCGAATGGTTTGCTGGCTCTGGACTGGGCTTTGCCATGGGTTGACGGTTTGCATTTAAAAGGAAATGGAAATTTCCGGTACATTGGTGAAGAACAAAAAGATTGGAGAAAGGATGCACCTCAATATGAATGGGATTCATTTGAGCCTCAGGTTGGTTCTATTCCTCAGTTGTATAAAAAAATGGCTACAGGCTATAGTTATACTCTTCAATTTTTAGCTGATTATACTAAGACATTCGGAAAACACTCGATTTCTGCTTTAGGGGGCTATGAGGCAACATACGGATTTGCTTCTATGATTTGGGCTTCACGTGATACTTATCAATTTGATATTGATCAAATAGGAGCGGGACCTGAGTCAACTATGAAAAATGGTGGGTCAGAGAGCGAATCAGGTAGAGCCGGCTTTGTCGGTCAAGCGAAATATAACTATGATAACCGCTATTTTGTGGAAGGTAGTATTCGTTATGACGGAAGTGATAATTTTCCTAAACATAAGCGTTGGGGAACTTTCTATTCGGGATCTTTAGGATGGTCTGTAGCTGACGAAGCTTTCTTTGAAACCATACGTGAAAAAAATATTTTCAATACACTGAAATTACGTGGATCTTATGGTGAAGTCGGATTAGACAACTGGGATGATCCGTATAATATTGGTCGCTTTGCATATATTACTTCTTATTCTCAGAACGGTGAATCTTATGTAATCGGAAATGTAATGCAACCCGGATTTAGTGAAGGTTCAATCCCGAGTCCGGATATTACATGGTTTACAACTAAGCAAGTTGATATTGGGGTAGATTTCAGTTCGTTAAATAATCAGCTTTATGGCTCTGTAGATTATTTCTATTATCAGACAAAAGGGTTCTTGTATCAACCGGATCAGTTAACAACGGGATACGTTGATCCTTTAGGAATGGCATTGCCAAAAGTATCTACAGATGGAGAGCATCGCAGAGCGGGATGGGAGTTTCAGTTAGGTTATCGCAATACAATTGGTAAAGTAGAATATAATGTAAGTGCAAACTACACGATGTTTGACCAGCTCTGGGCTAATAATCCTCATGAAAGTTTAGAAAGTAAGAAAAATCCGTATAAACGCACAACTCAACAAAAAGGATATTGGGGTGTGGGGTATAAAAACTTAGGCTATTATACGAGTCCTGAAGATGTTTATAATAGTGTTAAACGCACCAACTCTACAAATTTAGTGGCCGGTGATGTAAAATACTATGATTTTAATGGGGATGGTGTAATTGATGGTCAGGATCAGATTCGTATAGGAAAAGATGGCTTTCCAAGAGGAAATTATGGTATTAATCTTGGAGTAAGATACAAAGGCTTTTCAGTAAATGTCTTGTTCCAGGGGGCTACTCGTTACGATATGGAATTAGGAGGTGCTGTTAAAATGAATGCGGGTAATACCGGGACTACACCTATTTATGACTTCCAGCGAGATTATTGGACTCCGGGTAACACAAATGCGATGTTCCCGCGTCTTGTTTCAGCAGCCAGTGTAAATGGTAACAATAATCAGGTAACCAGTGATTTCTGGTTGGTGAATGGTGCATATTTCAGATTGAAAGATGTGCAGTTAATGTATGATTTCAAAAATACGCTGTTGAGAAAAGTAAACTGGTTGTCAACGCTGAATATCGCTTTAACAGGTCAGAATATTTTTACTATTTCTGAAGCGACTAAATACGGATTAGACCCTGAAAACGCGAGTACAAATAATTACGCTTATCCAATGGAAAGAACAATCGGTATGAGCGTAAATATAGGATTTTAATTAAAAGAATATACCAATGAGAAAAAATATAAAAACCGGATTAGTATCTATTCTGGGTTTAACCATGATGGTTTCATGCAACGTTATGGACACACAACCATTTGAATCTTATGACGAGGATTTAGTGTGGGGGTCGAAAAGTACGATTGATGCGTTTGTTTTTGAGACATATAATAGTACTGTAGCATTGTATGCCGGGGGATTTCCTACAAGCGAAGGCTGGACTCCTAATGGTATTAAAAGTGACTTGTCAAATACAGATGTTTATCCCTTAGAGCGTTTTGATCGTTACTATGATTCAGGTTTTAACCGATTTGGAGCTTTACGCAGATGTAATATGATCATTGAGAAATCGGCAGCATCGGATGGGTTGTCCGAACTTCAGAAAACTGAATTAATAGCAGAGGGCCATATGTTAAGAGGTTTGATTTATTATAATCAGGCACAAAGAATGGGACGATTTATTCCAATTCAAAAAGTCCTGCAACCTTCAGACTCATTAACCTTTAAGACTCCTCTGACACAGGATATAGCGGAGAGCTATAAATTGATAATGGAAGATTTCGATAAGGCTATAGCAGGTTTGCCTGAAACATCAGCCAGTGGACGATTAAATAAATATGCTGCAATGGCATACAAATCGGAAGCAGCTTTGCAAGCATATGCTTATACAAAGGATTCTAAGTATTTAGACATGGCAATCGATGTCAGTACGCAAATTATAGAGTCGGGGCGTTATGAAATCGATCCTAATTATGGAGATATGTTTTTGTCGGCCGGGAAATTCTCATCTGAAATCATATTAGGGTATTACCGGTTAGATAAAAATACATCATTTGCGTCTTTTCAGGAATTAATAAATATGGTTCCTAATATAAAAAATGATGAGGTGAAAGGCGTTCAAGGCTCTCCATTATTTAAAAATGCAAGTGGAATGACGTTTGAAGGCTGGGCTACATTTTTTCCGACACAAGAAATGGTTGATCAATATTTAGCAATTGATGTGGAAACCGGTGAAGCTAAAGCATGGGATGAGACTTCGCAATTTAAAAGAAGCGTGAAAAATGATTTATCTAATCTGACGTTGGGATGCTTTACAACTATAGGTGCTAATGTTCCGAATGAAGAGGATATGTCCGGAGTAAATGCCAAAGGGCCGATTTTGAATAAAGCAGGATTGGTTACTGATGATTCGAATATTTCAGAGTTAATGTATCAGAATCGGGATAAAAGGTTTTATGCGACTATTGTCTATGATTCTTGCAGATGGTTTCAGGATGAAATTATTACGACTTGCTGTCAGGGTAATGCATGGGCTGCGGTAAGAAAAGGTCTGGGTGCACCACAAGATGATTCGTGGTACACAACCGCTACGGGATATTATTGGCGTAAAGGTGTTTATGAACCTAAGCCACGAGCATTTCATAGTGCTAAAACGGATTTCCATTTAGTGCTAAAACGTCTGGGTGAAATTTATCTGAATCGGGCAGAAGCATATCTGTTGAAAGGTAATATCGCTGCAGCAGTTGCTGATTTAAATGTTACCCGGGTGCAGCATGGAGGTTTACCTGCAGCAGAGATAAGTAGTTCAGAAAACGCATGGGCTGATTATATTCGTGAAAGAAGAGTAGATATGGCTATGGAAGGGGATCTGTATTTTACTTATCTGAGATGGGGGCAATATGGAGGATACGCAAATTATGGAGCAACTCCGGGATCACCAATCAAAGATTTGAATAAACCAGTTCATAAAATTCAAATTTCAAAAGACAGAAAACGATTCTTTACAGCACAAGTTGTTCGGAATGGAGCATGGGAAAGAACCTTTACCGAGAAACGTTATTTATTCCCGATTCCTCAGGGCCAATTAGATAAACGTGCCGCAAGTGGCATTTTTGATGAACAAAATCCACTTTGGTGATAAAAAATAAAACAATGAAGAATAAATTATATGCATTGATGTTGTTGATGACATGTCTTTTTACATCATGTCTGACAGCAGGATTAGAGAATCTGCCTGAATTTGAAGAGGCAAATATAACAGGTGTTCAGAAAGTTGAATATCGTTATATCAGTGATCAGTTGTCACCAACAGATAATAAGCCCATAGTCAAATATGTGGATCTTTCCAGACAGACTAATATTGATACTAAAACAAATACTGTATCAATTAGCGTAACCGTTCCCGTTGCTAATCCTAGTTCTTTTCCAGAAGAGGAGCGCGACAAATGTTCCGCTTCCAATATTGCTGTTATGGTTTCAATCTCAACAGCTGCCCGTGTTTTTCCTGTAGGAGACTCTCCTAAATTTGGAGTTCCAGGCAATTGGAGTAAGCCTAATAAGTATATTGTTCAGGCAGGAGATGGAACAAAGAAAGAATGGATTGTTCAAGTTGTTAGTTTTATAAAATAATTAAGTTTATGAATTATTAAATTTTTAGGTATCGTGTTGGCTTTCTGTCTATGTGAATAGACAGGAAGCTTTTGTAGTTAATTTAAAATCAATTAGATATGATGAAGAAAATAGGACTTGTGACTTTGGTGCTGGCTTTTTGTTACTCATGCAGTACTAAAAATCCAGTACTTAACGGAGAAAGTCAATACGAAACCTTTAATCCGGATGGGGTACCATTTGTAGTAGCGGATTCGTTGTGGGATGTTGATATGAGAGGTAATCACAGAGCTGTAGTTCATGTTGCTCAGGATAGTTCTGCGGTTCAGGTGTATTTACCTTGGCGCAGAGCAGATCTTAGGGCAAATGAAAAGCAAATCCTGGTCGAAGAAGCCTCTACAGGTGATTTAATTGATAAAGTGGATATCAGTTATTTAAACAATGAATCAGGTTTAATTCAATTTGATTCAAAGGGTCAGGGTAATTATTATATATATTATCTTCCTTATAAATTTAGAAAAGGGTGGGATGATGCCCGCTACTATGTATGGGATGATTATTTAAAATTAGCAGATACGCCAGATTCTATTAATCATAATCCATCCGGTTCAACAATGAATCAGGCAAAAGTATTACGCTTTGAAAGTAGAACTAAATTTGATTATCTAACATCCATGGGATTGATCGCTACTCAAAAGGAAACTGATTCAATTAAACAAATAAGTCAAAAAGATTTAATCGTTTTTGCAGAGGATAGAACTTTTCCTATTCGCCTTACTAAACATTTACCTGCTAAGTGGGCTAAACAAATACCATCGTCGGATTTTACCGGACAAGCCAGTAAAAATGAATATTATGTATGGCAATATGGTATTTGGGCTGCAGATAATGATTTGCAAGATATAAAAATCGAATTCAGTGATTTGATAAATGGCAGTAACGTTATTAAAGCACAAGATATTACATGTTTTAATTTAGAAGGAATAAATTGGAATGGCGACTCTTTACATTTGACAGTTAATATTCCAAAAGGTAAACTTCAGGCAATGTGGTGTGGTGTGCAAATACCGGAAAATGCGACTACCGGACTGTATAAGGGCAAAGTGAACATTAGTGCAAATAATATTATACCTCAAATCTATGATGTTGAAATACATGTAGATGACACATACTTAGCAGATAAAGGAGATTCTGAGTTGTGGAGACATTCTCGTTTAAGATGGTTGAATTCAACAATCGGAGCAGATAATAAAGTGGTTAGTCCATACGATTCAATTAGAGTTACGGACAATCAGATCTATGCTACAGAAAAGAATGTGAAGTTGGCACCTGATGGTTTGTTATCGTCGATTAAGGTAGGTAATAACGAGGTGTTGCAGTATCCTATTGAATTAATAGTTGAATCCAATAGTGAGAGATTAAACTTTAATCCTGCCTGCACACCGGTTAAGTCACTTGGTGAAGGACAAGCATCATGGTCGGCACAAGGATCAGCAAAGGGAGTGAAATATACTTGCGAAGCTATTATGGAGTATGATGGTTACATCAATTTTAAAATACATATTAGTAGAGACCATCAAGTGAAGTTGAAAGATATTAAGTTAAAAACGGGCTATATGCCATCGTCTTCTGAATATTTTATGGGATTAGGCTTTGCGGGTGGATTTAATCCTCAAAAATATACATGGGACTGGAAAGGGCCATGGGATAGTTATTGGATTGGATCAGATAAGTCAGGATTACATGTAGAGTTCAGAGGAGGAAAATATCACGGTCCGTTATTGAACGATTATAAGCCAGCTCCACCAACCTCATGGTATAATGCAGGGAAAGGAAAGATCCGGTTAGAAAATAATGAGGTTATAGCAAGTGTGGGCGATACTACCCTGGATTCAAAGGGTATTGATTTGGAGTTTGCTCTTTTAATAACTCCGGTAAAACCTGTGAATACAAAAAAGCATTTTAATGAACGCTACTTCCATGCCGAATCATCTGATTTTAATAAAGCAGCAGCTGAAGGAGCTAATATTGCAAATATCCATCATTCAAGGAAATTAAATCCAGTGATCAATTATCCGTTTATCGTACGGGATTCTTTGATCGAATTTATTAATGAACAGCATCAGTCAGATCGTAAAGTTAAGCTATACTATACAATCAGAGAGCTATCTAATTATGTGAAAGAAATTCATGCGTTGAAAAGTTTAAATCATGAAATATTTGCTGAAGGAGTCGGATATGGTACGCCTTGGCATATGGAGCATTTGATAGAAGATTACAGACCTGCATGGTATACTGAATTACCCGGACAGGAAGCTGATGCTGCTTTGGTTTTGAGTGGATTCTCCAGATGGATTAATTATTATCTTGAAGGACTGCGATGGATGTTTGAAAATTATCAAATAGATGGCATTTATATGGATGATGTTTCTTTTGATAGAACTGTAATGAAGCGTATCCGTCGAATAATAACCGAATACAGACCTGATGCGATTATTGATTTGCACTCAAATACAGACTACTCAAGGGGACCTGCTAATCAATATACCGATTTTTTCCCATACTTAGACAGATTGTGGTTCGGGGAGCACTTTTGGTATGATAAAATGACACCAGACCAGTGGTTTGTTCAGTTCTCGGGAATCCCATTCGGACAGATGAGTGAAATGCTTCAAGATGGTGGGAACAGATACTTAGGGATGGTATACGGAGCAACTGCGCGTCATTCTTACGGTCAATATTCACCCGCGCCAGTTTGGAAATTATGGAGTGATTTTGGTATTGATGATGCGAAAATGTTAGGATATTGGGATATAAATAGCCCTGTAAAAACGGATCAGAATAATGTAAAGGTAACAGCTTATGTAAAATCTGATAAAATTTTACTATCTTTGGGTAATTTTGATACTATAAATCACAAGGTAAAACTTAAAATCGACTGGTCTAAATTAGGACTTGATAAGACTAATGTAAAGATTATTGCACCTTATATTGAAGATTTCCAGGAAAATCGTATTTATAACTTAGATGACGATTTTGAAATAGAGACAAAAAAAGGCTTATTATTAGAAATAAAATATTAATTACTTTAAAACACTATGAACAGAAAAAACACTATTCGCTTCCTTTATTTAACAGCGTTAGTTGGCTGTTCTCTTCCTTCATTGAGTTTAGCTAACTCACGTGATATAAGAGAACGTATCAAATGGGTAAATACCGGAGCTTTGGAGTTGACTATTGAAGATCTGAAAGGTCAAAAAGGATTTGATTATGCAAAAGCAAAGCAAAAGCTTAGCTATATTAAGAAGAATCTGCCTTCAGTTCTGGAAAATATAAATGGAAAGGATAGTACATTAGCTCTAACTCAGGCTAAAGAAATTATAGCAAATCAGAGAGATATCACTTTATCAAATCCGGCTTTGGATATGGATAAAATTGTCGTTACCAAATTCGGTTTAGGTAAAGATGCCCGTCGTGCATTTGCTAATAAAATGTGTATGCCATTCAGTAACTATATGGGGCTTATAGAAACACCTTCCACAGGATATAATGCCGAAATATGTGAGCTGTCAGATCTTCGTTCGTCTGAAATGAAGAAACGCACGATATTTAAGCCTGAGTGTGGAGAGGGGATTGCAGATGTTCAAATGCATTGGGATGCCGATCGTTTAATTTTTGCTACGCCGAAGCCTACTATTCTGGATGGCTTCTATAATCAGGAATATCACAACTGGCATATTTATGAAATAGGTGTTGACGGGAATAATTTAAAACATATTTCAAAAGCACCGGAACAAGATTTGGAATATGCAGATCCATGTTATTTGCCAGATGGGCGAATTCTGTTTACAACCAATATCGGTTATAACGGGATACCCTGTGAACATGGTGAGCGAGTTATTATGAATTTGGCTCTGTATGATCCAAAAGATAACTCTATGCGGAAAATAACTTTTGATCAGGATGGTAACTGGTCACCGACAGTACTTAATAATGGTCGTATCATGTATACCCGTTATGAATATACTGACTTAACTCACTATTTTACACGTATTATCATGCATTCTAATCCTGATGGAACAGAGTGTAAAGCTTTATATGGCAGTAACTCTTACTGGCCGACAAGTGTATATGATATGCAGCAACTTCCTAATGCAGGAAATAAATTTGTCGGAATTGTATCAGGACACCATGGTGTTCCTCGCTCAGGGAAGCTTATCGTTTTTGATCCTGCTCAGGGACGTCAGGAAGCTGATGGTGTAGTGCAGGAGATTCCATTTAGTAAACGTAAGGTTGAGCCGATCGTGAAAGATCGTCTGGTAGATGGTATATATCCGCAGTTTAGCCGCCCTTTTCCATTGAATGATAAATATTTTCTTGTATCAGCTAAACCGCATAAAGATGCTTTATGGGGGATCTATTTAGTTGATATCTTTGATAATATGACTTTGATTGAAGAATCGGAAGGAACAGGTTATATTACGCCAATCCCGGTAAAGAAACGTGAAACGCCTCCGGTAATTCCTGATAAAGTCAATCTGAAGGAAACTGAAGCGACCGTTTTTATTCAGGATATATATGAAGGACAAGGATTACAAAATGTACCTAAGGGAACAGTGAAGAAACTTCGTCTGTTTGCCTATGAATACGCCTATTTGAAGTCTCCTTCAGATTTTGATGCTTTAGGTGTGCAAAGTGGTTGGGATTTAAAGCGTGAACTGGGTACGGTTGACGTAGAAAAAGACGGATCGGTTATATTTAAAATACCTGCAAATACACCGGTATCTATTCAGCCATTAGATGAGAACGGACATGCTATCCAATGGATGCGAAGCTGGTTTACAGCTATGCCGGGTGAAGTGGTTTCTTGCGTAGGTTGTCATGAAGATCAAAATACGGTTCCGCTGCCTAAACGTGTATTGGCATCAACTAAGAAGCCTGCAAGTCTGCAAGCTCCGGTAGGAGGGACACGTCCATTTTCATTTGAGAATGAAATACAACCTATCTTAGATAAATATTGTATCTCTTGTCATGATGGATCATCTGAAGCTGTAGATTTTACAGGGAAAGACAAGACAGAATATGTTCGCTGGGGTAATTATACGACTCACAGATTTATGAAGAATAGTTACTTAGCTCTTCATCCGTATGTTTATCGTCAGGGACCTGAAGCCGAGATTAAGGTTTTAGATCCGTATGAGTATCATGGGTCAAATAGTGAATTGATTCAAATGCTTGAAAAAGGACATAATAATGTCAAGCTTGATTCAATGGATATGAATACGCTTTATAAATGGGTTGATTTCAATGCACCATATTTTGGTGATCTTGAAATCTCGGGCAGATACAAAGCGACTTTTGAACAATATCCTCGCAGACAACAATTGATGCGTAAATATGCGAATGTTTCTACTGATTGGAAGAAGGAATTGGCAGATTACGCAAATTATCTGAAAACAAATCCTGCTACTCCGGTTAAACCAGAACCGGTTAAATCTGCTAAAGTGGACTGGAAGAAGGTAAATGCATGGGGATTCAATGCAGATGAGGCACGCCAAAAACAACAGGCAAGCAATTCTGTAACTGAGAAAGTGATTGAAATAGCTCCTGGTGTTAATATGAATTTTACATGGATTCCTGAAGGGCAATATATGAAGGGTAAAGATAAAGGAGCCCGTCATGCAGAAGACCATAAGAAAGTACATATTAAGAAAGGTTTCTGGATGGCTACTATTGAGGTAACTAATCAACAGATTAAAGCGTTGATGCCCGAACATGACAGCCGCTATATCGGTCAGCAATGGAAAGACCATACTACACCGGGATATTCAGCGAATGAGCCAGCCCAACCTGCAGTTCGTGTGACATGGGAAAACGCAAAAGAATACTGTAAGTTATTGAGCGAAAAAACAGGCTTAAATATTAAACTACCGACTGAAGAACAGTGGGAATGGGCTTGTAGAGCAGGTAGTACAGATGATATGTGGTATGGAGATCGTTCTGCTGAATATTCGAATTATGAGAATATGGCAGATTTCACGATAAAAGATCTGGCTGTATGGGGGCTTGAACCAACTGTGCCAATGCCTGATGGTTTCTTCTGTCGTCAGTTTTGGGATTTTGTTCCTCGTGATAAAGCTTCAAACGATAAGAATCTGATTAGTGCAGCCGGAGCCCAATATCAGGCAAATCCTTGGGGATTATATGATATGCATGGTAACGTAGCTGAATGGACAGATTCAGATAGTGATGAATCTAACTTTGACCAACATAAAATTGTTAAAGGAGGATCATGGAGAGACAGAGCATCTAAATCAACAGCGTCTTCACGACGATATTACAGACCTTGGCAAGCTCCTTACAATGTAGGTTTCCGGGTTATAATAGATTAAATAATAAAAAAAGTCATTTTGGGCCATTGACCTGAAATGACTTTTTTTATTAAGTATATTCCTGTTTTTAAGTATACTATGGAAGTATTTCAGCTATAAAAGATATAATTTAACAAAGACTGTTCGTTGAAATTTTATAAATTATGCGATATTTGCATTAAACCGAATGTAAAATCTTTTTATAGAGAAAACTGAACACAATGAATTTATTAAAATTAGCTTGTTTTTCCTCAGGCGCTATTCTGCCTATTGCATCTGTAGCTCAAAAGAATGTTAAGCCTAATATTGTCTTTATCCTTTGCGATGATATGGGTTATGGAGATTTAGCATGCTATGGTCAAAAGTATATCAATACACCGAATTTAGATAAAATGGCATCTGAAGGGATGTTATTTACTCAAGCTTATGCAGGAGCACCTGTAAGTGCGCCATCTCGTGCTACATTTATGACAGGACAGCATACAGGACATACACATATACGTGATAATAAAGAGTATTGGAGTGGACAAGTTCAATATGGTGTCTGTACTGATTATGCAATTTCAGGTCAGGAGCCATTAGATCCTAATCGTAAAGTAATTTCCGAGATTCTTCAGGATAATGGATATAAAACAGCTCAGTTCGGAAAATGGGCCGGTGGATATGAAGGTTCTGTTTCGACTCCGGATTTAAGAGGTATAGATGAATACTATGGATATATTTGTCAATATCAGGCACATTTACATTATCCAAACTTCTTGAATCGCTACAGTAAAAAGGCCGGAGATAACGAAGTTGTTCGTATAGAACTTAAGCAAAATACTCAACATCCGATGTATGGTGAAGGCTATGAAAATAGAAAAGAATATGCCGGTGATTTAATTCATCAGGCAGCTATGGACTTCCTTCAGGATCAGACAGAAGAACAGCCTTTTTATGCCGTTCTTACCTATACATTACCTCATGCGGAATTGTATCAGCCTAATGATTCGATATTACAATATTATGTGAATAAGTTTTCGGATGATTCTAATTATCCGGGATCCGATGGTAAAAACTCTTATACCAATGGAACGCGTACAGGTGGAACAGCAGGTTCTCGCTATAATCCGACACTAAACCGACACGCTCAGTTTGCAGCTATGATTACACGTTTGGATGTATATGTCGGGGAGGTGATGCAGTTGTTGAAAGATAAAGGATTGGATGATAATACATTGATTATTTTCTCTAGCGATAATGGCCCTCATGAAGAAGGTGGTGCTGATCCGAAATATTTTGGAAGAGACGGCAAACTAAAAGGTGTTAAGCGTGATGTATATGAAGGCGGTTTCCGGGTTCCGTTTATTGCGAAATGGCCGGGTGTTATTAAAGAAAATGCCGTGTCGGATCATATCTGTGCTTTCTGGGATTTGATGCCTACTTTTACTGAGTTGGCAGGTGCCGATTTGAAAAAATATGTTCCGGATACAGACGGGATTTCATTTGTTCCTACTTTAACAGGAAAAGGGAAACAAAAGAAACACGACTATTTATATTGGGAGTTCATGGGCAAATATGCAGTTCGTAGTGGTGACTGGAAATTAATTTATAAACCTCAGCCAGCTAAAGAAAAAGGAGCTAAGCCTGAAATGGGCTATGAATTATATAATCTGGCTCAGGATATTCATGAAGATAATAACTTAATAGATAATCCAAAATATAAATCAATAGTAAGTAAATTACAAAAGGCAATGAAAGAGCAACATACACCGGTTGGTTCATTTGAAACCAAAGCAGTAGTAGCTCAAAGCAATTAGTCGAATGTAAGGATTTAGAAAATATGAAAGGCAGTATATTCAAAAATGAGTATACTGCTTTTTTATTTTATTAAATAATCATATATTCGTACTTTCTCAACACAATAATACCTGAAATGAAACACAATTACAGAACGTCCCTTTTATTGTTATTACTTTCTTCGGCATCTCTGAGTGCTCAGGAATATAAATCTTTAGCAGGAGACTGGAAATTTAAACTTGATGACCAAGACAGAGGAGTCCATGAAAAATGGTATAAAACGACATTAGATCAGCAAATTGCTCTACCCGGTACTACAGATGAGGCAGGATATGGAACTAAAACCTCCGGATCTGATTTTGGAATTCTGACTCGCGCATATAAATATTATGGTCCGGCCTGGTATCAACAGGAAATTGAAATTCCGGAAGATTGGAGAAATAAACGGATCTTCCTCGAATTAGAAAGAGTCATGTGGGAATCAAAAGTTTATCTTGATGATAAGGAATTTTCCACCCTGGACGCGCTTAACTCTCCTCATTTGCATGATTTGGGATATATCAGGCCCGGAAAACATCAATTGACTATCCGTGTAAATAATGATTTGATTCATAATATTGGAGATAAAGGACATGCCTACACAGAATATACCCAAAGTATATGGAATGGTATTGTTGGTAGTATTCAATTGGTCGCAAAAGATCCGGTAAGATTTTCTTCGCCTCGTTTGGAAACTTATGTTTCTGAATCATTTTTATTGATTCAGGATTCTGTCATTAATGAAACATCAAAGCCTAAGCTTATAAATCTTCTTGTTACATTGCGGGAAAGAGGGAAGAATGAGATAGTTCAATCTCAGACGTACACTTTCAAAGTTCCGGTAGGTAAATATCCGATAGATCTGAAATTACCGGTTGCTAAGGAGATAAAGCTTTGGGATGATATGAATCCTAATCTTTATGATATCTCTCTTTCATTGCAAGATTCAAAAGATCCATTGAAAAAATATGATCAGGTTAAACAAGAGATAGGATTCCGGGAAATATCTACCGAAAAATCAAAAATCATAATCAACGGAGAACCTGTCTTTTTACGGGGAAATCTGGATTGTGTTCATTTTCCTATTACAGGATATCCGTCTTGTAAAGTCGAAGATTGGGAACGTATTTTCCGGATATATAAATCTTATGGATTAAATCATGCAAGATTTCATTCATGGTGTCCTCCGAAAGCAGCTTTTATTGCTGCTGATCGGATAGGTATTTATCTTCAACCCGAAGCAATCTGGATTGACTGGTGGATGACTAATACTCCCGATGACAGACCTGAAATGCAGACGAAAGGAAAACCGGAAGGTTTAGGTAAAAATATATCTGCTGATACATTTACGCAAGCAGAATTAAGACGTATGGTTAAGGAGTATGGCAATCATGCTTCATTTGCAATGATGTGTATCGGAAATGAATTAGGTAATTCTGATTTTGACGTAATGCAGACATGGATTGAACCGTATCGGAAGGAAGATAAACGGAGGATCTATGCTGTATCTACTGCGCGTAAAATAATGCCGGTAGATCAGTTTATGGCAACTCATTATTTACCTGGTATCGGTAGTACAAGAGGATTAAAAGGCGGTGCATCTACTGATTGGGATTTTGAAGATATATATGAAAAATCTGAGATACCCCTTATTGCTCATGAAATCGGCCAATGGCCTGTATATCCCAGATGGAGCGAAATCAAAAAATATACCGGGACATTAAAGGCCAGAAATATGGAAGAATTCCGGATGCAGGCAAAGAAAAATAATATTGATACTCAGAATGAAGATTTTGTGAAAGCGTCAGGAGCTTTAAATCAGATCATGTACAAATACGAAATAGAATCCTTCCTTCGTACATCTTCGTGTGCCGGAATACAACTGCTTAGCTTGCAGGATTATCAGGGACAAGGTGAAGCCTTAATCGGGTGGCTGGATGCTTTTTATGATTCGAAGGGAATTACTTCTCCTGAGAAATTCAGAATGCATCATGATACAACAGTAACTTTGCTTCGTATTCCGAAATTTGTTTGGGAAAATGATGAAGTACTGACAGCAAGAATGCAATTGGCTCATTATGGAAATTCAGATATTTCAGATGAAATAGACTGGAGTATAAATTATCCGAATGGTATTATATATGCTTCCGGCAATTTACCTTCGCGTAAATATAAAAGAGGAAGCTCAGCTATTATAGATAGCATCAGAGTACCACTTAATCAAATAAAAGAAGCTACAGAATTAACGGTTTCGCTATCTCTCAAAAACCATTCAATAGTGAATAAATGGAATGTTTGGGTATATCCTTCATCACAACAAAACGTTGAAGGAGAGGTTTTAGTCAGAGAACGTTTGGACGATTCAACACTTAAGGATTTATATAACGGTGCAAAAGTATTGCTGGACGCATCTTCTTTAGGAAATGAAGAGACAATGGATTTGCTGAGCTTTTATCCGTTATACTGGTCTTTGACATTTTTCCCGGGACAGGGAAAGAATACGATCGGACTTTTAGTAAAGGATCGTCATTCTGCTTTAAAATATTTCCCTACTGATTTCCATAGTGACTGGCAATGGCAACAGCTTTATAAAAATGCGCGTGGTTTTTACTTGAATGACTATCCGGCAGATTATCAGGCTATAGCGCAGCCAATCGATGATTTTCATCGGAATAATAAACTAGGTGCTATATTTGAGGTGTGTGTTGGTAAAGGTAAGCTTCTGGTATCAGGATTTCCATTATCAGATAATACAAATCCGGTAGTCAGACAACTTAAGTATTCACTGCTGGAGTATATGAACAGCAAAGATTTTAAACCTCAGTTTGAGCCGACAGCTGATCATTTGAAAAAGATATTTACCTATAGAGAACCTGTAGTAAGTGAAGTTCCGAAAGAGTTTGATAATTCAATTTTGTATATTGAATGTGCAGTCCTTAATCAAGAAAAGAATCAGAATATCACGTGGGATAAATCATTGGATAAAATAGTGACAAAAAAAGAAACTGCTTACAATGTTAGCTGTGACGGAGTTTGGAGTGATGACTCAGGCAATGCGTGGCACGGTAAATCCATAGACGTGAATATAAAATGTCCTCAGGGGATGATCGGCTCATTATATGTATTTTTTGAAGATTGGAATAATAATGGGAGGACGGGATCTATTCGCTTTGAAGGACGGGATTTTGATTTGCCGACTCACAATGACGGGGGCAAGTGGGTGAAACTTCATGTTATGCGAGAAGATTCAAATGACGGGTCATTAAGTTTAAGTACAAAATCATTAACCGGCCCAAATCTTATGATATCTAAAATGGTTCTTCTGGAAGATTAAATATTATTTTAATTTTCAATTAACTTATTTAAAATGCTTATATCCTTATATTTGCGATTAATTATCAAATGCTGCTACAGTCAGGATCTTGATAAATCAAATATCTGATATACGAACTCATCTTCAAACTGAGTATTATTTATCAGTTTGGGGATGAGTTCTTAATTTAATTATATTAATATGAGAAATTTAACTCAGCATGAAATTGACTCACTGATAGTCAATCAATGTGTGGCAGAAGATTGGACTCAAATCTTAGTGTCAGAGGATTTTTCCCCGGAACATATTTGGTCTGCCCGATTTTCGGGACAGGTTAAATTGGGGTGTTTTGAAAAAGTATTTGAATTAGCCGGAGGACTTCGCCGGCATTCAGGGATCAGGAATGTTACGATTCATCAATGTGAAATAGGTAACAACGTATTGATTGAAAATGTAGCTAATCATATATCTAATTATCGGATAGGGGATGATTGCTATATCCAGAATGTAAATGTAATAGCAGTCGAAGAACGCTCTGCTTTTGGAAATGAAGTGAAAGTAAAAGTATTAAATGAAACCGGTGGGCGCGAAGTTCCCATTTATAACGAGCTTTCCTCTTCATTAGCTTACATCTTAGCGATGTACAGACATAAAACTCAGCTGATAAATAACTTGTTTGAAAGTATCAGTAATTATGCTGAGGTGAACTCTTCAGCTATGGGGGTAATAGGGCAGGGAGTAAAAATACTTAATACAGGAACAATCAAACATGTGAATATTGGTCCGTTTACCAAAATAGTGAATACTTCACGACTCGAGAACGGGACAATAAATAGTAATATTGAAGCTCCTGTATATGTAGGTGATAGTGTAATCGCAACTGATTTTATTTTCTCGTCTGGCAGTCATATTGCAGATGCGGCTAAACTGGTGCGGTGTTTTATTGGACAGGCTTGTCATGTATCTCATAATTTCTCTGCTCATGACACTTTAATGTTCGCAAATTGCTCATTTGAGAACGGTGAAGCTTGTTCTGTTTTTGCAGGTCCCTTTACCGTATCATCACATAAATCAAGTTTGCTTATCGCAGGAATGTTTTCGTTTCTTAATGCAGGAAGTGGTTCTAATCAGAGTAACCATATGTATAAATTGGGTCCGATACATCAGGGTATTATTGAAAGAGGATCCAAAACGACCAGTGATTCCTATATTTTGTGGCCAGCAAAAGTCGGAGCGTTTTCCTTAGTAATGGGCAGACATTACCGACATGCAGATACGACAGATTTCCCATTTTCTTATTTGATAGAGAAATCGGATGAAACTTACCTGATACCGGGTGTAAATCTGCGCAGTGTCGGTACGATTCGTGATGCCAGAAAATGGCCGACAAGGGATAAAAGAAAAGATTCGCAATGCCTTGATATGATTAATTTTAATCTGTTGAGCCCTTATACAATAGGGAAAATGATTCGTGGACGTAAACAATTAATGAACTTACGTGATATTGCCGGAGATACGCCAGATGTTTATGCAATGTCCAGTGTGCGTATTAAGAATGCTTCTTTGCGTAATGGTATAAATTTATATGATCGGGGTATTGTAAAGTTTCTGGGTAACTCTTTGATTCATCGGTTGGGTAATAAGACTTATAAGAGTATAGAGGAGGTCCGTTTGGCTTTAGAGCCTACACATCATGCCGGCGAAGGAATATGGGTTGATTTATCGGGATTAATCTTACCCAAATCGGAAGTAGACAAACTTATAAGTAAAATTGAAAAGAAAGAAATATCGCTATCTGAAGTTGAATATGTATTAAAGCAATTACATACTGAATATTATGATATGGAATGGACCTGGGCTTATCATGTGATAGAGGAATATTATGGTCTATCCTTTGCTTCAATCACGATAGACGAAATCCGCGAGATTATTCATAAATGGAAAACAGCCGTATTATCTTTAGATGAAATGCTATATAAAGATGCGATGAAAGAGTTTTCCATCACATCAATGATTGGTTTTGGTATGGATGGAGCTGAAATAGATAAGTTGCGTGACTTTGAATCTGTAAGAGGATCATTTGATGCAGATCCGTTTGTCGAAGCAGTTCGCGATCATATTAAAGTTAAATCGGCTTTAGCTGATCAGATATTGATAAATCTTTCAAATGTATAAGTAGCTGTATTTGAAATAAATGATCCCCCAAAGAGCCTGACTTGAAGCTTTTTGGGGGATTTGTTTTGTGTTTAGATGTAGCAGGATATTTCGGCTAATCCAGCTCTGCCTTCAGAAGCATTTTCAATAATCACTCTGATATATTTGATCTCTTTATTCAAGCGGACAGGTTTAAACTCCCATCCCGTACACTCCCCTGAGTAAAAAGGAGTCCACGTATTTCCATCTTCCGAAATCTCGACTTTATGTTTATAAGAAGAACTATCTTTTTGAAAACGTATACGTGTGGCTGAAACGTTTTGTTGTTTATCCAGTTCTATAATGATGGTTTGTGGAAATTCATCTTCTCCTGCAATCCACCATGTGAAATCATTCCTGTCAATTAAATGTTCAGCCTCATAACCTTTTTGTTCAGAACTGACAGTTACTTGTTTGATCGTTGCCTGCTCTCTGGCTAAAATTTGTCTGTCCCAGCGGGTAGGTTTCACTACGACACCCTGTTCTTCATCGCCATTAAATTGGTTATGTTTACCATCAGGGACATGAGATCCGCTGTAAGGATAGGACATAATCTCTTTTCTTCCACTTTGCAAACCTGTAGCATGAGCTTTAATCGTAATTTTACCTGCCTTTTTGGTACATCGGATGAATGCAAAGCCTATTCCTCCTTCTGTTTTCTGTGGATTGATACCTATACGTTTAATCTGGTCTCCGATCAAACTTCCTTCTCCTGATACTTCAATCTCTATGGTTGTGTCGCGGTTTTTAACAAGACTTCCATATTTGTCTGTTATCTTAAAGTACACGGGGATCATGTCATTGCCATCGGCAATAGGTCTGACAGGATAGTCCGGAATATAAACTTCTATTTTTTCGGCAGCTTCGGGCGTACGTACCCGATGCAAAACAACCTCTTTCTTATTGATATATCCGATAGCTTTGAGTTCTCCTGCTTCATAGTTTCCGGCATTAAAAACAAAGCAGGGACTACCGCCTTTTTCAACGGTCCATTCGTAATTTGCTTTTGCTTCCTCGCGACTTTTTCGATCTATTAATTTACCATTTCTGAAAAGAGCAACTTCATCACAATTAGAATAAACCGGAATTTCTGTTGTCGCAGTCGCTAAAGAAGATGATGAGTTATCAGAACCAATATAGATCATAGGACCGTTATAGAGCCTTTTTTGCGAAATCTGGTAAGGCCGCATACTTTGCATCATATAATAGCTTTGTTTGGGATAGCGGTTTACATCTACCACACCACAGAACATAGTTTCTTCTTCAGCACCACGAGCATAATCATTATAACTCCATAAGAAATGACCGCCCATATTAGGATTTGCATCCAGCATACACCAGTCAAAATATCCCTCGCCATTTAATTGTTTATAACGTCCGCGGCATTGACGGTATTGTTCATCACTGTTTTCATCTGCCCGCACGCGTGGCTTTTCACCTACGCCATCTCCCCATTCTCTCGTAAATAAAGGCTTTAATACCAGTTGATCATTCGGATCATTACTCATAACGTTCCCATCTTTAGGGTAATTGGAAACTTGCTTATAGAAAACATCATAAAACGGAAGTGTCTGTTCATGACTCAGATAGTCTCCCGAAGTATAAAACTGATCTCCGGGATACTCTTCATGTGCTGCCTGATAGATTTGCTCTACAACTTCTAGTGGATAGTGGGTTTCATTCAATGCTGTTTCCCACAGAATTACAGATGGTCTGTTCCTGTCTCTTCGGATCATTTGACGGGTTACATTGTCAAGGCGTTGAATAAAAACAGAGTCATGAGTGAAATGTTGCCATCCGGGAACACAGCTTACAACGAGCAGGCCATGTTTGTCGCACGCTTTCAGAAATGCAGGATCGTGTGGATAATGAGCTGCGCGGACAGCATTATAACCTCCCCGTTTCATATCAATTACATCCCGTTCTTGCATAGAATTTGACGCAGCATCTCCGACATGAGGAAATGACTGATGTCTGTTCGCTCCGATTAAATATAGTTTTTCTCCGTTAATGGAGAACCCATCTTCTTTTGTGTAGTTAATTCGTCTTAATCCTATCTGCTCGGAATGTTTGTCGATTATTTTATTGTTGACAATTATATATGATTCAATAGTGTACAAATAAGGATTGTATGGATGCCATAAATTGGGTGTTTTAACATAAAGGGTTTGATTGATGTTTTTATCGGTTTGATGAGTTAGGGTCAGTTTCGAATCTTCGCGGGCAACTTGTTTCCCTTTTTGATCCTTTATAATAGTCATCAGAGTCATTGTTTCGTTCTGATTCCTTCCATTAAAAATATTTGTCTGTACATTTACTTCTGCAGACTCTTTGTCAATTTTCGGATAGGTGACGAATACTCCCGATGTTTTACTATTAGTTTCCAGAGGATCAGTTATATGCAAAGGATCAGTTATGACCATAGTGACATCGCGGTAAATACCGCTGTAGTAATAGAAATCCATTCTGTCCTGAGGTTTGGCAGGTGGAGTCAAAGGATCGTATTCAGCTGATACACGTACAGCCAGAACATTATTTTCATCATTCCATTTCAGGTGATCGGTAAGATCCACGACGAAACCCATATATCCTCCGGCATTTTGTTTTAATAAAGTGTCGTTCAGATAAACGTCACAGTTTGTCATAACTCCTTCAAAAGATAGAGCTATGCGCTTTCCCCGGTACGTTTCAGGTAGCTTAAAGTAGCGTCTGTACCAACCAACACCATCATAGATGATATCACCGCCACAATGTTTCTTTTCTAATTGCATAATATGCGGAAGTGTACTGGCGATCCATTTCTGATCATCCAGATCAGAGCGCTGACCTCCGATAGTATCTCCCCGCCAAAATGCCCAATCAGTATTCATATTTAATTCAATACGGGATTCCGTCTGGCAGGAAAAAAAAAGTAAAACTGCAAAAGCAGTAATCAGAAAATGTGTAATTCTGGTCTTATCCATGGGTTATTTAAATGTTTTTCGTTTGATTTTCTTAAATCAAATGCAGGTTAATGAAATAAAAGGCTGATAAATTATAAGCCGTAAAGATTAAAACTTCTCTCAAGTGTAAATATAGTAAATTTTATATAAATAACTATGATTTGAAAATATTCCTCTGGCAAGTAAAATGAAACAAATGGGTGTTTGCATGTTTAAAGTAGATCTTATGTGAAAGAGAAAAGACGAAATTCATGAAAACGTTAGATGTAACTGTCATTTTGATATTTTTCTAATCGTTCAGAATACGTTATTTGCGAGTGATGTTCATTAAGCCAGGTTCTAAGCTTAGTATTTGTGTTTAGTATAAGTTGTTGGTATTTAATAAATTGAGAGGTATTGATTGACGGATAGACTCTCTTTTTGAAGTTTTTCTATATTTACGTAACGAAACTCTCTTGTTTTCGCGAAGAAATACCTTTTTCTGTGATTTTAAATACGAATGAAAATTCAGAAAGATACGTATGTAAATATTTTTTCGAACGTATATCATTAAATTTATATACGTTCGAAAATCTCAAACCTTCAGATCTTTGTTTAAAACGACCTTTTGCAGAGAAATTTCTTATAAGTTTTGCTATAAAATAGTTGTTTTTTTTATTAGCATAAAGTCAGGATATTCGCATTTATTCTTTCTTTTTGCACGATGTGCTAAAGTTGATTTCTGGTATCTTTCAGTTATTTGTTTTCGCTTTTTGTAGTAAGAATAATACAGGTATTTGTAATCTGTCTGCCCAATCATTTTCGGTATGAGACGTTCCGGGGTAATAATTAGTTGTCTTGAAAGGAAGTTTCCATCCCTGATTCCAGAATACTTCATCAATCTTATTTTGAAATGGGATATAGATTGCATCTAATGTTTCATTACCTAGATCCATATAAACTTTTCTTGTATTAGCCTCAGGTAGATGATCTTTCAGGTAGGCACAGAATGCAGGTGCAAAAATTTGTGCGTTATCACTAGTCAGAAGTTTCGAAGTTATCATAGGGCTGTGTATAGATAGACAGGCAGCACCCCCGAATATATCAGGATATTCACATAATCCGTATAAAGAAATTAATCCACCCATACTTGATCCCATTAAAAAAGTATGTTCTTTTTCAGGCTTAGTAGAGAAGTTTTTATCTATAAAAGGTTTAAGTTCATTGACAATGAATGACAGATAATTGTCAGCGTTAAAACGGTCGAGATGAATACTTGTATCAGCTTTTTCTATTGATGAGAGATTTAAATAGGAGAGACTCTTTTGAGGAAAATAGTCATAGAATCGATCTTCGCTGATATTCCATATTCCTACAATGATGCAATTTTCAATTTTATCAGCTTTCAGCAATTTATCTATTGTATGATCGACATTCCATGCTTGTTTATTCCAGGTAGATGACGGATCGTACAACATTTGTCCGTCATGCATATATATGACAGAATAAGAATCCTTTTCAGAATAATTTTCGGGTATCCATATGTTGACATTTCGAGATTTAATATATTGGGAATCAAAGTTTTTATATTCTATAAGTTTTCCGTTATTTATTTTAATCTGAGCGAAACTGAGAAAAGGAAAAGCCAGACAAAAAAGTATAGTCAGAATTATTGTTTTCATAGAATTGTTTGTAATTTAAATAGTTAGGTGAATATTATATCTATGTTTACAGATAAGATTTTTCGGGCTTTAAATATCCGGATATCGTTTATGGTATGTATTCTGAAAAAGTTAGGAGTATCGAATATTCGATACTCCTTGATAAACTTTGATTTAGTTATATTTGTTCGAAGCGGGCTGTGAAAAAGCGGAGTTGTTTAGGCTCATATACAAATCTCAGTCCTTTGATATCTTCTTTATGTTTGAATAAATTAATAATACCATCGGCAACGACATCCATATGTTTGTAGGTATATACTCTGCGAGGTATAGTCAGACGTACAGTTTCAAGTTTTGGTTTATGATTTTCGTGTGTAACCTTATCACGGCCCGCAGAAACAATACCTCTCTCCATACTGCGAACACCTGTTTCTACATATATATTTGCAGCAAGACTTTGAGCAGGAAACTCTTCCTGCGAAAGGTGTGGGCAAAAACGTCTGGCATCAAGAAATACAGCATGACCACCTATAGGTTCGATTATTGGTACACCGGCTTCTAGAAGTCTTTCTCCTAAATATCTGACTTGTTTGATCCGGTGTTCGATGTATTCATATTGCATGGATTCTTTTAATCCGATGGCCATCGCTTCCATATCTCTTCCCGCCATACCTCCGTATGAAGGCATTCCTTCATATACTACAACCAGTTCTTTTGCATCTTGAAATAGCTCATCGTCATTCATACACAAGAACCCACCGATATTAACCAGACAATCTTTTTTACCGCTCATCGTGCATCCATCAGCATAGCTGAACATTTCATGAACAATTTCCTGGATTGTCTTATTCTCGTAGCCAGGCTCTTGCTCTTTAATGAAATATGCATTTTCGACACATCTTGTAGCATCGAAGAAAACTTTAATGCCATGTTTTGAAGTTAATTCGCGAACTTCTCTCATGTTTTTCATGGATACAGGCTGTCCTCCAGCAAGATTAACTGTAACAGCTAAACAAACATAGGCTATAGCATCTGCTCCTTTCTCGTCAATTAGTTTTTGTAGTTTTGCTAAATCGATGTTCCCTTTAAATAACATATTAAGTGAAGCATCATGAGCTTCATCCCGAATGATATCAACAAAGATGCCTCCATTGCGCTCCTGATGATAACGGGTCGTTGTAAAGTACATATTTCCGGGTACATACTGTCCCGGTTTAATTGCGATCTGTGACAGGAGATTTTCTGCACCTCTTCCCTGATGGGTAGGAACCATATGCTTAAAACCGAAAAGTTCTTTGACAGTTGCATCCAGATGATGGAAGTTTTTGCTGCCTGCATAAGCTTCATCTCCCTGCATCATTCCTCCCCATTGCTTATCACTCATAGCATTCGTACCACTATCGGTAAGAAGATCAATGTAAACGTCTTCGGAGTCGATCAGGAAAGTGTTAAATCCTGCTTTTCTGATAACTTCTTCGCGCTCTTTTCGCGAAATCATTTTAACCGGCTCGACACACTTAATACGAAAAGGTTCTGCCGGAAAATCATTAAAATTCATAATGGTAACAGTTTAAGATTAATAATACGCAGGAAAAATAATTGTTTTTTTTGAAATACGTCCTTTTCGGATAGTTAAAATCAAAATTTATTCTGAAAATCAAAGAAATTATTTACCTGCTCTACGGTTGCATCTTTAAGTAGGACTTCTTTATTCTTACCTAATAAGTAGAGGGTCGGGATAGCTTTCAAATCATAACTCTGATCTAATTTTATCCTGGATTCAGGGTTGTATGAAATGATCCACTCCTTAGGATATCCGGATATGGAATTTTCCCATAAATCAAGCTCTTCATCTGTATATACGGCAAGAAGAGTCATGTTTTTATTATTAAGTAAATTGTTGACAGTGACAGAGTTTTGAAGCTGTTGTTTCACTTCCTGACATGCGTGACAATCGGGATTGTAAAAAAAGATAAGTGTATAGGGCGCATTAATTTTATATAAATTGCTTATTTTCTTGTCACTGGTTTTATATTCAAAGTTAGCCGCTTTGTGACCGATCCGGTTTTTTGACACTAATTCTTGCTGAAATGCTAATCGGGTACTGTCAGCAAAAGACATTCTGTTTGTACCGAGTAAAGAGTTTATGAAACATAAGTAATATTCATCGTTTCGGAAAGGGGAGTTCGGATCGTATAAGTATTTTTCGGATAACTGATAAAACTTGTTTAAATAAGTGGAATCGTTGTGAAAATGTTTGATACAATTTTCTATAGCAGAACAAAAACTCTTCTGATCACCTTCGCGTAAAAATAACAGATAGTTAGAGTATAGTTGTTCGAAGTTAGCTGTGTCTGTTTTTAAACCTTGATTTTGTATATCGAAGTTAGTCCAGTAATTGCTTGCAAGATAGGTTGCTCTTGCCTCAGGTTCTACAATTGCCATAGGTATTTCGGGCAATTTAAAATCAGTGGTAGTACTGATTTGAGTCTGAGGATTTGCTTCTGTGGTTGGTGTTTTCGCACTGTTCTGACATCCGGCAAAAACTAATGAAATAAATAAATAAGTAATTCTTTTCATGATCAAATATATCGATAGTTATAGCTGACAAATATAAAAGAATTCTATGAAGGTTATACGACTCTTTTAAATAAAATAAAAGAGAGTAATCAAATTCATGATGATTACTCTCTTATTATTATTTTGCTACAAATTATCAGCTTTTATAGCGTATTCAGATATTCATTTAAGCGATTTACATAAATAGCAGCCCCATTTGCTTTTACATTTTGTTCAGTAAAATCTTTAAGAATGCCATTCAGTTTGATTAAAGCTTTAGTTTGGCCCTTTTGGCTTAGCTCATCCTGAAGAATCTTAATTTTTTCATAGGATTGTAGTCCTTCGATCATTCTTTCATTACGAATGGATGTCCTTGCTCCCGGATAGATAGCATATGTATCACCTGCGGCCCAGTCGCGGAATCGGCTATCCAATAAAGGTTCTTTTACCCAGTGATTGAAAGACCAGCGAAGATAACCGTCAATGTTTTCGGTTGCGGCATGAATTGGAATCCAGGCACTTTCAGCGGGATCAGAGAATGTGAAGTTATTAGGATATGCTTCAGCACAGCAAGTATAGTAAGTTGTAATATAACCTAGCTCTTTGCGTTTTTCTTTGATATGCTCAGGGTATCTGATTCTTTGTGCAAGAGAATAATCCCATACCCTTGTAGCGAATTCTTCATGATAAGTCCCTGCGAAAGATACTTTGAAGTCTTTGTCTACACTCTCTACTAAAGCTAAAGTTTTTAGTACATGTTCCATAGGACGTTCGTCGATTGAAATGCATGTAATATCAAACCATCCTTTTTCTTTCAGATGTTTAGAGAATGATGTGAGCATAGCTCCCCACATATCATTGAATTCCGGTTCTCCCGGTTTTGTTTTAATGGATTTAAATGTATTGGTTGCCTGATCTAAATACTGGAATGATAAATGCCATGGGATCATAGAGTAACAATTAATCTGTTTGTTAATTCCTTGATTAAGCATAAATTCGACCCACATATCAAACACGGTATAGTCAAACATCCAGGTTCCGTCCGCCTTTTTGATCCATGTAATCATGGTCTCATAAGCATCTTCAGTCTGAGCATTCCAGGGTTGATGCATGATTGATGTGGTAATTACGTTAATTCCCATATTTTTCATCATTTCTGCATAAGGTTTCATTGCATCAAAATGTTCTTTACTCCAAGGTTCTACCTGATAATAACGCGCGATAGAAAACGGATTTTGCCAAAGATCTAAATGGAATTTCCAATCTTCAGGTTGTGGGAGCGTTCTGTTTTTTACATTAACTGAAAAAGTTTCTTTTTTACCATTAACAGTCAATGTCCCTGTGTATTTACCAGGTTTTGCATCTTCCGGTACCCAAACTCTAACCCAGATAGAACGAGTAGATTTAGGTTCCAATTTGATTGATTCAAGATGATGATCAATAGGATCTGCTACTAATGATGAATCAAAGAGACTATGATCCGGTCTTTTACCGCAAGCTGTTTCTCCATCAGGATTGGCTTGATCGGTCATTACATATCTTACAATTCCTGATAAGATCTGATTTTGATTTATAACAGCACTCTTATCACCGTTATGTACTAAATCGGATACGGAATAAGTCAGATTATCTATTCCGTCAGGTGTAGATATCACATATTGAGCATTTACGCGTTCACCTTTCCATGCATTTAGTTGTTTCGATTTTGCTAAATTTTTATAGGCTTCTTCCTGTTTGTAGCGGATATCGGTTGATCCCCAGCCCATACTCGTTTTGCCTTTTAATTCACTCCATGATTTTGAAGAAGGCAGAGCGGGGTTTGATAACTCCGTATATTCATAAATAGGAAAAGGCTTTTGTCCTGTAGGAGTACCACATTGAGTAATACCTTCATTTTGAGCATTAGTTAGAATAGTTGTGGTTAATAAAACACTTGTCAGTGTAAATTTGAGTTTCATAATAATTAAGTTGGTTTATTCGGCCTAAAGATAATAAAAATATAAAAAATAGAAAGTATCTGCTTACAAAACGAAGGGCTGTCTAAAAAACATTAGACAGCCCTTCGTTCATAGGAGTATTAAAAAATCTAATTGATCGATAAAGATTAATCGATTAGTTTATTGTAAAGTTTTTGAAGTTCTAACGCTATGTTTTCTTCATCAAACAACTTTGCATATTGTTTTCCGGAAGCAATCATTTTATTTCGTTGATCCGGATTATTTATTAAATAAGACATAGCATCTCTCATTTGTTCTACTGAGTTCGGATTAACATAAATAGAATCAGGGCCACCGGCTTCTTCAAGGCAAGAACCGGTTGCTGCAATTACAGGTATTCCGGAGTATAGAGCCTCTATGATGGGAATTCCGAATCCTTCAAAAAAAGAAGGATAGACAAAAATTGTAGCTTGCTGATAAATAGCTGGCAGATCCCCAAAAGGTACTCCATGAAGAAATGTAACGAGGTTCTCAAGACCGTTTTCCTTAATATATTGTTTCACTTCATTCATGTATGGAGTAGGACGCCCTACAGCAACCAAAGGTATTTTGTTGGAAGATTCTTTCAAGGCTTTTAAAGCCAGAAGTAGATTCTTGCGACTTTCGATCGTTCCAACATATAAAATATAATTATCTGGTAATTTGTATTTTTCTTTGACTTGTTTTTTTAACTCCTCAGCGGCCGCAACTTTAAAGCTGTTATCACAACCTTGGTAGATAACATCAATTTTATCGGGACTTATATTGAAAAAGTCAACAATATCCCGTTTAGTCATTTCACTTACAGCAATAACACGATCAGCCTTTTGACAGGCTCTTTTAAATTTAAATTTATAGATAAGGCGGTCTATTGGCTTGTAAAATTCAGGATAACGTAAAAAGATTAAATCATGGATAGTCACAACGGATTTTACACCGCTTTTCTGTAATCCAAAAGGGATTTCATTGCTAAGCCCGTGATATATATCCATGTTTTCCAGATTAATATCTGAAACAATACCATAAGAACGCCAAATTGATTTCACACCAAACCCCTTCCAGAAACCTTTCGGGAAGCGATATTGAATATTTAAACCATTATTGATTTTAGATCTTAGACTTGGTTTGCCCGCAGAAGGTGTAAAGAGCAAATATTCATTATCTGAGTTATATGTTGACAAAGTATTAAGAACAAACCGGCTATAGTTGCCTAATCCTGTTCCATTGTGCGTTGCACGTTTAGCATCAAATGCAATTCTCATAAAGTCAAATTTCTTATTCTAAATAATAAGACGTCTCATTTTTAGTTTATGCTGCAAAGGTAGGAAATAAAGTTTGGATTATAGTTGATATGTCATTTTTAGATAGTTAAATAGTGAGAATGCTATAGTTTGAGTAAGTTGAGTCATAAAATTATATTGTAATACTATATGAAAATTGACTGATCTATAGATTTAATCTTAACTTTGTCCACATTTGATATAAAGTATAAAATGAACAAATATGGAAGTACGTATTATAGATCTTCCAAAAATTTTGGATCGAAGAGGAAATTTATCTTTCCTGGAAAGTAATAAGCATATACCTTTTAATATTGAGCGGGTACATTGGATTTATGATGTTCCTGGTGGTCAATTTCGCGGAGGGCATGCATATAAGCAAACCAAAGAGTTTGTAATTGCACTATCAGGTAGTTTTGATGTGCTTATAGATAACGGTGTTGATAAGGATATTTATCATTTAAATCGTTCTTATTATGGATTATATGTACCTGCGGGTACTTGGCGGGAAGTGAATAATTTCTCAACAAATTCATTAGCGCTAGTTATTTCGTCTACGCTATATGATGCGAGTGATTATATAAGAGATTATGACGAGTTTTTAAAATACAAGTTGAAATGAATCATTTAAATACTGTCTATGACTGTTCAATTATTGAATTAAAACATATATTGAATGAAATAGGATATGTCTCTTCAGTTGAGGGTGCCAGTAATATCAGTTTTGATATAAAAAGGGTTTATTATATATCTGAAATTCCATTAGATGTAACAAGAGGAGGGCATGGGCATAAATGCTTAAAACAACTTTTAGTTGCCACTACTGGTAGTTTTGATATAATTTTAGATGATGGACTGAATAAACAGGTTTGTACACTCAATCAACCTTATCAAGGTTTGTTGATTGTTCCTGGGATATGGCGGGAAATTGTCAATTTTTCGGCAGATGCTACTTGTTTGGTATTAGCATCTCTAGATTATGATGAAACAGAATATATTCGAGATTACGATGAATTTTTAAAATTTAAAAAGAAGGATTATTGAAATGGAAAGGATAAATTTCTTTTATGAGTTAAGAGTGTTATTAGGAGCTCGTAGATAATCGTTTTTATGTTATTAAATATATATTGTGATTAAGATTTATATATGATTAAATTTCTTGATTTACAAAAGATTAATTCGAAGTATGCTTCAGAATTAAAAGAAGTAGCATCTGCAGTAATTGATAATGGCTGGTTTTTACAGGGAGATTATAATAAAAAAATTGAAAAAGAATTAGCTGCATATATTGGTGCTAATCATGCAATAGCCGTAGCTAATGGATTGGATGCATTAAGACTGATTCTACGTGCATATATTGAACTGGGTGTAATGGCAGAAGGTGATGAGATTTTAGTGCCTGCAAATACATATATAGCTTCGGTATTAGCTATTACAGATAATAAATTGAAGCCTGTCTTTGTCGAACCTGATGAGGATTCGTATAATATTAGTGAGAAGAGTATAGAAGCACTTATAACTGATAAAACAAAAGGTGTTTTAGTCGTTCATTTATATGGACAGACTTCCTGGAGCGCTGATTTTGAATCATTAGCAAAGAAATATAATCTTAAAGTGATTGAAGATAATGCTCAAGCTATAGGGGCACAATATAAAGATAGAAAAACCGGAAATTTAGGTGATGCAGCAGGTTTTAGTTTTTATCCTGGTAAGAATCTGGGAGCATTAGGGGATAGCGGAGCTGTGACTACTAATGATAAAGAATTAGCTTCTGTAATCAGGGCTTTGGGCAATTATGGGTCAGAAATGAAGTATCATAATTTATATAAAGGTCTAAATAGTAGGATGGATGAAATTCAAGCAGCCTTTCTTTCGGTTAAATTAAAATATATTGATGATGAAAATGCTATACGTTGCGCTATAGCAGAAAAATATCTTGCAGAGATTAATAATCCATTAATTAAATTACCGATGGTTCGGTCGACTGATAAACTAAGCCATGTTTGGCATCTGTTTGTCATACGTTGTAAAGAGCGAGACAGACTACAGTCTTATCTGGCTAAGAATAATATTCAGACTTTAATTCACTACCCCATACCGCCACATAAGCAAAAATGTTATAATGAATACAATGAATTGAAGTTGCCTTTGACAGAACAAATTCATAAAGAAGTGTTAAGTTTGCCCATAAGTCCTGTAATGCATATAGAGGATGTTCAATTAGTTATTGATGTTTTAAATAGCTTTAGATAACTATTTTTCTATTTAGTTTTTTTGTGGCAGGGATGCTATCGTGAATGAAGATAGAAAGTGTTTTTTTGTAAAGTAGTAGATTTTTTATATCTCTCAAAATGTAGATAATAGTTGAATTGATAATTTGTTTTATTATCTCTGCGGGTTGAGTTTTTTGGATATTGATGATATATTTTAGTTATGAGAAATAATACACCTAAGTATTCGTATGTTTGTGTAGTGGATACAATATATACATTGTTTTTGTATTTGATTTTATTTAATATACAGCTAGAGAAAACATATTTTGTTTTTTCGAGTGGTATTGACAAACGTATCCGTAATAAATTCGAGATGCAATCTTTATATATTCCAGATACATTGTTTTATAAATATATAAATTTGCTTGATTCTAAATATGGTTTTATCCGTATATTATTTCAGATATTTGCTAATATTTATTTCAAGATAATTATTCTATTAAGAGTGAAGAATAAAGCTATATGTTATGGGCACGATCATTTACAATATTCGAAATATTTTATTGTAAATCTAAAGAAAATGGTCTTATTGGAAGATGGAGTAGGTAATTATGGAGAAGCATGTGAGAATTCTTATCAAAGATTGTCTATTAGAAAATTGAAGAATAAAAAGAATTCAAGATTTAGTCATTTTTGGCCAGCCTGGGGAGTCTCAAAGTATGTAGAATCGATTGTATTAACAGGAATCCTTCCAGTTCCAACGATTATACAAAATAAAGTAAAGATAATAAATTTAGAAGAGGAGTATTTAAAATTATCGTCAAAGAGAAGAGGGCGTGTTATTAATTATTTCCCTACTATAACCGTCGATACAAAGCATATAGAAGTTTTACTTTTGACTCAGTGTTATTCAGAGGATGGAATAATATCTGAGCAAGATAAGATAAATATATATCGAAAAATAATGTCTGAATTTCATGATAAAGTAATATATATTAAACCCCATCCTCGAGAGCGGACTAATTATTCGGAGATTTTTCCTAATGTAGTTATAATTGAAAATGCAGTACCTATTGAATTATTTGTTTTCCTTGATTTGAAAATAGATATAGTTGCTACTATAAGTTCTACTGGGGCCTATGTCTTTAAAAATAAATCAGAAGTTTTATTTTATGACTATATGGTGGATAATCTATTAAAGACTGAGTCTGACGTTAACTAATTTATATGATATTATCAATGGCTGCAATATCAATAATTATCCCGGTTTATAATGTAATAGATTATATTGAGAGATGTTTAGAATCTGTCATAAATCAAACATTCTCAGATATAGAAATTATTATCGTTAATGATGGAAGTACAGATCAATCATTATCGGTTATCAATCGTTTTGCAAAAGCAGATAAACGAATAAGAGTTATTACTAAAGAGAATGAAGGTCTCGCTATGGCCAGATATACAGGTGTCCAAAGTGCTACGTCCCCATATATATATCATTTAGACGGTGATGATTATATTGAGAGTTCATTGCTGGAGGAAGTATATTCAGAGATTATAAATAAAGAAGCTGATATATTATTATTTAATTTCCAATATGATTATTCAAATTATTCAAAGCCTTCAGTAAAGTATCCTCATAATGAATATTCAAACATTGATCTGCTTAAATATTTATGGAGGGGTAAAGGTTATTATGCAGTTTGGGCTTACATACATAAAAGAAGTTTATATGATAATGTGAGTTTTTATAAAGGATTGAGTTTTGCCGAAGATGCATATTTAACAACTCAATTAGTGTATAATGCTAAGAAAATATGCTATTATGACTCGAAACCGTTATTGCATTATATTATTAGGGATTCTTCTATATCTAATGGGGTAATTGTTAAATCAAAGGTTGATGATATTTTATTGTATCCAGAGCTTATTCGTCAATTTATGCAAACAAAACCTGAATATTCTATTTTGGAAGAAGATTTAGTGTGTCTGAAATTGATAGCATACAATACATTATTACAACGAAACTGGTTTGTCGGGGCTAAGGAGCGTTCTAAGGAATCTGTTTTACTGATTAAAAAATATCCTTCGTTATCAAATGTTCCATCTGTCAAAGCGTTTAAGAAATTATTTATCTTATTTGCGAAGAATCGGACTCTTGCTTTACTATTTGCGAAGTATTATAAATATAAAGGGAAAATCTATTGATTATGAGTAATTTTAAGATAGCTTTTATACATGAAATATATCCTTTTGGGGGAAAAGAAGAAATAACAAATATCCTTGCTGATTTTTTTAATCAGAATAATATAGAAGTTTTTGTTTATTCTTGTGTGATTGATACGTCTAAATCGTTGAATAATAATTGTAGGTATAATCTCTTGCCAGACAGAAATATAGCTTCTGATATAAATTCTGAGTTTTTAATTAATGAGATCTGTGCTAATAATATAGATATTTTTATAGTTCCTGACTATAATATACCATTAGAATCTATAAGACAAGAGTGTGAATGTAAGATAATTTATGTGTTACATAGTACTCCTTTTTGGGAGATAACAGTAAAGTATGAATTGGCTAAATTACGTTCAACTAAATCACTATTGAAAAAATTGGAATGGCATGTAATACAGTTTTGGCGTTATGATGTATTTCGTTTACATGAGAGGAAAATTAGAAATAATTACCGAGAGATATTAGCAAATGTTGATAGATTTATAACATTGACTGATGGATATTCTCAAAAAATAATCAGCGAATTATCCTTATCTAAGGAATTCTCAAACAAATTAAGTTCAATATCAAACCCGTTATCATCGATTATATTCAATAATCAAGAGTTTGTAAATAAACAGAAAGAAGTACTTTATGTAGGAAGACTTAGTTATGCAGATAAAAGAGTTGATAGATTATTAAATATTTGGAAATATATCTGCATTAATTATCCTGATTGGAACTTGAAGATTGTAGGAGATGGCCCAGAAATGCAAAATTTAAAAAATTTAGCTGAAACACTTGGGCTAATAAATATTTGTTTTGAAGGATACCATGATGATGTTTCGGCATATTATAACAAAGGTTCAATTCTCTGTATGACATCTACATTTGAGGGCTGGCCTTTGTCTCTATCAGAGGCACAAGCTTATGGGGTTATTCCAATTGCATTTAATTGCTCTGCTGGTGTTGAGAAAATTATTTCACCGAATGGTGTGAATGGTTTTTTAATTACTCCATTTGATATTACTCAATTTGCAAATCAACTTGAAGAGTTAATGCAGGATGAAGAGATGCGTAAGAGAATGGCTAAGGCTGTACAACAAAAATCAAAGGAGTACAGCCTTAGTAATATAGGAAAACAATGGTTGGGTCTCTTTAATGAGTTGATGAGTCGCTAAGCCTATTGTATATCTTACAGTATTCTTTGGCTGCATTTTCCCATGAATAAGAATGGGCGTATTCAATTTGAGTATTTATATCTCTATTTTTGAATTCGTCCATTCCTTGTTTAAACTCAAATCGCATTTTTTCCGGATCAAAATTATAATCAAAGTAAAAACAAAAATCTTTACCGATCTCAGGAAGAGATGTATGTCTGGAGATAAATGTCGGTTTGCCATAATGCATCGCTTCAATAACTGGAAGACCAAACCCTTCTGCGATTGAAGGGAAGACAAAAGCTTTGCAATTTCTGTAATACCAGTCTTTATCACCTTCATTTACAGGTCCAATAATCTTTACGCGACTATCTACGCCTAACTCAGAAGCGACTTTCATGATTTTTTCTTCATATTTAGACCGGTTTCCAGCGATAATCAATATAAGATCATTCCCGATTAATAAATTAGGCAACACATGAAAGTTCTTTTTAGGTAGAACTGTGCCTATAGTGAAAATAAACTCTCCGTTTGGTAAATATAATGGCTTCTCTATTTGTGGACCTGAATAGAATGTACAACCATTGTAGATTACATCGAATGGCTTATTTTGTGTGTCAAGATGATTCAGCACGTCCTGACGGGCAAATTCAGAAATGGCGACCAAGTAATCGGCTCTATCAATGTTAACTTGTACCTTTTTTTTGAGTTTGTCGGCTTTGCTTTCGGATTTTTCATACAGAAAATTCAGATCATGAATTGTTAAAACGATTTTCTGACGAGAAGGTACGTATTTCCCTATCTGAAAGGTGGCATGAAAAATACTGTATTGAGGACTAATCCAGAACATGAGCTTATCGTACCATTTGATAAGTCTGTGCTTGAGTCCGTGTAATGTAGCCTGGCTTTTAGAAGTGATCAGAAATACGGGTTCAATGTTATAATTGTGTTTTTCACGATCAATCGCGTAAGCTAATTGTGTACAAAAAGAAAATAAGCCGGTGTTGGGATATTTTACTTTTTCGCAATCAATCATTACTTTATTTATTTTCATATCAGTGTTTCTAATTGTTATACTTTATTTCCTTCCAAAATCAGCTGGGATTTCACCCCATATATGGGTTTCCCATTTAAGAATCGGGTTAGTATATGTATTATTTTGAAGCCACTTTTCTGCACGGGTTATCAAATCAAAAATTTCATCATTGTTAGCGGTATGCTCTAATGTTGTTTTGCATTTTTTGTTTTTTACCCATTTCATAGCATTGAGACTATCTGTATAGATAGGCATATTGCTTTGTTTTTGCTTAAGTAGTGCGAGCCCATGAACTAAAGCAAGGAATTCTCCAACATTATTTGTTCCATCTTTAAATGGACCGATTCTGAAAATCTCATGTCCCGACCTTACGTAGACACCCCGATATTCCATAATTCCGGGATTGCCCATGCATGAGGCATCAACTGCAATAGCCTCCAGCTCATATGCAGGTCCGGATAAAGAATCTATAGTGACCTTTGGTTTTGAAGGTGTTCTCGACAAATATTTGTCAGCGCCATTCCGAAAAGCCATAACCGCCTCTTCCTTGTTAGGGAACGATTTGTATTTAGCTCCTTTATATTCTGCTATTTGTTGTTTGCATTCATCCCAGGATTCATATACACCGGGATTATGTCCTGACCAAACAACGTAATATTTTTTTGTTCGTATCATTTGTATCAATAAGTATAGAGGCACAAAAATAATGCTAATTCGTGATAAAGACGCAAAAAAAAGTACATTTGCTGTCTAAAGTTTAATTTGATATTCCTATTCATATGTATACACGTCAAGATAATCGGATATTTTTAATTGGTTATATGGGATCGGGGAAAAGTACGATAGGAAAGGTTCTGGCAAAAACAATGCAATTCTCATTTGTAGATCTGGATCTTTTTATTGAACAACGTTTTCATAAATCAATCAGTCAGATTTTTGCGGAAAGTGGAGAGTTAGCTTTTCGTGAAATAGAAAAACGGATGCTTATAGAAATTTCATCGTATGAAAAAGTTATTATTTCTACAGGAGGAGGTACTCCAGTCTTTGAAGATAATATGAGCTTTATGAACATGAAGGGAGAAACAGTATTTTTAGATGTTTCAGAGACTATATTAGCTAATAGATTATCAAAGGCTAAGGACAAACGTCCATTGATAGCCGCTAAGAGTAATGAAGAAATACGGACTTTTATTCATGAGAATCTAAATAAAAGAAGAGCTTTTTATGAGTTAAGTAAACATACTTTGAAGATTGATAATCCGGAACATTCTGTGTCTGAAATTGTATCGGATATTTTATTGGAGCTTGGTTTTAATTTGTAAAAATACACACTATTATCTATAGATGGTTGTTTATTTAATCTCTCTTAACGCCTAAACTTTAATAAAAAATTAAACGATTAAAACGGATATATATAATAAAAGGAGTAAATTTGTGCCGTTTTTATGAATAACGAAATGCAATCAGTAAAAAAAACATATATCGATGTCGAACATGTTGTGAAAATGAAGGCGCCCTCATTGGGGAAAAAAATACCTTCGTTTTTATACAGTTTGTTGAAACGTATAATACATCAGGATGATCTGAATCATGTTTTGATTTCGAATGAGGGGAAAATCGGCTTAGAGTTTGCAGATGCTGTAATTAAGGATCTGTCGGGTGGTATAGAAATCCGGGGTTTGGATAAAATACCATTAGATGGAAGATATATTTTTGCCTCTAACCATCCATTGGGAGGTCTAGATGGTATAGCCTTGCTTTCAGCATTAGGCTCTCACTTTGGGAATGATGTGCGTTTTGTCGTAAATGACTTATTGATGCATGTAAAGCCATTAGCTCCATTGTTTATTCCAATAAACAAACATGGTGCACAGTCAAAAGATCATTTAAGTTCATTGAATGAGGCACTTGAATCAAATCTTCAGCTGGCTATTTTTCCGGCGGGATTGGTTTCTCGTTTGCATGATGACGGAAAAGTCGTTGACTTGGATTGGAAGAAGGCATTCGTAGCACAAGCAATTAAGTATAAAAGAGATATTATTCCTGTTTATTTTGAAGCAGAAAATTCTAAATTCTTTTATAAGTTTTCTTATTGGAGGAAAAAGATGAATATTAAAGTGAATATTGATATGCTTTTCCTTCCAAGAGAACTATTTAATAAGCACAATCAAAAATTTATTATACATTTTGGGGATCCTATCTCTTACAAGGACTTAGAATCTGAACGCTCACATAAACAGTGGGCCGATGAAATCAAAAAACGAATTTATGCAAAACATTATCGAAGCCGTAGATAAGTCATTGATAAAGGCAGAGCTTACTCCGGAGAGAATGCTTCGTAGAACAAATAAGGCAAATAATGAAATTTATGTTGTAGATTATCATAACGCACCAAATACTGTTCGCGAGATTGGACGATTAAGAGAAGTAGCTTTTAGAGATGCAGGGGGTGGAACCGGATTACCGATTGATTTGGACGAATTCGACACAATGGATAAACCCTATCAGCAACTGATAGTTTGGAATCCGGATGCGGAAGAAATATTAGGCGGATATAGATTTTTATTTGGAGATCAGGTTGAGTTTGATTCTCACGGACATCCTTGCCTTGCGATGGCGCACCTATTTCACTTTTCGGATCAGTTTATTTCTGAATATTTACCGAATACATTGGAACTTGGACGTTCATTCGTAACGTTGGAATATCAATCTTCACGTGCAGGTGCAAAAGGTTTGTTTGCACTGGATAATTTATGGGATGGCTTGGGAGCTTTGACTGTTATTCATCCTCAAATGCAATATTTCTTTGGAAAAATGACTATGTATCCGAGTTACAAGAGTGAAGCTCGTGATATGATATTATACTTTCTTCAAAAGCATTTTGGAGATCCTGAGAATCTGGTTGTTCCGATTAATCCCTTATTGGATCATGAAGATATGCAGCATTTTGCTGAGATTCTTACGGAGAGTGACTTTAAAGCAGATTATAAAATACTGAATCAAATGATTCGTAAAGAGGGGCTGAATATCCCTCCTTTGGTTAATGCATATATGGGTTTATCGCCGAAAATGAAAGTTTTTGGTACTGCAATTAATCAAGAGTTCGGACAAGTAGAGGAAACAGGGATTCTAATTAAAGTAGATGAAATTCTTGAAGAGAAACGATTAAGACATATCGACTCTTTCGAGCCTAATTTTGGATTTATAAAACCAAATAATGATTCTTTCTGAGATTGAGCTATTTTGACTGAAATCTCGTTCGGTTTCGAAAAGTCTGATTTATTAGGTTGACTTTATAAAAAAAACCACAACATGATATGTAAAATATCTTGTTGTGGTTTTTTTTGTTATGCTGAATGGATTAATACTTATGCTCAGTTGGAGTTTCCATTTCTTTTTCAGTGATAGGCTGTTTGTCCATAGCTCTCCAAGTATAGAATATATATGCTAAAACAAACGGAACTAAAAGAGAAACATAGCTCATAACTTCTAGTGTAACCTTGCTTGATGAACTATTGAAAATAGTTAATGAGCTTTGCAGATTATAAGTTGAAGGGTAGAAGCATGTATTATTGTAACCCAGGTTTAAGAACAGAGATAATACAACAAGAGTAGCCCCAATACCACTGAACCATATACCTTTTGTGTAATGTTTACTAAATGCAGACTTAGCAGTACCAAAAAGATAAAGTACAACCCCGCATAAAAGAAGTATTCCGAGAACAGGAACCTGAATGTAATTTAGAGCGTATTTATAAGGCTCCATATATACTTCATGTGTCAAAGGATTTACAGCAAAACCATTTGCTAATAAAGTCCATACAAGGAATGGTAAAAAGAATACTAAAAATAGGATTGTGTTTACCAGAACTTGTTTTTTTGCTCTTCCAAAAATAGTCGCATCATCGATGTTATTCATAAAATATAATGAAGCGATAGATCTTGCAAGGAAGAAGACAGAGATGCCTAATAGTAAATTCCGAGGGTTAAGAACAGCTTCTAAACCTAAAGCTGGATTCATCCATCTCGAAATTATTGGCATTCCTATATTGGTTATATTATTTTTGTCAACCAAAAATTCAGATCCTGTGAAAAAAGTTCCGACTGCAGTTCCTAATAAAAGTAATCCGCCAAATCCATTGATCAAAAGAAATATCTCATATCCTCTCTGACCTAATAAATTGCCTTTTTTCATACGGAACTCATAAGCGACTGCCTGGATAACAAAGCAAATTAAAATTGCCATCCATACCCAATAAGCACCTCCGAAGCTAGTCGAATAAAATAAAGGGAATGAAGCAAAAAAGGCTCCACCAAATACCACAAGAGTTGTATATGTAAATTCCCATTTACGACCTAACGAATTTATGATCATCGTTTTTTCGATGTCATTCTTTCCAATTGTATAAAGAAGGGTTTGTCCGCCTTGAACAAAGAGCAAAAATACTAGTAATGCTCCCAAAAGCGATATGATAAACCACCAATAATGCTGTAGTAATACGTAGTCCATTTTTATGTATTTTAAATGGTTATTTTATATGAATTCTATTAGAATCCTTTTTTGATTTGTTTGAACATGATACCTAATTCTGCAATCAGTAATGTAGTAAATAATATACAGAATAAAGTAAATGTTAGCTTAACAGACGAAGCTGATACATCAGACATTGCAGCAAAAGTTGGCATAATGCTTTCGATGATCCAAGGCTGGCGTCCGACTTCAGCTGTAACCCATCCGGCTTCAGCGACAGCATATGCCATAGGAACTGCAGCAATACAAATCCATAAGAACCATCTGAATTTCTCCATTTTATCTTTTCTGTTTAATAACCATGTTATAATAAAGAGAAGTAATAGAGCCGAACCACAAATAACCATTACACGGAACGCATAGAATACTAATGGAACCGGAGGGACTAATTGTTGTTCATCCTGTATGTAGCCATAGCCGAAATACGCATAGTTGTCTTTAATGATTTGATGATATTCGGCTGCTTTAGCATCATCTTTGTCTGCTTTAGCCTGTTTAAAGCCTTTTAGTGCTTCGACAGCAGCTTGACCTTTTTCCATTTTTTGACTTGCAGATAAAGCGATTGTTCCATCCTCAAGCTGGAATCCTCCATTTAAAAGATCATCAACTCCGGGAACAAATGCTTCAGAGCGTCTGTATGCAAGAAGAGATAATAAATCCGGAATTTCTAGTTTGAATAAAAATGGATCGATACTATCCTTAGCTCTGGTTTTTTCAGGATTCAAGATTCCAAATGCAACAAGTCCTTGGTGGTCACTTCCTACATACAATCCTTCCATCGCAGCAAGTTTCATCGGTTGTTTTTGAGCTACCTGATATGCAGAACCGTCACCGGTAACAAGAGCAAGAACCATTGCTATAATACCGAATGGAGCAGCGATTGAAATACTTTTTTTCGACATGACGATCGAGCGCTTTTTCAATAGGAACCAAGCGCTGATACCTATTACGAAAGTTGATCCAACAACCCATCCTGATAAAACAGTATGGAAAAATTTATTTACAGCAACCGGCGATGTGATAATTTCTTTAAAAGCTTCAATAGAAACCATCTCATTTCTGACTGTATCCGGATTGAATTCCATGCCTACAGGATATTGCATCCAGGCATTAGCAACCAGGATCCATAGAGCTGAAAGGGTCGCGCCGACAACTGTTAACCAGGTCGATGCAAGGTGAAAACCTTTGCTTACTTTGTTCCATCCGAAGAACATTACTGCAATAAAGGTTGATTCCATAAAGAATGCCATAATACCTTCAATCGCAAGTGGCGCTCCGAATATGTCACCCACAAACCAACTATAATTAGACCAGTTGGTACCAAATTGAAATTCTAAGATAAGTCCTGTAGCAACACCGATAGCAAAGTTTATTCCGAAAAGCTTCATCCAAAACTTTGTAATTGTTTTCCATTCTTCTTTACCGGTGCGATAGTACATTGTTTCCATGATAGAGACTATGACGCCTAAACCTAATGTTAATGGCACAAATAGCCAGTGATACATTGCGGTTAGTGCAAATTGGGCTCTGGCCCATAATACTGCTTCTTCCATATTCTTATTGTTTGTTAAATAGTTTAGAGTGTTGATTTATTTGCTTTTTTCTATTAATTGTGTTCCAACATATTCTGATTTTTCTTTTTCTGTGTCAAATTGAGAATTAAGAAAGTTAGGAAAGAAAAAGATCTTTAAGATCCCAAACATTATGGCTAACTTGATAATAATAATGAGCCAAAGAGTTTTTCCTAAAGTCATTCCTTTAAATCCTTCATAATAAAAAAGAAAGATTCGCGTAAATATGTTTTTACGTCCGTTTTCTTTTGTTGATATATTCGTATCCATTATAAGTATTGTATTTATTCTAAATTTGAAAGCTAAATAATAGAATTGTTTTCACACCTGCAACTATTGCCTCGATTTTATATCTTTTTTTTGATTTTGATTTCAGATATTGTAAATCAAAAACATTTACTACTTTTACATGCAGTTACATAATATAAACATTTAATTCTATGAGTTGTTTAGGAAATGTCATATGGATTTTATTCGGAGGCTTTGCAATAGCTTTAGAATATATGGTTTCGGGTTTTCTGATGTGTTGTACTATCATTGGGATACCTTTTGGAATTCAGGCTTTTAAAATGGGTATATTTGCATTAATGCCATTCGGTCAGGAGGTTGTCGTAGATCATGCTTCTACGGGATGCCTGTCTGCAATTATGAATATCCTTTGGTTTTTTATAGGAGGTGTCTGGATTGCATTGACACATTTATTGCTGGGTATTCTTTTCTGTATAACGATTATTGGTTTTCCTTTTGGTATTCAGCATTTTAAATTGATGGGGTTAGCTTTGACTCCTTTTGGAAGATCTGTACAGCCAATCCCCTGAATTACGTGTCTATTAGAGATTTTTTCAATGAAATTTGGTGGTGTCAAAATTAATACTTATATTTGCACCGCAAAAATGTGAAACTTAATAAGTAAAATTAAAGTTATGAATCATTACGAAACCGTTTTCATTTTAACTCCCGTTTTATCTGATGTTCAGATGAAGGAAGCGGTAGAAAAATTTGTTGACCTTCTAAAAGCAGAAGGTGCGGAAATCATCAATGAAGAGATGTGGGGCTTGAAAAAGCTAGCTTATCCTATCCAAAAGAAATCTACAGGTTTCTATAACTTGGTTGAATTCAAAGCTAATCCAGAAGTAGTTGCGAAAATCGAATTGCAATATCGTCGTGACGAGCGCGTTATTCGTTTCTTGACTTTCAAAATGGATAAATTTGCTGCTGAATATGCTGCAAAAAGAAAATCAGTTAAATCAACTAAAGCTTAATTTAAGGAGGAATAAGTCATGGCACAAAATGCTGAAATTAGATATCTTACACCACCGACAGTAGACGTTAAAAAGAAAAAATATTGTCGCTTCAAAAAAAGTGGTATCCGTTACATCGATTACAAAGATGCTGAGTTCTTGAAAAAATTCTTGAACGAGCAAGGTAAAATCCTTCCTCGTCGTATCACAGGTACTTCTTTGAAGTTCCAACGCAGAATCGCTCAAGCTGTGAAAAGAGCTCGTCATTTGGCGTTGCTTCCATACGTAACTGATATGATGAAATAATTAACAGAAGGAGGAAATTTACTATGCAAGTTATTTTAAGAGAAGATATTTTCAATTTAGGATTTAAAGATGAGGTTGTAACAGTTAAACCTGGTTATGGCCGTAACTATCTAATCCCACAAGGAAAAGCTATTATGGCGACTCCTTCTGCTATTAAAATGTTGGAAGAAAACCTTCGTCAACGTGCACACAAACTTGAGAAAATCAAAGCTGATGCTCAAGCTGTTGCTGCTAAATTGGAAGGTGTTTCTTTGACTATCGGAGCTAAAGCTAGTGCTGCTGGCAAAATTTTTGGTTCTGTAACAAACATCCAAGTTGCTGAAGAATTAGCTAAACAAGGTATCGAAATTGATAGAAAATCTATCTATATTAAAGATGCAGTTAAAGAGCTTGGTTCTTATAAAGCAATCGCTCGCCTTCACAAAGAAGTTTCTGTAGAAATTCCTTTCGAAGTTGTTGCTGAGTAATTCTTGAATTACACAATATAAAAGGCACCTTTTAAGGTGCCTTTTTTGTATATATATAGGTCATTGATTCATCAGACCCTCTTATTAAAACTTAGCTCCATGTGTCATTGGGATTAGTGGATAAACACACTTACTATTTATTTAAAATTTCATCTTTGCTTCATGAAAACTGCAAATATTCTAAGCGCTTCCCTGAATGTCTAATCAATAAAAACTATACTCGTACAAAGTGAATTTTTTATTTATTCTTAATTCCCAATTGCAATTGCCATGTGAATTGAAATAATGTAATTGTTTTATTTATAGTTGCTTATCCCTGTTTTATTCATGCTATTGCAATATGGCAATTGAAAAACGAAATAATAAGGAAGAGAAATTAAAGGAGCAAATAAGATAAAACCAGGTGACAATTGATGTTGATTGGTGACAATTGGGTGACAATTGAAAATAGGCCAATTGTCACACGTAGTTTTCTGATGTATAGTTGATTATCTCCCGGTGTCAATTGTGACAATTCAAAATACAAAACTTCAGGTAGAAGTTATAGGCATATCTCTGAAAAGATATGCCGTTTCTTTTTAGAGATATACCGTTAGTTTAGAAAGATATACCGTATCTTTTTCAAATAATACTGACGTATTTGCCCTGGAAAACAAAGGTATTTAGAAAATAAAACAAACGCATTTGGAGATAATGAAATGCGTTTGTTCTCTCCGTCAAATGCGTTCGTTTTTCAATAGATCTGATCTTTTCAGATTTAGATACGTACCAACCGTTACGCTGCTACGTATTAAAAAATATTTACATACGTATGTAAAATAATTTTGCTACGTATTAAAAATCAGGTTTATAAGACATTTTGCAGATGAGTAATAACTCAAATTTTTGCGCAGACTTCCTATGTTATACTCTTTACATAAAGCTCTGCCAACTGAGGATATCAGCTACCTTCAATAAACGTTAGATGGAATATAATACAATGCGGTTATTTGTGATATTTCTATAATAAGCAGGGGGTATATAATTATAGATTTTGAATAAACGAATTTAATTATTATTATTGTCCTTATATTTGTTATTTTACCACATAAACACAATTTAATTATCGAATGAATAAGTATCTTTTGTGCACAGTAATAGCATGTTATTTTAGTCTTTTCTTATCTTGTAATGAATCAACTGTTTACGAATACGATTTAGAGGAAGAAGTATTACCTTACGTTGATCGAGTTATTTATGGTGAATTACCAGCTCACTCTAAGGATTCTATTCTAAATCCTGATGAATCGAATTCAATTGTAATTAATCGGGCGTTGAGATCTTTTCGTTTAAAAGAATTATTGCAATTAGGTATAAACTCAGCCGGTGATTCAATCTTTCTTCGCAGTTATTCTGCCAAACCTGTTACAGAGATAGATATTCATATTTATATACCCGAGATTAAAGATCGGATATTGATCGGATATATAGATTCTATACCTGCTTTTGGTGAGATAAAGTTTAAGCCAGCCTTTTTAATGCAAGAAACTATCTATAAAGGGCAAAATCATCATATGGTTCGTATAAAACGAGATCGTCTGACTGATGATATGTTATTATCGATGAATAGCGAGTGTCAACACTATAAAATGTTGAAGGAAATTAAAACTGACTGGAGTTTAGGTTTTTCTAATTTTAGTTGGGATCCGGCTAATCCTCAGTCCGGGAACTGGAGAGAGTTGAATGCTATGGTTGCCCGCGAATGGATCGTTATAACAACAAATATTGGCTATATGCTTTCGTCGTCAGAATATAAGGAAGTGATTGATAATTTTGCAACGATATTTGGTGCAGATCTCCGTGGGAATAATAAGGAGCCTTTTTCTAAAAAGCAGTATGATGATTTTGTTCAGAACTGTTTCAAGCCGAAAAACTTTAATTTAGGTAGAACTGCTAATGTTGGTGGACTTGGTGGCGGAGCTACATGGGGTGTTTCGGATTGGAATTTTTATGGTCATTATGCCTCCTATAGTGGATGGGAAGCAATTACACATGAATTAGGTCATTGTTATGGATATAGTCATGATAGTAATTTAACTTATCCAAATCCTTCAGGTGTAAGTTGGGCAAATTGCATATCACAACTGCATGTATACATGTGTAAGCAAGGTCGTCTCCCATATGAAAGCCGTGAAATTTTAGGTACTCATCATTCAAAATATGATGCATATCGGGGTTTTGTTTGCTCTCCTCAATATATGAATGATCAAAAAACAGAGCAATTATATCAAACAAGTAAAGTCACATTGTATTTTAATAATAAATAAGTACAGAATATGCTGAAAAATATATTTATTACACTGTTGTTTGTCTCTTTATTAGTGAACATATCTTGTTCAGAGCAGTCTGTAATTCGAGTTGAAATACCACGTTACGACTCTACAATAGTATATACACATTCTCTTGAGGAGGTTTTCCAGTTGCCTAAACCTACCCAGGACAAAGCATTTAGTCCTTATGCATTATGTGTTTATAAAGATAGATTATATATTGGGGATCGTGCGACTAAAACTGTATATGAATATGACTTATTGGCTAGAGAGTATGTGACAAATTATACACATAACGAGCGTACAGATCCATTATCAATATCGGTGAATGATGAGCATGTTTATATAGCATGTGGAGATTATCGTGAAGTTCAGATTTTTGATCGTGCTTCCGGACGTTATCTGACACGTTTGGGTACAGGGGTATGGTCAGGTGCTGTTTCTTTTGCAACATCTCTTGCACAATCAGAAGATTATATTTTTGTAAGAGATTCGAAAGTAGGTGTCCGCGTTTTTGATAAAAAAGCAATAAACTTTACAGCTGTAAATAATAATAGCTTTTTCCTGAATCTCGATATTGATGATTTATATACACCGGGTAACTATCCGGCAAATCCATATGATATGGAAGTCCTTGGCGATTCGTTATATGTGAATGATATATCCTCTGCAAGAACATATGTGTACTCCATGAATAATATAAAATCAAAAATAACAAGTTATACAAAGAAAGTACAATACGATAAGAATACTCAAAATGGAATTGCTTATGTAATGGGTATGGAAACTTCAGAAGATGAAACATCCACGTTATTATTTTTACGATTAAATGGTGCAAATACACTAGGATTTTATTCACGAAAAGATTTAACTGAATTTAATTGGAGTAATCCGGATTTGAGTATAAATAAATCTGGTTTTGATAATATATCACCTACAGGAAGTGTAGTTTTACTTAAAGATGAGATTGTTTATCCTGTGAGAGATAGAATTTCAATTCATTCAATTCGAAAGGATTCTATTATTATTTTATCTCCTCAAAAATAATTTTATTGTTACCATATAAAAAAGGAAGAACATGAGTTCTTCCTTTTTTTTAATTTGTAAAGTGCTGTTTACCAGATATGTTGTTTGCTTGTGATAATTTGTTTATCGCCTTGTATAGGTTTTGTCAATCCTGCTATAGATACATACAATTGAAAAGTTAGATATAAAGAGTTGAAGTTGCAATACTTTTGTATCAGAAACAAAGGAGATGTGTTTCGAAGAAGATATAACAAACAAATTATTTAAAACTTAAAGATATACTATTATGTCACAAATTGGAAAAGAAATCGTAGATTTTAATGTACAAGCATTTGTAAACAACGAGTTTAAATCTGTTTCAAAAGCAGATGTGTTAGGTAAATGGTCAATTTTCTTCTTCTATCCGGCGGACTTTACATTTGTTTGTCCTACAGAGTTAGAAGATTTAGCAAATAAGTATGCAGATTTTAAAGCTGCTGGCTGTGAAGTTTATTCAGTTTCATGTGATACACATTTTGTACACAAAGCATGGCATGATACATCTTCAGCAATCAAAAAAATCCAATATCCGATGTTGGCAGACCCAACAGCTGTATTAGCTCGTGGATTTGATGTAATGATTGAAGAGGTCGGTTTGGCTGAACGTGGTACATTTATTGTGAATCCGGAAGGTAAAATCGTTTCGTATGAAGTTGTAGCAGGTAATATCGGTCGTAATGCTGATGAATTATTCAATCGTCTTCAGGCGCTTCAGTTTGTAGCTAGCCATGATGGTGAAGTTTGTCCTGCAAAATGGAAACAAGGGGCAGAAACTCTTAAGCCAAGTATTGATCTTGTAGGTAAAATCTAATTTTAAGATCTTAAGCTGTCCATACACCGATATCTCTGTATGGGCAGCTTTATTCTTTACACAGAGTTTTTTATAGAGCCTTTATTAATCAATCAATTCACGATAAAACAGACCAATTATATGTTAGATAAATCTTTACTAGACCAGGTGAGACAGCTATTTGCTGATCTTAAATCAAATTATACATTCAGGATTTTAATTCCTAACTCTCATCCATCAAACACAGAGATGGTTGAGCTTTTAGAAGATGTTGCTTCATGTTCCTCAAATATCAGATGTGAAGTTATTAAAGATACCGATTTTCGTTTATATCTGCTTAAAGATGGTGAAGAAACATCTATATGTTTCAGAGCTGTTCCTAATGGGCATGAGTTCTCGACACTTTTACTTGCTATTTTAAATATGGAAGGTAAAGGAAAGAATTTACCGGATGAAGCCTTAGTAAAACGAATTCAAGCCTTGCGCGGAAATGTAACTGTACGGACATATATTTCACTTTCATGTACAAATTGCCCCGATGTCGTACAGGCTCTAAATGTTGTTTCAATATTAAATCCATCAATAAAACATGAAATTGTTGATGGCGCGATCAACAGAGAAGAGGCTGAGAAATATAATATTCAAGCGGTACCTGCCGTATTTATCAATGATAAGATGATACATGTGGGTAAATCCTCTTTAGGTGAAATAGTCGATAAATTAGTTATTGAGTTGGGTGTTGATTCGACTTCTATAGAAATAGATACTAAAGCGTATGATGTTATTGTAGTTGGAGGTGGACCTTCGGGTGTTTCTGCAGCAATTTATTCAGCACGAAAAGGGTTGAATGTTGCTATTGTTGCTAACAAAATAGGAGGACAGGTATTAGAGACTGTAGATATTGAAAATGTAATTTCCGTACCAAAAACTACGGGGGCATTGTTAGCCCAGAATCTAAAATTGCATGCAAACGATTATTCAATTGATTTACTGGAAAATCGGAGTGTTACAGCTTTTGATATTATAGATGGTGTAAAACAGATACATACTTCTTTAAATGAGATTTTGACTGCCCCTGCAGTTATTATATCTACAGGAGCCAGCTGGAGAAAACTTAATATTCCGGGAGAAAGTCAATATATTGGATCAGGAGTTGCTTTTTGTACACATTGCGACGGACCATTTTATAAAGGGAAGCGAGTTGCTGTGATCGGAGGTGGTAACTCTGGTCTGGAAGCAGCCATAGATTTAGCGGCAATAGCTAAAGAAGTATATATAATAGAGTATATGTCCGAGTTTAAGGGCGATCAGGTGTTGCAAAGAAAGCTGGAAGCACTTTCAAATGTGACGATATTGAAAAATACACAAAGTATAGAAGTGCTTGGGGATGGGAAGAAAGTTTCCGGATTAATTATTAAAGATCGGAATACAGAAATTATGGAGACGTTAGATTTGGATGGAGTTTTCGTACAAATTGGTCTTCAGGCCAACTCGGAGATATTTAAAGATAAAGTTTCGGTAAATAGAATGGGAGAGATTGAAATAGATACCCACTGTCGTACAAATTTACCAGGTGTTTATGCTGCAGGTGATGTTTCAACTGTGCCATTTAAACAAATTATTATAGCTATGGGGGAAGGAGCTAAAGCGGCTCTTACTGCATTCGAGGATAAATTAAAAGATCAATTATTGTAATGCATCTATCAAATATATAATTAGTTATTTATAAGGATAATCAATAGCTTAAGTCTAATCCAATCTTTAAAGAGGTTATTTTGCAATTATTTGTATAATAGCCTCTTTTTTTATTTATATCGTTTTGATTAAGTGAGTTTGATAAAACTTTCGCCAAGGATTATCAGGATACTGATTTTTATCATTATTTTCGTCCCCAATTTAATGTGCCTGATATCTTAAATATATCGGATGAATTTTAATATAAAACGATCCTGCTTCATGAACTCATTGATTGATTCTATAGAAACACAAAAGATAATTGATTTATTTATTTACAATCCTAAATCACCGTTGATTTTCAGTAGTGGATTTTTCCTGTTTTTATTTACCGTGTTCGTGTTGCTTTATTTTTGTTTGAAAAACACCCGGTCTATCAGAATTCTTTATGTAACACTATTTTCCTTGTTTTTTTATTATAAATCAAGTGGAGTTTATTTCCTGCTATTGATACTCTGTGCAACCTCAGATTTTTTTATTGGTCATGCGATTCATAAATCACAAGCTCAGAAGCTGAAGAAGCTTTGGGTTGCATTAAGTTTGATGATCAATCTGGGTATGTTAGCCTATTTCAAGTATACAAATTTTTTAACTGAAATCTTCTCAGGGATTTTTAGAGTTCCATTTGACATAGAGCGCATTTTCCTTCCGGTAGGAATTTCATTTTTTACATTTCAATCAATAAGCTATGTAATAGATATATATAGAAAAGAGATTAAGCCATTGAACCGATGGATTGATTATGTATTTTATATATCATTTTTTCCACAACTTGTAGCAGGTCCTATTGTACGAGCAAAAGATTTTATACCTCAGATACGAAAGGACGTTTTTGTAAGCAATGAAATGTTTGGTAGAGGAGTATTCTTGATTGTAGCGGGGTTATTTAAAAAAGCAGTGATTTCAGATTATATAAGTCTGAATTTTGTAGACAGAGTATTTGATCAACCAGTTTTATATTCCGGTTTAGAAAATCTTATAGCCGTCTATGGATACGCATTGCAGATTTATTGTGATTTTTCGGGTTATTCAGATATGGCTATTGGCATAGCTCTTTTATTAGGATTTCATTTTAATGAGAATTTTGATTCTCCCTATAAATCAGCAACTATTACTGAGTTTTGGCGTAGATGGCATATCTCTCTTTCCAGCTGGTTAAAAGATTATTTGTACATATCGTTGGGTGGAAATCGAAAAGGGAAAATAAGAACCTATTTTAATCTTTTGACAACAATGCTTTTAGGAGGCCTTTGGCATGGAGCTTCCTGGCAATTCTTGTTTTGGGGAGCTTTGCATGGATCATCATTAGCAATACACAAGGCTGTAATGGAACGTTTTCCTTCCTTTAAACCTTTAGGCAGAGATATGAACCCATGGCGAAGGGTTTTGGGTATTTTGTTGACATTTCATTTAGTCTGTTTTGGTTGGATCTTTTTCAGAGCAGGTAGTTTTGAGACGGGTTGGGAGGTATTAAATAGAATTTTTACAGCATTTAATCCTCAGTTACTTCCTCAATTTGTAGAAGGATATAAAGCTGTTTGCTTCTTTATATTATTAGGCTATTTCTTGCATTTTACTCCAAGAAAGTGGGAAGTGAAAGCATGGGAGATTTCGACTCAGACACCCTTATTCATAAAAGCGATAGTATGTACTATTATGATTATTGTTGTGATGCAATTGAAATCTTCAGATGTACAACCATTTATTTATTTTCAGTTTTAAATTTGATAGTATAGATGAAATTTCTAATATCCTTGTTGTAATAAGCAATCACATTATTTCTTGCTATTCTATAAATATTCCTGAAGGTTATAATTTCCAGCATGGATTTTTAATTTAAAAATCTGAAAGATGGTATTAATCGGCTAATAAAAAAGTGATTTTTGTGTTACAAGTTTAATAAATATTACTCTTTATAGTATGAATAATTAATATACATATTTAGTTCAAAATAGAGAATCGTATATTATAAGTTTATGTATATAACAAGGGTATTAATTATGAGATCATGTTTATTGTAAGATTTAAAATATACTAGATAATAAGAGAGTAGTTGTATTGATTACTAAATCTCCATTCCTAGTATGTTTATAAGTATATATGAATATGAGATTTAATCGTATATTGATATGATAGATTTGTATTTGAAAAAAAACTTTTCGAAGAGTCGTAAATCGGAAGATATCACTGCTGATCATTTCTATTGCAGATCTTTTTCAAGAGGAGATTTCGCAAGCATATTGGCTAATAATATGAATGTATTTTTATTCGTATTAAAAGGTGCCGTTTCTATTAGAGGTTCAGATAATGCAATCATAGTCCATAATGATATGTTTGTAACTTTTCCACTAATGGATCCTATTGATATTGAGTTTATAGAAGATACAGAACTTCTTTTATTTTATTATAATGAGCCGACATCTTTTTCTGCGACAAGGATTTTGCAAAATATGAAAACTAAAATTATCAATGAGAGTCTATGTAATGGCTATACTTTAGAGCAGAATAACCATATAAAACAATATTTGGAGCTTTTGAAAATTTATATATTGTCTAATAACGAATGTATGGATTTATACAATTTAAAAAAGGAGGAGTTATTTATTTTAATAAAGAGCTTATATAAAGATGAGGATTTAGCTTACTTTTTTTATCCAATATTAAAATCAGCATGTTCTTTTAGAAAATATATTCTTGACCAACATGTGAATTATACGAATGTTGCCGGTTTAATGAAGGGGTTAAATATGAGCAAAACGGTATTCTATGAAAAATTCAAGGATACTTTTGGAGTGTCAGCTAAACAATGGTTGATTTTAAGATTAAAGGAGCGAATGGCTAAACGAGCTAAAGATGATATTGTATCAGCTAAAGATTTGATGATAGAATTTAATTTTTCATCTCCTCAGCATCTAAATACCTTTTGTAAAAAACAATTTGGGATGACACCATCAATGCTTTTAAATGAATCGAAGCAATATCGTTTTTAAGAATACGAATTATTATTTGTTTCTAGGTGACAAGTAGAGCTTTCGCTGAAAGTTTCTATAATTGATTAACTTTGTTTTATATGAATAAATGAGGGATTTTTTAATTCATCTTGCTTTTCAAGTAGTATGTAGTCGGTTTTTACCAAAGACTCTGAGTAATCTGCATTATACTGGATCCTATAGTCTGAATAAATAACTCATCCAATTATTTAAATGTAAACTATCTTTCCCCCCCTTACATGTTATCTAAAATAGCGAAGTATAAACTAGTGAAATTTTGTAAGTTTCTTCTAGTTTGTACTTTATTTATATATCATTCTAGTAGATTACTCAATGTGTATATTTTTTATCTAAGTTGTGAGGACGCAATTTTGCAAAATAATTAGAATAATAGTCTTCAAGCTTGTGGATATGGTTCAGAAAGTAATTTATCTGCTTATTTAATTCTACTCCTGACTATTTACAGCATGCCTTTAATTAGTAAATTGTTGCTGTGGTTTCTGCGGGATCGTAATTTCCACAGAATAAATAATCTTTCGACCTGTCGTAACGGGTCTGTTGTTGTCGAAGTGATTATGATCCAGTTTGTACATCTTTTATTTATATAGCTACCCAGTTCTCTGGAGTAGGCAAGAAAATATTCTAATATTTCCCTATTGTCCTTTTATAAAATACTTGTGAGAATTCAGTTATACATTATTTCTGGGAAGCCTGGCTAATAGGAAGTGCCAATTCTTCTAGAATGCATCGTACCCTTAAATGCTGCTCATAATCTCTATTATTTGAATTGTTGTCCATAGGCTCGACATAGTCTCTTGATAGAATGAGACTCTTTACTATGTAAGATTGGTTGCATCTTAACTGCAAACACATTAATTCAGTCTTGTATAATATCTACTGGGCAGAATACTTCAGAAGGTTATATGTTTTTATTTTGCTGTGTAATTTACTCGTTTTCGTAGTGAATTAGTTCCTCAACTATTTATTTCATTTTCAATATATCTCTTCTTGATTTTAGTAATAATATTTAGTAAGTCTAGGCTCGGAAGTTTATATAACAGATTCGGATAAAACTATAAAAGCTTCGGTATTAGTTATCTATACTTTTGCATTGTTCAATGAGAGTAGGTTTAATTAAGCGTTGTCGTTATATTGTTAGATCAGCATAATCTTATCTCGGAAATATGTATAATAGATTCGGATAAAACTATAAAAGCTTAGTTTAACGCAAACTATACTTTTGCAATACCTAATGAGTGACAGCGTTTCTGAGTTGGTAACTATAATTTGATTTACATTAAATGGATTTATGGACTAAACTAGTAGAAGGTGATGGGAGGGCATATTCAATTCTTTATGATAATTATCATTCATTCTTGTTTAATTATGGTATGAAAATTTGGGATGATGAGGATGATGTGCTAGATGGAATCCAGGATTTATTTATTTACATATATGAAAAGAGGATAACCCTATCTGTTCCACAATCAATTAAATCATACTTATGTGTATCACTTAGACGTATTTTATTTCAAAAAAAAAGATATAGATGTTTTTTTGATAATTTACAAGTTAGTGAACTTCATAATAAGGAGTCTATCAAATCTTTAGATCTCAATATGGAGCAAATAATAGTAAATAACGAATTAGAATTAGAGATTAATTTAAAACTAAATAAAACACTGAGTTTTATTTCACCTCAGCAGAGAGAGGTTATTTATTTAAAATATTATCTCAATCTGTCCAATGGGGAAATTAGCAAAATACTGAATATAGATAATCAAATAGTACGAAATGTATCTTCGAGAGCATTATCTCGAATGAAAACGATATTAAATAGAAATATATAATATATTAATTTAAATGTAAGACAAAATGAAAAAAAATGTTTTTTATGCAAGCTTGCTTGCATCTGTAGTTTTAGCTTCTTGCTCTAATGATGCTGAAAACGTTGTTATTGATTCTACACCTCAAAATGTAGCTGTTGCTTTAAATTTACCAAAATTGAAATCGAAGCAAGTGGGTGACGCTGGACTTGCAGGTGATAGAGTTGCTATTGAAGGCGAATACAAGCTAATTGCCAAGCAAGGTATTGATGGACCTGTAACAAACACACTGATGTTTCCGGCGTCAAATTTGATTTCAGGCACATGGAACAGTGTTGTGAACATTTCAGGAGCGGCTACTTTTATGGATTTTATAGGTAATGATGATGATGGTGTTAAAACAAATAATGTGAATACACGCCAGGGTGCTTCTACGTCATCGGCAGTTCGTGTAATTGGTGGTGCAGTTATTAATCCGGGAACTCCGGGTAGTTGCGTTATTGATGCAGGTCCGGAAATGGCACGCATCGAAATTATCGGTGAATTCGGTCCGTTTTCTACAATCAGCAATTTCGTTGTAAATAAAATCCATATCAATAATATTAAAACATTCAGAGAAGATCAGAATCCGGTAAAATATCCGAATGCTGAGGAACCATGGTGGAGTGATGTATTTGCTAAGCCAGAACTTAGATCAAATATGTATTCCGAAATTAACGCACTTGGTATTCCTGCAGGACAAGCTGATGGGTATAATATATTTCCACAAGGAGCATCTAACATGCTTTCGACAAAGGAAGAAGCATATGCTGCTCACCCACATATTATTTTAAGTGTATCTTATATTGACAGTGAAGGAAATCAACAGACTGAGAAATATTTGAATGTGGTAGCTCTTAAAGATATCAACGGAAACTACATCCAGGAATTTGAACCGGGTATGATTTACCAGCTTAATCTATCCGATCTAACTTCTGTAATGGATGTAGTAAACCCTCCTACTACAGTTGATCCCGATCCTGATTATGTAAATGTAGATGTTACTGTAAATATCAGAACTTGGGAAGTTACTACAGTAAAACCTGAGGTGTAAAAATCAAGTATATCAAAAAAATACTATATTAAGAATCTATCAGATCTATTAATATAGTATTTTTTACTCTTTTTGATAAAAAACCTGCTGAGAATTTATATTACAGTTCTAATAGTCCTAGCATACTTGATTCCAGAAAAGAATTAAGTGTCACATCCTTATGTAAGTAGGCTTAAAATGGAATAATATAATAATTATAGCAAATATGATATCCCTAATTTTACCAGATACAGTAAAGTCGGGTATAACAGAATAGATATTTTTTTATAATGACACGCCAAATGCTTAAATATATATTTTTATTCTTTTTTGCAATGATACTTCATTCAAGTTGCGTAAAGGAAGATTTAGAAGCTTGTAAACAAGAAAGCTATTTGATGTTTTACTATAAATTGAATCCACTGAATGAAAATATATTCGGTAATTCAGTTAGTAAAATTGATGTTTATATTTTTGATTCGAATGGGAAATTTGTGATGCACAAATCAGATTCAGGAGCTCATATCACGAATGATTATCGAATGCCTTTGAACTTGTCTGATGGCATTTATTCATTTATATCAATAGGTGGTCATCACATAAATAATAGTAAAGGTTTATATGACCAGTTTTCTCCTCTCGATAATTTTAATACAGACTTGATTGTTGGTGAGTCTCATATTGATGATTTTAGAATAAAGTCGAAAGAATTGGAGGATAACACAGACAACCCTGAAATCGGGGATTGGATAGTAGGAAATTCTCGAAATGTTGAAGTATCTGCTCAAAAATTTCAGGAAGTGAGTATTGAACTCATTAACAATGTGAATCATATCGATCTGGAAATCGTAGGACTTGATCATTTGAATTTTAAAGCAATTCTTATCGCAGACAATGCACGTTATAATTTTGACAACAATACCCCCGAGGAGGCTAAGATAATATCATATAATGCGGGAAAAGAAAACCGTCTGGCAAATGATCATCATCTATTTGATATACTACGCATGTATATTCACACACCTGTTTTCTTAAAACTACTGGACGATAATAATAATAACGCACTTCCAGGTTTTGAGAGCTTGAATATTGTAGAAGAGATTCTTAAATCTCCTGCCTATAATAATCAGACTGATTTAGATAGAGAGAATCAATATAAAATAAAGATTTTCTTTAAAGATTCGATCATTACTAACATAACAATAAATGGTTGGTCTGTAACAGGGACCATACCTGAAGCATAACCTAAACAGGTTATCTATTTGATTTACTGATCAAAATACTTTAAACTATGTTTAGAATTCATTTATTATTAATGATAGTTGTTTTGCTTCTATCCTGCTCAAAGGATATTTTGGAGGAGCATCCATCTACACTACCTACTCCAACCGAAGGTAAAGTAAATATTGTATTTGATTTAGAAAAGAGCGATTTCCACAAACCGGTTAATACAAAATCCGCAGATTTTGATTTACCACAGATTTTGTCTTTTCAAATTTCGGGAACAGATACAATATATATTGAAAAAGCGACAGCAATTCAGGCAGGAGCTAAATATATAGCCCAACTGACTGAATCTAGCTCTCAGCATTTACTCTTATTTATATCTAATGCAGATGACTTATTAAACGAAAAAGAAGTTTATTTGCAAAATAAGTCTTATAGAGAAGTGATAGAAATTCTCTCATATGGCGATCCGCTTACAAATGGATTGTCGAATTTAAACAACCCTACACCAATACCATTTGTAACCTCTAATATCCCGATGCGCTATAAGTGTATCGTTGATCAAATAAACGGCGGTATGAATTTGGGGACGATCTATTTACAAAGAATCGTTTCTAAAATATATGTTGATGCATCAACTGTTGATATCAGTAAAAACTTTAATCTCACAGCATTATCTATATTAGATATACCATCTAAAGGTGTATTTGATAATGAAATTTCAAATGCAATGATTGCAGACTTGACGTCTTATGAAACTCTTGCAGATATTCAAAATAATACGACATTGAATTTAAGCGAAGGTATTGATCGCCCTGTATATGCTCATGTTTTTAATAAAGATAGTCGACAACCTCTTTTTCTAATTCTGGAGGCTAACTTCGGAAAAGAAAATAGGTATTTTAAGATGATGATAGGTGGCGAGAATCAGAGTTATCAGTTTGATAGCCAAAATATGAGTCTCCTTATAAATATAACAGATATTAATTCAATCGGATATGCAACCATGGAGCAGGCTATTGCAAATGAGCCTGAGTCGTCGATATCTGTTACAGTTGATTTTCTTGATGATACACATGAAGTGGCTGCCTCTGGGAAGTACTATTTGGGATTGACTAACTCAGAGTTTCACTTTTATGCGGATGAAGCCTATTCGGATGTTCTTGTTAGTACCATCACAACGAATGTTTTTGATAATCCGATTGGAAATATACCAGATGTAAAATTAACTATCGAGAATATATCTGGTGATATTACCATTGCTCCCGGTGTTTCAATAAATTCAAATAATACGGATTTGAAACTTGATTTTGGAAGTAGTGCTACAGGTGAAGCTATCGTTTGCATTGAAATTGGAAACTTGCAGAAAAAAGTTACAGTAAAAAAGCATTCAGCTTTGAATAATAATTACACACCTGGATCAAATGGGTTCTTTCTTGGAGATCAGTATAAATCATTGTCTGTTATAGAGGCAGAGAAGAATACTGGCTTTGGGAAATTTGCGACAGACTTAAACAGATATCTTCAGCTTAATGATCTACAAAATGAGAGTGCATACGTATTCATTCATAACCAATTTTCTGGTGAAACGATAACCAAATTAAAAGGATATACAATTAGTGGTAATGCGATCCGTATAGAAAATAGAAAAATTAACAACCCGACTTGGCTTTATCTTGATTCACAAGGCAAACTAAATATTGGACAATTTGGCAAAGAAGTTGATCCGGATAATATGATGTTTTTTAAATTTGGATCTGTGATCGGAATGACAAATGATGGTACTCCATGGCAGCTTGATTTAAGCCAGATAAAATTCAACCCTTCAAATTTATCAATAAACAGTGCAAATGGTGATATAAGGATCTTTTCTTCTGGCTCTGGGAAAGATCTTCCATCAATTCCATGTGTAAATGATTTGATCGATACACTTACGCATAATATCTCATCAAGCTTGTATCATAATGCATCTAATATAAAAAGCCAAGGAAAAGGTGACCCATGTAAATTAATAGGTTTATCAGCAAACGAAATAAAGAATATGTCTGAAGCTGATCTTGATGCATATCAGAGTGGTTATAGACTGCCAACGCATAATGAGAATATTGACTTTATTGGGGCACCAGTGAGTTATTATGACAATTTTGCATCAACATTTTTTTTAGAGGATATAAATACAAGGTATTTGTCGAAAAATAATGATGGAGAAGGTTTATATGGTCTTGATCTAGCATGGTTTCCAATTCCTGGTGATCGGAATAACACGGTAGATAGACTAACTAGATCTGTCGATCCAAAAGGAATCACTCCATTGATGGGTCGTCGTACTCCATCAGCGTTAAACTGGAATACAGCTATGGTGATTCCATCGAATAGTGTGAGGAGTGATAGACGAGCCCTTATTTGCACCGAGATTAATCTGAATAAAATCATAGTAAATAGACGCGATTATGGAGTTGTGGCTGCTTATCCTATGAGGTGTGTACGAAGTAATTAATGTTGAATAGCTTTTAATTTATAAGACTATCATGGTTAAATTTAAATATATATCACTTTTTCTTATTTCGTTATTTGTCATTGCATGCAGTGATGAATATGAGGTTGATAACCCTGGCACTGATAGTACATCAGCGCCAGTGGAAATCGCGTTAAGCACGAAAGGTCTTGCTTTGACAGATACGAATATCAATAAACAATCGTTCCGAATTCTCGCTTTTAATTCGATTGGAAAACTTGAATTTAATAAAGTAGAAAATCAGCTAGAATCGCCTAGTCAAGATTTACTCAGGTTTCAATTAAGACCTGGAAAATATTTTATTTATGCTTTCATGAATGAGACGGAAAGTATGAATACTCTTTTGGAAAATACTAATACAATTGAAGATATTAATCAGATTAAAATATCTGTTCCATCGAATATTGATCAAAAAGATCTGCCGTTGGTTTGGAGTAAAATGATTTATGTTAGAGCTGTAGATCCGATTGCCGAAATAGGTCAGGTTTCCTTAAATAATTCAGACTGGCTGGATAATTTACCTATACAATTGGAAAGAGTAAATGCAAAAATTGACATCTCGGCAAGAGGTCAAAAAGAGTATGAAAATATTATTATTCAGAAATTAACTCTAGAGAATCAATCGGTTTTTTCTAATATTGAACCGACTGTTTATCCTGATGCAGACCCTTTGAAGACTCTCGATTATCCGGATTTGAATATGGCAGTAACGAATGAGGTCGGTAACTATACATTACTGCTCGAAAATCAGATTTTACATGAATATATCCAAGGTGCCGGAATCCGAAACGCAACATTAAAAATGGAGCTTATTAGGCATGGTATTAACGAAACTCATATAATTCAATTAGGTGATATCTCAAGAGGAAAACATTATAAATATGAAGTCTCTATTAAACCTAATTCTGTGGTAGTTGACAATATAGAAGTTTTGCCATGGCAATTGAATGTAGTTGATGAAAATATCAGTAATACTGAAATTACATTTTCTACTATTGAAGTTCCATACTCGTACAATGTGCCGAGTAAAGTGCATTTCACGACTCGGAATATTCCGGAGGATAAAATTTATCTGTTAACGAATTTAACTAATGATCCACTAAATCATATTAGTACTAAATTTGATACAGGGGTCACTAAAATAGATTATAATTATGATCCAGTCTCTAAATCCGGAAGTGGATTCTTAACTATTAAAAGAAGTGTCGTATCTGCAACAGAGGATGAATTATCGATCAATGCTGCTGGTATTACAAGAGTGATCAAGGTAAGCGGACTCTCTATTGCCGGCTCAAATATTTATTGGAACTCAGCATTGCAAGCTTTAGCTTTTGATGATGAACCTGCTCGTAATGCATTTGCTCCTAATGAAAAGTTACAAGGTGTGTTTTTCAAATACGGTGCTTTGGCTGCCTTACCCGGTATCAATAACCAAATCGGCACTATTTGGTCGGCTACCGGAAAGAAGTATACAAACTACTTAGATTCTCTTTCCGGATTAACATCTGCTGAACATATTGCTCCTGTTATGGCATTCAATCCAAGTGATGACAAAGGTGATATTTGCATTTTTATGACACGAAGAGGTCAAGCTCCCGGTTTTGCTAAACATAAGAAATGGAGACTTCCTAATCGCGACGAAATAGCTTCTCTCTCAGGAAAAGTAGTTTATGAAGGCTCTAATATTGCAATACAGGGTAGTTATACCGGGGAAAAAGAACTTACGACCGGACTGAGAGTTGCTGGGAAGAATTTCTTTCCCTCATCCGGATTGGCAAATATAACTTCAGTCTATCAAGTTAGAGCATACTATCGCTATATGATTAATTCACCGGCTTTTAATGGCGAAAATATGTATACATTTCAGGGAAGTAACGCAAATATGTTATTGCGAGAAGATGTCAATAGAACAGCGAATTTTACATCTGTTAGATGCGTAGCTGATGACTCTCCAACACCTATAATTCCATTGCATAAATTAAATTATGATTGCTCTGAGTTAGTGTCTTCTGGAGCGTTAAATGGTGCGATTCCCAGTGAACTTGAGAAGAACGTATACATTGATAATGGCAAAAATGTAAAATTATCTAATATCGAACTGACATTAAATACAGGTCTTCATATTGGATGGATTATCGATAATACCGTTTATTCTCTTGGTGATGTAGTTACAAATGTAACAAAAGATATGGATGTAAAGCCTTATATAGAAAATATATAATTCGTGGCTTCAACTATTTATTAGGATGACGCGTAAAGCAAGGCTATTACCATTCACCACAAAATAATACCGGTGATTTCGGTAGACATATAGCAGATAGTAGCGGGCATCTTGATGTAAAAAGAGAAGTAGAGAGAGACAAAAGTAAAAGGATTTACATTGCCAATAAGATGTGTATGGGTTGTGTGTTAATAAATTAAAATGGGATTAGTATGAAATTGAAAATTAAATGCTTGCCAAAGTTAGTAATAGCTATTATGCTATTACTAACAGCAAGTAATACAACTATATTTAGCCAGGAAATTGGTTTAAAAACGAATATGCTATATGGGACTATAGCAAAAACTCCAAACTTAGGTGTGGAGATTGGTATCAGTAATAAATCAACAATAGACATTACTGGTGGATATAATCCATGGAATTTTAACGGAAAGAAAAACAATAATAAAAAAATGGTTCATTGGTTAGGAAATGTTGAATACAGGTATTGGTTTTGCGAAAAATTCAACGGCCATTTTATTGGTATTCATGGCTTAGGCGGACAATTCAATATTTCAGGATATAATCTCCCATTATTATTAGGTAAAGATTCAAAGAGTTATAGATTCGAAGGCTCGGTTTTGGGTGCCGGAATTTCTTATGGCTATCAATTTGTACTTTCAAAAAACTGGAATGCAGAAGCAAATATCGGATTTGGCTATGCGCATTTGAATTATGATAAATATGAATGTAAAAAATGCGGTGATAAGTTGGGACACTTTGGTCGTAACTATTGGGGTCCTACAAAAGCCGCATTGTCAGTAATTTATGTATTTTGATAGATTATTAATTATGAAAAAAATAGTTTTAAGTTTAATCTTGTCTGTTATATCTTATTCTTCGTATTCTAATCCTGATTTATCCATTAAGGTTTCCAATGCATCTTTAGAGAAGCAAAACGATAGCCTGACGATTGTATTCAATCTTTACGTGAGTGATTTGAACGGAAATAATAAGTTATATCTTAGCCCCATTATTAAAAATACAGGAGGTGCAAAATATTTAGACCCTGTTTTAATTATGGGGCGGAAAATGAAAATAATTGAAGAGCGAAAAGGGGGACTGTCTAAAGACATTTTTGTTGGTAGTCCCGGAAAAAACATTTCTTATAAGTCGGTAATTCCATACGAAACATGGATGAGTAATATTGAGCTGAGTCTGATGCCTACTCTTTCGGGATGTTGTAAATCTGAGATTCTTGATAATATTACACTTATTAAAGAAAAAGTGCTTGAGGATACTTTGTGTGTTGAAGAAGAGGAGGTTATTGTTGGGGATGTAGAAGAGGTTTTTACAGATTTAGATAAACTGGATCAGGAATATGCATTTTTAAGTGAATATAAATTTTATGACTCAAAAGCATATACAAGAGAAGGAGCCTTAATCGTTAAGTTTATTAAGAACGAATTCGTTATTAATCCTGATTTTTTGGAGAATAAACAGGTGCTTGATAAAATAAATGAAGCATTGTCTTTTATTGAAAAAGATCCGAATGCAAAATTGAAAAAAATTGTAATCGCCGGCTTTACTTCTCCTGAAGGTACCTATGCTCAAAATCAGAAGTTATCAGAAAAAAGAGCTATAGCTTTGAAAAATTTGATTCAAACTACCCATAAAAACATAGAGCCTTTTATTGAAATTATCGAAGGTGGTGAAGATTGGACTGGATTACGTGAATTAATTGTGAAGTCGGATATGTCAGAAAAAGAATCTATTCTTAATATAATTGATAATGTCCCTATATTCTCCGGACGAGAATATCAATTAATGAGATTGAACAGAGGTGATTCATATAGATATATGGAGAAACACTTTTTCCCGGTATTACGTAATGTTGGTTTTATCCGAGTTTATTATCAGAGATCGGGAGGTTCAGATTCTCTCGTGAAGAATTAGGATAATGAAAAAAGAGCTATCAGATAGCGTCACTATTACTATTAGATATTTATTTTATTCTTAGTAGGGTCATAATATAATGAGTTTTGTATTTTGAAAAAGGAAGAGTTTATGAGATAAATTTGGTTGGTATTACAGATATTACTGCTGCTTCTTTACCAAATATTATCGAGACAACAAGACCTGATCCTCATTAAATATCAATTGAAGCGAAAGTTAAAGATTGGATATCAGAAACTATACAGGATGAATTTTAAATGTATACATCATTTTGAAAGTTTTGCTTGGTTTTATAATTATGAAAAGTTAGGGTGTTATATAAAGATTGTATCCGCATTACATTGAATATGTGATGCGGATTATACTTTGTTATACAATAGAATGTAGATATTAATTCTTGAAATCATTTTCGAATAGTAATACGACTTAGAGATAAGGATTTTTGCGTATAACAACTTTTAATGATTGAGTAGTTTTGGTCGTTTGTGATAATCACAATTAAATGATTATGAAACTATTATTTACTGAGCGGTTGTGAACAAATTTATCTGATATTGAGGTTGTGTATAAGGGTGAATGTATTGCAAAAAATCTCATAATATTATTCTGCTTGAAAAAGATTAATATATTCGTATTGCTTAATAATAAGCAACCTAATGCTGTTTGTAAAAGAAAAAGGATAAATTGTTAAATTCTTATTTAAGAAATAATGAATGCATTAAATTTTGCTTTTAAATCGATTAATGATTTTTCTAAATCGGGTAATTTGACAAAACAAGAAGATTGTCTTATGCAAGATCATTTTGTTAAATGTTTTAAGTTTGAAAGTAAAGGGGCGCTTTATTCGTCTGGAGAAAGTATGAATATATTTCTTTTTTTTCTCTCTGGGAGTGTTATTTTAAATTGTAAATATTATGAAAGTTACAATATGGATTATTCAAGTATTGTAACTCTACCTAAGAAGTGTGAGTTTTCGATAGAATATAGTGAGGGTTCTGAGTTTCTTATTTTGGGCTATGATGATCCTTCAAGTGAAGCCGGGCGTAAGATACTAGATGCTGTACGTTTGAAGATTGATGATAAGAGAATCAAGATAGCTGCTTTAAGTATTCATAAAATGATTGCATCCTATATCGAGTTACTTAAGAGTTATTCTCAAATAAGTAAACCATGTCCAGAAATTTTTCGTTTAAAAAAAGAGGAGTTGTATGTTTTATTGAGATGTTTATATAAAGATTTTGAGCTAGCTCATTTTTTCTATCCAGTTTTAATCGAAAGTTGTTCTTTTCGGCAATATATATTAGATAATTATGATAAAGTATCTAATGTTCAGGAGTTAATAGACGGGTTAAGTATTAGTAAAAGTATCTTTTACGATAAATTTAAACAAGAATTTGGTCAGTCTGCTAAACAATGGTTAATTGAGAGGCTTAAAGAACGTATCTTAAAGCGAATAACAGATGTCTCAGTAACTGCAAAAGATATTATGTATGAGTTTGAGTTTTCTTCACCAGAACATTTAAATACTTTTTGTAAAAAACAATTTGGTCTAACTCCTGGTCGATTAATTGATAGTGTACAAAGAGAATTCCTCTATGGACGTAATAATTTAACTGTTCAGTCGTAAAATATTTAGATAGAACTAATATAATGTAGATCACATTAAATAAAGGATAAATTAGCGATTTTGATTTGAAAAATTATGCTGATTTATCCTTTATTTAATTAAGTGTATATTGAATTTTTTATCCTATAATTTCATGCAATTAAAAATGTAAGCAGATAAAATATAGTAGATTTTATTTTAAGCGGTTATGTTGAATCGAGTTTATAGGATAGTCACTTATTGGATGTTATCTGTTTTCATTGAACATGTTATTTTAAGTTTAAGTTTATATTCGTATATGTGTGTGTAATCATTATATTAGTCAAGTTGTATATAAAGCATAGTTTCCGTATATTTGTGCGATTTTTAAGTAGGCTAATAGATAAACAAGATATAATAAATGAGCGAAACATCTTTGCTGGAAAAATTAGAAGGTCTGGTGACGCGTTTTGAAGAGGTAGGTACACTGATAACCGACCCTTCAGTCATTGCAGATATGAAACGTTATGTTAAGTTGAATAAAGAATATCGCGATTTGGAGAAAATCGTTAATGCACGGAACGAGTATAAAGCTGCTCTTGATGGCATTATAGAGGCTAGAGAAATTCTGGATACAGAATCAGATGCTGATATGAGAGAATTGGCTAAAGAAGAGTTAGAGGCCTGCCAATCACGAATACCTGAACTGGAAGAAGAAATAAAAATATTATTAGTGCCGGCTGATCCTCAGGATGGTAAAGATGCGATTGTTGAGATTCGTGGCGGAACCGGAGGTGATGAGGCTGCTATTTTTGCTGGTGATTTATTCCGTATGTACACTAAGTATTGTGAGTCAAAAGGCTGGAGAACAGAGGTGACAAGCATTAGTGAAGGAACAAGTGGGGGATATAAAGAGGTAGTATTTACAGTTTCAGGCGAAGGTGTTTATGGGGTGTTAAAGTATGAGTCAGGTGTGCATCGTGTTCAACGCGTACCTCAAACAGAAACTCAAGGTCGCGTACATACTTCTGCTGCAACAGTAGCTGTATTGCCGGAAGCTGATGAAGTCGATGTTGAAATTAAAGACTCAGATATCCGTATTGATACATTCTGTGCTTCTGGTAATGGTGGACAGTCTGTAAATACAACTTATTCAGCCGTTCGTGTAGTGCATATACCTACAGGTATAGCTGTACAATGTCAGGATGAAAAATCACAGTTGAAAAATAAAGCGAAAGCTTTGACAGAGTTAAGATCTCGTATCTATAATATTGAATATCAGAAATGGTTGGACGAGATTGCCTCTAAAAGGAAAACGATGGTTTCAACAGGTGACCGCTCTGCTAAGATCAGAACATATAATTATCCTCAAGGTCGTGTGACTGATCATAGAATTAATTTGACATTATACAATCTGTCAGCAGTGATGGATGGTGAGATCCAAACAATTATTGATCAATTGACTGTTGCTGAAAATGCCGAGCGATTGAAAGAAAGTGAACTATAAGAAAATATATACGTCAGACATTTCAAGACTTAGATAAAATAGTTATGACTAAACAACAACTTTTTGAAAACATTCGTAAGAAAGGAAGTTTTCTTTGCGTAGGATTGGATACGGATATTAAAAAAATTCCTCAGCATTTATTGAATGATGAAGATCCGATTTTTGCATTTAACAAAGCAATTATTGATGCTACGGCAGATTTATGTGTAGCCTATAAGCCAAACCTTGCTTTCTATGAAAGCCTTGGCGTACAGGGGTGGATTGCTTTTGAGAAAACAGTGAAGTATATCAAGGAAAAATATCCTGATCAATTTATTATTGCGGATGCAAAAAGAGGAGATATCGGTAATACGTCAGAAATGTATGCCAGAAGCTTTTTTGATCATTTGAATATTGATTCTGTAACTGTGGCACCTTATATGGGTGAGGATAGTGTTAAGCCATTTTTGATTTATCCTGAAAAATGGGTAATTGTTCTTGCTTTAACATCAAATAAAGGCTCTAAAGATTTCCAGTTTATGGAAGATGTTAATGGAGAGAGATTATTTGAGAAAGTTTTGCAAACAACTCAAAACTGGGCTACAGATGATCAAATGATGTATGTTGTAGGAGCGACTCAGGGTCAAATGTTCGAAGATATTCGTAAATTTGCTCCACATCACTTCTTATTAGTACCCGGTGTAGGTGCTCAGGGTGGAAGTCTTGAAGAAGTAGTGAAATATGGAATGAATGAATGTTGTGGTCTGTTGGTGAATAGTTCACGTCAAATTATTTATGCCGATTCAACAGAGAATTTCGCAGAAGCAGCTCGTAAAGAATCGATGAATTTGCAAAAGCAAATGTCTGAATTATTAAAACAAAAAGGATTATTATAATCCATTGAAATAAAGTGAAGAGAGCCTGATTTATATCAGGCTCTCTTTTTCAATTGAACAAGATGATATAATACTTGTTTTAAGAAAATAAATAATAGTGATATGATACGTGGTATTTTTCTAATCATTTTCTTCCTTTTTTTGGGTGAGATAGCATCTTACTTTACAAATGGAATATTGCCATCAAGTATTTATGGCATGTTTTTTCTTTTTCTCTCTTTGCTTTTTGGTCTTGTCGATGTAAAGTGGGTTAAAGCTACTGCAGAATCTTTGACAAAAAACATGGCTTTGTTTTTTGTTCCCTCTGCAGTTGGGCTGATGATATCGTTTGATACTCTAAAATCAAACTTTCTAGCAATTTTATTATCAATTATAGTCAGTACAGTTATCGTTATTGCTGTTGTTGCTAAAATGCAGGAATGGCTCATTAAATTTGGAAAAGGGAAAAAATAATGAATGCAATTTTTACGTCTGAAATAGCAATGCTCCTATTGTGTGTTGGAGCTTTCTTTATTGGGAAATATATTTTTGTCCGCACGAAGGTTGCAATATTTAATCCATTGCTTATAGCGATGATCCTTATTATTATTGTTCTTCAGATAAGCAATACGCCTTATGAAACATTTAATAAAGGAACTAAAATGATTCAGTTCTTTTTAGGTCCTACTGTTGTTGCATTAGGCGTAATGCTTTATGAGCAGATTGATACAATTAAAGCAAACTATAAATCTATTTTAGTTTCAATAGTAACGGGATCTTTTATCAGTATATTGTCGATAGTACTTATTTGTAAAACATTTCATGCAGATTTAAATGTGATAAGTTCTTTAATACCTAAATCTGTGACTACGCCTATAGCACTAAGTTTGAGTAAACAGATGGGTGGGATAGAGGCTTTAACAGCTGTTTCTGTTGTTATCACGGGGATTTTAGGAAACATTATAGCTGTGCCGCTGTTTAAAATATTACGTGTTTCCGATCGTATCGCAAAAGGATTGGCTCTAGGCTCTTCTGCGCATGCAATCGGTACAATGAAGGCTATTGAGCTAGGATCTTTAGAAGGTGCTATTAGTGGATTGGCGATTGGCGTTACAGGTGTAATTACGGCTTTATTGTCGCCATTATTCCAGAGTTGGCTTTATTGATTTCAAATATTAAAATCAATAAAATCCGGTGCTATATATTATAAGTGTAAAAACTTATTATATTTGCTATACTATATATTAAGATACAATATTATAAAACCATATGGCAAAAAAAAATACAGAAGTAAAAAAAGGAAAACCAAATAAATTTATTCTTTTTCTTCAAAGCGAGATGACTCACTTCTTTTTGGGGTTATTTCTTTTGTTGTTTTCTATTTTTCTATTCTTTGCATTTATATCTTTCTTTTTTACAGGAGATTATGATCAAAGTTTTATTTTGAATAGAAATTTATCGGATATAATAGGAGCTCCTCATGAGATAACAAACTGGACAGGTGCTTTTGGTGCATACTTCTCCGAATATCTGATTAATCAGGGATTCGGGATTTCTGTATTCTTTATTTTATACTTCATATTTCAGGTAGCTCTGGATCAAATGAAGATTAAAAGTATGTCTAAGTACTCGAATCTTATTTGGTCTGTCGTTGCTATGATATGGGGTTCTGTAGTTTTGGCCTTGGTTATGTTGCCTTTCAAATCTTCCACATTTCTGTTCTTAGGCGGAGCTCATGGATTATGGATTATGGATAAGCTACGCCTATTTTTAGGCTTACCAGGTACAATTCTTCTGATTTTGGGTGTATCTGTGTTTTTGGCGGCCTTGCGCAATCGTAAAGTTTTGGATAAAATACGTTCAATCTTTTTTATCCGTCTGAAGTGGAAAAAGAATAAAGCGAATGATACAATTGAATCAAAAGAATTTAATAGTGAATCATCATTTGAAACAGAAGAGGTTCGGGAGAGTGTAGTTACTATCCCTTCCAAAAAAGAAGTTGTCGATGAAATCGTATCAGAGCCGGTACCTGAAGAGTGTTTTGCTGCTCAGGAAGAGCAATTCGATTCAGTGGAAACAAAGGATAATGATTTTTATGAAGAAGATGATTTTGACGTTTTACCAACTGTCATTGAAGGTCTGACTCCATCAGCAAAGGTATCACAAAAAGCGTCTGTTATAGAGCCTAATGTTCAAATACAAGCTGGATATTCGGAGGAAAGTGAAGAATACGATGGATCTGAAATGCAAGATTATGATCCAACATTAGATTTGTCTCGTTATAAATACCCATCTCCGGAGTTATTGAGAAAATATGATGATTCGGAAATGGCTGTTAATGAAGAAGAGCAAAATACAAATATTCGTCGAATCCGGGAAACTCTGGAGCATTATGGAATAACAATCAGTAGTATAAAAGCAACTGTCGGACCTACAATTACCTTATATGAAATTGTTCCTGCACCAGGAATCAGAATTTCAAAAATTCGTAATCTGGAAGATGATATTGCATTAAGTTTGGCTGCATTGGGAATTCGTATTATAGCACCAATACCAGGAAAGGGAACCGTAGGTATTGAAGTACCAAATAAAAACCCTCAGATTGTATCTATGCAATCCATCCTGGCTTCAAAAAAGTTTAATGAAAGTAAATATGATTTACCGATAGCTTTGGGGAAAACCATTACGAATGAGATCTTTATGATTGATTTATGTAAAATGCCTCACGTGCTAGTTGCCGGCGCTACAGGGCAGGGTAAGTCAGTTGGTCTTAATGCAATCATAACTTCATTATTATATAAAAAGCATCCATCTCAATTAAAATTTGTTTTGGTAGATCCGAAAAAGGTAGAGTTTAATATCTATTCATTAATAGAAAAGCATTTTTTGGCTAAATTACCGGATGCGGAAGAGGCTATAATAACGGATGTTACTAAAGTCGTTCAGACGCTTAACTCTATTACCCGAGAAATGGATACACGTTATGACTTACTTAAAAAAGCTCATACACGCAATATAAAGGAGTATAATGCAAAATTCGTAGCCCGAAAATTAAATCCTGAAAATGGGCATAAATACATGCCTTATATTGTAGTTATTATAGATGAGTTTGGTGACTTGATAATGACAGCAGGTAAGGAAGTTGAGTTACCGATCGCCCGAATAGCACAATTAGCCCGTGCTGTTGGTATACATATGGTAATTGCGACACAAAGACCATCAACGAATATTATTACCGGAACAATTAAAGCAAACTTCCCGGCTCGTGTTGCTTTCCGTGTTTCTTCTATGATCGACTCTCGTACAATTTTAGATTGTCCGGGTGCTAATCAGTTAATAGGACGGGGAGATTTATTATTTTCTCAGGGTAGTGAACTTAGTCGTGTACAATGTGCATTTGTTGATACTCCGGAGGTTGAAGAGGTGGTTGAATTTATTGGAAATCAACAAGGTTATCCTACGGCCTTTTTGCTTCCTGAATATGAAGGAGATACGAGTGAAGGTGGTATCGGAGCGATTGATATGAGTGACAAGGATCCGTTGTTTGAAGATGCAGCTCGTTTGATTGTTGCTAATCAGCAAGGTTCGACATCGTTGCTTCAGCGTAAAATGTCTTTAGGTTATAACAGAGCCGGGCGTATTATGGATCAATTGGAGGCAGCAGGTATTGTAGGTCCGTTTGAAGGGAGCAAGGCTCGTCAGGTTTTGGTAATGGATGAAACTCATTTAGAAATGGTCTTGAATAATTTGAAATAGTATATGAAACATAAAATTATATTTCTAAGTTTTTTTCTTTTTGTCTCTTTGAGCTGTTTTGCACAACGCTCAGCTGATGATATTTTAAAGAAAGCTGAAAAAGTTTATTTATCGGAGGGTGCTGTAAAGGCTGATTTTATTGCTAAAACCATTTCGCAACGTGGCGGAAATGCAGAAACAATGAAAGGTACAGTTTTAATGGATGGATCTAAATTTTACTTAGACGGTAGTGATTTAAAAGTATGGTATGACGGAAATAACCAATGGGTTTTGCTTGCGAATAGCGATGAAGTTAATTTGACAAAGCCTACTGAAGATGAATTATCAGCAATAAATCCTGCTAGTTTTTTTAAGTATTATAAAAAAGGATTCAGATCAAAGGTAAAAGGGAGCACTGTTCTTAATGGTTCAGCGTGTGATGAAGTTGTATTAACTCCCCTAAACAGCAAAGGCGGTATCTCTAAACTAACGATTTTTATTGATCAGAAAACGGGGCGCATAAGGAGCTTACAGGTTGAAAATACAAATGGAGTTACAAGTCAGATTTCAATAATGAATTATCAAACAAAGCAAATGTTTTCCGATTCACAGTTCAAATTTGATACATCTAAATATCCCGATATAGAAGTTATAGATTTAAGATAAATATGGCAAAGAAAATTACTTATGCTGATGCAATGTCAGAGCTGAATATGATTATAGATTCAATTCAGAATAATAAAATAGAAATTGATCAGTTGAAAAATTCAGTGATGAGAGCTCATGAGCTGCTGAAGATCTGTAAGAAAATACTTCATGAAACAGATGAAGAAGTTCAATCGATAATTGATAATATAGAAGCTTGATATGAAATTAAGAATCCTGCTAATATCTTCCCTTTTTACTTTGATAGTTTTACCAACTTCAGCTCAGTATTCGAAAGATGAATTGGGAGGCAAATTTGTGAAGAGGACAATAGAGATGCCTGAAGATTATGAAGGCGAAGTAGTCTGTACTTTAATAAAAAGCCCTGCAGATACTATCTCGGATAAAGCAATCCTTTATATTCATGGATTTAATGATTATTTCTTTCAAAAAGAAATGGCTGCAAAATTTGATTCAGCCGGGTATAATTTCTATGCGCTTGATTTAAGAAAATACGGTCGTTCTTTTCTTTTGAATCAAGTACGGTTTAATGTCAGAGATTTATCTGAATATTTCCCCGATATCGATACTGCTTTAATGATTATTCGCAATGAAGGGAATAAGGATATTTATCTGATGGGGCATTCGACAGGAGGATTAATATCTTCATTATATGCCCAAGCCAAGAGAGATGATGAGCCGGTTAAAGGAGTCATACTTAATAGTCCGTTCTTAGATCAAAATCAAAGTTGGTTTAAAGAGAAGATATTATTGCCTATTGTTTCCTTTTTTGCGAAATGGTTTCCCGATTGGACGATAAATCAAGGATTGAATACGGCCTATGGTGAGAGTTTATTGAAAGAATATAAAGGAGAGTGGGAGTACGATAAGAACAAAAAGTTGATGCAATCCCCACCCTTGACGTTAAGTTGGTTAAGTGCCATATATAAAGGCCAGATGCAAGTTCATAAAGGATTGGATATTCCTGTACCGGTTCTTGTTATGCATTCGGATAAATCAACGAATGATAGTCAATTTACGATCAATTATACAAATTCAGATGCTGTATTAGATGTCAATGATATAGAGAAATATGGTAGAAAGTTAGGAAAACAGGTTGATCTGGTAACTATTCCTGATGGATTACACGATTTAATCTTATCTAAACAATCTGCTCGCGATTCTACGTATCGCGCAATGTTTAACTTCCTGAAAGCTTTATAAAGCTTTCAGGAAGTTTTTTTTGAATAATAGTCGTGTAATAGACGGTTTGCTGGTTGTATTTTTACATTTATCTGTTAAATTCAAAAAAATACTCATATTCTTTGCATATATAAAGAAATAAATTACTTTATTTGCATGTGTAAAAACTAATAAATGAAAATTGCCTATGGGATAATTTTACTCTAATATAATCTTAAGTGCTATGAGTCACACGTTAATTAATAGTTCAGAAATCGAGTTAATCGATCGCTTTGTTTTAGGCGATAATAAAGCATTTGACATTATTGTCAATAAGTACAGAGATAAGATTTACAGTAATATATTATATATGACCAGTAATGCGGAATTAGCAGATGATTTATGTCAGGAAACATTTCTGAAAGCAGTTCTTAAAATAAAAGCTGGTAAATATGTTGATTCCGGTAAATTCGGAAGTTGGATTCTTCGTTTATCGCATAATATCGTAATAGATTACTTCAGACAGAATAATAATTCAAACGAATCGTCCTCTTTATCAGAAGAGCAAATATTTCTTTTTTCTTCTCACTATGTTGATATGAGTAAAGAAGAAATTATGATTGAAGGTCAGACAAAACAATTATTGAAGCAATTAATTTATAATTTGCCTCAGAGTCAGCGGGAAGTTGTTTTGCTTAGGTTTTATAAAAATTTGAGTTTTAAAGAAATCGCTGAGATTACAGGAGTAAGTATTAATACTTCTCTTGGAAGAATGAGATACGCATTAATGAATATCAGAAAGATTGTTGAAGAAAAACAATTGCTAATAAGTTAAAAGTCTAATTATATGAATAATAAAATAACGTTGAACCAGATGTTAAAGGACTCATTTGGTCTTTTAAAAGATAATATATTGATCCTGCTAGGTTTGATTTTTTTTACCATGGTGGTATCAATTACGATTTCTTTGTTGACGACATTTATAGAGTCTAAGTCTGTTTTATATATAACGCAGATTATAACATCACTGATTCAGGCTTTTATGTTATTGGCGATTATTAAATTCTCATTAAAGGTTGTGCGAGGTAATGATCCGGGATTTTTAGAGATATTACCAAGTTTAAAGCAATTCTTTAATTATATTTTATCATCAATTTGTTTGATGTTACCTATAATGATTTGTGTGATACCTATGGTAGCTATAGAGCGTTTAGGCTATTTCCCTATAGTACCTACGGGTATATTTAATTTGTTTGTTTTGTGTGTGCTTTTGTTGATAATTGTAACAGTAGTATTAATTTCAACTATGGCATTTATACCATATTTAATAATAGATAAGAACATGGGGCCACTTAAGGCTTTAAAACACAGTTATCAATTAAGCAAAGGCTATCGTGGTTTTATATTTCTAAGCTGTGTAATTGTGATGTTCGCTTCATTTCTGGGCTTGCTGGCATTAATTATCGGAGTCGTTGTTGTATTTGCATGGGCTCATATGTATTATGCCCTTCTCTATGTGAAAATATTGGATTTGAAATCTGTAAATAATATAGATAATGAGGATGCGACGTTTGGTGAAATGAACGTCATTAATCCTGATGAAAATGATTAACCTAATTCCTTTAGAATCTTAAATCAACACATTATTCGAAAAGCATAATAGGATATTTGTATTAAGCAGATATCCTATTCTTTTTTTATCCGGTTATTAATAAAAAAGCAGAGGGTTCTGTAAAGAGAACCCTCTGCTTTTTTTATACCTGAGTACTTAGATTTCAATTTCTTCAAAGTTTAACTTGAAAAAATGATTATCTGTTTGCTCTTTACTTTCATGTAGAAGTGTGTCATTTTCCGGTCTTTTTTGAGTTCCGTTTTCTTGCTCAATAAATGATATAACTTCATTTAAGCCATCTGCAAATTTTTTAAAGTCCTCTTTGTAAAGGAAGATTTTGTGTTTTTCAAATTGAACTTGTTGTTGATCCCCTTCACTCTTTACTATTTTCTTACTCTCGGTTATACATAAAAAGAGTTCATTTATTCTGTTGCGTTTCACATCCAGATAATAAATTCTTTTGCCCGCCTTCACAGATCTAGAATAAACGATTTCTTGATCTTTCTTTACATTGTCCGAATTAAATTCCATAGACTATCTTTAATGTTAATAAAAATGCATTACAGTTACGAATGCTCAAATATCTAAATTTTCATGAGATAAAAAAAATATTCTGATATGTTTTTTTTGTAAAACTGTCAAATTAATTCACATACTGGTATTTTATGGCTTTGTTTTCGATTATAAATTATAGACTCATTAATAATTAGCAATAAAATGCTATATTTCCAGATAATATGGCTCGTTAGCGATATTTAATATCACTCGTATTTATAGTAGTGATTCAAAAAAAATACTCTAATTTTGTGTTTCGATTAAATGACTTAAGTAAGTCAAATACCCCAATTCATCGATGTTTGTGCATTGATAAGTTTTAAATTAAAAAGAAGAATGAATTACTCTATATTATCTAAGATTAACTATCCATCAGATTTACGTTCGCTCCAACAGGAAGAGTTAGAGCTGCTTTGTCATGAATTACGTCAATTTCTGATAGATGATTTATCTCATAATCCGGGTCACTTCGCATCGAGCCTGGGTGTAATTGAATTGACGGTTGCGCTTCATTATGTGTTCAATACACCGCATGATAAACTTGTGTGGGATGTTGGTCATCAGGCTTATAGCCATAAAATACTGACTGGTCGAAAAGATAAATTTCATACCAAGCGCAAGCTAAATGGCTTAAGTGGTTTTCCTTCCATAAATGAGAGTGAATATGATGCCTTTACAGTAGGTCATGCATCAACTTCTATTTCAGCAGCTTTAGGAATGGCTGTTGCTTCCAGATTGGATGAAGACAGAGATCGGTCATTTGTCGCTATTATTGGTGATGGATCAATGACTGGAGGTCTTGCCTTCGAAGGTTTGAATAATGCATGTATCAATCCCAATAATTTATTGATTATCCTTAATGATAATGATATGGCGATTGATAATAATGTTGGAGGGATAAGTAAGTATCTGGTCGGTCTGACAACGTCTAAAACGTATAATAAATTTCGCGGGAAATTATATCGATTCCTTTGTCGTCAAAATATTTTGAAAGAAGGAAAGAAAGGTGCTATTACAAGATTAAATAATAGTTTGAAATCTTTCCTTACACAGCAGAATAACTTTTTTGAAGGCCTTAATATTCGTTATTTCGGACCTGTAAATGGAAATGATGTGACAGGTATGATTCGAGTTTTAGAAGACCTTAAACAGATGGACGGTCCTAAAATTTTGCATATAAAAACGACTAAAGGTAAGGGATATACTCCTGCGGAGCAAGAGGCAACTATTTGGCATGCGCCAGGTAAGTTTGATAAAGAAACAGGACAACGTATCGCAAATGTTTCAGAACTTCAACCTCCATTGTATCAAGATGTGTTTGGGCATACATTGGTTGAGCTTGCAAAGCAAAATGATTCAATTGTAGGTATAACACCTGCTATGCCTACAGGATGCTCGATGACATATATGATGAAAGAGTTTCCTTCGAGAGCATTTGATGTAGGTATTGCTGAGGGGCACGCGGTAACTTTCTCCGGAGGACTGGCAGCGCAAGGTAAACTTCCGTTTTGTAATATATACTCTTCTTTTATGCAAAGAGCATATGATAATGTAATACATGATATCGCGTTACAAAATCTGAATGTAGTGTTTTGTTTAGATAGAGCAGGTGTCGTAGGAGAAGATGGCCCGACTCATCATGGGGCATTCGATTTAGCAGCTTTTCGGCCAATCCCTAATTTGATAATCTCTGCGCCACTTAATGAGCATATGTTAAGAAACTTAATGTTTACTGCTCAGCAAAAAGATATGGGACCATTTATGATTCGCTATCCAAGGGGTCGGGGAGTTAAGGTTGATTGGGAATCTCCAATGTCTGCGTTGCAAATAGGGAAAGGACAATTGATAAATGAGGGCTCCGATTTGTTGATTATCTCTCTCGGTCATATTGGGAATGCGGCTTTAGAGGCAGCTAAAAAAGCCCGAGAAGAGGGTATCTCTGTAGCTGTTGCAGATATGATATTCTTAAAACCTATTGATGAGGAATTGCTTCATTATGCAGGTAAGAATTTTAAGAAAATTATTACTGTCGAAGATGGAGTTATTGCAGGAGGCTTGGGAACAGCTGTTATTGAATTCTTCAGTGAAAACGGATATTCTCCTAAGGTTAAACGTTTAGGTATTCCTAATTCATTTGTTACTCACGGTACTATTCCGGAATTGCAGAGTATTTGTGGATATGATGAGCAAGGTATTTTAAATACAATAAAGGAGTTTATGGCATAATAAAAAACGCATCTGTTTAAGAGTATTCTCTTGACAGATGCGTTTTTATTTATAATCAAGTTTAGGTCTTAAGTGTAAGTGGTTGGATATTTAGATAGAAAAAGCAGTTAATCCTATTAAGATTAACTGCTTTTCAAATATTAAATTATAGATTTTACATTATAATATCTTCACCTTTAGAGATTTCTTGTTTGCCATATACGCTTAAAGCAAGACTGCGGGAAAGCATAATGAAGAATCCGGTCAGGATCAGGTTCAGCGCAATAGTTAGTGTGGAGATAATTAATAATGGTCCACCTAAATTATAGCCTAAAGCAAGGAAGATAATTGCAGCACCTACTTCTCCGCGGGTAAACATACCAATAGATAATGCAAGTCTTTCTTTAAAAGCTCTGTCCCGGTAAAATAATACAGGTACCATTTTACCAACGTTTGATAAAGCGGTTACTAATATTACGTTCAGAATAATAGCCCCCCAGCTCATGTTAGGCAATGCTTTTGAAATAATACTTGTGCCTTCTGGTGTGATAGCACCAATGAATAAAGGCATACTTGATCCAACAAGGAACATGAAAAAATAAGAAACAAGGTTGTGAACACGTATTTCTTCATTTGATACGATATGATGTTCTTTCATGATCATACCAAAAATAAATGCCGGAAGCAATACTTCAATATGTATACCTTCATCGACACCGAAGAAGTGTTTTGTTACAGAGTATACAACGGCAGTGATACCGTAAATTACAGCTCCATAAGCGAGGATATGCTTCCAAGTTTGTCCAATGTTTAATCGTCCCATATATTTCCATCCGATCCACAATAATAGTGTTACGACGAAAACAATTACGAATAACTGCCATTTGAATCCAACCATCATAACCTGTAAAGGTATCATCAGGAGGATAGTATCTAAATCGTCAAAGATAGCTAGTACCTGAATCTTCTTATAAATCCATTGCTGTTTCAGTCCTGCAGCTGCAAGCATTGTAAACAAGATACCTGCTGACGTTGGTGCCGCAAAACGACTTAATAAAAGATTCTCTTTCCATGCATCCCAATTAGTAAGATATTCGGACGGTAGTAAGATCATAAAATAGACACAAGTAAAAATCCAGGGCAGGGCAGCAGTTGCCATTGCAATGAAATAATCGGCAGTATAACTACTAACTTTTGTCTTATCAATTTTAAACTCTCTACCTACATTGATCATAATAAATGATAAGCAGACATAAAGAAGCGTATCTACAATTGGTTTGTAGGATGATTGGTTTAGATAAAAGGGTAGCGCTTGTGACGCGATTAAGCCAAGGATTAAACACAAGGAAAAATAGATGACTTTCTTCATATGAAAAATAGTTTGTTTGTTTAACCGAATTCGGTTTTTAGAATTAATTATTAAAATAAATACTTGTTTTAAGACACATCTAGTGCTTGATTATTACAAATGTACAAAATAAAAACGATAACAACAACTAAACTTTTTTCCGAAACTCCATTGGACGAACAAAATATTACTTTATATTTGCCAAAATAAAAACTCAATTGAATTATTAACTAAAAAATATTTTCTTACATGGTTAAGCCTTATGTAGTAGGTATCGATATAGGTGGTACTAATACAGTAATGGGTATTGTTGATGCTCGCGGTTCAATAATTGGCAGTGATTCGATCAAAACTCAAAAATATTTAATCATTGAAGAGTATGTGGATGAATTGTGTAAACATTTGACAGCTCTTATAAATGAAGTTGGTGGTGTTGATAAAATTAAAGGTATCGGTGTAGGAGCTCCAAACGGTAACTTCTTTAACGGTACAATTGAGTTCGCTCCAAATTTACCTTGGAAAGGTGTTATTCATCTTGCTAAAATGATTTCTGAGCGTATCGGTGTTCCTGTATCATTAACGAATGATGCTAATGCTGCTGCTATTGGTGAAATGACTTATGGTGCTGCACGCGGAATGAAAGATTTTATTATGATTACTTTAGGTACTGGAGTAGGTAGCGGTATCGTTGCTAATGGTCAGTTGATTTATGGTCATGATAGTTTCGCAGGAGAGCTTGGACATGTTATTGTTCGTCGTTCAAATGGTCGTTTGTGTGGTTGTGGTCGTACAGGATGTTTGGAAGCTTATACTTCAGCTACAGGTGTTGCTCGTACAGCTCGTGAATTCTTGGAAATAAGAAAAGAGGATTCTGAACTACGTCGTATTCCAATTCAGGAGATTACTTCTAAAGATGTTTTTGATGCAGCTGTTAAAGGCGATAAATTAGCATCGGAAATCTTTGAATTTACAGGAAATATTCTTGGTGAAGCTTTCGCTGATTTTGTTGCATTTTCTCGTCCTGAAGCGATCATCTTATTCGGTGGTTTAGCTCGTTCAGGTGATATGATTATGAAACCTATTCGCGAGAGTATGGAAAGAAATCTATTAGCAATTTACAAAAACAAGATCAAATTATTATTCTCAGAACTTAAAGAAAGTGATGCTGCAGTACTTGGAGCTAGTGCTTTAGGTTGGGAAGCAAAATAATTGAGATTGCTTTAAAATAAAAAAGGGTTCTTCAGAAACATTATATTCTGAAGAACCCTTTTTTATTTTGCAGTATTAAACTTATAATATCCGTAGCAGTAGATCAGAAATAATAAGTTATATTTGTGAGTAAATCAATTATATATATTTAAATGATTCAAGAATATCAATTAAGGGTACTTCCGAAAATAGCTGCTTCAGAGCAAGAGTTAAAGCATTTTATTGCTCTAGAATATGCTATTAAGGAACAAGATATAAAGGCTGTACGTGTAATCAAAAGATCTATTGATGCAAGACAAAGGACAGTGCTTATTAATTTAAAGGTAGCTGTATTTATTAATGAACTACCTACAGAGAATGAGTATAGTGAAATACTTTATCCGGATGTCGCTTATAAACCTCAGGTTATTGTTGTGGGTGCAGGACCTGCCGGACTATTTGCTGCATTGCGCTTAATCGAAGGTGGTTTAAGACCGGTAGTGATTGAACGTGGTAAGAATGTTGCGGATAGAAAAAGAGATATAGCGTTAATCAGCCGTGAGCATGCCGTTAATCCGGAATCCAATTATAGTTTTGGTGAGGGTGGAGCAGGAGCATTTTCTGATGGAAAGCTATATACGCGTAGTAAAAAAAGAGGTTCAGTTGACCGTATTTTAAATATTTTGTGTCAGCACGGAGCCTCAACATCAATTCTGGCGGATGCGCATCCCCACATTGGTACCGATAAACTTCCTAAAGTGATTGCTAATATGCGTGAGCAAATTATTAAATCAGGAGGAGAGGTTCATTTCGAGTGTCGAATGGATAGTTTAATTATTGAACGAGATATAGTTAAAGGTGTTCGTACACATGATGGCCGGGAGTTTGTCGGTCCGGTTATACTCGCGACAGGACATTCTGCGAGAGATGTTTACAGATACCTGGCAGAAAAAGAAATCGAGATAGAGGCTAAAGGCATTGCAGTTGGAGTGCGTTTGGAACATCCTCAAGAATTAATAGATCAAATTCAATATCATTCGCCACAAGGCAGAGGTGAATATTTGCCAGCTGCTGAATATAGTTTTGTTACACAGGTTCAGGGACGCGGAGTATATAGCTTCTGTATGTGTCCCGGTGGTGTAATTGTTCCAGCAGCTAGCGGACCTGAGCAAGTAGTAGTGAATGGTATGTCATCTTCTTCTCGAGGATCTCGTTGGGCTAATTCGGGTATGGTTGTAGAAATACGTCCTGAAGATTTACCAAATAGAGATGAACACTCCGTGTTGGATATTATGCATTTTCAAGAAGAGTTAGAGCGTAATTGTTGGCAAAATGCAGGAATGAAACAATCAGCTCCAGCACAAAGAATGGAGGATTTTATTAAGAAGCGTGTGTCGGGTTCATTGCCGGAAACGTCATATGCTCCAGGTGTTATTTCGTCACCTCTTCATTTCTGGATGCCAGATTTCGTTACAAATCGTTTAGGAGAAGCCTTTAAGCACTTTGGAAAGGTCTCACGCGGATTTATGACGAACGAAGCTTTGATGATAGGTGTTGAAAGCCGAACTTCTGCACCTGTCCGCATTCCTCGTGATAGAGAGACTTTAGAACATATCGTTATAAAAGATCTTTATCCATGTGGAGAAGGAGCCGGATACGCAGGAGGTATCGTTTCTGCGGCTATTGATGGAGAGCGTTGTGCAGAATCGTTAATAGCGAAAATGAATCATTAAACATACAATATATAAAAAACGGAAGCTTATTTAAGTTTCCGTTTTTTTGTTTAGGGCTACTGTCTTTATTGTTATATGAAGACAAAACTATTTTGAATTCAACTTGTTATTTGATATATAATTAATAACTAAATAATGAATATCATGAGTTGGATACTTTTTATTATTATAGGTATTCTTGCTGGTTTTATAGCTGGAAAGATTATGAGAGGTGGCGGTTTTGGATTAGTTGTTAATCTAATCGTTGGTGTTGTCGGTGGTATTTTAGGTGGATGGATATTCGGTCTCTTTGGATTTGCTTCTACAAGTATAATTGGTAGTTTGATAACTTCTGTTGTTGGTGCTATCGTACTTTTATGGATTGTATCATTCTTTAAAAAATAGATATTCCAATAAATAAAAAAGAGCTCATAGTTAACTATGAGCTCTTTTTTTATTTATTTATCTGCACCCATTTGAACAGGCTATGTTTTACCGTCGTTTTGGGTTGTTCAGGTTTTGGCGGAATTGGAAGATCCATAATCCGTACATTTTGCATCTTTTCTGACATATAAGCTCGTGCTTCCTTCATTGTGTGCCAAGCTGCCGAGAATCTTTTGTTTTTATCAATGTTGAAATTTTCAGAACCTTCGCGGCCGATTCGATCAAACAAATCACCGACAGTCATTAAGTGTACATCAAATGCAGGTTGATATACGTGCATTCGGGTCTGTTCATTGTAAACTTCAATGATGATCCCTATTTCGCCCAATTCGTATAAGATCTGTTTAGTCAGGCTGGTAGGTATTTCTCCTTCAAAAGAAATGTCATCCGAACTGTATGGTCTGTCTTGTTTGATAAACTGTCGGACAATCATTGATACGACTACCAGAGTAACGAAATCCTTATAACGGCGGCTGATTGTTTTGGTTTCTTTCTCGAAACTGTAATTGCGGGCATTTTGAGCTGCGTTTGTAAGAGCTGCTCCGTAGAGACAAATGATCCATGATATTTGCAGCCAAAGTAGCAAAAGTGGAAGTGCTGCAAAACTACCATAAATAGCATTGTATTTAGATACCCATATTTGTCCACTGATATAAAAATATTGAAATATCTGAAAAGCTATTCCGCTGATTAAGCCGGGTATTATTGCATATTTCAGTTTGACATGTGTATTTGGTATATAAACATATATGAATGTAAAAGCTGTGCATGTCACGAAAAAAGGTAATACCGCAAAGATAGCTGAGGCCAGAGGAGACAGTAAGTGTGCATAATTACTATTACTGGCAAAAGTGGTAATGAACAAAGTCAAACCACTTGAGAAAACCATAAAAAGTGGAATAAGCAGTATTAATGAAAAGTAATCTGTTATTTGCCTGTAAATACTTCGTCCTTTTTTTACATACCAAATTTCATTAAATGCACTTTCAATGTTTCCAATAAGGCTTAAGACAGTCCATAGTAATAAAACGATACCCAAGCCAACAAATAATCCACCTTGTGCCTGACTTAAATAATTATCTACAAAAGTTAATGCTTTTAATAGTATTTCTTGTTGTCCCGGAAAGGAGCTTAATAATTGACTTTCTATGATAGTTCGTGAGTTAAACCCTTTAGCGATAGAAAATAAAAGGGCTAATGTAGGAACAATAGCTAATAATGTGCTATATGTCAGTGCTGAAGCTTTTGAAGATAGTCTGTCATTAATAAATCTATTTATGGACATTAGTAAAGCTTTCAACGATACGATGAGAAAGGCTCCGAAGGAATTGAATTCATTTTCGGTTATTCTCCAGATATCATATGTCAGAAACTGCCATGTTCTTATTATAGCTTGTTTTATGACGATAAAAAAATGTCCCATATTTGGAGATGTTTATTGAAACGTATTGGTTAATTGGTAATGAATGATTCAGAACGTTTCAGAAAAGAAAAATAAAAACAGTAGGTCTATAAGCCGGGTTCTGTACTCTTTATTCGAAAAACCGAATCTTCAGACCGAAATCTGCCGATTGAATTAATCAAAGAGTGTTTGTCATTTATCTACTCTCCGGATCACTCCGGAGCTCTAGCGTTCTACCCCTCGACATCGGACGAGCAGTCCTACTGCGTCGATATACATGAACTTGCTACCCATAAGATGTACGGCTCTCATTGTTGCCAATAAGACCGGTGAGCTCTTACCTCACCTTTTCACCCTTACCGCTCCGAAAAGCGGCGGTAATTTTCTGTTACACTACTCTGCCCTCACGAACAGCTTCCCATTAAGAAATATGGTGCTCTATGTAGCCCGGACTTTCCTCTTTACAACACCGAAGTGTGTCCAGCGACAAACCGTCCTACTGTTTTCAGCTGCAAAGTTAACAAAAATATCCTTATATTGCTCTCTGCTCTGAAGCTTTCTGAATTTATTCTATGGAAATAACCACGGATGGGTATAAATCGTTCAATATATATATCTAATCTACGCAAATATTATTGTTTCTTTGTATTGTATAGAAATTAAACCATCAATGAGATATTTATTATTCATATTATACTTTATCTGCGTTTCGATATATCCAGCTTTGGGAGTCAATAAAGCAGAAACAAAAATTTTTGATGAGCGTTATGCATCTTTACAGATACGGGTGAATGATAACTGGAGAAATCCGCCTGTGATTCGCCTTAATTCGGATGATGTTTTGTCGGTCGAATTTGATGTTCTGGTTACTGACTTACCTCAATTATACTTTACGATCACTCATTGTAATGCGGATTGGAGTACTTCTCTTATACCGGAAAGCGAATATTTAAATGGGTTTAATCGAATGAATATCGATAATTGCGAAAGCTCATATAATACACTGACTTCTTATGTACATTATTCCGTTTTATTACCTAATGACTTGTTGTGTCCCTTAATTTCGGGAAATTATGTTTTAAATGTTTACGATTATGATTCTGAAAGCGGGATTCCAGCTCTAAGTGCTTGTTTTTTTGTTACGGAAGAGAGGGTCGAAGTAGCAGGAAGTGTTTCGGGAATAACTTTGGATGATTATAAAGATAAGCATCAACAGCTTAAAATCAGCTTGAAAAATGATGGTTTCAGGGTTTCTAATCCCCAAAGTGAAATTAGGATCATAATACAACAAAACGGGCGAAGAGATAATCAGAAACAAATCACTAATCCATTGTATATGAATAATAGTGAGATTGTTTATGCTAATAGCAAGGATCTAATATTTGAAGCAGGTAATCAGTTTCATCGTTTTGAAATGATTACGCATCAATATGCAGGAATGGGGATCGAGCATATTGATTATAAATACAATCGATATAATGTATTTTTATATGAAGATAAGGTGACTGCGGATAAGTCTTATAAATATGAACGTGATGAATATGGCAAGTATATTGTGAGAGCACTGGATGCTTCGGATAATCAGACGGAGGCAGATTATTATTTGACCCATTTTAAATTGAATTATGATAACCCTTTTCTGGAAGGCAGTATTTATATATTTGGGGAATTGTCTGAATATCGCTTTAAGGAGAGTTGCCGGATGCAATACGATCCCGAGTTAAAAGCGTATAGACAATCATTACTTCTTAAAGAGGGATTATATAACTATATGTATTTATACGTTCCGATGAATAGTGAAAAAGGATCTACCTCTCTGATAGAGGGAAATTATTATGAAACACGTAATGAATATTTAGTATTGGTTTATTATAAATCAATAGGTGATCGCTATGACAGACTCATAGCAACCACCTTATTGTATTAATCCGGTTTCTTACGTAAGATTACGAATATCGGATGATAAGTCAGAGACAGCTTTCCGTTTTGTTTCGTCCACATAGAATGATATTTAGACTCGAGCTCCTTTAATTCTCCAGGTGTTAACCTTTTCGTATTACACCCGCTAACTCCTGTTGCTTTGATATGTCTGAATATATCTTTTACAGAATCAAACTCTAGTTCAATTAACTCTTCACTCATATGCAGAATTTCAAACTCAGAACCAATAGCTTGCTTTATCTGCTCAATAGAAAGATAATTTAAGCCTTTGTGGTCTAGTGTGTTGAATTCCTGGTAATTATTATCTCCAAATGTAGAGAATGCAAAGATTCCATCTTTTGTAATTGAATTAGCTATTCGCTTAATGAATCCTGTTATATCAGTAAACCATTGTACCGTAGAGGCTGATAATATTAATGACCATTTGTCCTTATCCCAGTCGATATTTTCAGCATCTCCCGGAATAAAAGAAATAGGATAATCCTGCGGTAAATAACTTTCGGAATTATATAAGTCGTTAACTGTAAACGAACATCCGGACAAATTAATGTACTGCTTAGTCAATAAACCAGTGCCGCAGCCAATCTCAAGGATTGAGATTGGTGTATCAGGTAAATGGGGTTGGATAAGCTTCCATAAGGATTCTGCGATATAAGCTTGAGCTATAGCTGCTTCATTGTAAGAGATAGCTGCTTTTTCAAATCGTTTTCCTATTAATAATTTATTCATAATTATGTTCTAAGCAAGATTCAGTATTTTGAAATCAAAAAAATGAGCCTCGTTAACTGAAAGTATATCCACTGATTGGCCCCATGCCGCTATCTGATTCTTATAGGGGAAGATTAAATCTCTCTCGCCAGCTATAACTTTATCCCATTTTAAAACAGGCGTTTCAGAAGAGCAGGCTTCTCCAATTGCTTTTAATTCATTTCTTAAAGATTCTATACTGCGTTTAGATGCATTTCTATTATAAAAATCAAGAGTATCCTTATTTCCACACATTCTGCGATTAAACTTTGCTAGACTTTGTTCTGATAAAGTATCCAAAGTTGCATGAAATATAGAATGAGGTATACCGGTTGTATCATTGACAGGTGTGTGTGTCCCATTAACAGCTAATGCATATTCTATATTAGTATCCGTATTACCTAAAACTTTAGCAGCAGCCCAAACACCCATCGACCATGCCGTGAGGCGAATGTGCCTGTATCCATTAAGCAAGGATTTATCAAAACTTAAATCTGTATAATCATAGCAAATCAAAAGATCTTCTTTGTCGTTAGCTAAATGTGTAAAAGGGTGTTCATCCATTCCCCATCCGGCAAAGAAGATATGTAAAGATGTATTCCCTGTTTTTATGTGATGATAGTTCATATTTTAATCAAGTAAAGTAAGAAATTTTTTAATTTCTTCTATCGGTAAATCAGAACGTAGAGATAGTCTAAGTCTTGATGTATTTTGAGGTACCGTAGGAGGCCTTACGGCAAGAGCAAAATATCCTTTCGATTGAAGATCCTCAGATTTTTCTACAGCTTTTTTCGAGTCGCCTATCATAAATGGAATAATATGACTTTGGCTGATTGTATTTTCAAAATGGACGTTCTTCCGGAAAAGACTGATTAAATTATTTAATTCAGTTCGTTCTTTTTCGAAAGAATCTAACCTTTTTAGAATGAATAAGCTCCAATGTAAATTGATAGGAGGCAAAGCCGTCGTGAAAATTAAAGTCCGCATTGTATTTATTAGCCACTCTTTATATTCAGGTTTGCAAATAACATATGCACCAATCCCAGCTAATGCCTTACCAAAAGTGCCAATGATAAAATCAATATCAGAGACAATATTAAATTCTTCACATAAACCAAGACCTCGTTTTCCTCGTACACCTACAGCATGAGCTTCATCTATGTACAGCATCACATTTGGATAGGCTTTCTTTAGTTGAACAAGTTTAGGTAAATCAGCAATATCTCCATCCATACTAAAAATAGATTCGGTTGCTATCCATACATGCTCATAAAGATGAGCTCTTTCCTTTAGTATACGTTCCAGTTGAAGCATATCGTTGTGTTTGAAACGAATACACTCGGCAGAAGATAATCGTATCCCGTCTATAATGCTGGCATGAACAAGTTTGTCTGCAAGAATCAAATCTTTGTTTGTTGTCAGAGACGGTAAAATACCGGTGTTAGCATGGTAGCCACTATTAAAAATTAAAGCTGTTTTTGAGTATAACCCTCCAAGATATTGCTCACATTTATCATATATTGAGAAGTTTCCGGTCAGTAATCGGGAGGATGAGGCTGATAAGCGTAACGCATTAGACTCAGCGGCGATTGTCTGGTAAAATTCTTCCTGCAGCTTTTTATTTGATGCTATACCTAAATAGTCATTAGATGAGAGGTTAAGCATTTCTTTTGAATCGGGTAAAACAATGTATGCTCCATCCTGTGTATTGCTGCGTAATGATCGATACTGACCATTCGTTTTTATTTGTTCCAGTTTCTCTTTCATCACTTATCGATATTATTAGTGTTAGAAACAACTTGAATAAGGGCTGATGTTAGTTTTGTTAATTGTTCGGAGGTAATGATAAACGGAGGCATAATATAAACTAAAGTTCCGAATGGTCTTACCCAAACACCAGCATCGACAAATTGCTTTTGAATTATAGCCATATTTACGGGCTCTTGCATTTCAATTACGCCAATAGCCCCTAATATGCGAACTTCTTTCACTTGCTCTAATTCACTGGCAAGTGATAATTCTCTTATTAGTTGCTCTTCAATATTGTCAACCTTCTTTTTCCAATCAGATTGTAATAATAAATCTGTAGATGCAATAGCAGCAGCACAAGCAAGAGGGTTAGCCATAAACGTTGGACCGTGCATGAAGCATCCCGGTATTCCTTGTGATATTTGTTCTGCAATGCTTTGAGTTGTAATCGTTGCTGCCAAAGTCATTGTACCGCCAGTCAGAGCTTTGCCTATACACATGATATCTGGTTTTATCTGCGTATGTTCAGTTGCAAATAACTTACCTGTTCGTCCGAATCCTGTCGCTATTTCATCAAAAATTAAAAGGATATCATACTTGTTACACAGTAATCGCAGATATTCGAGGTAAGATGCGCCATAAATATGCATACCGCCGGCACCTTGTACAATAGGTTCAATGATAAAAGCGGCAGTTTCTTTATGATGCTTTTCGAAATAATCATCCAGATATTGACGATCATCAGTATTCAATTCCTCTCCGAATTTAGTTTCGGGTTTTGGAAGGAATATCCGGTTAGGTAAGGCTGTGCCAAAGATACCGTGCATTCCTGTTACAGGATCACAGACAGACATGGCATTCCAGGTATCTCCGTGATAACCAGAACGAACGGTCATAATATTTGTCCGATTTATTTCACCTTTCGAATAGGCGTATTGAACTGCCATTTTTAAAGCAACTTCAACTGATACAGATCCTGAGTCTGCAAAGAATATTCGATCTAATCCCTGAGGTAATATATTTACTAATCTTTTTCCAAGTTCAATGGCAGGTTGATGTGTTATTCCGCCAAACATTATATGTGCCATTGATTGGAGTTGCTCTTTTAAAGCATCATTTATATAGGGGTGATTATATCCGTGCACAGCACACCACCACGAGGACATACCGTCAATAAGTGTTTCTCCGGTTTCTAACTCAATCTCAACTCCTTGAGCTCTTGCTACCGGATATACCGGTAGCGGATTTGTCATAGAAGTATACGGGTGCCAAATGTGTTCGCGATCAAATTGTAAATCCATGCGTTTTGATATTTATGCAAGAAGCGAATATAATCCTTTTCGTAAAGGGCTATATTCGCTTCTTGATATGGGTAAATATAATAAAGTGTCAGGGCAAAATATTGATATTTTGCCTGATATATTTGTTGAATGAGTATTTATATTGAGATTTAAAGTCGACTCTATATTTAGAATAGAATCATACTCGGTATCCGCAAGATCATCATCTAAACGACTATCTATGAATAATGTATTATCGAAAATATATTGTTTTAATAAAGATTGTTCTGCAATACCATAACGAAGGTGACCTATAGAAATTACTTTCCCCAGGCTGCAAAACGTTGCATAACGTTTTCTGGTCCAGCGACGAAAACGAATGCCATTATGCAATATGTGCTTTGTATATCTCATTTTTTCTGATACATTATTTACAAACATAATGAATCTTTTCGAAGTGACATAATAACTCACAAAAAAAGCCTCTCTTCTCTTATTCTATAAGGAAGAAAGGCTTTTTGCAAAGAAACAGATATGGGCTTATATCTTTTCGCTTTCTAATGCTAAAGCTTTTGTTTTCATTTCTGTTAGTGCATCTACAAACTCAACACTCGGATTCGTAAATTTCAATCCCGATCCGTCATGATAGTTTCCTGTTTCTAAAACGACAGCACCATTAGGTCCGGCCATCAAGAAGTGCGGAGTTTCAATAGCTGTTAATGATGCAGTGTCACCAACATTCATTAAGATGTGATTTTTAACAGTTCTGTAATTAGCTTGACTTTCAGCCAAAACAGGAGCATTTGGTGTTTCTTCACCTACTCCGAAGTTATAAGCAGAACCATGTTCTACATACCAAGATTCCATTTTTGCCGGAAATGAAGTTGCCATATGTGCGTGTTCTACGATTGCTTGTCCTGGTAGAAGGTAGATATTGTGTCCAACATATCCCGCAGTTGGGTTATTTTGCCAGAATACACCTGCCATACCAACATTCTCAAAGTCTCCTTGATTGAAGTCCGAGATAAACATGTTTTCTTTTAAGAAGTCATTATATTGTACTCCATAATGATCAAACATTTCAATATAAGCCTGTAATGCTACTTCCGGTTGGAATTTTCCATCTTTGTAATAATCAGCGTTTGTGTATTTCTTTTGATAAGGTGTCTTATTCGCTGTACATACTGTTTTTGATGCAGTACATTCGTTTGTTCCTTTGTTTTGACAGCTGCTTAAAACAGAAACGCTTGATGCAGTTAGCAATAAGCCCACTGCGATTTTGTTTAAATTCATGATTAAAAGGTAAGATTTTAATTAAAAGTATTGTAGTACAAAGATATTTATTTTATGATATGATGAAAATTTTGAGATAAATATTTTATAAAATAAACAAAGACTTGCTAGAGTACTGATGGCTCTCAGTATATAATTCCTGATGTAAAGTTGAGCTAATAAATTAATTATGATATGTGGTTTTAAAAGCAGATATATAACTATTTGTCAAAATTATAAGCCTGTATATTAGTTTCGGTAAAGTGTAAATAATATATTCGGAGGGATGTTTATCTATTTTTACAGGGTAAATAAAAAGTGCGATGTACGTCGCACTAAAATGCTGTAAAAATATATTGATTATATAAAGTGTTACTATATAGTGTTTTAGTGTTTGATTTTTAATTGTCTCACGGCAATAAAAAATGTTAATAGTAAAATATGAGTATAATATAATAGAATGATTATTTATAAGTATAATATTAGATATAATCTATTAAAGAGCTATTAGTATATAATAGGTACACTTTTTTTACCTAAAAAGCTCGTAAAGTACTATGTATAAAGGGTTTAGAGCGTTTTTTAATGTGTCAAAAACACCCGCACGAGATAGTTATTTAGTATAAT
>DKPO01000005.1:0-19291 GCA_002471225.1 Porphyromonadaceae bacterium UBA7332
TTTGGTAAAGAGGGAGAAGTAAAAGCATCGTTTAACACGAATTTAAAAACGACTCACCTCAATTAAGTTTATGGGTTGAATAAAGCGAAATACATGGTCTTACGCTGATTAAGATATCCTACAGGAGTTAAGAGAGAGTTTTTATAATTCATAATTTATAATTCATAATTCGTAATTAACCGCATCCGCGCATCCGCAACTAAACGACAGACAGGCATCGTTTTTTAAGGCTTCTTCGCGGATGGTTGTCGACGAGTTAAGTCAGGAGGAGATTATAAAAGAAAAGCTCGTACACAAGGATTGTATACGAGCTTTTCTTTTTTATTTGAGGGATTATCGCACAAACACATAGCGGGAGGCAACATCATAAACCTGATCATAATCTATTTCTTTATCAGCGCTTCCGATAAAATCAGACAGAGGAAATAAATTCTCTATCCCTTCTTTTTGAGGAGTGATTTTTACGTCTAATGTTCGTGGATCAATTTGCAAACAAAAAATGTCCTCATACACTGATTTGTCTTTCAGATATTCCGATAAAAGATCCGAAATACGCCATTCCAGATCATTCCGATCTTGTATTCGCTGATAATCACTCATAGTCGTAAGCTTTAAAGTTGATAATCACAAAGATACAGATAGTATTTTAATTATATCACTGAATAACAGATTATTATAAATAGATATCCTTCTATTTTTCAATGAATAAATTTGATCTTAACGTATAACCCCGACAGAGGCTATTCTTGCTGATTATTAAATTACAAGTTTACTATTAGTAAACAAATACTGTTTAACCCTTGTAGATATCTGCCAAACGGTATTATCTTTGTAAGAAATCAGGTTGTATTTTTTATATGAACAAAAACAAGCATTCATTATATAATGCATCTCTATCTTCTTTTAATCTGAAAAAACAGGAAGATTTAGATCAGTTAGCTATATTATCACATTATCTTCAAAATTTCAATTCAATTGATAACGAACATTTGGAGACATCCGGAAAGGATATATTACGGGATCGATTCGATTTTCATAACTTAGACGATATTATGGATTCATCATTAATGAGAAATCTTTTTGATGATGTCATGAATGTACCGTTCCCTCCTACTGATAATTCCCAATTTACATTCATAGATCTTTTTGCCGGGATGGGAGGATTCAGACTGGCAATGCAAAGTTTGGGCGGACGCTGCACGTTCTCATCTGAATGGAACTCTTTCGCGCAAAAGACTTATTTTGCAAACTTCGGAGAAATGCCATTCGGGGATATCACTAAGCAAGAAACTAAACAATATATACCAAGGCAGTTCGATGTACTTTGTGCAGGATTCCCTTGTCAACCTTTCTCAATAGCCGGTGTATCTAAAAAGAATAGTTTAGGTCGGGCACATGGATTCAAGGATGAAGCACAAGGAACACTTTTCTTTGATGTTGCTGAAATCATTGAAAAGCACCAACCCAAAGCGTTCTTTCTGGAAAATGTAAAGAATCTTGTATCTCACGATAAAGGAAATACATTCAGAGTTATTTCTAATACACTCCGGGAGTTGGGATATACCATTCATTACCAGGTTATGAACGGTAAGTATTTGGTTCCACAGAACAGAGAACGTATATTTATCGTTGGATTCAGAAAAGACCTTTTTGGAGATACGACATCTTTTGAATTTCCGGATATTGAAGGTGAATTACCTAAATTAAAAACAATATTGGATCCAGAGGTGGATGCAAAATACACCTTGACTGATAAATTATGGGAATATCTTCAAAATTATGCAGCCAAACATAAAGCGGCCGGAAATGGCTTCGGTTTTGGAATGGCTGACCCGGAAGGTATATCGAGAACACTTAGTGCAAGATATTACAAAGACGGATCAGAAATCTTAATACCTCAAACAGGACTGGATGGCGAAATGATTAATCCCAGAAGACTGACCCCTAAAGAATGTACACGCTTAATGGGATATCCCGAACAATATATTATCAATGCGGTTTCGGATCTTCAGGGATACAGACAGTGCGGAAACTCTGTGGTTGTACCACTAATCAAAGCGGTTGCTACGAATCTGGTCCAAACGCTATTAAACGAAGAACACTGATATAAACTTTACTACTATGGAAAAACATATTATTGATTTAGCAATTAATTCGGTCAAACAATCTAAAAATGCATTCTGTAAATTCATTTCAGCTAATGATGCAGGTGAAACAGGTGCACACCAGGCTGGCTTTTACATGCCGAAGGATACTGTTCCTCTGATGTTTGAGACTCTCGGAGTAAAAGGAGAGAATAAAGATCGATTTATTAAAATAAAATGGCAAGATGACTTTGAGACAGAAAGTCGTTTTATATACTATGGCAAGGGTAGCAGAAATGAATACCGTCTGACGCGATTCGGGAAAGGGTTTCCTTTCCTGCGCGAACAGAACGTTGGTGATCTGCTTATTCTTGCGCATATAGAGGATGATCAATACGAAGGGTTTGTATTAAGCCATGATATAGATATCGAAGCATTCTTTACAGAGTTCAATTTAACGTCTGATCTGACTAACCGCTTAATATCCAAAGACAACTCGGTAAATATACAAGACAGAATGGCTCAGGAATTTATGCGTTTTATTAATCTGTGTCAAACAGATTTCCCTACATCAGCCGAAATGTCTGATACGGCCAGAGCCGTTTATAATCAATTAAACAGACTGGACCCTGCCAAAATTCTAAAATCTACGGATCAGGTTCTTTTAGAATGGATCGATACAGAATATAGCTTATTCAAGACCTTCGAGAATATCCGGTATCAATATAAACTTTCAGCTCCGTTCCCAAACGTTGAAGAGCTGATCATGTTTGCCAACTCCGTATTAAACAGACGTAAGAGCAGAGCTGGTAAGGCATTGGAAAACCACCTTACAGAGATGTTCAGATATGCGCAGCTAAAATTCGAGACACAAGGCCGCACGGAATTAAACAAGCGTCCGGATTTTCTGTTTCCCGGATCAACGGAATACCAGAATATCATGTTTGATAAAAATAAACTTATCTGTTTAGGTGCTAAAACAACCTGCAAAGATCGTTGGAGACAGATTTTGACAGAAGCTGAGAAAATTGAAGTGAAACATCTTTTCACCCTCCAGCAGGGAATATCAAAGAATCAACTGAAAGAGATGGAAGACAGCAGAGTTCAGCTTGTCGTTCCTGAATCTTATATCGGATCTTTTGATAAAAGCTTTCAGCCAAAGATTATGTCTTTGAAGACTTTTATAGAGTATGTGCAGGAGGTACAGAGGTGAAAAACAAAGGACAAATCTTAGAATATTTGTATTCTAGGGTTTGTCCTTTGTTTATTACAATAACTTGTAAGCCGGGGTTATGATGGGTTACAATAGAAAACCTTGAGATAAAATTGTTAAGTTCAATCTCAAGGTTTTATTATATATATACGGAGTTTACCAAAGACTTATTGTATGCTTTGTGTCCATTCCGTTTCTAAACAAAAAAGTCATCTTCATAATATTCTGAATTAATGCTTCTATACGCAATCCACTATAATATCTTTGATGATTGACATTCTCGGACTTCTCACATCTTTGTTTTCCGATTTGGTGCGTTCAACCTTTTCTCTGTCAACAGACATCATATTGTCGCTTACAACATCTCCAAGCTGAAATAGCAAGTGGATTGCTGGTTTGCCCTTTGTCGCTTCATATTCTTCTGGTGTCATAGATGACTTGGCTAACTCATGATAATGCCTTGCAAGTGTTTGTTCTTCGCTAACTGAAGGTACAACCTGTGGCTTTTCGACAATCTGATATACTCTATTCTTGGCTTTATCCCCTGAACCTCTATTGGTTAATAAGATATATTTAGCCTCTGAAAACTCCTGAACAGCAGTAAATGCCTCTTTGACCATATCCAAGCTGATAGCGATAAAGTTGTACTTTTCTATGTTGTCCCACGTTGAATTATGAATCTCAACAAAAATTAGAACTTTTTCTTCAAACATTTTCTGATTTTCCGGCAAAGCAACATCTATGCGTTCCAGTGTCCCTACATCAGATATGCTATCTATGCTCATTTGAGCAGTTAACTCAAACGGCTCACTTACATAGAAATGTGATTGTAGTGATGCTACAACATCCCTATTCTTTTGCAGTTCCGAATGGGTTTTTGAACCTGACAACCTTTTCACTACGGCTGATTCACTCTTCATCAATGCTAGTACAAGGTAATTGCTATCCGTATGTGGTCGATATAATTTGCCATTAAGCTGATGAAAATTCTCTTTTATAAAGTGATAGCAGTCCTTACCAGCTTTTGGTTGCAATGTGCGGAACTCATACAAATCATTAAGTGTAGATTGTATCTTCGTTCGGAACTCATTACGAACATAGCTTCGCCATGCGCTTTGCTTATTCTTATTTTGGCGACTATACAAAGAAACGATGTAAAGAAAGTTTACATCATAGTGACAAAGCAATAGTGTATCACGGTCGAACAGACGATTCTCAAATTGGCGGTTTAGCTTCACTCCATTGGGTTGCGCCTTCAGTGCACTTTCGTCAAAAGATAAATACTTCTGCTTCTCATCATCCGACTTGTATGGTATTCGGGCACTGATGAAGAAGTTAGGAATAGGATTATAACCTTCCGTTAGCTCATCACGTAACACTGGTTGGACCTCATAATCAGACTTATTATCCAATCCCAAGAAGAGGTTCATATTCCATTGTATCACGTTGCGAGCATAGGTATATTGTTTATAAACTGACTTTTCGCTTATTTGGGTCCGGTCGTTCTGTAATCGCTTATAATACTTACTATCGCCAATGTAATAGGTCAACTCAGCGGGTATATCTGATTGTTCTATCAAGCCGTTTCCAATGAAAATATGGTCAACTAGTTTGCCATCTTTTTGTTTAGAAAGTTCTTCAGGCAGCTGTCGATGCTTCTTATCACTGATAAGATCATCGATCATCACCTCAAAGATATGCTCAAAGTTCTTGGCAAGAAGATAGTCCTCTGCATGGTGATTCATTGCTATCTCATACTCTCTATCAAAGAAAGCATAGCACAAATCCCATATTCGCAATGCCTTGTCAGAGAAATACTTGTACTTTATCTGATTAAGTTTTCTGCATCCCATCTTTTTGTTGATATAGAGACTCTTCAGCTTGCTACAGCTGATAAGATTGTAGTTCAGGTTGATGTCAAACGTAAAACCATGTGTCTGGCTAATGTATTTCAAAATGGAGAAATATATAACCAGCAGCTCTTCATCAAAATTGAGAACCTTTCGTTTAATAATAGGATTCGTATAGACAGGGACTCCCTTTTGTATTATAGCCTGGGTCTGTGAAATGGTTTTCGACCAATGAATCTTTTCGTAACCTGAGTGGAGATTCTTGGAGATGAAGGTGAAATAGTCCTGATTGTTACGATTGAAATCACGAAGTGCTATAATCACATCAAGCAAGGTGTTGTGTTTCTGCTTCTTTCCACGGCTCTCTGTCTGATGTTCTTTCGATTCAAGAATATTATCGTTATTTGTTTCTTTATAAACTGCAATAGTCCGATAAATCCAAATAGCCAAAGTAGAAAGAAATTCTTTATAATCCTTTCCTTGTTGCTCTGTAAATCGGCTCTTGATAGCCTCATTATCAAAGTCTATGATACTTTGAGGTGATGCGCCAAAAATCGTATCTGCCTCATTGGTTTCATCCTGCTCGCCTGTCAATACCACTTTAGGCAAGAAGAATACCACATCTTTAGCTGCCTTACTATAGACATAACCTACATACCCGAAACTTGCAATTTCCTCTTTTTGTGGAAAAGAAACTAAATCTTTGAGTATATATCTGATTGACTGTCCATCTCTAATGATGGTGTCTAATTTGTAGGGGTAATCTTCAATGAATAGTAGCATGCTATCTTACCTGAATATTTATACCCCATTCTTCTTTAACAGCTTTGACAAATGACTCCATGTTACCTTTGTTTTTAGTTGTTAAATCGCCCCAATCTTTCCAAACATATAACGATGTACCATTATAATCTATTTTTTCCCAACGATTGCTTGCACGCTTATTGGCTTCTTGCGGGTTCCTTCCTTCTTTTTCTGCCTCTGTTTCGGCTCTTTCAATATATTGATTATATCCACTAATGTCTGTTATCAAATTAGTGATGGGGTGAGTTGTAGCTTTATTTCTATTATTATTGGCCGTATTTTTTACTCTTTCCCAAGATTGAATAAGTTCATCTATTGTTTGACTATTAAACTTCTTTATATACTTATTAAAGACAACTTTTGCTAAATCCGTTTTAAGAAAAACCTTATCATCAATCAAATATTCTCTATTTGATTGTGAATTTTCTTCTTCACTATACGAAATATCATAATTAATTGCTTCATCATTTTCTATTGGATTAACCCCCAAGAAATTCATCCACCCTTGCAATTTTTGTACTTTATTAGCTTCATCGAAGAACTCTGAGAAGGTCACATCTGTTTCGTCATTACCAATTTTAACTCGGAAGATTTCTCCTTCATCATCTTTGCAAACATCATTCCATAGGTAGAAGATGATTTTATTAAGCAAAAGATCTTGACTGATAATACCTCCTTTGTTTTTTACATTGACAAAGTAGTCTCCAATCTTCTTATCTTCAGAATTTGTCGCATTTTGAATTTTATCGTTGATAACTTTTTGAAAATTAATCCATGCATACTCTAAATATCCAATAATAATTTTCCAATCTGTGTTGCAGTAGCGAATTGGAATATATTCCCAGTCCCATCTACGTTTGAAGGCACTATCAATTGGGAACAAGCTTTGATCGCTGGTGTTCATGGTTGCCCAAATGTAGAGATTCGACGGCAAGCACAACTCTCCACCAGTAATACCCACACTATCAGCTCCTAATTCCTTTTGTAGGAAAGCACATAAATCGGCATCTGCTTTTATAGGATATTCTGAAACTCCATCTTCATTTCTATCTAGAAGCTGGAATAGGTCACCAAATATTTGAGCACAATTACCTCTATTAATCTCTTCTATAATTAGATATAGCTCCTCTTCAGGCGATTGATATGCTTTTATATAGGCATTAGTGAAGGCTTGCGGAATAAACTCATACTCAATGTTTTTTTCTACAATTGGCTCACCTTGCTTTTTATTTCTCAAATAATCTTCCTGAGGGTATTTAAGCAGCACAGTCTTGTCCTGATTAGCTTCATAGCGATGCCCTAGCTTCATGGTAGGTTTGTAACTACCCACAAATGTGGCATAGTCACTATCAGGATGGAATGTAGTGCGAATGATTTGATCCTTGCTAACACCTTGTAAAACCTTTTTTATACTAAACGACTTACCCGTACCTGGTGCACCATAGAAAATCGTTTGAATCGCATAATTTAAAGAATTATTTTTTTTAAAATCATTCTTATTCAAATCAAAAGTTTCAAAAAAAGTCTTCTTATCATTCCTATCAAACATACGCATTATATTTTTGTAATCTTTGTTTAATTTAATACAGTCACCCTCTATTATTATAACTTGTGAATAATTTCTGATGACGTTTGATAATATATCGGAGTTTTGAATCTCTTCTTTAAATATTTCAAAGAAAAGATCATTTTTATTCACTTCGCCATTGCTCTTTTCTATAATCTCGACTATACTTTTAACAATAAAAACAGGTCTCTTTAAATTATGAAAACCTTTTTTAGTGTATGGATTTGGGACATAGTAATGCTGTATCCAAAACCTAAGATATTTTTCGGCATCTTCATTTGTTATATCTTTAAAAAAACGAGGATAATAAATATTATCACTTGATTCATAATACAACCCTAATTGACATGCTAATTGATACGGAGTATGAAAAAAGTCACCTTTCCAATTACTCGCCATATGATCTCTAAAATCACTTTTATTCATTACCTTATGAGGTAAAGCATTTACTAACTCACATATCGTATTAGGAGTTGGATTTCTCCATCTGCATATAGGATCTGCCATTATTTACTCTCCATATTTAGTTATATCCATTTGTTTTAGTAGTGCAATTAGTACATCAACAACAATACTATTACCAGCTTGTTGATACATCGATGTATCTGAAACAACAATTTTAAAAGAATCTTTAAATCCCATTAATCTTAGACATTCTCTTGGAGTTAACTTTCTGATTCGACCTTTATGTGTCACATAATTATCAACTCCTGCTCGATGCATTTTATGCATTGATTGAAGCAATGGTCTAGCGATATCAAGATCTGTTTTTGTGGATGTTTTAAAGTTTTTTGTTCCTCCAGCCAATACATAATTTTTTACCTTTTCAGATAGATAATATTTCTCTTCAACATCTTTAACTTCAAAAATAAAATCGTCAAAAGCTACTTCATTCTCACTTGCTGGATGAAAAATAAAATCACCATGCCAATTAAATTGTTGATTTCTCTTTTGACATAAAGCAATTTCTCCATTAATTTGAGTATATCTTTTATCTCTATTTTTCTTACTTGTTACAAATTTGATACCTTTTTCTTTTAGAAAATACTTTGTATCAATATAATCTTCTAAAAAGTCATACATTCTATACTCTAAAGGAATTATATCAGGATATGCAAAATTTGTTTTTTTTCTAAATCCTAAGCAATACACTCGTTCTCTATGCTGTGGAATACCATAATCTTTACTATTTAACACTTTAAAATGAATATCATAATTTAAATCATTAAAAACGTCTAAGATAACTTTCCATGTATTACCATTATCATGATTCATAATGCCTTTTACATTCTCGAATAAAAACACTTTTGGCTTGGCTTCTTTTACGATACGTGCAAATTCATAAAAAAGAGTACCTCGGGTATCTTCTAGCCCCAACCTTTTTCCCACCATCGAAAAAGCTTGGCAGGGAGATCCGCCAACCAACAAATCAATCTTATTTTTATATTTTTTTGCTGAAAAAGTACAAACATCATCATGCCAGTGTTCATCTGTAATTTTATAATTTGCAAAATAACTTTTCTTACAGTTTTTATCTATATCTCCAGCAAAAATAATTTCATGTTTAATTTTCAATCGTTCCAATGCATGTTCAACAGCTCCAATACCACTAAATAAGGTTCCTACACGCACAATTGCATTTGGATTGCTAAACTCTTTCTCTTTCCAATTCTCCATTATATTATTATCTTTAAGAATTCCTACTCTTAAATTCTTACTTTAAGAATTCTCATATTCATATAAAAAGTAACCATTAATAAAAATAACAAGTACATATTTCAGAAACACTATATTTATTCTATTCAGTAATTTTTCATCATATAGCCTATATCTAGTCCAAATTACAAATAAGAATTTACAGTTTCGTATCTTTATTTATAATACAGCTCATAGTAAAACTTATTATTATATAATGTATATCTGTCATTAAATTGACTTTCAAAGAATAGCACAATTCATTATGCAACAAAATAAAAAATTCCCATTCTAACATTCCAGATATAGTGCAAATATAAGAAATTAGGCTCTGAAAAATGATGCGTTTATCATTTATTATTCAAGCGATATACGGTTTTAAAACGATTGTATTTCCATTCTATTACGAATTGACTCGCTAAAAACATTATTATATTTATCTAAGATTAGGCTATATTGATAATTATCTAAATTAAACACTAGGCCCATTCAAATCTTTTTCTTGGATTAAGACTTGCTTCTCCGGATTTTTCCCATATTTCTGTTTATAAGCATATAGACAATCCTTCATTGTCCATATCTTTTTAGGAACATATCCCTTTGATGTTTTTTCTAATACATAACCCGTTTCAGTCCCTTCTGAATACACGTGATATTTCTGGAACGCGGCAATTTCTCTTGATGTAAGATCAGCCTTTAGATTTGGATCTTCGAAAACACCACCCAGGACTTCTCGACCCATCCAATCATCTGCAATTTTTTTAAATGCCTTATTAGCCTTATTCAATGAATCAAATTTATAATTCATTACCAATTTCAGATTCTCAGAATTCAATGATTTAACATGATTATTAATCATTAGCTGATTTATGGGACGAATAACAATACCCTTCTTTTTTGTGTATGAAACATGAAAATTAAAATCATTATCTACAAACTCCGGAAACTCTTCAAACAACGCTTTTAATTTATTTTTAATGAGTTTAATATCTGAAATTTTATTAGTTTCCACTACGATTGTCTCACCTTCCTCCGAGCCTCCTCTTTCTAAGCTTTGTAAGTCTCTCCTTTTAAGATCTGACATACATTCTTCTGCTTCCAAAGTCGACTGAATCAACTCCACACTCTCATCTCCCTCTTCAATATCATCCATAAAACGTATTCTATCTTGTTCAAATGACTTGTTGCCCTTTAATTCGGTTTCCGTCACCTCCTGACCTTCAAAATGCATTCGCCATTTACGGTTAGCTGAAGGTAATCCGAATCGATTATACAGACCTACATTATCTAAGAAGATAACCTTTTCCTTACCTTCTGCTATACGCAGACCTCTTCCGATTTGCTGAAGGAACAGAGATAACGATTTAGTAGGCCGGGCTAACTGTACAAATTCGAGATCGGGACAGTCGAACCCTTCACTGAAAATATTCACGTTGCAAAGTATCTGAAACTTTCCGTTCCGGAAATCATTCACAATCTCTTTGCGTGTTTCAGCATTTGTCTTACTATCAATTGCTTTTGCTGTGATCCCTCTTTCCTGAAACTGTTTACAAACATTTTCGTTATGCAACTGATTGATTGTATAAATGATTCCCTTCTTATTTTTTGCATATTTGAGATAGGTATCAACAATACGTGCCCGCAGTTTGTCGGTATCCATCACACGCATCATTGCCCGCTCATTATAATCTCCGTTTATATCAAATTCATTGATTCCTTCAATCTGCTTCTGAACGATAGAATCCGGGGGTATCGAATAATAGTCGTAATTACTTAAATATCCATTCGATATAAACTTTGCAACAGAATCTGAAAGAATCAGTTCCTGGAATACATCTCTGAACCCTGCTCCGTTAAGACGGCACGGTGTAGCTGTGACGCCTAATACTTTTGCATTGGGATATGCTTTCAGGATGGTTCGGTAACTCTCTGCCTTCACATGGTGGGCTTCATCCACAATGATTACATCAAAGTCTTTTTCGCCCCATTTTTCCATGCGGCGATGCATTGTAGGAACTGATCCGACCTGAATCGGATATTTTATATTTTCCGGATTTTTTGAGGCTATAACTCCATGTGCTAACCCGTACTTTAATCCCAGGTTATTGGATATTTGTTCTATTAATTCGACTCTATGAGCCAGGAGCAAGACTTTTACAGCGGTCTTATTCTCTTTACCCCACTCATGTAAGTCTTTGACGATCGAAACAAACAATCGGGTCTTTCCTGTCCCGGTAGGCATCTGAAGCATCACACTTTGGCCGGATATCCAGAAGTTATATATTTTACGTTTGTTGTCTGTCTGATAGGAACGCAACGATTTATCTTTATCCGGAGTCAAAGCAGCAAAATCTACCTTATGAGGTGTTTGTGAAACAGTAACACCTAAATATTTTTCTCTCAAAGCCTCTTTAGCCCGGTTACGGTTCGCATCAGACAACAGCAATTCGTACAACCGTTTATCGATTGTAGCCTCGTTTGCCGACTCCTTGGTTACCCAAAAAGATTCGGAATTCATATATTTGAAAGGCGTTTTGATTAGTGTGCTTTTGCTTTCGCGTCCATCATTGATATAGGTCCGCCAGTTTTGCCTGAACCGGTTACACAAAGCATCGGAGAGTGTAATCCGATTGCTTTGCAGTTCTCCCTGAGCTATCAGATCAATCACACTCAGCAACAGGATTGCTTTATGGGGTGCCGGTTTGCCATTCTGAATGGCTGTACTTAACGATTTAAATTGTGTTATATATGTTTCCATCTCAATCTCTCTTTAATCCTTAATCTCAATCAGATCTCCCGGAATCATACCCTCCTTTCTCCTCTTACAAGCGCTTAGCGATGAACCAAATCAGCCAGAAGCCGAGAAGGACTGCCACGAAGTATAAGGCTGTCAGCCAGTACTCCTGCATCACGACTGAGGCATAACATCCGATTAGGTTTATCATCATAACGGCTACTTGAAAGTAGTAGAAGATGTACCATTTGTTTTTCATTAAACTGTTTTTCATACGTTCGGATAATTGTGAGTAAATTCGTTCTGATCAAAATCTATTTTCACAAATATAGTTGCAATATTTTAATTATAATACATAAAATAGCATTTATGTGAATTATATCACAATTCTGTTTTTAAGCTAAGTAAGGGGGATGATCGGTATGAAAATCAAAAAGAATCGGGATGGGAAACCGGATGTAACGGTGGATACAGTAAAAAAAAGTGAGGTTGCTGATAGAATCATCAACAACCTCACCTCATCTGAGAATAGTTAAAGGACAAATATTATTCGGGAGTGGAGCCTCCACCCAATGCTTTATAAAGAGTAATTTTACCTTGTACTCCTTCGAACCAGTCGGATACACTGACCAGACGTGACTGAAGCAGTGTGATCTCGGCATAAAGGACGTCGAGATAGGTATTAGAACTATGTTTCATGAGTTCCAGTGAATTGTCGAGAGCACGTTGATTGGCTTCGACTTGTTTCTGGCGAATAATCAGTTTAGACTGACTGTTCTGGCAAAGCACGAGTGCATCATTCACCTCAACACCCGCACTTAAAAGGGTTTGGTGGAACTGTAGCTTCGATTGTTCATATCGTGCTTTTGATATTTTCAGGTTAGCCTGATTGATCCCTCTATTAAACAAAGGTTGTGTCAGGGAACCAATGGCAGAAAGCAGCAGCTGACCCGGATTGGAGATAAAACCTCCGGCACTGTTTGTCCAACCTGCCGTACCGCCTAACGTGAGAGACGGATAGAAAGCCGATCGGGCTGCGTTGACTCCATAGAAGCTTTCCCGCAGAGCGTATTCGGCTTGTCTGACATCGGGGCGATTGGAGAGACTGACTACGGCTACTTCGTCATTGAGCTGAACGGGGATTCCTTTGATCTGAGAAAAGTCGGTACGTGTGATACGTTCGGGTGTCTCGTTAATCAATAAGGAAATCGCATTTTCGATGATACGAATTTGTTTCTGTATGTCCTTTTCGGAAGCCTGTACGTTGTATAGATTTGCCGAAGCCTGATTAACGGCTGCCTCTGTCTGCATACCGGCTTCTTTCATCGCGATGATCACATCCAGATTCTGTTTCTGATTGGCTACGCACTCCTGAGTGATTTGCAATTGTTTATCGAGCATAACCAAAGTATAGTAGTTATTGGCTAAAGCTGCGATCACTTGTGTCTGCAGGAGTTTTTTGTACTCTCTCGTCTGCAGAAGAGCTGAGCGGGTCTGTTCTTTACTGTTGCGCAGCTTACCGAACAAGTCTATCTCCCACTGTGCGTTCACGGGCAGGTTATAGGAGTACGAGGCTTTTGATTTATCCAGGCTCATGACTCCTCCTTCGGGAGCGAGCATAAACGAGGGTAAGTAAGCCAGACGGGCTGTACGCAGTAATGCTTCGGACTGTTCGATAGAGAGCGAAGCTATTTGTAAATCGATATTTGATGTCAGTGCTTTAGTAAGCAGCGTCTGAAGATTGACATCTGTAAAGACCTGATTCCATTGCGGAGCTACACGGATCGTATCGCGGTACGTCGTATCCTGATACGGATCGACCGTGAGCGGAGCAATTTCTGTCTGTTTATATGAGCTATAGATTGAGCAACTGCTCAGAAGAAGAGCAGATGCAGCAATGCTTAGAATATGTTTCATTTTGAAGCGTTTTTACGTTCTGAATATTTCTTGATCTCTTCCAGTTCCTGAATGATCATCGGGTCAGTGGATTCAACGAATTTAACCGGTTTGAATTTCTCCTGTAATGTCTGGAAAATCATAAACAAGGCCGGAACGATGAACAAGAGTGCCAATGTACCGATGAGCATCCCTCCGATTGTTCCCGCACCAATTGTTTTACTACCGTTAGCCCCTACACCGGATGCAAACAGCAACGGCAACATACCGAATACCATGGTGAAGGATGTCATGAGGATCGGACGTAAACGAACTTTGGCTGCAAAGAAAGCCGACTGTTTGAGAGACATACCTGCCAGACGACACTGTGTAGCGTACTCGGTAAGAAGAATTGCTGTCTTAGCCAAAAGACCGATCAGCATGATCAGACCTACCTGCAGATAGATATTGTTCTCGATACCCATAAATTTAGCAAACAGGAAGCTACCCATAAGTCCGAAAGGAACCGACAGGATAACGGCAAACGGGATGAATAAACTTTCGTAAAGCCCTACCATTACCAGGTAAACGAAAAGGATACAGATAGCAAAGATAAATACGGTATTGTTTCCTCCGCGAGCCTCTTCACGTGTGATCCCACTGAAGTCGATATCGTAGCCGATAGGCAAACTCTCAGCTGCTGTTTCGCGGATAGCCTTGATCGCATCTCCCGAACTGAAGCCTTCGGCATAGTTACCGTTGACACTGATTTGTCCGTACATATTGAAACGATTCAGTACGAGTGGTCCATAAACTTTCCGGATTGTTATAAACTGACTTAAAGGAGCCATTTCATTACCTACACGAATAAAGATGTTATCAAGACTCTTCTCGCTGTCGCGATCTTTGGCATCGGCCTGGATCATTACACGGTACACTTTCGAGAACTTATTGAAGTTTGAAACATAAGCTCCCCCGTAGTAAGCTCCGAGCTCTGAGAGAACCGCAGCGGGAGATACACCCATACGTTTACATTTAGAGGCGTCAACATCTACTTCGAACTGAGGATAGTTGATATTATAAGATGAGAACGCTGCTGCAATCTCCGGACGTTCGCGAAGCTTCTGAAGGAAGGCCTGCGAAACATTATAGAAGGTTTCGATATCGCCATCGTTCTTATTCTGAACGGAGAATTCGAAACCACCTCCGTTACCGTAACCCGGAATCATCCCCGGAGCCAATGCGTAAATCTGTGCCGACTTGATATGAGCCGTACGGGCAAAGATCTGACCGATAACAGCATCTACAGAGCTGGCAGCATCTTTACGTTCGCTCCAGTTTTTGAGCTGAATAAAGAATGTTCCCATATTAGCTCCCGATCCTGAAATAAGTCCCCAACCGGATACTTTACCGATAATAGCGATTTCGGGTATATCGGCAATGCTCTGAGAGACTTCCATCATGATTTCATTTGTCTTGGCCAATGAGTAGCCCGGAGGCGTACTTACATCGACATACACGCTACCCATATCCTCGTTAGGAACGAAACCTGTCTTAGTCGTATTCATCAGAACAACTAAAAGAATAAAGCAAGCCACGATGCTTGTCCATACGAGCCAGCGTTTGCGTATGAAAAGCATAGCTCCACCCGTATAGCGTTTCATAAGGGCATTGTAAGATGTATGATAAGCCTTACGTACACGTTGAGCCATTTTGCTGCCTTCTCCCTCTTCGGGATTCGGTTTCAGAATAAGCGCACATAAAGCCGGACTCAGCGTCAGTGCATTGATAAAGGAGATTCCTACAGCCACAGCCATAGTCAGACCGAACTGTTTGTAGAATACACCACTTGTGCCCGAAATAAATGCTACGGGAATAAAGATTACCATAAACACGAGTGTAGTCGTAAATAAAGCGGCCGAAAGACCGTTCATCGCATCGACAGTTGCCTTATAAGGCGATTTGTACCCGATATCGAAACGAGCCTGTACGGCCTCTACTACAACCACAGAGTTATCTACTACCGTACCGATCACCAATACGAGCGCGAACAGTGTAAGCAGGTTGATGGAGAATCCGGCAAAGCTCATAAAAGCAAACGTACCGATTACGGAGATCAGAATACCTAACGTAGGGATCAGTGTCGCTCTTAAATCCTGTAAGAAGAAATATACAACGATCAATACGAGAACGATAGCTAAAATCAACGAAATGACTACTTCACGAATAGAAGCGAAAAGGAAGTCGTTGGAATTCTCCATCGTTACGATTTTGATATCCGGCGGAAGTCTTTTTTCGATCTGACCGAAAAGACGGTCAATCTCATTGTTGATCTCTGTTGCATTGGAACCTGCTGTCTGAGTAATCATACCCATCGCGCCGGGATGTCCGTTGATAGAGCTTGAAAACGTGTAATTATCAAGTCCCAGCTCAATATCAGCAATATCTTTCAAACGTAGCTCTTCACCGTCGGGTAAGGTACGGATAATCAGATTTTCAAATTGCTCTACATCCGATTTACGTCCCGTATATTTCAGTGTGTACTGGAATACGTTGTCCGTGTCAGCCCCTAAGGATCCGATAGCAGCTTCGATATTCTGTTCATTCAGGATCATGGATATATCTGATGGAACCAGTTTATATTGTGCCATTGCATTTGGTTTCATCCAGATACGGAGACTATATGTACCTCCGAACACCTGTACGTTACCTACTCCGGGGATACGTTGTATTTCGGGTTTCAGTGTGTTAGCAGCATAGTTACTCAGGAAAGCCTCGTCATACGTTCCTCCCGGACTTTCAAGACCGAATACGCGGAGAATACCGGGCTGTTGTTTGGCAGCCGTCACCCCGATACGGGTTACTTCACTCGGGAGTGAACCTGTAGCCTGAGAGACCCTGTTCTGTACATTGACCGTTGCCATATCGGCATTGATACCCTGTTTGAAATAAATGGAGATCTCAGCGGTTCCGTTATTGGAAGCTGAAGATGTCATATAGATCATATTCTCTACCCCATTGATAGCTTCTTCCAAAGGAGCAATCACACTCTTTTGAATCGCATCTGCACTGGCTCCCGGATAGGAAGCCGAAACAACAATAGTCGGCGGTGCGATATCGGGGTAGCGCTCGACCGGAAGAGTCATCAGCGCAATGATACCCACAATAACAATAAATGCCGATATGACAGACGACAATAGCGGTCTGTCTATAAAAGTTCTTATATTCATAATCTGACTTGCTTTATTCTTTTACAAGTGAATTCGCTACTTTCGTTCCCTCTTGTACCAATCCGGCACCTTCAGCAATGATGATATCCCCTTTGCTTAATCCCTGAGAAACGATATAGTCTTTTCCGTTATTGATTTTATCTACCTGTACAATCGCAGATTTAGCCTCACCATTTACTACCTTATAGACATAAACCTTATCCTGAATTTCGAATGTAGCACCTTGTGGTATTACGAAAATACCGTTACGTTCATAAGGCATAATAACCGATCCGGTACCTCCGCTAAGCAGTTTACGATCCTGATTAGGAAATACGGCACGCAGACTGACAGCCCCTGTGGTTTGTTCAATAATACCGCTGATGCTTTCTATTTTGCCTTTCTGCTCATAACGGGACTGGTTGCTCAACTGTAATTCAACCTCCGGCAGATCATTGATCGCTTCATCCAGGCTTTTGTACTTATTCAAAAGATCGAGTACCTGATTTTCAGTCATAGAGAAATACACATACATTTCTGAATTATCAGCTACAACTGTCAATCCGTCCTGAATACCCGGACTTACATAATCGCCTTTACGATAAGGAAGTTTGCCAACGACACCATCCGAAGGGCTTTTAATAACGGTATAAGACAAATTGTTGCCAGCAGCCAATGCCTGAGCCTCGGCAGCCTGTAACTGAGCCTGAGCAGTAGTCAGCGCATTCTGAGAGGTTTGTAAATCGAAGTCAGAAACGATGTTTTTATCAAACAATACTTTTTTACTTTCGTAATTGAGCTGAGCTGTAGAAACCTGAGCTTTGGCAAGTGCTACCTGGGCTTTAGCAGATTGCAGAGCAGCCTGATAAGGAACCTGATCAATGATAAAGAGTGTCTGGCCCTTTTTGACAACTGCACCTTCCACGACCAATACGTCCATTAAATGTCCATCCACTCTCGGGATAATCTTAATATCCTGCTTACCTCGAATAGCAGCCGAATAGGGATTGTCAAGCTTGACATCCGACGGTTTAATCTCCATCAACTTGTAATCAGCATTTACCTGATGATTGTTTTCTTTGTGGCAAGATGTCGCTATCATTATTCCCCCTAATGACAGAACATACATAATCTTTTTAATCGTCATATCTCTGTTATTTATTTGTGTTTTACATAAACTTTACAAAGATACAGGGATATGTGTTCCTATTTAATTTAATATATGAACACTATTGTATGATTTCGGAACTAATCTTATATTTGTTTCCACTAAAAACAATTCAGATGATTAAACATAAAAAAGCAACCGAACCTCATTATGAGTTTGAAGTCAGACATACGGACTGGAAAGATCTGGTTGGGAAAACTCAGTTTACATCGGGACTGGCGATCGTTAAATGTAATTCAGGTTTTGCACGAATTGCAATCAATTCGTATGAGTGTGAATTGCGCGAAGGAATCAGTTTTTTGTTGTCAGACATTCTGTTGTTTCAGGTGATGGAAGTGTCTGATGATTTCAATGTGACCTGTTGTGACTTTTCGCTTGCTTTTTGTAATGATGTTTATCCGATGCTGGATGACAACGTTATTGATGTAACCGCATACAGTGTTCCTGATTTATACACAACGGAAGGACTTAAACCGGCAGATCTTGCCTATCAGCAAATACTCCTTTTATATGATAACAGGGATCATTCTTACAGAGGCCGGCTCGCGAAGACTCTGCTGATTGTTTATATCCTTGAGATTTACGAACTGACCCGCCCTTTTATTGATACGTTACGTGTAAAATCGACACATTACGACACCTATATCATCAGTCGTTTCTATGAGCTTGTACATGAGAATCATTTCACCAATAAAAATGTGCAGTATTATGCAGGGTTATTGAATATCTCGACCCGGTATCTCTATAAAATAGCGATGAGGGTTTTACAAATGACTCCTAAAGAGCTGATTGATTATTATATTATTGCCGCTGCCAAGAAATTATTAATGACGACTATTCTGACCAATCAACAGATTGCAGATAAACTGAATTTTCCGGATCAATCAGCGTTCGGGCAGTACTTTAAACGTAATGTGGGTATGTCTCCGTCGGAATACAGAAAGTCCTACAAATAAAATAATAAAGATTTTTCTCTACTTTTTGCAACCTTACACCTTAGTCGATTCGTCTAACAGACAGAAACAATCTAATCTACTTTGAATTATGAAAAAAATAGCATTATTGGCATTATTAGCCCTATTCGGATTTTAT
>DKPO01000005.1:19540-135346 GCA_002471225.1 Porphyromonadaceae bacterium UBA7332
GTATCGGGCCTTTTTTCTCTTTCTGCAGTTTCTCAAACGATTCCTGCAGACTCAAGCAGTCTTGATTATATCGCTACGGAAGTGATTCAGCAGAACGTAGCTGAAAGATCTATGAAATGGAATGAGCTGGTCCCTATCCTCGCTTTGACTGTTCCTTTTATCATGGTTATTGTTATCGTCTTCATCAGTATGAGTTTCTCAACCAAAGAGAAAATTGCCCGTTATAAAATCCTTGAAAAAGCGATTGATAAAGGAGTCGCTATTCCAAATTCATTATTTGAAGAGCCCAATAAAAAGAAATTCGAAAAGACTTATTTCTTTAAGGCAATTCAGAATATTCTGCTTGGATTCGTGTTATGTTTTGCCTTATCGTACGTTTCAGGCTTTAGAGTGGGTGTATGGATGCTTATTATGGTTGCCATCGGAGTATCTCAGTTGATCAACTATTATGTTGAAGGCCGAAAAAATGATGCAACCGGATCTATAACCGGTACTCAACCCAGTCCCCGACAGCATACGCCATCCCGTTCAGAAGAACCGGAAATAACCGAATGCGAAGAAGTAAATGCTAAAGGCGAGCATATAGATGGGCAAAATAAGTGATATAGCTCTCATCTCGCAAGTCGTTCTGTTTAATAACAAGAATGCTTACGGAGAATTGGTCGAACGGTATCAGGATACCGTTCGGCGTTTTCTCATTCATTTATGCGGAGATGCAGATTTAGCTTATGACTTAGCTCAGGAAACATTTATAAAAGCCTATATATCCATTGGAAGCTTTCAGGGATTATCCAACTTTCAGACCTGGATTCTACGTATTGCCTATAATCAGTTTTACGACCATATAAAGGTCTTAAAGAACCAGAAGCTGGAACGGTATGATCTGCTTTATGAAGGTCAGTTTACGGCTGATCCGGCTTATATAGAGGATATGCGTATGGATATAAAGAGTGCCTGTTTGCAATTAAGGGCTGATGAACGAACGGCCATTGTGTTGTTTTATCTGGAGGAGCTTCCGATTAAACAAATAGCTAAAATTATGCGTTCTCCTGAGGGAAGCGTCAAATCTCTGTTATCCAGAGGACGAACTAAACTATCTCAAATTTTAAAGCAAAGCGATTATGAAGGATAATAACCTGACCGATAAAGAACTCAAAGCTATATTTGCAAAGCAAAAACGCAGCTATGATGACCCTTTGTTCAAGCAAAAGGTTATGCAAAAGATAGGTTATTTTGGAACCAATCCACTAAATCGTATTCTTTTGACCAGTGCTTTTTTGTATTTCGCGGGACTGATCCTTCTGTTCAGTCAGGGATTACAGGAATGGGTACGTGAATGGATTACAGAGCTTATTCCACAAATGAATACAGGGTATTTCAACTTGTATCTGATCGGTGGCTATATGCTCTTAATGCTCTTTCTGCTTGTCAGGATCATACAATTGATTTACAGTGACTCTGTCAAAAGATAAAAGAAAAGCGTCAGACAACTCTTCAGATGTCTGACGCTTTTATTTTATAGATAATCTATTTCTTCTTTTTATAAAACAAATGCCCGGTTGTAAGGAATCCTATAAATGTAGCAATCGCAAATACATAGGAACTAATAGCAAATTGCATCCCTCCGCTAATTATATGTCCGCTGGTACAGCCATCTGCCATACGAGCTCCAAAGATTAATATAAAGCCACCCAGAAGTGCATAAGCTATGCGCTTAGCTTTCCCTGTTCCCTTATACTCTTCCCATAATTCCTGTGTCACATGAAATCTAAATGTCTGTGTGAATATAGCGTAAATAAACCCGGCCAGAAAAGCTCCGAACAAAAACCATAATTGCCAGTTACCTGAGGCTATCAGTGATGGATAGTAAGCATTATGTTCGATATTAAGAATCGTATCTCCGACAAACGGATAACAGCTCGATGCGCCTAATGGCCTATTTTGCCAGCCCTGATAAAATAGTATTGCATTAAGCAAAGCCAGCCCGATACCTGTTACGATCCATTTTTTACTGCTGTTTCCTTGCTTGATATCTATACTATGCAGTACAAAAGCTCCGAAAATCAGAATAAAAGAAATGATAATCATTACGAAAATATAGGCTATACTGTATTTTCCTCCCATTAAAGTAAAGAGAGTCATTTTGCCTAAATCATCACCTAAGAGTGGGAGTATATAAGGATACAAGAGCGTAAATACAACTCCTCCGATTACACCCCCTATCACGCCCAAAAGCGCATCTATGGCACCCTGACCAACAGATATGGGAAGAGTTCCCGGACAATATCCAAGAATAGACATGCCTACTCCAAAGATTAAACCGCCCAATATAGTGCCGATCATATAGAACGGCTTTACATGATATACAGCCAATCCATTCATAAATTCGGGAATAAGAAGAAGGCTACCTATCCCCAATACGAGCATGATCGTTTTTGCCACGGTAAGATTCCGTAGTACCGATAATCCGGCTATAGTATTGTATTTATTCAAACCGGCATAACTGATTAACAAGCCGAAAATCATTCCGATCAATATAATTACCCATTCATTATTCATACTGTTCACTAATTTAAGATCTATGGTTATAACACTTTATCAGGTCAATATGATATGCACTTATACGTTAAAAAGGACGAGAATAAAAGAAAAGGGAGAAGTTTCCGTCGAAACCTCTCCCTTTATTATTCATCTTATGTAATCGTAAATTAATACGCATTCATTTGATCATCTACTTCTTTAGTCACCATAGCAGCAAAATCATCTACTGACATTGTACCCTGGTCACCTTCGCCTTGTTTACGCACAGATACCTGATTGTTTTCAGCTTCTTTTTCACCCACAACCAATAAGTAAGGAATTTTCTTCATCTCATTGTCACGGATTTTACGACCGATTTTCTCATTACGATCATCAACCAAAGTACGGATATCAGCCATGTTCAACTGATTTGCAATTTGATGTGCATATTCGTTGAATTTTTCACTGATAGGCATAATCACAACCTGATCCGGAGTTAACCATAACGGGAATTTACCGGCAGTGTGCTCGATCAATACAGCTACGAAACGCTCCATTGAACCGAATGGTGCACGGTGAATCATTACCGGACGGTGTTTTTGGTTGTCAGCACCTGTATATTCAAGATTGAAACGCTCAGGTAAGTTGTAGTCAACCTGGATAGTTCCAAGCTGCCAGCGACGACCTAATGCATCTTTCACCATGAAGTCAAGTTTAGGACCGTAGAATGCAGCTTCACCTGTTTCTACGCGAGCTTTTAATCCTTTTTCCTGACACGCTTCAACGATAGCGCTTTCAGCTTTTTCCCAGTTCTCATCAGAACCGATGTATTTTTCTGTGTTACTTGGATCACGTAGAGAGATCTGAGCTTCGAAGTTTTCGAAATTCAATGCTTTGAAGATAATGAAAATAATATCCATTACTTTAAGGAACTCTTCTTTCAACTGGTCCGGACGACAGAACAAGTGAGCATCATCCTGAGTAAAGCCACGTACACGAGTTAAACCATGAAGCTCTCCACTTTGCTCATAACGATAAACTGTACCGAATTCAGCAAAACGCAGAGGAAGATCCTTATATGAACGAGGGAATGCTGCAAAAATCTCACAGTGGTGAGGACAGTTCATCGGTTTCAATAAGAACTCTTCGTTTTCTTCCGGTGTATGAATTGGCTGGAATGAATCCTTACCATATTTTGCATAGTGACCTGAAGTTACATATAATTGTTTAGCTCCGATATGAGGAGTCATTACCTGCTGATAGCCAAAACGTTTCTGAATGCGTTTCAAGAACATTTCAAGACGCTCACGCAAAGCTGCACCACGAGGTAACCATAATGGTAATCCCTGACCTACAGCCTGAGAGAACATGAATAATTCAAGTTCTTTACCGATTTTACGGTGGTCACGTTTTTTAGCCTCTTCCATCATTTGGATATACTCATCCAACATTTTCTTTTTAGGGAAAGAAATACCATAGATACGAGTCAACTGTTTACGTTTCTCGTCACCTCTCCAGTAAGCACCGGCAATAGAAGTTAATTTAATTGCTTTGATGTTTCCTGTATGAGGTAAGTGAGGTCCACGGCAAAGGTCTGTAAATTCACCTTGTGTATAAGTAGAGATTGTACCATCTTCCAATTCAGAGATTAATTCCACTTTATACTCTTCGCCACGCTCGCCAAATAACTTAATTGCATCTTCCTTCGTAATATCTTGTCTTACAACAGGACATTTCTTAGCTGCAAGTTCCATCATTTTAGCCTCAATCTTTGGCAAATCTGAATCGCGAATAACTGCATCACCCGGATCTACATCATAATAGAAACCGTTTTCGACAGCTGGTCCGATACCAAACTTGATACCAGGATATAGTGATTGTAGAGCTTCTGCAAGAAGGTGAGCTGAGGTGTGCCAGAAAGCATGTTTCCCTTCTGCATCATCCCACTTAAATAATTTAATATCTGCGTCCGTATCGATCGGGCGAGTTACATCCCACTCTAACCCGTTGACACTAGCTGCAATAACATCTTGTGCCAAACGAGAGCTGATGCTTTCAGCCACTTGCAAAGGAGTAGTTCCTTTCGCATACTCACGTACAGATCCGTCCGGAAATTTAATATTTATCATATTGAATCAATTTTGATTACTTGTTATTTTGGTTGCAAATATATCATATTCTGCAAACATATTTATCATTTAGATATTGAAATTGGCAATAAATGCATATGTTTTATTTATACATTTAGGAATTATCGACTCTGAAACATTAAAATCGATACAGGTATTTCTTCATACATAAAAACACGAACAAATCAATTGTTCATTAAAAAAGAAATATTCAATATTATTGGTATATTTGCATGCGGAATATAAAACTAATTTTTCGCACTGTTAAAAACAAATGGATCACAAAAATTTAAACTACTTCCAGAAGATTATTCTGGGAACACAATTTTTATTCGTTGCCTTCGGCGCTACAGTATTGGTTCCTCTCCTTGTTGGGATGGATCCGTCGACGGCTTTATTTACAGCTGGTATAGGTACCCTCATCTTTCATCTTGTTACGAAAGGTAAGGTACCTATTTTTTTAGGTAGTAGTTTCGCTTTTATTGCTCCTATTCAAAAAGCTACCGAGTTATATGGTCTGCCGGGAACATTATCCGGCATTGCTGTCGTGGGCGCAGTTTATGGTATTATGTCTGCAATTATTAAAGTACAGGGTACCGGTTTTATCAAACGACTTTTCCCTCCTGTTGTTATCGGCCCGGTTATTATGCTAATTGGTCTGTCACTTGCAGGAACTGGTGTTAGTATGGCTTCGGGAAACTGGACAGTTGCACTGATTGCTTTGTTGACTGCTGTTGTTGTTTCTTTATGGGCTAAGGGATTGCTTAAACTTATCCCTATCTTCTGTGGAATTGTGACCGGCTATATTGCAGCGATCTACTTTGTAGGTATTGATTTCCAACCTGTACAGGATGCTGCCTGGTTAGCATTACCTAAATTCGTTAAGCCCGAGTTAAACTGGAGTGCTATGATCTTTATGATACCAGTTGCTATTGCTCCGGTAATTGAACACATTGGTGATGTATATGCAGTAAACAATGTAACCGGGGAAGATTATGTAAAAGATCCGGGACTTCAGCGCACTATGCTGGGTGATGGTATTGCCTGTACGGTTGCCGGCCTCTTAGGCGGACCTCCCGTTACAACTTACTCAGAGGTTACAGGTGCTATTTCATTGACTAAAGTAGCAAATCCGGCTATTCTGAGAATCTCTGCCGTAGTTGCTATCGTTTTCTCTCTATCAGAAAAGGTCAGTGCGCTACTTCGTTCCATTCCGGCTCCCGTATTAGGAGGAATCATGTTATTGCTTTTCGGAACAATTGCCTCTGTAGGTATTGGCACTCTGATCCGCGAAAAAGTAGATATGAGTAAAACCAGAAATCTGATCATTGTCTCTCTTACTCTAACTCTGGGTATAGGTGGAGCTGTATTTGAAGTTGGTTCAATTTCTATGCAAGGTATCGGTCTGGCTTCAATTATCGGTGTGGTACTTAATCTTATATTACCTAAGGAGAAATAAATCCTGATTTGGGAATATTATTATATATGAGTCGTCTCTTATAATCAATAAGAGACGACTTTTTTTGTTTTTAAAATCATTTTCAGGATTATATATTTATCTTATATTTGTGAATATTCTAATTACCTCATAAACTTAAATTATTAACCAAGAATGAAAAAACAATCTATTCGTCGCTGGGGACTTTGCCTATGTTTATTATCCACACCTATCTGTCTGATTGGAAATCCTGTCAATAAGCTTTTAGAGCGTATTGACAAAGGGGCTTCAAAGAAATTCCATATTGAAATCGTAAATGAGAATGACTCTGTTGATTATTTTGAATTAGATCAGAAAGGGACTAAAGTGAGTATTCGAGGGAACAACTTTATTTCTGTCGCTACGGGTATAAATTGGTATCTCAAATACCATGCAGGCATTCATCTGTCATGGAACGGTATGAAAGCAGATCTACCGGACAAACTACCTCCTGTCACCAAGCCTGAAAGACTTCAGACGAATCTTAAAGAACGATATAATTTCAATTATTGCACATTCTCTTATACAATGGCCTTTTGGGATTGGCAAAGATGGGAGGAAGAAATTGACTGGATGGCGCTGCATGGCATAACTACACCTTTAGCACTTACCGGTACCGAAACCGTCTGGCGTAATATGCTACTTAAATTAGGATACGACAAAGACGAAGTCAATGAATTTATAGCCGGTCCCGGATTTCAAGCCTGGTGGCTAATGAATAATCTCGAAGGATGGGGCGGTCCGAATCCGGATGCATGGTACGCACAGCAAGAGGATCTCCAGAAAAAAATAATAAAGCGTATGTCTGAGTTGGGCATCAAGCCTGTATTAGCAGGGTATTCGGGTATGGTTCCCAGCAATGTAAAAGAAAAGCTGGGATTAGATGTAACAGACCCCGGAACCTGGTGCTCCTATCGTCGTCCGGCATTTCTCCAACCTTCAGACCCTTCATTTAATAAAATAGCTGATTTGTATTATAACGAGCTCACCGCACTTTATGGAAAAGCTGATTATTATGCAATTGATCCTTTTCATGAAGGAGGAAACACAAAAGGAGTTGATTTACAAGCTGCTGGAAGCGCCTTCATTGATGCTTTAAAACGATGTAATCCCGAAGCAAAATGGGTTATTCAGGCATGGCAGGCAAATCCCCGTCCTCAAATGATAGATTCTCTAAAACAAGGAGATCTGTTAATTCTAGATCTTGCCAGTGAAACCCGTCCTCAATGGGGTGATCCGAAATCTCCATGGTATCGGAAAGATGGATATGGCAAACATGATTGGATATATTGTATGCTACTCAACTTTGGTGGAAATGTTGGATTATATGGGAAATTATCCCATGTAATCAATAGCTTCTATCAGGCCAAATCACACCCACAGGCAAATAAAACTCTAAAAGGAATCGGGTTGACCTATGAAGGAAGTGAGAACAATACAATCATGTATGAATTAGTAACTGAGTTACCGTGGCGCTCTGAAAGATTCTCTAAATCTCAATGGGTCAAAGATTATGTTTTTGCCAGATACGGTACCCGGAACCCGGATATCATTCGCGCTTGGCAAATATTAGCAAACAGTGTTTATAATGATAAGCCTCAGAGCACACAAGAAGGCACAAATGAATCAATCTTCTGTGCCCGTCCTGCAGAGAATCTGTTTAATGTTTCTAGCTGGGCCTGGTGTGATCAATACTTTTCGCCTTATGAAGTCATTGAGGCTGCACGACTTTTATTAAAACATGCTGATGATTTTAGAGGTAATAATAATTACGAGTATGATCTGGTAGATATCCTCCGCCAGGCTATCTCAGAGAAAGGCCGGATCAAGTACAAAAAAATGATGGCTGCATTGCATACAGCAGATAAAGATCGTTTTCAAACTACCTCTGAAGATTTTCTTCAAACTTTATTATTACAAGACGAGTTACTTTCTACACGTAAAGAATTTATGGTCGGGTCCTGGATTGATAGAGCCAGATCTCTGGGAAACAATATCTCTGAAAAAGATTTGTATGAATGGAATGCACGCGTACAGATAACTACATGGGGTAATCGGACTGCCGCAAATGATGGAGGACTTAGAGATTATGCACATAAGGAATGGAGTGGTTTACTTAAAGACTTTTATTATCTCAGATGGAAAAGCTTTGTAGACTATAATCTTCGGAACTTAGACAACTATGAAATCTCTGAGAAGAGTCATGAAACACTTAGACCAGTAACTCCTGCCGATCAGCAAAATAATTTCGATCCGGGAGCTATCGATTTTTACGCATTAGAAGAGAAATGGGTTACCAATAAAAATACATACTCTGCAGCACCAGTATCAGATGTCCTAGATACAGCTAAACGTGTTTTCAATACATTATTTCAAGACTAAAACAAAAGATGCTATCCTTTCGGATAGCATCTTTTGTTTTTTTTATCACTTACTATTTTCTATTGAAAACAAGTAGTTTATATAAACAAGAATCTATTTATTGGAAAAATATTTATCATTTTATATATATAAATCTGCTTTCAATTGTTATAAAATAAAGAAACAGAACTATTGATTTACTTTATCCATTATATTAGTAGTATAAACAATAAAGTAGCTAAGCTAAAAAACTAAACCAACTATATGAAAAAGATCCGTTTATCCTTATTAATGCGAGTTGCACTCGCTATTATCCTTGGTGTTGTATTTGGACATTTTATGCCTGTGGGAATAGCACGTGTATTCATAACTTTCAATGCTCTTTTTGCTAACTTTTTATCCTTCTCCATACCACTTATTATAGTCGGATTAGTAACCCCGGCCATTGGAGAATTAGGCAAAGGTGCCGGAAAATTATTAGCCATTACAGCTATTATAGCTTATGCATCAACCCTATTATCGGGCTTCTTTACATTCACTACCTGCGACCTGATATTCCCGCATATACTTAAAGCTTCGGGTACAGAGTCTCTTATTTCTGATTCAGGTGTTACATTAACTCCATTCTTTCAGGTTGCAATGCCTCCGCTTATGGATGTAATGACAGCTCTATTGCTTTCTTTTGTAGTAGGGTTAGGCCTATCAGTTATTAATGGTGACACTTTAAAAAAGGCTGCAATTGATTTTAAAGAGATTATCTCTATGTTGATTGCAAAAACGATTGTTCCGTTATTACCTTTCTACATATTCGGTATTTTTCTTAACATGACTATGTCCGGAAAAGTATTTACCATTATGGGAATGTTTATGAAGGTGATTATAATGATTTTGATTCTGCATGTGATTATACTATCTATCCAGTATTTTATAGCTGGTTTGGTTCAAAAGCGAAATCCTTTCAAGCTATTTAAAAATATGCTTCCTGCTTATGCTACAGCTTTAGGAACTCAATCGAGTGCCGCAACCATACCGGTAACGCTTGCACAAACAATTAAGAATAACGTAAAAGAAAGCATCGCAGTATTCACGGTTCCTTTATGTGCAACTATCCATCTATCCGGAAGTACAATGATTATTACCGGAGGGTCGATTGCGATTATGGTATTGTCAGGTCAACCTATAGAAATCACTTCTATGATCGGATTCATCTTTATGCTAGGCATAACAATGGTGGCTGCACCTGGAGTTCCGGGTGGAGCAATCATGGCTTCATTAGGGATTTTAAGTACAATGTTAGGATTTAATGAAACACAACAAGCCCTTATGATCGCTTTATGCGTCTCTATGGACAGTATAGGAACAGCGACAAACGTTACGGGCGATGGAGCTATATCACTAATCGTTGATAAAATAGCTAAAGACGAGGGAGAATAATCAAATCTTCAAAATACACCAAAGGAGCTACTCTGTAAAATAATTCAGGGTAGCTCCTTTGCTTTTTTAGTTTCTGATAAACATATTTTCATTTTTAATGTTATGATGATAATGGATTCTTATTTTTAATTCTAAATCAAAACAACATGAATACTACACTTTTATTCCTCGGATCATTTGGAACAACTGAAATCATATTAATTGTATTAGCAATTGTTCTATTATTCGGAGGAAAAAAAATTCCCGAATTGATGAAAGGCATGGGTAAGGGAGTAAAAAGTTTTAAAGACGGGCTTAAAGAAGATGATAAGGATGATGAAACAAATAACAAATAAGTCATTATCAAATCACGTAACTAATAGCAAACACATATGTTTAGCAAACACAACCGGCATCATACCATTCATGGTATTTTACTTATTGTCTTATTTTCTTTTTCGGCATTTTACTTAGCCGAATTAGATTTTATAAAAAGCCTCTCACTTAGTCCGCTTATTGTCGGCATCGTGATAGGTATGATTTACGCAAATAGTTTGCGCCATCATTTGCCTCCGACCTGGGTTCCAGGTATCCAGTTCTGTACAAAATCCGTTCTTAGATGGGCTATTATTCTTTATGGATTCAGACTCACATTTCAAAGTGTAATGGATATCGGACTGGCAGCCATTGTTATTGATGCTATAATTGTTATTGGAACAATGGTAATTGGCCTTTTGGCAGGCAAACTCTTGAAGATGGATCGCGACATGACAATTCTGACTTCAGCTGGTAGTGCTATTTGCGGAGCAGCTGCCGTTTTAGGAACAGAACCGGTCCTTAAAAGTAAACCTTATAAAACGGCAATTGCAGTAGCGACAGTGGTAATATTCGGTACAATAGCTATGTTTATCTATCCGGTCCTATACAAAATGGGGATTTTAGACTTATCTCCAACCGAAATGGGAATTTATACAGGTTCTACTATGCATGAAGTTGCTCATGCTGTTGGTGCTGGAAATTCTATGTCTCAGGAAATAGCCTCCGTGTCGATTATTGTAAAAATGATTCGTGTCATTATGTTAGCTCCTTTCCTGCTTATTCTTGGGCTTATGGCCAAACCAATGCCTGATGAGAATACTAATACTGAAGGAGTACAGGCAAAAGGAAAAATAACTATTCCATGGTTTGCTTTCGGATTCCTTTTAGTGATCGGATTTAACTCACTTGACCTTCTGCCTGCATCATTGGTAGGTGCTTTAAATTATCTGGATACCTTTATGCTTACTATGGCAATGACAGCATTAGGTGTAGAAACCAGTTTCGATAAATTTAAAAAAGCTGGACCTAAACCATTCCTATTAGCATTTATATTATTTGTATGGCTTATGGGTGGCGGTTATCTCTTAGCAAAACATCTTACTCCGTTATTCGGACATTAAAAAAATATCCTGTATTCTTTCGGAATACAGGATATTTTTTTCTTCTTATAAATCCTATTCGAAACGAATAGATTTAGCTGGCAATATTCTTGAAATAATCATAGATGGACCTATCAGCATAAGCATTGTTACGATTAAAGTCCCTATATTTATCAAAAGCAAATATAGCAGATTCCCTGCTATCGGCACAGAAGCCAGATAATACATATCCGGATCCAGTTTCAGAAACTTGAAGTAATATTGTAGAGCACATATAGTTACAGCGATGATATTACCCCAGACTAATCCCCTGATAACCAAAAAACCGCATATATAAAGGAAGATCTTACGAATAGATACATTCGCTGCTCCCATAGATTTGAGAATACCAATCATATTTGTTCGCTCCAGAATGATAATCAATAGGCCCGAAACCATTGTAAATCCAGCTACGAGTACCATCAACGACAAAATGACCCAGACATTAATATCAAGTAGGTCAAGCCATGAGAATATTTGAGGATATAAATCAACAATTGAACGCACATAATATCCACTACCCCCTGAATCCAAAACCTGTAACTCATAATATAAATCTTCGGTCGTCTGCTCCAGCTTGCTGTAATCTTTCACTTTAAGTTCGACACCGCTTACCTGATCTTCTGCCCAATCATTTAATTTACGCAATGTAGGATTATTGGTAAATACGAAGATCTTATCGAAATCGATAAAGTTAGTCTTATAGATTCCTTTTATCTTAAACTTGCGCAATTTGACGGTTTCTCCGACAAAGTAGGATAAGAAATCATCACCTACACTTAGGTTCATTATATCCGATATGTATTGAGAAATAAGAACTTCATTCCGATCATTCAGACCTCCTCCAAGACTGTCGGGATAATAATTCGGTACATCACCCTTTACCAAGTGTTCTTTTAAGAAATCCCAATCATAATTTTCTCCAGTTCCTTTAAAAACCACACCTTGAAATTCGGTATCAGTCTTCATTATACCCGGTTTGGTAATATAGGTTTCAACATGTACAATATTCTTATTCGCATCCAATATCTGATAAAGTGTATCCGTCAATAAAATAGGTTCTGATTCAAAGGACGAATTATTATCCAGATTAGCAATTTGAATGTGCGATCCAAAACCAATCACTTTATTCCGGATTTCTTGCTTAAAACCTAAAACAATGGCTACAGCAAGAATCATCACAGTCAGACCTAAGGCAATACCTGCCATTGCTATACGAATAGCAGGAAGAGAAACACGTTTCTCTCCCTGCTCACTGGAATATATTTTTTTTGCTATAAATAGCTCAATATTCATGGTTTATCAATTGTGTGTTAATATTCAGATTAATCTTCACACGTATCGGTAACTCTACCCGGATAAGCCTCCAAAGCTTTACGAAGAACAATCAGCGCATTAGCCAAATCTTCTTTTTTCAGCACGTAAGCTATACGAACCTGATTGCGTCCTAATCCCGGAGTCATATAGAATCCTGATGCAGGAGCCATAAAGATCGTTTGTCCTTCATAAGAAAACTCCTCAAGACACCACGCGCAAAACTTATCAGCATCATCTACCGGTAATTTTGCAACCGTATAAAATGCACCCATCGGTATCGGTGAGTAACAACCCGGTATACGATTAATTCCATCAATCAGGAATTTACGGCGCTCTACGTACTCATTATAAGTATCCAGCAAATATTCATCCGGCGCGTCAATCGAAGCTTCGGCACATATCTGTCCCAATAACGGAGGGCTTAGACGAGCCTGACAGAACTTCATAACTGCTGCCTGAACATCTTTATTTTTTGTTATCAGAGCGCCCACACGAATACCACATTCGCTATATCGTTTAGACATTGAATCTATTAAAATAACATTTTTCTCAATCCCCTCTAAGTGGAAAGCAGAAATATAAGGAGCTCCTGTATAACAGAATTCACGATACACTTCATCCGAGAAAAGGAAAAGATTATACTTCTTAACCATATCTCTGATTTGATTCATCTCTTTCTGCGTATAAAGATATCCTGTCGGGTTATTCGGATTACAAATCAAAATTCCTTTCGTACGTTCTGTAATCAGAGCTTCAAACTTTTCAACAGAAGGTAAAGCAAAGCCCTCTTCAATCGTAGAAGGAATCGTTTTGATAACAGCCCCGGCTGATATAGCAAATGCCATGTAATTGGCGTATGCTGGTTCTGGAACGATAATTTCATCACCCGGATCCAGACAGGCCATAAATGAGAACAATACGGCTTCTGAACCTCCCGTTGTGATAATAATATCTTCTATAGAAGTTTCAATATTATACTTAGCATAGTAAGAAACCAGCTTTTTACGTAAGCTTAAAATACCTTCACTAGGACTGTATTCTAAAATTTTACGGTCGATATGACGAACTGCCTCCAAACCTACTTCAGGCGTTTGCAAATCCGGCTGACCGATATTTAAATGGTAAACTTTCGTACCTCTTTCTTTAGCTTTATTCGCTAACGGCACAAGCTTACGGATAGGTGATGCGGGCATTATTACCCCGCGTTTTGAAATCTCAGGCATCTTTTTATAATCCCTATATTTTGATTTTATGTTTTTATCGATACAAATCTATTAAATTTTACCTTAAACACGAAATCATATTATTAATTATTAAGCGAATGAAACATTACATATATTCGCTTAATTCTAACCAACGCATTGTTTTCTCGTCAATTTCATCAATAAGCTCCGAAATACGATTAGATTTTGATAACAATTCATCTGCTGTCAAAGTTCCCGTACTCATCTCTGCTTCTATCTCTGCTTTCTCCTGTTCCAGTTTTGGCAAATCTGCTTCTATCTGTTCAAACTCGCGTTTTTCATTAAACGAAAGTTTCTTTTTAGGTTCATTGGAACGATCCGGCTTCGACACCTTTGGTGCTGCAGAAGGTGTTACTTTCTTTTGTTGAGCAGCCTCTTCCTCCTGCATCTCTTTCCATGCACGGTAGTGTGAGTAATGACCCGGGAAATCTTTTAATTTTCCGTTTCCTTCAAAAACCAATACATGATCTACCACTTTATCCATAAAATAGCGGTCGTGCGAAACAACGATCACACATCCCTTAAATGAAGCCAGATAATCTTCCAATACATTCAGCGTAACGATATCTAAATCATTCGTAGGCTCATCCAATACAAGAAAATTCGGATTACGCATCAGAACAGTACATAGATACAAACGACGTCTTTCTCCTCCGCTTAACTTATACACATAGCTATGCTGCGTTTCGGGTGGAAACAGAAAATGTTGTAAAAACTGAGAAGCAGTCAGTTTGGAGCCATCGCCCATCTCAATGACTTCAGCAATCTCACGAACAACATCAATCACCTTCATTTGCTCGTCAAATTCTAAGCCATCCTGGCTGTAATAACCAAAGCGAACTGTTTCTCCAACATCGATTTTGCCCGAGTCGGGAGCAACCTCTCCCATAAGCATTTTAATGAAAGTCGATTTCCCTGTACCATTATTCCCTACAATACCAAGCTTCTCATAACGCGAGAAAATATAATTAAAATCATCCAGAATAATCAAATCATCAAAACGTTTTGACAAATGTTCGATCTCGAAAATCTTATTTCCTATATATGAAGCCTTCACATCTAGTTTTACATTTCCTTTATCACGCTCCTGCTGAGCTTTTTTCTCCAGCTCATAGAAGGCATCAACACGGTACTTCGCTTTCGTCCCTCTTGCCTGAGGCTGACGTCGCATCCATTCCAACTCTTTACGCAATAGATTATTGGCTCGGTCCAGCTCAGTATTTTGTGCCATCACACGCTCTTCTCTTTTCTCCAGATAATAGCTGTAATTACCTTTATAAGTAAACACGGTACGCTGATCGATTTCCATAATTTCATTACATACGCGATCCAAAAAATAACGGTCGTGTGTCACCATTAACAGACTAATACGCGATCTGTTCAGATATTCCTCTAACCATTCAGTCATATCCAGATCCAAATGATTGGTGGGCTCATCCAGAATAATAAATTCAGGTTCCGAGATCAATACATTAGCTAAGGCAACACGTTTTAGCTGTCCACCGGATAACTGCGAAATCTTCTGATCAAAATTACGAATCTTCAGTTGCGAAAGAATCTGTTTTGCGCGTTGCTCATAATCCCAGGCCTTTAATGAATCCATTCGATGAAGTACTTCATCTAAACCATTATGATCATCAGACGCCATGATACGCTCATAATCGGCAATTGCCTTAACCGTTTCATTTTCCGATTGAAAACAAGCTTCTAATACAGTTAGCTCTCCCGGATACTGAGGATCCTGTGGCAAATACCCCACACGAAGATCACGACGAAAAACCACGTTTCCGCTGTCATAATCCTCCTTACCGGCCAATATATTAAGTAAAGTTGTTTTCCCTGTCCCATTTTTAGCAATCAGACCGATACGTTCACCTTCTGACACCCCAAATGATATATTTTCGAAAAGCACCAGATCACCAAAAGACTTGGTCAATCCATCTACTTGTAAGTTTACAGCCATATAGAATTTATTTTTAGAGAGGTCGCTCAGCAGCCTCTGTATGCAAAATCTTTGTTTAGCCAAAGAGTAAAACAAAAGTAGAAGCATTTAACGAATACACAAAATTTTTTCTGCTTTTGTTAATCTCTTAACGCACCCTAATGCTTCATCTTTCCATGTTTTAATCGATTTTACAATATACATCTTCCCACATATCAGACAGAACATTGAATGTCCCCAAAATAAAAAGAATACTCTTTTCGATAAATTCCCCTTTCCGAATTTTGATACGTACCGGAGGTTACGTTGCTACCTATGAAAAAATATTTTGATACGTATCAAAAATTATTTTGGTACGTATTAAAAATCAAAGACTTTGGCCCTTTTGACTTATACTGGAGTTGGTTGACAGATTTATAAATTACACCGGCTTAAGTTTACAGAGATAAAATCTTATTTTGGTTTTGTTTTACACAGAGGGAAAATGTATTACTTTTTTTGGTTTACAGGTTAGAATAGCGAAAAAGTAATTATTCAAAATTAATCATATATGAACTTAATACTCTAAATAATATTTATATTTGATTTCTGAAGCCTATTTTTATAAGTTAAATCAACAATAAACTGCATTAAATCCATTCTATGTTACACAAAGCTCTTTTATTGGCCACTGCAACATTATGTTGCACATATATGAATGCACAACAGACAATCATCATTGAAGGCATAGTAAAAACCCTGACAACAATCATCAAATGGTTGTTTATAAAATGAACAACCGTCAAAAACAAGATATTCTTGCTTTCGATCTCAATGCGGATAATACTTTTAAGAAAGAAATAATCATTAATGAGCCTGGTGTTTATTTTCTTGATTGTCAAAAAAAACAGCGTTTGACATTTTGGGCTGAGGATGAAGACGTAAACGTTATATTCATAGGCAAAGATACGGCTAAAGTTAAATCTATGCCAATACTTGTGAATCCCGGACGCAAAAATGAAGTTTTCAACTTATATAACTTTGCGAATAAAAGCTATGGTATCCGACAGACAGATTATGCTACAGAGAATATGGAAGCAAAAGGATCAAATTGTAGTTCATGGATCGAATATAATAAAAAGCAATCAGATAAAAACAAAAAAGAATTCGCTGATTTTATTTGTTTTATAATTGATAGTTATCCAAATATATCAAGTGTAATCAGCACATTACCTGCACTTGAAAAATTTGACCCTGCAAGATTTCCTCTGTATGAAGAAAAAGTAATACGCAATCAGGAAGACAACCCTGTTCTGATAAGTTATTTGAATAACAAGAATACCAGAGTGGCATCTTCAACAAAAGCGCCCTTATTCAGCTTAGATGATTCAACGCATACGAACAAGATTGGTCCGGCTAATTATCAGGATAAATTATTATTACTTGATTTCTGGGCTTCGTGGTGTGGTCCATGCAAAAAAGCTATTCCTGAACTAAAACAATTATATGATAAGTTTCATTCTATGGGTTTTGACATTTTGTCGATATCAATAGACAAGGATTCTAATTCGTGGAAAAAGTCGTTGAATGAAGAAAAAATGCCATGGAAACAGGTTATTTCATCAAATGGAGGAAAAGATGTGATGAATCTTTATAATTTCAATATAGTTCCGACGTTTGTACTGATTGACAGAAAAGGAAATATTATACAATCAGGGGTTAAGGTTCATGAGCTAAGCGGATTAATTGAAATGCATATTAAGTAATTTTGCAAGATATAAAAAGAGTAAAGGGCTACATGTGGATCATGCAGCCCTTTAATATAATTATTAATATAAATATATTCAGAATTATTTATATTCTTCCCAAGATTTGATTGGAATTTGATCTATATCGATTGTACAGAATGCTTGAATAAAGGCATTTGCCAGACGAGCATTCGTGATAACCGGAATATTCATATCGATTGCACCGCGACGGATTTTATAACCGTTGCTTAGCTCACGTTTTGTTAAGTTTTTAGGAATATTGATTACCATATCGATTTTTCCTTCACGCATCAAATCAAGAGCTTGAGGAGCCTGACTCTCTTCACTTGGCCAGCTAACCAATGTCGAAGCAACTCCGTTTTCTGTTAAGAAACGGTGTGTACCGTCAGTCGCAAACAAATCATATCCTTTTTGTACCAACAATTTTGCAGAATCCAATAACGCAGCTTTTTGTTTAGCTCCACCGCTCGAAATAAGAACATTCTTTTTCGGAACACGATGTCCAACAGAAAGCATAGAAGTAAGAATGGCTTCATGTGCATCATCACCGATACAACCTACCTCACCCGTAGATGCCATATCAACACCTAATACAGGGTCAGCTTTTTGCAAACGAGAGAAAGAGAATTGAGATGCTTTAATACCTACATAATCTAAATCAAATGCAGATTTCTCTGGTTTCTCATAAGGAATTCCCATCATCACCTTCGTAGCAAGTTCGATAAAGTTGATTTTCAACAGTTTCGACACAAACGGGAAGCTTCTTGATGCACGTAAGTTACATTCGATTACTTTAATATCATTATCCTTAGCAAGGAATTGAATATTGAAAGGTCCTGAGATTTTCAACTCAGAAGCAATGTGGCGTGCAATTTTCTTAATGCGACGAACCGTTTCAACATAAATTTTTTGCGGAGGGAACTGAATAGTTGCATCACCAGAGTGAACTCCTGCAAACTCAATATGTTCTGAGATAGCATAAGCAACGATTTCTCCGTTGTCTGCTACCGCATCCATTTCGATTTCTTTCGCATTCTCGATAAACTCACTTACTACAACAGGGTGTTTTTGTGATACGTTTGCAGCCAATGACAAGAATTGAATTAACTCTTCGTCGTTCGAGCAAACATTCATTGCCGCACCTGATAGTACGTATGACGGACGAACCAATACAGGATAACCTACTTCATCAACAAACGATTTAACATCATCTAAAGATGAAAGCTCTTTCCAACGTGGTTGATCGATTTCAAGACGATCCAGCATAGACGAGAACTTGTGACGGTCTTCTGCATTGTCAATACTTTGAGCCTGTGTACCTAAAATGTTTACATTGTGGTCATCCAGACGCATTGCAAGATTATTTGGAATCTGACCTCCTGTAGAGAGAACAACTCCGTGTGGATCTTCAAGTTCGATAATATCCATTACGCGTTCGAATGTCAATTCATCGAAATAAAGACGGTCACACATGTCATAATCCGTAGAAACCGTTTCCGGGTTGAAGTTAATCATAACCGAACGCCATCCCTCTTTACGGATTGTCTGAAGTGCATTTACCGAACACCAGTCAAACTCTACAGAGCTACCAATGCGGTATGCTCCTGACCCAAGAACAATAACCGAACGCTTATCTCCGGTATATTGAACATCGTTGAACTGACCGTTATAAGTCAGGTACAAATAGTTTGTTTGAGCAGGATATTCTGCAGCCAATGTATCGATTTGTTTTACAACAGGTAAGATACCTTGTTCTTTACGATGTGCACGCACTTCGAAAATTGCGTCATCAACATCAGGTCTGTCTTTATAGATCAAACGTCCGATCTGATTGTCAGAGAACCCTTGTTGTTTAGCACGACGCATTAATTTTTCATCGATCTCAACTACTTCGTCAATTTTATCAAGTTCACGAGCAGTTAAAACGATATTATATAATTTCTGAAGGAACCAACGATCAATTTTAGTAAGATCGTGAATCTGATCTACAGTATAACCTTGACGGAATGCTTTAGAAATCACGAAAATACGGTTATCAGTAGGATTCTTCAATTCTTTTTCGATATCATCGATCTGAATTTCTTTATTTGCTACAAATCCAGAAGCTCCCTGACCAATCATACGAAGACCTTTTTGAATAGCTTCTTCGAAAGTACGTCCGATAGCCATTACTTCACCTACAGATTTCATAGATGAACCGATCTCGCGAGAAACACCATGGAACTTAGAAAGGTCCCAGCGAGGGATTTTACAAACGATATAATCCAAAGCTGGTTCGAATAATGCCGAAGTAGTTTTCGTTACAGAGTTTTTCAAATCAAACAATCCATATCCTAAACCTAATTTAGCAGCAACGAATGCCAAAGGATAACCTGTCGCTTTTGATGCCAAAGCAGAAGAACGGCTCAATCGGGCATTAACCTCGATCACGCGGTAATCTTCTGAATAAGGATCAAATGCATATTGTACATTACACTCACCTACGATACCAATGTGACGAATGATACGGATAGCTAATTCGCGTAGTTTATGATATTCACTGTTTGTAAGTGTTTGCGAAGGAGCAACAACGATACTCTCCCCTGTGTGGATACCCAGTGGGTCAAAGTTTTCCATATTACAAACAGTAATACAGTTATCAAAACGGTCACGAACAACCTCATATTCTACTTCTTTCCATCCTTTCAATGATTTTTCAACCAGGATTTGAGGAGAGAATGATAATGCTTTTTCAGCAAGAACTAAAAGTTCTTCTTTGTTATCACAAAAACCGGAACCAAGTCCACCAAGAGTATATGCTGCACGAATAATAATAGGATAACCTAAATCATCAGCTGCCTTGATAGCTTCTTCTACTGTATCAACAGCGAAACTTTTGATAGTTTTTACATTGATTTCATCCAGTTTCTTAACGAAAAGCTCACGGTCTTCTGTGTCCATGATAGCCTGAACCGGAGTACCAAGTACTTTTACGTTATATTTCTCAAGAATGCCACCTTCGTAAAGTTTCACCCCACAGTTAAGAGCAGTTTGTCCACCGAAAGCAAGTAAAATACCATCAGGTTTTTCTTTTTTGATTACTTTCTCTACAAAAAAAGGAGTAACCGGCAAGAAATAAATCTTGTCCGCCACACCTTCAGATGTTTGAACAGTAGCAATGTTCGGATTAATCAAAACCGTTTCAATACCTTCTTCACGAAGAGCTTTCAATGCTTGAGAACCAGAATAGTCAAACTCTCCGGCCTCGCCAATTTTAAGCGCCCCAGAACCAAGTACCAAAACTTTCTTAATATTATGTATCATAGGATTTGTCATCAAAAAAATTAGAAAATTAAAACGGATTAATCAAATTAGAGTAGTTTAATGAAATCATCAAACAAGAATTCCGTATCTGTCGGACCACTTGCAGCTTCAGGGTGGAACTGACATGAGAAATAAGGTTTTGATTTATGGCGAATACCTTCGTTTGTTCCATCATTCATATTGATGAATAAAGGCTCCCAATCAGATCCTAAAGTTTCGTTATCTACAGCAAAACCATGGTTTTGAGAAGTTACGAAACAACGATTAGTTCCAACCATACGTACAGGCTGATTGTGGCTACGGTGACCGTATTTTAATTTATAAGTAGAAGCTCCACCTGCTTTAGATAACAATTGGTTACCCATACAAATACCAAAAATTGGTTTATCGTTTTGCATGAATTTGCGAATATTCTCAATTGTTTCCTGAGCATGATCTGGATTACCCGGACCGTTTGATATAAACAGACCGTCAAACTCTAATGTATTGAAATCATAATTCCAAGGCACACGAATCACAGTAACGTTACGCTTCAACAAGCAGCGAATGATATTGTGTTTTACTCCACAGTCAACAAGACAAACTTTTTTCTCGCCATTACCATAAGTAATAACTTCTTTACAGCTTACTTTATCAATTAGATTCTCTGTATTCGGATCAATAAAATCGATATCTTGTTCTCCTTCAAAAACGAATTTTCCTTTCAAAGAACCGTTTTCACGAAGTACTTTAGTCAATTCACGAGTATCAATGCCGTAAATTCCGGGTACTTTTTGTTCTTTCAACCATTCGCTCAGACTTTTTGCAGCATTCCAGTGACTGTGCTCATGTGAGTAGTCAGAAATAACCACACCTGAAGTATGGATCTTTTCAGATTCGTGAAATTCAGAAATACCGTCGACAAGATTATCGGCTGGGACGCCATAGTTGCCGACCAAAGGGAAGGTGATAGTAAGAATCTGACCGCTGTATGAAGGGTCAGTTAAACTTTCTGGATAGCCCACCATAGCGGTGCTAAAAACGACTTCTCCGGCTGTTGGTTTTTCATACCCGAATGAATATCCGTTAAAAACCATACCGTTGTCTAATACTAAAGAAACAGGTCTCTCCTTTTGCATTGATAATTTATGTATATAGGTGACTTATTTTTAACCGGCTTCCTTATAGAAAACCGTGCAAAGATAGGTAATTTAGAGCGTTCGACAATGCTTTTTCAAAAGATTTTCGCAAAGATTCACATTTACACTTCTTTTCCTGATAATTATACACGGACTGATTCATACCTGATTTATTTAACCCTCCTAAGTATCTGCAAGTTGTGAAATTTCAAGAAGAATAAACTATTTTATAAAGCTTTTGAAGAAGTATTGATTACCTTCGCGGACTATTTTATAAAAACATAAACTAACTGAAAATTTTTCGTTTAATCAATGAAGAGATATCTTGGTATTATTTTTGCTATGATATCGGCATCTACATTTGGACTGATTCCGATTTTCTCTATTCCTGCACTACAAGCAGGACTGTCTGTAAACAACGTGTTATTCTGGAGATTTTGTCTCGCTACTATTTTCCTTGGAACTTTTTTATTGGTCAGGAAACACAGCATTAAAGTAAAAAAGGATGAATTCCTGTCGTTAGCGGGACTTATTTCATTAAGCGGAACAACTGCTTTTTGCCTGATGAAATCATATATGTATATCCCGAGCGGTGTAGCCACAACCATACACTTCCTCTACCCTGTTTTAGTCACCTTATTAATGGTTGTTTTCTTTAAAGAGAAATTCACACCCTGGTTCGGACTGGCAGTCGTTTTAGCTGTAAGTGGCGTTGCCTCTATCAGTGGATTAAGCTCAGGTGGAGATATAAACATGGCAGGCATCGGCTTCGCCTTGATGACAGTTCTTACTTATGCCTTATATATAGTAGGGATCAATAAAACAAAAGCGAGCAGAATGAATAGCCTTACGATGACATTCTATGTTATGGTTATGCTTATGACATTCTTTTTCACGCTAAGCATGATTGATGGTGGCATCACTATGATCCCTAATGCTAAAATATTCGGAGATATTTCTTTATTAGCTCTACTCCCGACTCTGTTATCAAACTTTACGTTGATTTTAGCTATTAAGAATGTCGGATCGACAACAACTGCTATAATGGGGTGCGTAGAACCGGTAACAGCTGTTTTATTAGGTGTTATGTTCCTGGGTGAGCCTCTGCACGTTCATCACTTAATTGGTATCGGGTTAATCATTGCTTCTGTATCCTTTGTGATTTTAGGCGATAAAATAGCAGCTCTTTTCGGAGCCCTTAACCACTCAAAGAATTAAAAGAATAAATAATTGCTTTTTGTAAGAATGCGGATACTATATCTTTCACCGGATATAATATCCGCATTTATTTTATAAGTAAATGAACCATCAATATCAATTTTTCATTATTCATTTATAAATGAACCGACAATCATAAATTTGACAAAAAAGATAGAACGTCTTATTTTTTTCTATACCTTTACTTTTACTTTGCGGTTCAGTAACCAAAGGAACTGTAATTTGATTTAAGAAGTTATATCTATTAACAAGTATAAAATATGGAGAGTAATAATCGATTTCTGGGGCTTATCCAAGAAAGTGTAATTAAACATTGGGAATTACCTGCGTTTTCAGATTACAAAGGAACAACTCATTACTATAAAGATATTGCAAGACGCATAGAGAAGATACATATTGTTTTAGAAAATGCCGGTATTCAGAAAGGGGATAAAGTTGCTTTAATCGGCCGAAACTCTTCTAACTGGGCGACTATTTTCTTCGGTGTTTTAACTTATGGTGCTGTCGTTGTACCTATTCTTCATGAATTCAAACCGGATAACATCCATAATATCGTCAATCACTCCGATGCGAAGTTTATGTTTGTGGGTGATATCGTTTGGGAAAATCTGAACGAAGCTTTAATGCCGGAATTAAAAGGAATTGTCATGATCAACGACTTTTCATTAATCAAGAGCCGCGTTGAAGGATTGGATTACGTAATGGACCATATCAACGAGCTGTTTGGTAAAAAATTCCCTCGTAGCTTCAGACCTGAAAATATCAGTTATCATATCGAAGAACCGGACGAACTTGCTGTATTAAACTACACTTCGGGAACAACCGGATTCGCTAAAGGTGTTATGATACCTTACCGTAGCCTATGGTCAAACACTCAGTTTGCTGCCGACAACCTGCCTTTTATGAAACCTTCAGACAATGTAGTTTGTATGCTACCTATGGCTCATATGTACGGATTGGCTTTCGAAATCCTGAATTCATTCAATATCGGATGTCACGTTCATTTCCTTACACGTACACCTTCTCCTAAAATTATTCTGGATGCTTTTTCAGAGCTTAAACCGCGTCTTATTCTTGCCGTACCTCTTATTATTGAGAAGATCGTAAAAAATAAGGTTTTCCCTGAAATAGAAAAACCGTGGATGAAATTGTTACTTAAAGTACCTTTTGTCGACACGAAACTTCTGGAGATCATTGGAGATAAATTGAATCAGGGATTCGGTGGAAACTTTGAAGAAATCGTTGTAGGAGGTGCTGCTATTAATAAGGATGTAGAAAAATTCTTACGCTCTATTAATTTCAGATATACCGTTGGTTATGGTATGACAGAATGCGGGCCGCTTATTTCCTATACACAATGGGATAGTTTTAAAGCCGGTAGTTGCGGTCAGCCTGTTGATCGTATGGAAGTACGTATTGACTCTGCAAGTCCTGCGCAAGTTGGAGAAATCCAGGTAAAGGGCATGAACGTTATGCTGGGTTACTATAAAAACGAAGACGCAACAAAAAATACATTTACAAAAGACGGATGGTTGAAAACCGGAGATTTAGGTATAATTGATGAAGATAAATTCATCTTTATCAAAGGTCGTAGTAAAACTATGATTCTTGGTCCTTCAGGTCAAAATATTTATCCGGAAGAGATCGAAGATCAAATTAACAATTTACCTTGCGTTGCCGAATCATTGGTTATCGAAAAATCAGGCAAACTGGTAGCTCTTATCTATCCGGACTTTGAACTACTTAAACAAGAAGGTGTTGCAGATATCGATATCGAAGAATACATGCTTACACATGTAAAAGCATTAAATTCGGATCTGCCAAGTTACAGCCCGATTACTGATGTAAAAATTATGCATGAGGAATTTGAAAAAACACCTAAGCGCAGTATCAAACGTTATTTATATCAATAAACATAAATAAAAAAGCCCCTTACGAATATTCGCAAGGGGCTTTTTTATTTATAATTCTTTCTTTAATCTTTCGAGAATCTCAAATACAGCAGGACAGGTATAAGAGTTTTTGATTGTAAGCGCACTGATCTGAAAAAACTTTTTACGATCTGTGTGCGGATATTCGCGACAAGCTTTAGGTCTGTTCTCGTAGATAGAGCAATAATTATCATCCATCAAAAAAGGACAAGGCATCGTTTTAAATACATAATCTTTATCCTCATCAATCCGCAAGTAGCGATTTACCACTTCATGGGGTTTAATTCGTAAAGATTCAGCAATTTTCTCGATATCCCTATCTGTTATACGAGGTCCTAAGCTACGACAGCAATTTGCACACTCCAGACAATCAATCTCTTCAAATACCTCTTCATGAATATAATGAATCGTATCATCAAGATCCCGAAGCTGATTCTTCTTTAATGATTTAAAAAACTTTTTATTCCCGGCAGAAGCTTTTTCAGCCTTTTCTTTTAACAATTTAAGATCGATCATCCGGGATAATATTATTTAAGTAAATCTGGACGTAACTGCTTCGTTCTCTTTACCGATTGCTCGTGCTCCCACTCTGCTATCGCTTTATGATTACCTGACAATAATACATCAGGAACTTTCCATCCATTATAGTCCGCAGGTCTTGTATAAACAGGCGGAGCTAAAAGGTTATCCTGAAAAGAGTCTGACAATGCAGATTGCTCATCAGATATAGCTCCGGGAATAAGACGAACGATAGCATCACTGATTATAGCTGCTGCTAATTCTCCTCCTGTCAGAACATAATCTCCAATCGAAATTTCTTTCGTTATCAGATGCTCACGTATACGGTAATCAATACCTTTATAGTGTCCGCATAAGATTATCAGATTCTCGGTCATCGATAATGCATTCGCCATTGGTTGATTAAACGTTTCGCCATCCGGAGAAGTAAAAATGACTTCATCATAATGACGTTCAGCTTTCAACATATTAATAGCACGCTCGATTGGTTCGATTTGCATAACCATACCGGCACAACCTCCGAATGCATAATCATCTACACGATTATGTTTGGATGTTGAATATTCACGTAAATTATGTACTTTAATTTCTGCTAATCCTTTATCCTGAGCTCTTTTTAGAATCGAATGATTAAAAGGGCTTTCAAGCAATTCGGGTACAACTGTTAAGATATCAATTCTCATTTCTTTGTTTCAAATTTTTTCGATACGATTTCAAGTGCTGCAACTAATGCAAACCCGATAATCATCAATAAAATACTTTGCCAAATATACGAATTTGGCATTATATTCGCTTCAATTAAAGGTTTAGTAACACCATGTCTGTCTACAAATGTTTCTACGACTTCTTTCCACGGCCATACTTTATTAAGAGAACCGAACATAAAGCCTGTCAATAAAGCAATAGTCAGATCATGGAATCTGCGCAAAAGGAAAGATAAAACATTAGAGAACATTACAATTCCGATAGCGGCTCCTGAAATGAATACCAAAATATAGGGTAAGCGTACATTCTGAATCGCGTCCATCATAAAGAAATATTTACCCAGAAGAACAAGAATAAAACTACCAGAGATACCAGGCAAGATCATCGCACAAATAGCTATAGCTCCTGATAAGAAAATAAACCAATAAGCATCAGGTGTCTCGGTTGGTGTAGCCATCGTTATATAAAATGCACCGATAGCGCCGAGCAAAAATGCTACTATTGGAGGAAAACTCCACTTCTTAATTCGCAGAGAAACGAAATAAGTAGATGCGAGTACCAATCCAAAAAAGAAGGCCCATACCATAACCGGATAAGTTAGCAATAGATAAGTAATTACTTTAGCTAATGACAAAAGACTTATCGCAATGCCGGATACAACCGATAATAAGAAGTTCCCGTTAATGGCTTTCCAGAATTCTTTCCATTTAAATGTAAAAAACAAGCTCAAAGAACTTGCATTGACACTTTTAATCGAATTAATCAGTTCTTCATATATACCTACTAAAAAAGCAATTGTTCCTCCTGATACTCCGGGTACCACATCTGCAGCACCCATCCCCATTCCTTTGACTACTAAAAGTAAATAATCTTTAATCGTGCGATTCATAGTTTAATAAATAATTTTTTGATGTTTCTATCAGTTCATCTATAACCCATTGCGGGATATTAAATACTTCGGGTATTACTAATAATTCATATCTCCCTTCCTCGAAATCAGGAATTTGCTCTATCAGATAATCTAAAAAGTCAACAGATAAATGAATCGTTTTACGGATACTTAGATCATCAACGATCAACAATAAGCGATAAATAACCAACTCTGTCAGATAATTGTTTTCATATGCATATAAATAGCTTTTAATAGCCTGTGCATAGTCTTTCATATATTCGTCACAGTAGGCCTTTATCATCCAGTACTGATTTATTTTACCTTCACTTGAATCTATTATCTCCAGAAGGAAAGGGTAAATTTCAGCAATCGACTTATTCATTCCGAGCATCAAATCCATATTCAGCATTTTCATACGCAAATCTTCACGCTTAGCTTCAAATACAGGTTTCAGAACATCTATCCCTATCTGATACTCCCCCAACTGAAACGCACAATAGGCAGCCATATAGTTTGCTTCAACTATTTCTGATTCTATTTCGACTGCTTCCTTCAGATATTTCAATGAATTCGCATAATCTTTTAATATCCAGTAACAATCCCCCAAACCTAAAAGTACAGTATAATCGTTCGGACGAAGCTCATTGATTTGTAAGAAAATATCGCGCGCCTTTTCTGTATTCTTTTGCTCATAATAGATCAATGCAGAAATCTGTAATGCGATAGTGTCCAGAGGATCTATGGCTAATGCAAAATTGCACGACTCCAAAGCTTGCTCTGTTTTCCCCATTTTATTATAGATCTGCGCTAGATGACACCACATACCGCCATCGTACGGATCTTCATCTAATTGTTTATTGAGTTTACTGATACATAAATCATAGTTTTCCAACATTTCATTAATATGAATTTCATCATTGCGTGTATCCTGAGACTCACCGAAACGTTCTTTTATAATTTGCAATGCTGATAAAGCTTCATTATAGTATTCATGCGTTACCAGTATATCATATGCTTCTAAACAATCTAATTGTGAAGAATCCATTGATTGAATCATTTGATCAATCAGGAGCATTGCTTCTTCTTTACGGCCACAAGTAGCCAGGATATCTGCTTTTACTTTTTTAATGTATTCAGATTCCTCCGATAGATGCATGATAATATCCAATGATTTCTCATTCTCTCCTAACCACAATAAATAAAGAGCTTTGTGCGCTTTCATCTCCGGATCACGCGGATACATTTCCATCCCGTAATCGACAGCGCTTATTGCTTTATCCGTATCAAAAACGTCTTCGTAATAATGAGCTATGTCATAAAACTCCTCGCGATCGAAAAAGACCTTCTCGCCCGTTTGCAGCATTTTCTCGAAGCGTTCGATATATTCTGGTATTGATTCAGACATATAATAGTAAAATTATACTTAAAAAAACGCGAGTTACAAGCATCGCAGAAATCTATCATTAGACTATATAACTGTGAAGTTTGTAACTCGCGTAATATATTAGAAAAAATTAATTCTTAGCTTTCTCTTTACTCCATGAATCTTTTAATGATACAGTTCTGTTAAAGATCAATGCGCCATCTTTTGCATCTTTATCCACACAGAAATATCCTAAACGGGTAAACTGGAAGCGATCCATTGGTTTTGCATCTGCAAGGAATGGTTCAACTTTACAATTTTTCAAGACTTTCAAAGAATCCGGATTCATCAAATCACGGAAATCTTTATCTTTTTCCTCGTTTAAGTCTTCAGCAATGAACAAACGATCGTATAATCTTACTTCGGCATCCACAGCATGATCTGCAGAAACCCAGTGGAGTGTACCTTTCACCTTACGGTTACTTTCCGGCATACCACTCTTAGTCATAGGATCGTACTCGCAATAGATCTCTGTTACATTTCCGTTTTCGTCTTTCCCGCAGCCTGTACATTTAACAATATAAGCGCCTTTCAAACGAACTTCTTGTCCCGGAGTCATACGGAAGAATTTTTTAGGAGGGTTTTCCATGAAGTCTTCACGTTCGATATATAATTCTTTCGTGAAAGGCATATCATGAGAACCGCTATTTTCATCTTCCGGATTGTTTGGCATAGACATCATTTCTGTTTGTCCTTCCGGATAGTTTGTAATAACAAGTTTTACAGGATCAATAACAGCAGATACGCGTGTCGCTGTTTTATTCAAATCTTCACGGATGCTATGCTCCAATAAAGAAACATCAATAATACCATCAAATTTAGTATAACCGATTTTGTTGATAAAACTACGAACTGAAGCCGGTGTATAACCTCTTCTTCTCAATCCGCAAATAGTAGGCATACGTGGATCATCCCATCCGTTTACTAATCCTTCCTGAACCAATTGAAGTAATTTACGCTTACTCATTACTGTGTAAGTAAGGTTAAGACGGTTAAACTCAATTTGTCGCGGACGATAGTCGCTGTCCTTCAACTGATCAATAAACCAGTCATAAAGCGGACGATGCACTTCAAACTCTAACGTACAGATAGAGTGAGTAATACCTTCAAAATAGTCAGATTGTCCATGAGCAAAATCATACATCGGATAAACATTCCATTTATCACCTGTACGATGATGCGGATGCTTGATGATACGATAGATGATCGGATCTCTCATGTGCATATTAGGCGAAGTCATGTCAATACGTGCACGAAGTACACAAGTACCTTCTTCGAATTCTCCTTTATTCATTCTTTCGAAAAGATCAAGATTCTCTTCTACTGAATATTTTTCGTAATACGGACTCACTTCTCCAGCCTGAGTAGGTGTTCCTTTTTGTTTAGAGATTTCTTCTGCTGTTTGAAAATCTACATAAGCCAAACGCTTACGGATAAGATCTTTAGCGAAGTCATATAGTTGTTGAAAGTAGTCAGATGTATAATACAGACGATCTTCCCAGTCAAAACCTAACCAGTGAATATCCTCCATAATTGAATCTACATATTCTACATCCTCTTTAGCCGGATTTGTATCATCGAAACGAAGATTACATTTTCCGCCATATTGCTCAGCCATACCGAAGTCTATACAAATAGCTTTTGCATGACCAATATGTAAATATCCGTTTGGTTCAGGAGGGAAACGAGTGTGTACTCTTCCTCCGTTTTTACCTTCTTTTAAATCATTTTCAATGCTCGCCTCGATGAAGTTCAAACTTTTTTTCTCGTTCGACTCTTCTTTAACTGTAAGCTCTGACATATAAATCTTTTTTATTATTTACATTCAATGTTTAGATTATGCATATTTCTGAACATAGGTCAGAAAACGCTTTAGAATACAAAGGTAATAATTTGTATTCGTATATTACATCCTTTAAAAAAGTTTTTAGATAACTATCTTTGCTTTTTTAAATATAGTAAACCCGTTTCACTCTTGAGGAAATAGAAGTAATTATTTCATAAGGGATCGTTCCTAATTGTTCTGCAATGAGCGAAACCGGTTGATCATCTCCAAAGACGATTACCTGTGCACCTTCGACTACATGATCAATATCTGTTATATCAATCATACAAAGATCCATACATATATTACCAACAATCGGAGCTTTTTGTCCGTTTACATATAAAGCTCCTACTCCATTACCCAATTTTCTGTTTAGTCCGTCGGCATAACCAATCGGGATCGTTGCGATACGTGCTTTTTTAGACAATCGTCCTTTGCGCCCGTATCCTACACTTTCATCTACATCAACTTCTTTAATCTGAAGAATCGTTGATTTCAATGTAGATACGTTTTTCAACTTACTGTTCTTCTCATAAGCTGGTACTCCGTAAAGACCGATACCCAAACGAACCATATCGAACTGATATTGACTGAATCGTTCAATTCCGCCTGTATTCAGTACGTGTTTCAGAATATTATGTCCGACAGATTTCTCTATTATTTCAGCACAATATTTAAAAACTTCTATCTGATGAAGCGTGAAATGGTCTAACGAAGGATCATCACTTCCTGCTAAATGAGAAAACACTGATTTTACTTTTAGCGAAGACTGACTTTGCAGCAATACAGCTAATTCCTCAATATCTTCTGCTCCAAAACCCAAACGCTTCATTCCCGAATCTATTTTTATATGAATCGGATATTCAGTAATTCCATACGAATCGGCCTTCGCTTTAAGTTCGCGAAGCATACGGAAACTATAAACTTCCGGTTCCAAACGATTCATAAACAGGGTCTGCAAACTACTGATCTCAGGGTTCATCACGATAATAGGAATATGAATTCCTGCTTTACGCAATTCCACACCCTCATCAACAACAGCTACTGCCAGATAATCACAATGATATTCTTGTAGCGTTTTTGCAAGTTCGAAGGATCCGGCTCCATAACCAAAAGCTTTAACCATACACACAACCTTCGTTGAAGGTTCAAGTTTCTGCTTATAGTAATTGAAATTATGAACCAAAGCTTCTAGATTAACTTCCAGAATAGTTTCATGCATTTTCAATTCTAATGCATCCGAAATATCTTCAAATCTGAATTTACGAGCACCCTTCAGAAGGACTACTTCATTCTGAAACTGCTGATAACCTCCCGATCTGAGAAAGGCTTCTGTCGATTCGTAAAACTCAGCAGGAAGATTAAACAGCTCGGCATATTGACACAATTCAGGACCAATACCGATCATTCGGTCAATCCCTTTACTCTTCAACAATTTAGAAACCTGTTTATACAAACCTGCAGGCAATAGACCCGTTTGGAATATATCTGACAATACGATCACTTTAGACTTCTTGCTATTTTGTGATCTGCGGGCCGTAAAATCAAGTGCCGTTTCAAGCGAACTCATATCCAGACTATAACTATCGTTAATAATCAGGCAGTTTCGCTCTCCGTCTTTTACCTCCAGACGCATTGCGACACTCGTTAACCTCCGCATTCTCTCATTGATTTCCTCTGCCGTAAAGCCAAAATACAGAAGAACGGCCAAACAATGAATCGCATTTTCAATTGATGAATCATCAATAAAAGGAATTACAATTTTATATCGCATTCCTAACATGATATATACGATTTCTGTTGTATTTTCTTCTTTATTGATTTGTTCTATAAATAGAGGCAATGATTTATCTTTATAAGACCAGGCGAACTCACTTGCGCCTAAACAAACTTCACGCAAACAATCAACCAAAAGCTCATTATCGGCATTGTATATCAGAAATGAGCAATCTTTAAATAATTGCAATTTCTCCATACACTTCTCTCGCTTGGTTTCAAAACCCTCTTGATGCGCATCACCCAAATTCGTAAAAATACCAATTGTAGGGTGAATAATGCTTGCAATACTACGCATTTCACGGGACTTTGATATTCCGGCTTCGAAAATACCCAGCTCTGACTTTTCATCAATACCCCATACTGATAAAGGCACACCTATTTGGGAGTTAAAGCTGCGCGGAGAACGCACAATACGCTTTTTATCCTGCATAAGCTGATAAAGCCACTCTTTAACAATCGTCTTACCATTACTTCCTGTAATACCGATAATCGGGATACAGAAACGCTCACGATGATATTTTGCCAGATCCTGTAAGGCTTGCAAAGTATCTTTAACGACCACAAAAGCAGCATTGGGAAAAACAGATGGATTATACATACCATCAGATACGATAAAGTTTCTTACACCCTTATCGTACAATTCTTCAATATAATTATGTCCGTCATTCTGAGACGTTATCAGGGCAAAAAACAAGGTTTCATCCGGATAAATCAATGATCGGCTGTCTGTCAACAGTTGTGTTATATCTTTCTTGCTATCGCCAAGTAATTCACCTTTTACGACAATAGCTATTTCTTTCAAAGTGTATTGCATAACTCCTTGATTGATTGCGTTTCGAAATTCAGGTCAAAATAAGGTCTTTTTTGTTGAAAAACTTCTATTCTTCGCAAGTTTTCTCTCAAAAATTTTCTATAGTTATCTGTCATACCATTTAATGGTCTGTGATCGAGCATTTTCTTAAGCTTAAGCCATTCAGCATAATCTGTTTTTGTCTCTTTCGAAAACAATGACTGACTGAATCTTTCCCATACATATTCAACTCCTACAGAAGAAGGATGAATCATATCTTCAGCGTAAAATCTATAGTCGCGCAATTCATCCATAAATATCTCATAGGATGGGAAATAGTGACAACTATCAAACTTTTTACATAGTTCGTCTATTGCCAGAATCAGCGTAGCCTTACTGCATTGATTTTCGAAAGCTCCGTCTTTCCAATGCCTGATCGGACTAACTGTAAAAATAACGTTTCTGTTTTCTCTTCCCGCAAAATATCGTTCCAACATCACACTCCACTCAGAGACAATCTCATCAACAGACAATCGTCGTCTTTTGAATAATTTGGCCGGTAATTTATGACAATTAGAAACGATTTCTCCCGATTCTTCCCATTCATAAACCCAGGCTGTACCAAAAGTAATGAGCATAACATCTGTTTCCTTAAGAAAGGCTGAGGATGAAGCTATTGTTGCATTCATTGACGCAACAGCCTTCTCTTTAGAATCAGAAGAATGAGCCGAATGAAAACTAAACGAAGCCCACATCCCTTGCGATTCTATAAGATCTGCATCATGAATATAAGACTCCTTTTCCAATAATCTGATTGAGTCAAGAATCGATGCGGGGTTATACAATACGCCAAATGGATTCGACTGAATCTGAAATTTGCCATTCATCAGTTTATTCCCGATATGATCAGCAAAACAAGAACCCAATGACAAAATACGCTGTGTATAGCTTAACGTCATTGAATAAGCCGGTATTTCAACCACTTTACGAAAATCCATCATAACTAACTATATAAAAAAAGAGGGTCGACGAATATAGCATACGACAACCCCCTCTTATTAAAACTTCATTTTAGATATTGTTTTGAATTTTTCATGCCATGCATGTTTCTCAACAACGTATATTCAGATCCTGAAGAATTTTACGCATTTTCTCGAATGTCGTAATTCTTGTCGGAACCAATGGTAAACGTAATTTATTTTCAATATATCCCATTGCATGAAGGATACTTTTTACACCTGCCGGATTTCCATCGACGAATAACAGTTCTATTAATTCTGTAAATCTGTGATGAATCGTAAGCGCACTATTATAATCACCATGAAGAGCCAAACGAACCATTTTGCTGAATTCGCGTGGAAATGCATTTGCAATAACAGAAACAACTCCTACCGCACCTAATGTAATCAACGGGAAAGTGATACCATCATCACCCGAGATTACCATAAAGTCGTTCGGTTTATTTTTAATAATATCATCCATTTGTGTGATATTACCTGATGCCTCTTTAATGGCTACAATATTTTTAAATTCTCTTGCTAAACGCAAAGTCGTTTCAGCAGTCATATTCACACCTGTTCTTCCTGGTACGTTATAAAGTACTATCGGCAATTTTGTTGCCTGAGCAATAGCTTTATAATGCTGGTATATACCTTCCTGTGAAGGTTTGTTATAATATGGTACTACTGATAGAATAGCGTCGATGCCTCTGAATGACTCAGTTTTCAAGCGTTCTACAACCGAGCGCGTGTTATTTCCTCCGACTCCTAAAACAATCGGTATACGCCCGTTTACACGTTCTATTACAAAGCGTGTAATTTCTGCTTTCTCTTCCTCAGTCAAAGTCGGTGTTTCCCCTGTTGTACCTAATACTACTAAGTAATCTGTACCATTTTGCAGTTGAAAATCCACCAATCTACCTAATGCTGTATAATCAACTGATTCATCTTCATTAAAGGGAGTTATTAATGCCACTCCCACTCCCTTAAGATTTATCGAATACATAAAAATATAATTACTTGTTTAGCTCCAGGCAAACCTTAAATATCCCACAATCATATAGATTTGATATCTAACTCTTCGGGATCTTTAATCACAATTCGCTCTCGTTACTTAATTTATTTTGATTTAATACTGCGAATGTAAAACTTTATTTTGTCTATCAAAGCATCTATTTCGATTTTTTCGTTCAAAATGATATCAAAATCATATAAATTATATCCTTCCTTATGAATTCCGACACGAAAACGAGCATTTGATAACAAAACTATCGCTATAGCGCGATAACTGCAAGCGGGTATCAGGTCAATCAACACATCTGTCTGACTACTCCCGATCTGCTGTTTAAGTTCTCCGGAAATAGTTCCCGTGAAATTAAAATCCTTCTTAGAGACATAAATCACATCGCCGGATTCTTTAGACGAAGTATTATTTTTAGCCAATAAAATCAATCGGACTTTCTTTCCTTTTGATTTTAGTTCTTTAGCGAATGCCTGAATCTGATCTTCATCAGTATCAAAACCCAGAATATCGATCGTTTTCACCTCATCAAATTCCAGGAATTCAGCACTATCTCTCTTTTGAGATAGTGCTTTTTTTATTTTACGTGCCAGAAGTAATCGTTTCATAACTGACCAATTAATGATAAAAACTGATCTTCATTCATTATCTCAATACCCAAAGCCTTTGCTTTCTCTAACTTGGAAGGCCCCATATTCTCGCCTGCAAGAATTAATGAAGTCTTCGATGATATAGAGCTTGTGTTTGTACCTCCGTATTGTTCGATAATTTTTTTATAGTCGTCACGCGAATGTTTACTGAATTTTCCGCTTATGACGATATTTTTGCCTTCCAGAATATCGGATACTCGTGCTTCGGGTTCTTCTTCAACAACAGAGAACTGTAAGCCATATTCACGTAAACGCTCAACAATTTCTCTGTTTTTCTCATCTGCAAAATAAGATAAAATACTATCTGCAATACGATCTCCGATTTCATCCACACCTATTAACTCTTCTTTATTCGCAGTCATAAGAGCATCCATTGTTTTAAAAGCTACAGCCAGTTTTTTGGCTACAGTTTTACCAACGAAACGAATACCTAAAGCAAATAAAAGATTTTCAAACGGTGCTTGTTTAGAATCTTCTATACTTTTCTTCAGATTATTAGCAGACTTCTCTCCCCAACGTGGCATACGACTCAATAGTTTCGTATCAAAAGCATACAAATCTGCGACGTTAGCAATAAAGCCATTCTCATACAACAGATCTACAGTCGCTGTTCCTCCTGCAATATTCATCGCATTTCTTCCGAAAAAGTGTTCCAGACGACCTTTTATCTGTGGCGGACATGACGAATCATTCGGGCAATAATACGCAGCTTCACCTTCATAACGTACCAGTTTTGTGTTACACTCAGGGCAACACTGAATAAAGCGAACCTTTTCTCCGAGCAAAAGACGTGCAGCTACATTTACACCTGTAATCTTAGGTATAATTTCACCGCCTTTTTCTACATATACCATATCACCGATATGCAGATCCAGCGAATTGATAATATCTTCATTGTGCAGAGAAGCACGTTTCACAACTGTCCCCGATAATTGTACGGGATCCAGATTGGCTACAGGAGTTACAGCTCCGGTTCTCCCCACTTGAAAACTAACACTATTCAGACGTGTTTCGGCCTGTTCTGCCTGAAATTTATATGCGATAGCCCAACGTGGCGATTTCGCTGTGTATCCCAACTGTTGCTGTTGACTGATAGAATCTACTTTTATAACGACGCCATCAGTCGCAACAGGTAAATTTTTACGATCAATATCCCACTTATTCAGAAATGCATAAACTTCTTCCAGTGTACTACATTTTTGCATAGCCGGAGATATTTTAAAACCCCACTCTGCAGCTTTGTGTAAGTTTTCGATATGCGAATCAGAAGGGAGTGTTTCACCCAGCATATAATACAAATAGGCATCAAGTTTTCTTGATGCCACCACAGCCGGGTTTTGCAATTTCAAGGTTCCGGATGCAGCATTGCGTGGATTCGCAAATAAAGGCTCCTCATTTAGCTCTCGTTCTCGGTTTATATCGTCGAAAACTTCCCAGGGCATCAAAATCTCACCGCGCATTTCAAATAAAGCCGGATAATCCGTACCTCTTAATTGAAGAGGAATGGAGCGAATGGTTTTTACATTAGCCGTAACGTCGTCTCCTTTCTCCCCATCACCTCGTGTTACGGCTCTCAATAGTTTTCCGTCTTCATAAGTAAGCGAAATAGACGTACCGTCGTATTTTAATTCGCATATCAGCTCAAAAGGCTCATTTAATGTCTTAGTAACACGCTGATAAAAATCAGCAACTTCCTCATAGCTGTATGTATTCGATAAAGAAAGCATAGGGTACACATGTGCCACTTGCTTAAATGCCTTATTTATATCACTACCTACCCGCTGTGATGGTGAAGAACTATCAAAAAACTCAGGATTAGCCTTCTCCAGCTCCTGTAATTCTTTTAATTTCCGGTCAAATTCAAAATCGGATATGACAGGCATCGAAAGAACATAATAGTTATAATTGTGATCGTTCAACTCCTTGCGAAGCTCTTCTATTCTGTTTTTAATTTCTTCTTTATTCATAGATATCAGTCTTTTGCAGGTTTAATAACACCTACCACACGAGATAAGCAAAATAATTCTTCTTTTGGAAGTAAATACGGTTCATACAACGGATTCTGAGAAACACATAAGAAGCTATCCGGATTTTGCTCCGACTCAAACAATTGCTTCATTACAACTCCCTGTGCTGTATCGAGTACGTATACTTTCCCATATTTTACTTCTGTCACTTCCCGTATCATCCGACAAGCTACGATATCGCCCGATTCATATTCAGGGCGCATACTGTCACCTTTTACATCAATCGTAAAATCATATGCTCCCAATGAAGGAATAGAATCCAGATAATCACATTCGTTACTCTGCACCCCCGAACTGAAACCCGATAAAGAACCTGCCTGAGCTCCGAATGGAATATGAGGCAACTTATCTTTCCGTTTCTTAGATGTTTCAATTTGAGAATTGTTTAATGGATTTTCGCCAAATAATATTCCGATTGGAATATTCAGAGCTTTAGCTATTGTTTCAACAGTTTGAATGCGAGTTGAGTTATGTTTTATTATTCTTTTTAATCCGCTTTCGGACATTCCTATTTCTGAACAAAAATGTTTGAATGTAATCCCTCTTTCGTCCAGTATATCTTTTATAATAGATAATTTCGGCATATTATTATATTTTCGATTACTACAAAGAAACAAAATTCCACTTATATTTCTTTGATTTTATCTCACAATAATACTCAATTTCGTGATTTCTTAATTTCGCAGCCGATAGACAAATTCTTCCTCACCTGTTTCGGATTAATAATATATCTTTTCCGATCATATTTTATTGATCAAATCATCTTTGATAAAGCGCTCATTACACCGATATATCGATCGTAGCTGTCACCTCATCGGTATAACCTCATTATATTTTTGTATACACTTTTTTAGTACGCAGAATATTTTCAGTATTTTTGTCTTTCATTGAGATTGAATTAATTGTTATACCTAAAATTTAAGTTTTAGCTATCCTTATTTTATAACTATAAAATGAATAATATAAATGCGTAAGTTTATTTTGTGCGGATGTTTGATTTTACTTTTAGCGCAAGCAGGAAAAGCCCAAAGCGTACAGGGTGAGGTAAATTTATCCGAAGCTCTTGAAGAGCAACCTCCCGTTAAAAATCTGTTCCATCGGGCTATTGACTTTTTCTTTGGCGACTTTGATTCAGTATATGTGTCACCGAGTCAGTACGAGCTTTCTCTAATGGCAATCTACAGCAACAATAATGAATATTATACACTGCGAAGCAAACACCCGGAGAAACAAACACTAAGCTTTTCCCATAAGCCACAAAACAAGATAGGGTTTGACATCGGATGGAGAATATTCTTTCTTGGATGGTCTTTCAATATTGACGGCAGCGATAAGAATAACGGTACGACATTCGACCTGAGTCTTTATAGCCCTAAATTCGGATTAGATCTGATGTACCTTAAGACGGGCAACAACTATCGGATACAACGGGCTAAAGGTTTTGATCAAAAATATCCGGGAAATTATGCAATAGATTTCAATGGATTGGATGTAAATATCAAAGAGGCTAATCTGTATTATATTTTCAACAACAAGCGATTCTCCTACCCGTCTGCTTTTAGTCAGACAACTATTCAGCGAATCAGTTGCGGATCATTTATTTTAGGTGGTTCTATATCGACACACGATTTAAAGTTTGACAGCGAACAGCTGCCGGCATCTATAAAGCAATCCATGAATCCAGACATGATGATAGATCGTATTAAATATACTAATCTGAGTTTGAGTTTCGGATATGCATACAACTGGGTTTTTGCGAAGAACTTTCTTGCCAGTATGGCTCTTAGCCCGGTGTTAGCACTGAAAGCGTCCAAGTCTTTTAATACAGGTGAAGACACGCATGGTTTTTTTAGCCGATTTAATATAGATATGCTTGTTCGTGCAGGTGTGGTTTACAATAACGGAAAGTATTACGTCGGGACCTCTTTCCTTGGCAGAAGTTTTGGGTATAACCAGCGAAATTTCACCTTAAACAATGGATATGGTACACTACAGGTGTATGCAGGATTTAATTTCCTTAAACGCAAAAAATACAGAGACAGAACGAACATTCAGTATCGTCAGTAAACATCTGGTTTTACTGACATTTTGATAATTTCCACACTGCTCTGAATGCAAGTATATTTCTTGTAAAATCAGATCAATTCAAAGACTTTTTATAGACTTGAGAAGTGTTTTTGTCAGAAAATACGGGATCTTTTTGAAGATATACCGTTTCTCTGAATTTTTAAACCGTTTCTTTGAAAAGATACGGTATGTTTTCAAATTTTCGCCCTTTGTTTTTTTCGTTTGATACGTATCAAAATATATTTAGATACGTATTAAATCATGACAAGCCAGTCTCATTCTACCTAACTAATCCTTTTACGCTTATTATCAACATATTACAAGATACAATTTCCTAAGCGTATTTCCGAACAGATATCATAGTCTGATAGATATCGCATTCTGAGCGATTAGAAAAATACAGAAAGACAGTAGAATATACTTATATCCGGAAAAATGATATTTTAGCCAAATCTATGACTATTCGGTCCATTCCGTACAAGAGGCATAACTTATCAGACCAAAGATTTTATTCATGAAGTATAAAATAAAAAAAGGGCTCCTTTATATCGGGAGCCCTTCGTGTTTAACGATAAATCATCGTCAGGTGTACTTCTTGTCTTCAAAATTCTATCGCACTATAATCAAATAAAGAAGTACGAAAAAAAAGATATCTATGAAACAGAATACGTTATTATTAATATTCTGCGAAAATTCTACGGATCTCGTTTAGATCTTTAGTTTTAGTTAATGCCATCATCAAAAGAACTCTTGATTTTGGAGCATTGTGGAAACCAGATGCAGTAAATCCATGATCTGTATCACTAACTTCACCATTCATTGGAACCATACCAACCGGAATACGAGAAGCACGAATAACCTGGATACCGTTTTTAACTGCACGGTCAAGTTCTGTCATTACTGTAGGATAAATATTACCGTTACCAACACCAGCGTGAACGATACCATCAACTTTTGCATCAACTAAAGCTTTTGTAGGAAGAGCTGAAGCATTAGCATAACCGATAACGATATCAACTGTTGGGAATTTTGTTAAACCATCAACAGAGAATTCTGAGTTAGTTGTGTGGCGTGTAAGCGGTGCACGAGTGAAGTATGCTTTGTCACCGATAACTTGTCCTAATGGACCGTAGTTAGGGCAAGCAAAAGCATCTACATTAGTAGAGTTCATTTTAGTTACGTCAGCAGCACCTAAAATATAATCGTTCATAAGAACCATTACACCTTTACCTTTAGCTTCAGGAGTTGTAGCAGTTACAACAGCTTTGTAAAGGTTCATAGGACCGTCTGCGCTTAAAGCAGTAGAAGGACGCATTGCTCCAACTAATACTACTGGTTTGTCGCTTTTAACAACAAGGTTTAAGAAGAAAGAAGTCTCTTCCATTGTATCTGTTCCGTGAGTGATTACGATAGCATCACACTCGTTAGATGCGAAAAGACGGTTAATTTCTTTAGCTAATTTCAACCATACCTGGTCATTCATTTCCTGACTACCGATATTAGAAATTTGCATTCCTTTAATATCTGCCAAATCTTTAATTTGAGGAACAGCTGAGATAAGTTGATCTACTGTTGCAACACCAGCTGTATAACCAGCTTGTGTAGCTGTAGCAGCAGAACCTGCGATAGTACCGCCAGTTGCTAAGATCATTACTTTAGGTTTAGCAGAAGCATACGAAACTGACGCTAAAACCAATACAAGCAAAACGAAAATTTTGTTAATAGTTTTCATAAAGTTTTGTTTAGTGATAATTAAATGTTTTTTGTTTACAAACGAAATATAGACATCTTTGATTCCTTAGATTCATAAAAAACGATATATTTTCCATACACAATTATATAGAAGTAAGCCCGTTTTAGTTTTATGTTACTAATATAACGCTTAAGAAGCATTTTTTATCCACGAAAAATGCATTTTTTAGACACTTCATAGATAATTATCATTCGTTTTAAGTGTTTAACACCGATATTGAGCTATATTTGTTCGACAAAATACGTAGATAAATGAAAGTATGTATTGCTGAGAAACCTAGTGTAGCTCGGGAAATCGCGCGCATTGTAGGAGCAAATCAAAAGAAAGACGGATACCTTGAGGGCAACGGATACCAGATCACCTGGGTATTTGGGCATTTATGTACCTTAAAGGAACCTCATGACTATAATCCCGAATGGAAAAGGTGGTCCTATCTGGATCTGCCTATCATTCCGGAGCGTTTCGGGATCAAATTAATAGACAATAAAGGTGTTGAAAAACAATTTCAAATTATAGAACGGCTAATTCAGGGTGCTACTGAAGTAATCAACTGCGGGGATGCCGGTCAGGAAGGTGAGTTGATTCAGCGATGGGTTATGCAGAAAGCCAAATGTAAATGTCCGGTTTCTCGTCTCTGGATTTCCTCTCTGACAGAGGAAGCAATCCGGGAAGGATTTCAACACTTACGTCCTGAGGCAGATTTTCAGAAACTATATGAAGCGGGATTATCTCGTGCTATCGGTGACTGGTTATTAGGTATAAACGGGACACGCCTTTATACTGCTAAATACGGACAAGGTAAAAACCTTTTATCTATCGGTCGCGTACAGACACCTACCCTTGCGCTTATCGTGAATCGTCAGGAAGAAATTACGAATTTCAAGCCCGAAAAGTATTGGGAATTAAAAACCAATTACAGAAATACGACTTTTTCAGCAACGAAAGGTAAATTCATGAGTGTTGAGGAAGGTGAGAAGTTTCTGGATGAGGTGAAATCAGCCCCTTTCACTGTGACAGATGTAAAGACTAAAAAAGGAGATGAATTTCCTCCCCGTTTATTTGACTTGACGTCTTTGCAAGTTGAGTGCAATAAGAAATTTTCTTTTTCGGCAGACGATACGCTTCAGCTTATACAGTCTCTTTATGAAAAGAAGCTGACAACTTATCCACGTGTAGATACAACGTTCCTGAGTGATGATATGTATCCGAAGATTCCTAATATATTAAGAGGATTGCGCGGATATGAGTTATATACTCAACTATTACTTGGCAAGGATAAATTGCCAAAGTCAAAGAAAGTATTTGACAATAGTAAGGTAACGGATCACCATGCGATAATCCCGACAGGAATGGTTGCTTCAAATATATCTGATCGCGAACGTAAAGTGTACGATCTGATTACTAAACGCTTTATTGCAGCCTTTTTTCCTAATTGTAAAATTTCGACTACTACTGTTTTAGGTGAAGCTAAAGAAGTTCCGTTTAAAGTAACCGGTAAACAAATACTTGATCCAGGATGGCGGGTAGTTTTTACTAAGGAGGAAGCTTCACAGGCTGATGATTCGGATAAAGAGAAGGATGACGAAGAAGCTACTTTGCCTGCGTTCAAGAAAGGAGAATCAGGCGAACATCAGCCTTCTTTGCTTGAAAAGCAAACACAGCCACCTAAACCTTTTACGGAAGCGACGTTACTTAGAGCTATGGAAACAGCCGGTAAATTGGTTGACAACGATGAGTTAAGGGATGCGCTTAAAGAGAATGGTATTGGCCGTCCATCCACGCGTGCTGCTATTATTGAAACTTTGTTTAAACGAAATTACATTCGTAAAGAGCGAAAAAATCTGATAGCTACGGATACCGGAATCCACTTGATTAATACCATTCATGAAGAATTGCTTAAATCTGCTGAGCTGACAGGAATATGGGAGAAGAAGCTTCGTGAGATAGAAAAAGGTAAATATGATGCCAAAAATTTCATGAATGAATTGAAGGAAATGGTAAGGCTGGTAGTAGATAACGAAAAAAACAGTCATTTGCGACAGCAAGTAAATACACAACCTAAAACAGAACCTATTATTTGTCCTAAATGCAAACAAGGGGCAATACTTAAAGGTAAAACTGCTTTTGGTTGTTCTAACTGGAAAAACGGATGTGAACTGCGCTTACCGTTTAGTCAATATGGCGAGAATCTGACCCGTGAGGAGATTCTTAAAATCCTTTCTTCTTTATAAGTAATTTTACTATATAAAAAAAGCTGAGATTAAATCTCAGCTTTTTTTATATTATTTCGTTCTGAAAATATATTTACCATAAATAGTAAAGAATCCAAGTTGAATCAACATTCCCGGAATTGTTGTTTTGAATCCGCTCCAGATATTAAGAATATCTCCTGCTAACACAAACTCAAGTAAACAGCCTACTAATTGATAAGCTAAAATTACAGCCAGAATCTGAATTGTTTTAATCTGGTTTTTACCATTCGCAAAATAGCCTGCCAAAAGCGCAATAACCATACATTGTGCCATTACAATATAAAGAACAATCCCCGGAGGCATACCTGTCAACAAGTGACTCACTAAAGGTGATGCGACGGCTGTAAGTAATCCGACACTTGTTCCATAGCGCACAGCTGCGAGGAAAGTAAAGAACAAAATAGGCAGAAAAATTGTACCTGCCATTGAAAACTGGTGCATCAACTGTGGCACTATTAAGTTCAGAAGTACAAATACAGATGCAGACAAATACGTTTTAGGTAGTGTAAAGTCTTGCGTTAGTGTTTTAACGTACGTGCTCATAAGGTCTATATAGTTTTAACGGTTATTTAAAATATAAACAATAAATTGTCTTTGAAGTTTATTTCTCTGGCTTAATCCCGGAAAGGATATAAATATGTTCGTTATCAACGAGTGTATCAATCATAAAGATTCCGGAAAATGCATCAGCTTCCTGCTCAACGGGTTTCAATGGTTCTGAAAGCTTAAAATCCAATTTGTGATGACAGGTATTGATCTCATTTCTGCTTGCAGAATGAGCGACAATAAATCTTCCTCCCGGCTTCAACGTTTTATATAAAGCATTTTTAAATGCCTCTTTATCCAAAAAGTGAGGATATGCATTGTGTACAATAACGATATCATATCCGGTTTCATCCATGCCCAAAAAATCTTTAGCTTCAAACAAAACGCGTTCATCATCCATTTTATCTTTTGCGTGAGCAATCATTTGCTCAGACAAATCAATTGCATGAATTCTTCCCGGATTTCTTTTTAGTAGAGGTTGTTCAAGAACACCTGTTCCACAAGCCACATCAAGAATAACTTGTCCCTCTCCGACTTTAGCATAATCCAGTATTTGCTCCAGACGTTTTGGATCATGCTTACATATATCATCCCATACAGGAGCTTTTGTGTCAAAAAATTCTTGAATAAAATTCATTGTTACTCATATTAAAATGTCACTCTGACGCCACCGTACGCATTTGTGCCCGGCATCGGATAACCTGCATTAATTTCATATTTACTGTTTAGAATATTCTCTACTTTGGCGTAAATTTCTAACCCTGATACAGGATAAAAAGATACAGAAGCATTCCATAATGTAAAATTATCTGTCGATGGCAATTTTATGTTTGTATAAAGCTTATTTATATATTGAATCCCTGACTGAAATCCCCATTTATTAAGCTCATAGCCGGCACCCAGATAAAACTGATGTTTAGGAGCTGCCAGAACAGGTTCATCCATATGAATATAACTATAATTCGTATTCAACTGCAGAGATGGCAATATAGAGTAATTAGCCGCAAACTCAACTCCTACATTTTTAATCTTACCTGTATTCACGTTATGAGGTCTGCCATTAATCATCTGCGTTTGTATCAGATTATTTGCATTCAGATAATAAACACTCAAGTCCAATTGCAATTTATTTGAAAGTAAGCCCTGAGAAACCGATAATTCGTAATTCATCAAGCGTTCTGGCCGTAAATCCGGATTTTGTGGCGGGAACATATACATTTCCCGTATAGTGGGATTACGAAAACCTTTACTTACAACCGCTTTCAGGATAGTATTCTGCGCAGCAACAAAGCTAAGACCTCCTAATGGTATCCACTCTCCACCCGTATGACTGTTATGATCATATCTTAAACCTGCACTTAAGAACAATCGCTCAGTCAAAGCCTGACGCATATTAATATATCCGGCTACTTCATAGATATTTTTCTTTGCAATCTGTTTTTTTTCTCCTGTCTCAAAGAAATCATTATATGCTTTTCCACCGAAAGCTTTAAAGTCTACGCCTGCCGTCAGACTATTCCCTCTAAATAAAGATGTGGTTTGATAAAAAGTTGCTCCCCACATATTATCTTTTGATCGGAAAAGAAAATCCTTAGGCTTTTGCCCCTCATTATATCCATCATTTATTTTATGATCTCCAAAATTGACATACACATTTAATGCACCGGCCAAATTATCATATTTATTTTCCAAAGCCCAGGATGTCATACCCCGAAACACTCGTGCATCATTATCGTTAATCGGTGCTGAGACAGTTCCCGGATTAGCAGCTTCAAAACGGGTTAAATTAAAATCCAATCGTGTTTTATAATGAGAAGAAATTTGATATCCTACCTTACCATATCCACTCCATTGATCAAAATTCGAATTTCTGCGATGTCCGTCAGTATGATTATATGTTGCCGATAAATAAGTATCCCAGCGAGAGTTCGTATATCCGTAAGAGGCATTTGCAGAGACTGTGTTATAACTTCCATACATAACATTAGCACGACCAACCGAGGGTTTCAGTCCGTCGGCTTTTTTCGTAATAATGTTAACAACACCTCCCATTGCATTAGACCCGTATAAATACGAGGCAGGACCTTTAATAACCTCTACTCTTTCAGCCATGGCTGTTTCATACATATCCGGCAGTGGGTGTCCCATTAATCCCATATATTGTGGATGTCCGTCAATAAGCACAAGTAGTTGTGTATTCGGACTACTACCAATACCACGCATAGTCATTGATCCGGCCGAACCTGCTGCTACGCCATAGCCCATAAGGCCTCTTTGCGTCACAAACATTCCGGGGATCCGCTCACTCAAAATAGGTAAAAGGGAATTGGTCTTTCTTTGTTGAATCTCTTTACGTCCAATTACCTCAACATGCAAAGGCAATTGTCGCTTACTGACTTCGGTCATTGATCCTGTCACTACAACTTCATTTAATCTTACCGAATCTCTGAATACGCTATTCACAGGCAGATCCGGTGTTGCACTAAAAACTCCTACGGGCAATAAACTTGCTAATAAAATAAATTTTTTATTCATATCAGGTTTTTGATTAAGGTGACTGTTTTACTTGTCTTACTTACAAACGTTTCTATTATTGTGTTCTAACAAACTTATTATTAAAGAGAATATTTATGAAGTATAAATTCTGTTTATTGATAAAATGCTAAAAAAAGCCATTCCATCATTTATAATGAAATGGCTTAATAAAAAGTCTATATCTCGATTACTGATATTTATTTAAAGATCACCAACAAAGTAGGATCTAAAACACGGAATGTAAAACTAGACGTAACGTATAATTCTACTTCTGTACTTGTTGTATTTTGATAGCCAATTGCGAAATCCTGACCTAATGTAATTTCGAAGTTCTCATTATCAATTGGTAATAAGAATGCATTCTTAATATTCTGACTTACTATAATTTGCAGATTAAGACTCATCTGAAGATTTTTAATAAATTCAGAGTCTTTACCTACCATATTTAAATAAGCCCATTTCTCAGGACTAACTACTAATGCATAAGGTTTTGGAGAAAAAGACTTATTCAAAGTAGAAGTAGCACATAATAATGCAGCCATTGTTTTATCATAAGTATCTCCGAAATCAAATGAATCATGCTCTGATGAATTATTTAATCCTTCAATATCAGCTTCTACCAATCCGTTAAAAATCACATCTTCTTCAAATCTTGCTGCTCTCAGCATTGCTTTATCAATATCGGTTGTATCAACATCTAAAGCTCCGCGATCTATATTATCCAATTCCCAACGATTTAATTTAAAATGCAATCTTTGCTCAACCAAAGGTTTCACTTTATAAACGCCATAAGGCATATCATTATTCGCTGTAATAATCATACGACCTGTAGAAATCGACTCGATTCCGGGACCTAACGGACCTCTTACTGTCATGAATTTACGAGCGCTTAGATTTGCTTTTAATACATCAGCAGCTCTTGAATCTATAAATTCCCATGCTTTTTCGCTAATAGGTGCTAATTCTCTTTTTAAGGTATCCATATGTTTTCCTCCTTATTTTATTTTACCGATTTTTAATCCTTTAGGAGCTGATTTGCCACCTTCGTCCTCATGCTCAAGTTCTGTGATTTTTGCTTGAGTAAATAAGTATTTTTCTAATTGAGGATCGAATGCTTCCGGCATTTTTCTACGAATCCACTCGAGAATCATTACGGCGTGTTCAATTTCTTCGTTTCTGTTATGAATTAAGATATCGCGAAGTTCTGTGTCCATTTCTGTAGCAACTCGTTGATCATACCAATCCACTGCTTCTATTTCTTCAATAAGACTTTTAAAAGCGCGAGCTCTGTCACGTGCTTCTTGTGACAGCTCTTTTACTGGTTCATGATATTGTTCATCCATTTCTTGTATCAATTTAAAAGTTACGCTAGAATAACAGAATTGATATAAGCTTTGTTCAATATTATTTTTTCGAAATTAATTGAATTCCTGATATAATCCGTCCCGATTTTATCCCTAAAACTCTGGCAGAAAATAATATATCTGAGTTTTTCACTGTACATATTTCAGCTATCTCAATATTGGAAGATTTAACTCCTGCTTGTATTAAATCATCTTTATTAGCTTCCCATAAATCAATATGCGCTTTGGACGTGCGGGGGTTACGACATACGAGCTTTCCGGTATTATATGCTGCTTTTTTAAACTCCTCAACAACCTCATCACCTACTTCAAAAGCTTCCATACTAATCGACGGACCTATAGCTGCAAGTAGATTTGAAGGATCAGATCCGAAGTTTTGAATCATTGTTTCCACAGTCTTAAGAACAATATGTTTAACTGTACCTCTCCATCCTGCATGCACTGCTCCGATCACTTCATTGACAGGATCATAAAGAAGAACAGGCACACAATCTGCTGTTGACACTCCTATGCAAATATCCTTTACATCAGTGACAATAGCATCAACTCCATTAAGGCTTTCTTTTTTCTCTTCCGGAGCAAGTCTTAACCAATCCTGTTTAATACTCACAACTTTATCCTCATGCGTCTGAAAAGGCAGTATTAATTCAACTCCGTAAGCATCATAAAGTCGTCTGCGGTTTTCCGATACAGAATCGGGATTGTCTCCACTGTAAACACTTAAATTAAATGAATCATATGTATCCTTACTTACTCCACCCTTACGAGTTGATACAAAATGAAAAATGTTGCGGTATGAACGCAAAGAGTCTTATTTTAGCGCAACAATTTGTATATTTGCAGTGTTATAATATTCGTAATGCATAATACATCATATAATATGAAAAAAGTAATTGGTTATCTGAGAGTTAGTACAAGCAACCAAGACATTAAACGTCAAAAGATGCTAATATCAGAATATTGCAAATGTAATAATTATCAGCTGATAAATTATATCGGCGATGAGGGTATATCAGGGGCAACTGATGAGCGTTCAGGGTTTCAATCACTATTTGATTTGCAATTGTCTGATTGTGATATGATTATATTGAGTGAGTTATCAAGATTTTCGCGGTCTGATAGTATGATAGATGTAGCTAATCAGCTTAAGCGAATCACAGATAACGGAATTGATATATACATACTCAACACTAACAAACTGATTAGCAAAGGATTCGACAAAGAAATTATTGATGTCGTAACGCTAGTTATTGAGTCAGAAGCAGCAGCAAAAGAAAGAAAAAAGATTAAAGAAAGATGTCTATCGGGTAAGATAACTAAGGCTAAATCAAGCCCGTTCAGCATTGGAGCGTGCGCTAAATTTGGTTATAAAATTGAGAATCAAACAATTATAAAGGATGAAACAGATGCAGAAGTAGTAAAAGATATATTCGATAAATATTGCGCAGGTTATAGTTCGAAGGACATAGCTAGTTACTTATTAAATATTAATAATTCGAGAAAGTGGAATGCTAATTATATAACTAAATTATTATCAGAACCCCTATACACAGGTCTATATAACGTATTAATTAACGGCGAAAAAATTGAAAAGTATTATCCTGAATTGAGAATAATATCAGACGAACAATTCGAATTAGCGAAAGAAATGTTATCAAAGAATTCGAAAAGATTAGCAGGAAAGAAAACAGATAAAATATTCACATTGAGGAACTTAATAAAGTGCGCTAATTGTGGTAGAGATTTTTCGATTAAAAATAATAAAGTATATCAATGTCTAACTTTTCACTCTCATTATGCGAATCAGGGGGCTAAGTGCGTATCAAGCTCACTGAATATAGAATTAACAGAATCTGCAATATTTAAAGCTGTAGCACATTACGCGTTGACAAACAAGCACTTAAATAACCAAACGGAAGAATTAGAGCAATATAATGAGCAGCTATCAAATTACAATCAGATTAAAGAGGTAAAAGAAAATAGAATATCAGAATTAAATGAAGAATTCAAACGATATCTAAGCAAGGCAATTAAATATAACTTATCAGATTCTGACATTGATGAATTCAGAGATAATACAGATAAAGATATTAAACTGATTAACAGTGAGTTGAAAGATTTGAATTCAAAAATTAAAACATTGAACAAACGGATTCAATTCATTCTGAATGAATCAAACAACTCAGAAGCTTACAGCAATTTATTTGCTAATACACAGAATGACAAAGAGTTAACCAAACAGATGTTAGAAGACTTCATCGATGTTATATATGTTCATTCATTCAAGGGATTCACGATGCTACAGATAATTAGAAAGGATGGTATAGAGCAATATATTTTTTTGAAGAAATGGTCAAAGATGGTCTATCACATTACATCGCACGACTACCAATTAACAGATGGTAGATTCTTCAGGGGGTCAGATAGTTGCACAATCGAAGATATGTTCAATCTTATATTACAACAAGACACAGATATTTATATACTAGATTTAAATTAAAATAAAAAAAAAGGGGGTAGACCTATTACAGGTCCACCCCCTTTTTAAATTAAATATAAATATAAATATAAATTAAAAACACAAATAAATTATTTACCCTTTTCAATTTGCAATAATACACTATATAAGATATTAATAGCCTTAAGTTCTGCACTTGTTAAATCCTTAGCATTAGCCAATTTAATAAAGATATAATCTCTCATTTCGTCCATTTTTTGTTGAATTATTTTTCGATTGGGATATTTACCCCCTTTATATATATATCGTTGTGATAATTGTTTGGTTTGTTCTTTATTAAATTAACAAATATCTCCACAAGCAGCCATTAAGTTAGGTAATGCTCTGTGGTCATATTTACCCGCCTCAATATCACATACTAACTGATAGCCTGTTATCCCATATTCAGCGAATTTAGCTTCTAGCGACTTAATAATTTTAGGTTCAATATTTTTTATTCTTTTGTTGGTGTGGTCGAATGGGAAATATAAGCAATCGTGTAATGGGATTGTCATATCACTATATTCCTCCCAAGTTGATATAAATATATCACTCTCAATCTGCTGTAATAAGGTAGTTAAGAATATTTTATCACATCTATCCTTATACACTTTCACATATTTTTTATATTCTGAACCATCTTTCTTTTTGATTATCAACTCTTTACGGGCATATTCACCTTGTTTATCCTTGACGAAATTTGCTTCATTTAGCTCCTTTTTTAACTTTTGAACTTTAGCATAAAATTCGGGCAGATGTTGTTCTAATATGCTGTCAATAATTGGTAATCGTCTGTTACTACCGACAAATCGCATAAATTGTACCTTCATCCCATCGCGAGTTAACGGGCTTTTATATTTCCCCCTGTGCATTTTTTTATGCAGAAATGCCTCTAAATTAATAACTTCTTCAAGCGTTCTAACCCGTCCGTTATTTTTGCTAACATATTGCGTATCACGTACTTTACTCACTAACCAATCATAAATATCATCATTAATTACAATATTCTTATATTGTTCATCATCAATGATAGATGTTAATAATAATGGCTGAGATGATTTCAAATCAACACATTTTAACGGAAATTTACGACCGTTTACCTTTAATGTCATATACTGTCTATATTGTTTACCTAGCGAAGCCATAGGATGAAAAATACGACCTGTTTTCGCGCTGATTGTAGTGTCGGGCGCATCGTGGTTGTACCAGGCAATCTTTGGCGCATCCACTAAATTATAGTATAATTTAGTCTTATCTTTTGGTATTACAATTAATGTATTATTAAGAGTATCAATCAATTCGAACTCCATTTCGTCACGTGTTTTTTTCATCATCTCAGCCGCATTTATGTTAATTTGTTTTAAAGTCTCTTCATCCACAATGGCAAACTTATCTGTTACACCTGTGAATAACTCTTTTGTTTTATTTGTTAATGTATTATAATATGAATATACAGACTTATTTAATCTATATTCTTCAGCCATATGTTTATTATCTGAATATGTATTAATATTATACCCCCACATTGCACCGCGGTGTAGTGTAATCATCCCGCAACGGGTAAATTCACTTAGTATTATGGTGCGATATCGTTTAGATTTACCATCTATGCGTTTTTCGCGACTTAACATTTTATCATTCTTATTGATACTGAAATTAAAATAGAATTGTGAATCCATATCGTTATAGTACACATATTTAAATATATGTCTCAATGCATAGCTATAGGTAATTAACCCTAAATCGCTATAATCGACACCGTAATGGTCTAATATTTGTTTAATATTTTCATCTCTTTTTTTGCTCATATTTCTTTTACTTTTTTTTGATTCTCATTTAATTAATATAAAGGGGCAAATAGGTAATGAGCATAACCCTATCGTTCGGACTTGCAATATCCTAGCCCCTTTCTAATATATATATCTATTAATAAATCAAAAAAAAGTACACTTTTCGTAATTCTGATTATTAGTAGTGTTATATAAAGTATACACAGCAAAAAATAAAATGTTGGCATTCTAAAGTTAAACAAGGTTAATATTATGGTAGTGTATCAATTTCCGCCATTTTTGAACAATTAAAAAACACCCAATCCCTTTATTCATAGGGTTTTACGCATTATAGTGACGCACATAATACCCTATACTCCTTACTCAATACTATTTAACGTTGCCCTTACCATTTTACCCCCTGTTACTCTCTCCCATATACTACATTTATTCATTAATACACAACTCTATCAATAATCAAAGGGGTTCGCTCTCGGTCATAAGGAGCGATAGAACCCCCGATAAAATCATATAATCTATCATTATTAATCATTCTGTAATCCTATATGATTTTATATCTTATCTGAATCTGAAAACCAAAATGAAAAGAAGAAACAGAAAGAATAGTAACATTATGCTAGTATTCCCCCTTTTTTTCTTAATAGATTCCCTGACCGTATCATTAGTAATTACCTTATCATATGACAATACATCAATTGAATCCTTAAGTTCTGACTGAATCATAATTATAGAATCCTGAATCTGTAATCTGATATTAAGGTTCTTAGAATTAATAATCGTATCAATCCCTATTTGATTTATAATCTTATAATTCCCTTTAATATTTGGAATCGCAACCCGCTTAGTAGTCGGGATATATTCAATCGTACTTGTTATCCGCTCCTGGGTTGTTATTCTCTTACTCGTTGAGCAGCTACACATACAGACTATTAATAATATTTCTATCCATTTCATAATTTAATATTTTAATCATTTGACCATTAGTTAGTTGAGTTATATATGTAGTCGCGTGTTAATAGTTAATTTATAAATAATTTAATGTAGATATATATATAGTAGATAGAAAGATAAAATAAAGAAAGAAATATGAAACAGAATCCGTATTTAAATTATAGAAAAACGATACCTATTGAGATATTTAATAACCATTACGAGAGCCTTAAACAATACGCATTCAATCAGTTAGTAAGTCCTAAATATGGGGATTATATGATGTGTGATGTAGTTTATAGAATTGAATTTTTTGATATGAAATCTTACATCGGGCAAAGTTCAGACTATTATAATAACCGATTAGACAAACATATGCTATTGTTAAATAACTCTAGGTCAGTGTATTATAGCGGACAGAAGGTTAATGAGGCTATTAAGAACATTGGAGTAAATAACATTGAGATACTATTTAAATTGGAAAGTTGGGAGAAGAAACGGGATAAGATGAGAGTTAATGATGTGGCTGATTTGTTGACCGAGAGAGAGCGCTACTATATAACAGCGTATGACACAATATCCAACGGATATAACTCTAGACTATAATTACATCAACCCTATATTTTAACATTATTTAAATAGATATATACTATATAAATAATAAATAAATAAAATGGGAAAGTGGAAAAAGAAAACTAATAGCTTCATCATAAATAAAGAAGCAGAAGGGAGATATAAATTATTACAAACCCTTAACTTACTGAATAGTACAATATTACAATCACGACTATCAGATTATCAGGAAACAAAGAGCCCTACAGCCCGTTACGATGCATCTGTTAAGGTTGATAATATCTTAGTATTAATAGAGGTTAAATGCAGGAGTTATGCGAGTGATACCTATCCAACTCAGATACTTGAACAAGATAAGTATGATGCACTAGTTAAATCGGCTAAACGAAAAGGAAAGAATGTAATAGTGTGGTACGTTAATTATTATTCAGATGGTATATGCAGGATATTCAATCTATCTATTATTGATAAATTGGGGTTCGGGGTTGAAGCTAAATTAATGAATTACAGGACATTCGAGGGTACTGATAAGATATATAAGAATGTGTATATGTTGCGCAATTGGGATGCAGTTGTAGAATACAATATTAACGAATATGAATATTAAAATAAAATAAAGAATATGGAAAAAAGAATAACAATTGAGACGGCTAGTCTATCAGAGTGTTTAAATGCTCAATCATCTAATACACAAATGGTTACACGATTAAAGTTATTGGATGAAGTTATATCAATAGAGAATAAAATCAGGTTATTAACATTAATTAAGGAAGAGAAATATGAAGAGCTAAAGAGGGCTAGAGTATGTGATAGATATACTTATACTTCACCCGATTGCGATTATACCATATCATAAACGATAAGTAATTGATATTCAGTTATTTACCTTAGGGGGTACGGTATCATAAAGTATTGAGTATCAAGCAGTTAACCTCACCTAAAATCAACCTCACACGCGAGGAAAATTTTCAAAGTTTTCGAAAAATTGAACCTTAAAAATAAATTTAAAAAAATGACTAGAACAAAACAAATTGGTATCAGATTAAGTCTATCTAATCATCTAGAGTTAGACCAATTAGCGACCAAATTAAAGGTAACCAAATCAACTATAATTAATATAATGTTAGAGCAATTTTTTTCAAAAAATGAAGAGTTAATTGACTCAATATTAGCGGGTAACGAATCAAATATAAATTTAAATTATGCCATTAATCAACAGGATAACGAAGAAGAAGATTAGAACTTACACAAGCCCACAGCGGGCACTTAGAGCCCGATATTACTCTTCACAGATGTGGCGCGAGATGCGAATTATTAAGTTAAATAACAATCCACTATGCGAAGTCTGTCAACTATTGGGGGTATATACTCCAGCTACTCAGGTACACCACTTACAGAGCCCTTTTCAGTTTGCTGATAGTCAACTAGTTGAGGAATATTTTTACAATTTTTCTAATTTACAAAGTATCTGCCCTGTGTGTCACGGCAAAGAACACGCACACACCCGTTAACGGTAAATAGCATATATAATTTATAACATTAAATCGAATATTATGAAAGAAAATAATATAGTTAAACAGTTCATTAACAGTGTTGTAGCTCAATTGAATGAGGATAAAAAAGAATGTGATTCAGCATTATTGTATATGTTAGAGTGTAATTATGACTTATTTATTCAGTGTCAATTACAGATAGCACAATTGGGCTTATTAATTCCCGACACTAAAGGGAATCTAGTTAAAAACCCACTCCTTAAAGTGCAGACAGACAGCCAAATACAGTGTATTAAGTGTCTGAATGATATGTTAATAACACCTAAACAAAGAGCTAAATCAGCAACACCTAACATTGATGAAGAATCACCATTAATGAACTTTTTAAAAAATAATAATTAACCTATATGTCTTATATCCAATACATTAACGATATTGAGAGCGGTAAGATTGTAGTAGGTAATTATATCAAGTTAAGTATTCAGAGATTCAGACAATTGCAACAAAGAGATGATGTATACTTTGATTATCAAGCAGTTGAGAAGGTTATTAACTTTGTTTGTTGTTGTAAACACTTCAAGGGCAAACACGCAAACAAACCTTTCGTATTAGAGCCGTGGCAACAGTTCATCATAGCTTATATCTATGGGTTCAAGTATTACTCTGATAATCTGAGAGTTGTGCGTAAATCTTACATCGAAATGTCAAGGAAAAACGGAAAAACGGCACTGGTTGCAGCCCTGAGCCTGTATCACTTAATAGCTGATGGTGAAGCGGGCGCAGAGGTATATTTGGCAGCTAATTCGCGAGACCAAGTGAAGAAGGCAGCTTTTCCCCTGTGTTATCACTTTACTAAGTCATTAGACCCTAAGGGTCAAGCACTTACAACATTCAGAGATAGCATAGAATTCAAAGCAACAAACTCTACGCTTAAGGTGCTGGCAGCGGATTCGACCAAGCTTGACGGGCTTGATACTAGCTTCTTTGTTATGGATGAATATCACGCTGCATCGGACACACGGTTATACGAGGTTCTCAATTCGTCTACACTTAACCGTGAACAACCGTTACAAATCATTATCACTACAGCGGGATTTAACAAAAATTCACCGTGCTACAAGGAGAGGGAAATCGCTATAGATGTGTTAAACGGCTGTAAATCAGATGATAGCAATGCGATATTTATCTATTCCTTAGACGAGGGTGATGAATGGGACGATAACACCAAGTGGGCTAAATGTACACCTAATTTAAATGTAACAGTAACTAAGCAAGGTATTAATAATGAAGTAGTTAAAGCAAAGAATAACAGTTCGCTAGAAGTCGGAGTTAGGACAAAAACGATTAACGAGTGGGTAGATAGTTCGCGGGTGTGGATACCTGAACGATATCTAATTGATAGCACTAAGCACATTGTAGACATCTCATCATTTGACCCTTATGTACCTGTATTTGTCGGTGTGGACTTGGCAGCCAGCTCAGATTTAACTTGTATCTCTCTGTTATACGTTGATAATGAGCAGGATAAATATTACTTCAAGAATTATTATTATTTACCACAATCGGCACTAAGCGAAAAAGAAAACAAAGAATTATACAAGAATTGGGCACACCATAAGTTAATTAATTTAACAAGTGGGAATGTAACAGACTATAATATTATAACCAAGCATCTAGTCGAATTATCTAACAACCTAAATATCAGCTCAGTATATTACGACCGATGGAACGCTACACAGTGGGCGGTGGATAGCACTAACGAGGGATTACCCCTTCAGGAGTTCAGCCAGTCAATAGGCAGCTTTAATGGCGCAACGAAAGAACTAGAGAGATTACTACTTAATAATCAGGTGGTTATAGACAACAACGATATCAACCGATTCTGTTTTCGAAACGTTGAATTGGCAGTTGACACACACGGCAACACCAAGCCTGATAAGAAGCGGTCAAAGAACAAGATTGATGGAGTGATATCAATGATTCAGGCATTGGCAGCTTATTTGAACCGCGAGAATTTTATTTATTCAGGAATATAACAAAACATAACTAATTAATAATGAATATATTAGACTTATTTAAAAGAGAAAAAAATCAGCCACTTACAAACCCAACTAAAGTAATGAATATGAAAGGTATTAGTAAATACGGGGCAGATTATACACCATTGTTTACAAGTGTTAAAGAACATTACAGTATGAATCTGAGCGCGGTGTTCAGGGCTGTGGACTTAATCAGTTCAACCGTTGCCGCGTTGCCTATTACAATATACAGATATGGAGATACTTGGAATAAATATAAATACTACAAGCATCCAGCATATTACCTATTATCGCGTGAGCCTAACCCCCTAATGAGTAGATATACCTTTATTAAATGTATGGTTATCAATATGTTACTAACAGGCAATGCTTATGCAAGGATAATCAGAGATAGTAACGGTGAGGTTAAAGAGATTAGATTAATCAATTCAGAGAATGTTAATATTCTGTTTGATAAATTATCTAACAAACTAGCTTACAGTATTATAGATGAAGGAATAACGGTTGATTCGTGTGATATGATTCACATACAGAATATTCCTGATGCATCGGGAATTAAAGGGATGTCAACATTGGATTATGCGAGAAAGACCCTACAGATAAGTGCAGATAGTGAGAATATGGCTTCTAACTTCTTCTCTACTAGTAGTTTAACAGGATATTTGAAAATTAAAACAATTGGGAAATCAGCCAAAGAACAGAAAGATGATGCGCGAAAGTCCTGGGCTAATCAGATTAATAGCATTGCTAATTCGGGAATCCCTGTACTTGATGATAGTCAGGAGTTTGTTCCTTTGAACGTGAAAGATGCTGATATACAGTTGCTTGAGAGTCGTAAATTTAATATAGAAAATATAGCTAGGTTCTTTAATGTGAGCCCTATTTTACTTTTCGATTTATCAAAGAATTCTTATTCAAGTTCAGAACACGCTAGCCTTCAGTTACTTAATGACTGCATCTCACCAATTTTAGAAAAATTTGAGTTAGAGTTTGAGCGAAAAATCTTTCTACCAAGTGTTAAAAAATATATAGATGTCAAATTTGACGAATCGGCAATGCTGAGACTTGACAAGTTAACACAGGCTGAATACTTCACTAAACTGCTGAATATCGGGGTGTTATCTCCAAATGACATTCGCGATTCGCTAGATATGGAACGGACACCTGAGGGTGATATTTATGTACTCCAAGTCAATACGGCTACATTTGAAGAGATAAAGAATAGAGCTACGAAAGAGCCGTTAACACCCTAATACATATATATATTAAAGAAAAAATATAAACTAATGAAACACAACGAGATAGAACAAAGAAATTATAACACAGAGGTTCGGTCAGTAGCTGAAGATTCGAGGAAAGTAAAGGGTTATGCACTACTATTCAATGTTGAGAGTAACGATTTAGGCGGGTTCACTGAGATAATCGAAGAGGGTGCGCTTGACGGAGTGTTAGAGATTAGCGATGTATTCGCGTTACTTAACCACGATAGAAGTCGCGGGATATTAGCAAGAAGTAAAGAATTGAGAGGTACATTAACCTTAACAGTTGATTCTCAGGGTCTTAAGTACGAGTTCGAAGCACCAAACACAGCATTAGGGGATGAATTATTAGAAATGCTTAAACGAGGTGATATCACTGAATCCTCATTCGCTTTTTCCGTTGCTGAGAACGGTGATGAATGGATTAAAGGAATTGGTGATACTTATTTGAGACGAATTATCAAGTTCGCAAAGATACACGATGTCTCACCTGTCTACACACCTGCTTATAATGGAACTGTAGTAGACTGTAAGAGATTCAAAGAGATTCAATCTATTGATACAGAGGAAATTAAACAGTATTATAACCAATTAAGAGAAGAATTAAAAGATAAATAAATCATATATATGAATAAGCTAGAATTAATTGAGAAACGAAACCAAATCAAAAAAGATATCGAATCTATTATATCCGCTGGGGAATCAGAAATGCGTAAACTAAATGATGGTGAAACCGCTGATATCACAGAAAAACGAAAGCAAATAGAGGATATTGATATCAAATTAGTAGAATTAGAGAAAGAAAACGAGAAATTAAATAATAAAGATAAAAATAAATTTGAAAGAAAGATGGAAAAATTTTCATTGTTAAAAACAATTAACGCGGTTGTTACAGGTCAACCGATGGATGAGAGAGCTCTAGAGGTTGTTAATAAAGGTAAAGAGGAAATGCGTAATGCAGGCGTTAACCCTCAGGGTCAAGTAGTTATCCCTGTATCAGAAGGACGTTCACTATCAGTAGGTTCAACACCTGAAGTTGTTGAAGAAGATAAAATGAATATTCTCCCTGCACTTAGACATAATTCGATATTGGGGACACTTGGTGCTACATTCCTTACAGGTTTGCGAGGTGATGTTTCAATCCCTAAATATTCAGGTTCGGCTGTCACTTGGGAAGGTGAAGTTTCGGGTGCTAAAGACGGTGAGGGTGTTATTGATTCTGTTAAATATAGCCCAAAACGACTAACTGCAAAGATTGATATCAGCAAACAATTCCTTATTCAAGACTCAGTAGGTGCTGAGGAAATGCTAAAAGTAGACTTAGTTAACGCGGTGATGGAGAAACTAGAATCAACTCTATTGGGTGCAGGTGCAGGTACTAGCACAATGCCAGCAGGTCTATTTAATATTGTATCTCCTTCTGTATCAGTTGATTCATACGAAAAAGTAGTTGAGTTAGAATCACAATTAGAAAGTAATAAAGTAATGGGTGATATTAAATTTGCGGTTTCACCTTCAGCAAAAGCAAAATATAAAACAACTCCTACTTTTGCAGGTGGTAATCAAGCTATCGCGCAAGGAACTGAGATTGACGGAATTAGCTATGAATCAACAGGTAATATCCCAATGAATCATTTAGCATTAGGTAAGTGGTCTGATTTCGTAATTGCTCAATTCGGTGCATTTGATTTGACAATTGACCCATATTCACAAGCTTCTAACGGTATGGTTCGTATTGTGGTTAATGCTTACTTTGACGGGAAGCCACGCAGAAACGAGTCATTCGTAACGGCTAAAACGGTTGCAAACGCTTGAATATCAGAAGCTAAGGTATTAACACAGAAAAAAACAAGGGGGCGAAAATAGTAACCCCCTTACTATTAAATATAATCTAATACTATGGAATATATCACTTTAGCAGACGTTAAACAACACCTTAGAATAGATGCAGATTATACCTATGATGATGAATATTTAAACACCTTAATCACTGTGGCTCAGGCTGTTATAAGTAATGATATTCAAAGAGACTTATCTACATATCCCGAATTACCTTCACCACTTAAGCACGCTATGTTATTACTAATAGGTGACTATTATAATCAGAGAGAAGATAGTAACGATTTGAAAATCAATGCAATACCTAACGGAGTGAAGAGATTAATTTCACCTTACATCAATTATTTAACATAGGTTTACTAATGGCAAATCCAGCGAATATTTAAAACGGTGTTGGATAATGGTAAGGAAGAAGATAAATACGGAGTTAATAGACGTTAATATAATATACAGAAATGAGAGCAGGGAAATTAACAGAGAGAATCACAATACAAACTAAGGTAGTAAGCAAAGATAAGTTCGGTTCAGAATCAATATCATACATAGACCGTATTAACACAAGTGCAGAAGTAACGGAAACTAAATTAGATAAGGCTATTAACAGTAACATTGAGACATTCGGCAGTGTAATTACCTTCTATATTCGTGATTATCACTTAGTTAATAATACCGATAGAATCAAATACCTGAATAACTATTACACTATCTTATCAGTATCAAGGAATAAATCTAGGATGCTATTAGAGGTTAAAGCACAAATAATCAATGAGTTATGATAGATGAAGAATCTTTAAAGGAGCTGCAAAAGAAGTTCGATTCATTAAGTTTTAAATCACAAAAAAAAGTGTTTCAGGCAGCGTTGACTAAATCAGCCACTATATTGAAAAACAAAACTAAAGCTAATTTAAGAAACCTAAAGCAAAATCCAGCAGCTGTAAAGAAGCGCACGACCATAGAGGAGGGAATAAAGCATCGCACGAAGTTAACAAGCGTTAAAGATATGTGGTCAATGGTGCATATAATGGGTGATTATAGATTGAAATGGATTGAAAAGGGGACTATAGAACGGAGAACAAAAAAGGGCTATAACAGAGGTGTTCAGCGAGGTGGATATTTTTTCAGCAAAGCACAGCAAGAAGTTCAAAATCAGGTATTTAGCGAGTTAGAAAATCGGATAAATGAAAATATATTAAAAGTATGGAAAAAAGAGAACAGTTAATTAATCTACTACACGGTGTACATCTACACAATATTCTATCAACAATCAATATACAAGCTTATCCGATTTACGTTCCTGCAAGTGCTTCACCTGCTGATACTTACATAACTTATCAAAGAACAGGGTTAAGCCCTACCAATATCAAAGGGCGCAATGTAGCATTGTCAGAATCTCAATATTGCATTAATGTTATCAGTAACTCCTATTCAGAGTCAATTAGATATGCAGAACAGATTATCAATGCTTTAAGCGATTATACAGATAGTGAGGTACGAGATATACAACTACTTAATCTATCGGAAACGCTTGATAATGAGCTATTTATTCAGGTAATCGAATTTAAAATTTTAATGTAAAAAAATAATAAAATATATATGGCTAGAACAGAAAGATTAGGTAAAGACCTACTAATTAAGGATGGAGCTACAGCAATCGCAGGCGCAACAAGTGCCAATTTATCAATCAGTTCAGAGATTCTGAATGTAACTACCAAAGGGTCAGGTGATTGGGTTGCGAATAAATCAGGGATGAAAAGTTGGAACATTGATTGTGATTGTTTGTTTTCAATTGAGGATTTTTCGTATATCGAAAAAATAGGGACAGAAGTTCAGATTGAATTAACATTAGATGCTGTTACTTATACAGGGTCAGCAATAATCAACGATTTGAAAATCAATTCGGGAACTAATGATTTAATCACGTACAATCTATCAATGACAGGTACAGGCGAGTTTAAAAAAAAGTCAGATACGCCAGGACAAGGCGAGTAAATAATTAACCTTTATGGGGGTGGGACTTATAACAGGTTTCACCCTTTTTTAATTTAAATAAACAACAATGAAAAAATTCTATATAAATATACTAGATACTCAATACTTGATTAAGTTAAGTATCAGAACGTTAATGACCTATGAAGAATTATCAGAGAAAAATTATACAGACATTGCATCAATGCGGGATATGCTAGTGTATATGTTCAGTGCGCTATATGCTTCTAATAATGATTTCCCGTATGACTTTGATTCTTTCATTGATGTAATAGACGAACAACCTGATATATTTGAACAATTCTTATCTAACTTAATGAGTGTCAATACTTTAACGGATTCTGATGTAAAAAAAAAGTAGGTGCTAATCCCTTATCAATCAGTAAGATATATTCTATTATGGTAGTACGGGCAAGATTATCACCTGAATATGTGTTGGATAATATCACATTCAGCGAGATAGATTCAATAATGACAGAATTAGAGTTAGTTAATCGTGAAGAATGGGAACAAACACGAATGATAATGTATTCAGTGTTACAATCTCAATCTACTAAGCAGCTGAATATTAATGATATACTACCCTTCGATTGGGATGATAAAAAAGAAAAACAAGGTGTAACACTTACAGATATAGAAGAATTTAAGAAAAGAAAAAATATAAATTAACATATGGCACAGAACGAGTTAAAAACCAAATTAAAGTTAGATAGTAGTGAATTCGAATCGGGATTGCAACGCTCTAAGAATCAGGTAAATAAGTTTAATAAGGACACAAAAAGTATAGGAAATCAAATTAAATCATCCTTTAGTTCAGGTATCAGTGCTGCATTAGGGTTCGGGGCTGCATTAGTGGGCGTAAATGGTATCAGTGCTGCATTCGAGACGTTACTAAATTCGAATCAAACATTCGGTGATTCATTTAACAACACCCTAACAGGCTGTAAGACAGTGTTTAACGATTTTGTTAATCATTTAGCTAACGCAGATTTAACAGGTTTTTCTGCAAACATTGAGAATGCATTCAAGGCGGGTGTTGAATCAGCGAAAGCATATGACCAATTGGGGAACACGAAGATGAGTTATAATGTTGCAAGTGCGAGGAAGCTAGACCAATTGTCAGATGTTGATACTAAATTATCTAAAGAGACAGACAAGGATAAACGAGCTGAGTTAATAGCTGAGAGACAGGCACTTATTTCAGATTTGCGAAAATTCGCCAATACCCTATCCGCTGATGTTGCTGATGCATTATCTAAAGGTGTTAACGCTTCTCTAGGGGGTGTATTGACTGGTGATATGAGTAAAGTATTTGATATACAGATGTTTAACACGGCTTCTGAGCTTGATTTAGATAGAGATAACAGAGATACAGCGAAAGCAGAAGCTGAGAAATTTTATAAAGAATTTGCAAAAAACATTAATCCGCTAATAAAGAATGTAAAAGAGCTTGACGGGAAGATTTACGAACAAAAAAAATCAATGAGTATATCATCAACCCCACTACAACGAACAACATTATCTGAATACGAGACAGAACGGGAAGGTAGTATAAAGGAACGGGATGCGTATATTAATAATCTGTCAGAAAAGGAACGTCAACATTTGTTAAACTATATCACATTATTCAGATACACTGATGAGGAGTTACAGGGGGTATACAGCGAGATGCAAGGGGTGTTCAATGCTAATAGAATTATTAACAGAATTGAAAAAAGAGAGCCGAAAGCGGAAACAACATCAACATCAACTAAAACTGAAAAACAGACAGTTAAGAAAGATAAAGTAAAAGTAGATATAACGCTAGAGAGTGATGAATCAGAGTTAGATTATTCATTCCTGAGTAACCTGTTATCACAACGCGAAACACTAGCCAAAGAACGATATAACAGCGGTGCGAGTCAATCTCTAATCAATTCCGAATCTTTTAAATCGCTAGAATCTAGTCAGTTATCAATTCCCGATGAGCCCAAAAAATGGGATTTAAGTTCAAACATCGAACAAACATTGCAACTAGGTAATGCTATATCATCAATGACTAACAGTCTTAACATTGGCGGTAACTCCTGGGTGTCATATGGCGCGAATATTATCAGTGCTGTAGCAGCAGCAATTCCCGCAATTATGGCACTGATTACAACCAAAAAGGCTGAAACACAAGCAAATACAGAAGCAGCCGTAACAGGTGCAGCCTCATCCGTGGCAAGTATACCCGTTGTTGGGTGGATTATGGCGGGGGCAGCTGTAGCGAGTGTAATAGCTGCAATGGCTTCAATGCCTAAGTTCGCAACGGGTGGTATTGTGTCAGGTGGAACAGTGTCAGGTGATAAGATACCGTCTTTGCTCAATGCGGGTGAGATGGTGTTAAACAGCCGTCAACAATCCAATCTATTCAATCAATTAGACAGGCAATCAGGTAATAATCAATCATTTGGCGGTCAAGTTGAATTTAAAATAAAAGGGGACTATCTAGCGGGAATCCTGCAAAAAAACAACAAAAAAACTAACAGGGTATAACTATGAGAACAATATTATTTACAGATATTAACAATGTGGAGTGTAGACTATTAATACACTCCACATTGTCAGATTCAGGTGTGTTAGTAGCTGATTCAGTGATAATTAAGAGTGAGGAAATTAATTATGTCAAAGATATTATATCAAGTTCAAGTTTAGAATTCACATTATTGGCAGAAAGAGAAGGGCAGTATAGAGACTTATACACTACTGATTCACAGGGGATTAAAGTAGAATTATTCCGAGGTGATAAATGTGAGTTTAGCGGGTATTTAGATAGTGAGCTATATGAAGAAGAATTCAATTGTGATTATAATTATCCTGTACAATTCAAGGCAGGTAACATAAAGATTCTCAAAAGGTTAGACTTTGATTTATTCGGTAGACACACAATTAGTAACATCTTATCACACATACTCAATAAGATAGGATTTAAGATAATTTTTAACTCTTCAATTCGTTCGGGTGTGATTCCTGCAAGTGAATTCAATGTTGAATGCAGTATTTTTCACAAAGAATTTGAATCCGATAAATGTTATGATGTGTTAGCTAAGATACTACAGCCCTTATTATTAATGTCATACATTGACGGTGACACTATGCACATATTCGACACTCACACTGTTAACAGCCGTCCAACAATCAATAATAAAGATATAGTGTTGAATGACAGCGTGTTAAGTACTAATGAGTGTTACAATGAGGTTGTGATTAATCTAGACACAGCAAGCGCAAAGGAGTTATACAAGTGTGATATCGATAAGTTTGAGCTACCTTATCCATATCAGCAAGAGCGAACCATATATTTAAAACAGGGTGCTAATAGTGGCGATATCGGATTTGTGTAAAATGTGTCTAAGTCAATGAACTACAATGAGATAACACTATTGAAGAATAGTTCAGTATGTCGCAATAGTCCCCGATTCTCAGGTCAAGATGAAATATACATACGAAGTGAAAGAATTGTTAGATATAATCAATCTGCACCCAATAGCAATATATTATTTAAATCTAAGCCGTTAAATATCAATACATTAAACAGTCCTGAATGGTTCATCAATTTAAAACTTGATACACTCTTATCAATACGTACTAACCCGTTCTATGGGGTCAGCGAAAAGGATTGCGACCCACAAACAAAATGGTACGCTAATCACGAAAAAGACTTCAATAATCGCACGAATTACACCTTTATTTATGCTGACATATTCCTAATTGATAAATCGGGCAATGTCACACACTATTTAGACAATACATCTGAATATCAGACAGATGCAAGGGCTGCAATATGGAAAGAGGGAAAATTAACCCATAAATTCAGGTTCGCATATTATTCGAATATGTCTAATGAATCAGGGTACTCTAACGGGTGGCAATGCAACAGCCCGACAGTAGCAGCACGGGGAACGGGTGTTAATTACTCACCATTGTGCACCACTATGCAAGGTAAGGGGACATTATCACAGTTACCCCCCGTATCAGGTGATATACAAGTATCAGTATATGAGGGTATTAGTTGTTGGGATGGTGCGGACGGTGGAACAGAGAGACAAGCATATGAAGACTTTAAACATCTGTGGTTCAAAGGGTTAGAATTGTCAATATGTGATGCTAACGGACACAACAATTATAGCGAATCAGAATATGAGTACACCGCTGAACTAGATAACAATGCAGCCGAGTCTCTTGAATTAAATAATTATTTAGGGTGTATAAGGGACAATGATTATTCGTGTCGGGCGGGATTCAAGAACTCAGAGGGTAAATTCTTAACTAATTATACATTTGGTAATTCTACAACCCCTGAATATATTGAGATACAGGCACTTACACAGCTTAACAATATCTATAAAGATAAGCGATATTCAATGTCGGGTAATTACTTAGATGTTAACGGGCTATGTAATATATATATTAACGAATTAAATAAATTATTCTTTATCTCATCATACGAGAAGAACATTTGTCGGTCTGAATCTAACTTAACATTACGGGAATCAATATGAAAATAAATTTTAAAAAGAAAATAAAAACAGGTGCAGGGGGTATATATGGTTCAGGCTCAGGTGGTTCGGGTGGTGCTCCCTGTACAGGATTGCCGTACACACTTAACGATAACGGGGAATATGTGATTGATAACACCCTAATTTCAGTTAAGGACATTGTAGCCTATTCAGCTGATAGTAATTTCAGAATCACTCCCGATGTTCAGAATACTGATTTATCACTGTGGGAGCTTCAGGATGTCACTATTAATCAATCTAAAGAAGGTGATATATTAGTATTTAGTGGTGATAAGTGGGTGAATGTCAATCGAATAAGTGTAGACGGTGGGACATATAAAGGATTTTAATATAAAAATTATATATGAAAATAATAGGAGAAATTCAATTAAAACGGAATAATACTTTAGGTGGGGACGGGTTAGCACTCCCCCCACTACCTTCTGAATTAGAAGTAGGTGAAATTGTATTAAATTACAATGCTAACAACCCCGCTATTTTTTTCAAAAACGATAATAATCAGATAGTTAAGATTGTTAGTGAAGAGGTAATTGCTGACACGTTAGCCGAGATTCTAGGGGCTTCACCGAATGATTTATCTAGTCTGAAAGAATTGTTAGATAAGTTCGCTGATTCGGATATTGCTACAACACAGGCAACTATACTTGTTGATTTACAGAATCTTAAGAGCGGTAAAGTAGATAAAAAGACAGGTTACGGATTATCACAGAACAATTATTCAACACCCGAAAAAACTAAACTAGCAGGGATAGAAGACGGTGCACAGGTCAACACTATTATAGCTGATGTAACAGCATCCGCTGAGGATTGGGAAGGTGTATCAGTTGATAGTACGCTTTCAGCAACATCAAAGAACCCTATTGCTAATAATGCTGTAGCCACTGAATTCAATAAACTGACTAAACATATGATTCTCACTGAATTAGAGTACGAAGCTATTGTAAATAAAGACAGCAATACTATATATTACATTACTGAATAATATGATAAAGATAGGTAACACAAGTATAGACAGGGTAATAGCTAATAATAGGATAATCAATAAGATATGTAAAGGAGTCATAACGATATACGAGTACATTACTAGCTGTTTTGGTAAAGGATTTTGGGTTAATTCTAAAGAGTGGGGTAATAAAGATGGATGGAAAAATAAATAAAAAAAATATGAGTGATAAAATATACAACGAAAAAATAAATAAGTTAACAGATTGGGGTGGTGATGCTTCTACAGGTGGTTTGCCCGTCAGTGGGGAACGTGTTCAGGAATTCATCAAGGAATCACTTAACAGTAAGTTCGGTAATATTCATTACGATACGAACAATAGCCGTTATTTAGTGTTTGCTGATGCAGATTCAAGGGATAAATACCTATCTAACACAGTGTTATATAAAGACTTATTGTTAGCTACATTCCTAGCTCCTTCAGCATATACAGCGCGTATTATGATGCAATCACCTGTTAATAATGTGTTATTTGTTAAACAAAAAAACAACTACATAGAATTTACTTTCGATATTGTGAACAAAGATGAAGCATCTACAGGTGAAGCTGTTATGTGTACTTACACGTTTATCAATAATAACGATAAGAAGGTAGTAACAGAACGGTATAAGCCTAACCAATCGGTTAGATTCAAGATTGATGAGTACGTGACTAAAGGTGTTAATAAGGTAACTATCAATATATTGGGGGAAACATCATTAGTTGGTACATCTGTAGGTGTGACGTATAATTTAATAGAGTTAGAACTAACTGATTCATTCAATTTAACAAAGGTTCACAACACTACTGACACTGTTACTATCCCTTATTATGTATCAGGTGCTGGCGTGAAAAAAATGGAGTGGTATCTAGACAACGAATTAATACCTGAGGAAGAAAACGACACAATAACACAGACATCAATTAACAGAATTAAATATGTTAAGTATAATAATCTAGCACACGGTTCACACAGTTTACAATTCCGTTGTTACATAGAATCAGAAGGAGAAAAATATTATACTGAGAATCACTATATTAAGTTCATTGTTAAATCTACACAGTTAACTAACATAATCGGATATTCTTGTTTAATTCCTGAATTGGTTACAGATACTATTCGTATTGACAATATTAAACAATATGAATCATTCACTATTAGATATACAGTATATAACCCACAAGGATTAAGCTCACAGGTATCTGTTTACAATAATGAATCAGTGTTGAGTAATACAATAGTAAACAATTCAGACATAATCAATTATATATTCAGACCTACTATTATAGGTGAACAATCTTTATCAATCGTGAATGGTGATGTTAGAGAAGATATATTATTCAATGTTGATAAATCAGCTTATGCAATCGAAGAGATTACAGATAATTTAACATTAGATTTACGAGCTCTAGGAAGAAGTAACAACGATGTGAATAAAGATAGTTGGTCATTCGGGAATATCAATACTGTATTTAACGGGTTCGGTTGGAATTCACAATCAGGGTGGAACGGTCAATCATTGCAAGTTAAATCAGGTAGTAATATAGTAATAGATTATCAGCCGTTTATCTCTAACGATGTTAAAGTCAAAGGGTTAACGCTTGAATTTGATTTGTGTGTGAAGAATATAGAGAAGTTAGATTCTGTTATTCTGAATTGCTCAAAGAATGGTACAGGTGCATATATCACATCTAATGAGATAGTATTGAATTCATTAAGCAATAAGCAAGCTAATACGTATTATAAACAGAATGAACAAGTTAGAGTTTCTTTTGTAATTCATCCGACAGACAACGACAACTTCAAACAATTAATGATTATCTATGTGAATGGAGTAATTAACTCAATCAATAATTACATTGCTACAGATACATTCCTTAATGATTCTCATATTACTATTGGTGGTACAGGTGCAGATGTTGACATTGCTTCAATCAGAGCATATTCACGGTCATTGTCACCTGATGAAGTGTTGAATAACACTATGTTATATCAATCTGATGTCAACGAGATGCTGAAAATATACGATAATAATGACATATACGAACCTAATACATATAATCTAAGTATTGACAAAATTAGTGCTAAATGTCCTGTTATGTTATTCACGGGTGATGTTCCTGCAATATTGAACACAAAAGATAAGAATCTTACTATATATCTAGACGAAATAGAATTTATCAACAGACAAAAACCACACCTTCAATTCAAGGGTTCGGGTGTTCGGTTAAAGCCTCAGGGGACATCAAGTATGCAATACCCGATTAAGAACTTTAGATTTTACTTAAAATACGGGACTACGTATAATAATGAAGGTGAGGTAATTACAGCAACAAAGATTCAGGACCATTCACAACCCGTATCTACTTTCTGTTTAAAGGCTGATTACGCTGAGAGCTCAGGAACACACAATACAGGTGTTGCGAGATTGTGGAATGATGCATTGTTTAATGTTAAAATAGGTAATGATTATGTGTGTAGAACAGCAGCTCAAAAGGCAGCATTAGCAAACAATTATCAATACGATGTGCGTACAGCTATTGACGGGTATCCTATTGCATTGTTCTATCGGACATCTAAGGATTCACCATTAGTATTCATCGGGCATTACAATTATAATAACGATAAGAGTACAGAGAATGTGTTCGGCTTCAAAGACATCCCAGGATTCAACAATACAAATATGGCTTGTTGGGAGCATTTAAATAACACACATCCAATTGGACTATTTACAGAGGTTAATAATTTTGATTCTGTCTGGGGGGAATCGTTCGAAGCTCGTTACCCTGAAGACTACCAAACACATCATTTACAAGCACTTAAATCCTTTGCAACGTGGGTAAATTCTACAAAAGATAATGTAAATAAATTCAAATCCGAAAAGGCTGCACATTTAGATATGTATAAAATGGCTGCATATTACGTTTACTTAATGCGATTCGGGGCGGTGGACCAAGTGGTAAAGAATGCAATGTTAACCACAGAGGACGGACAACATTATTATTACATTCACTACGACAACGATACTATCAACGGGTTACGTAATGACGGGTTAAGAGCTTATGACACAGACATTAACAGACAATCAATAGATACAGATTTTGAAAATTTAACGTATGCGTATGCGGGTCACGATTCTGTTCTGTGGAACAATTTAGAGGCAGATTCAGAGTTTATGGAGTTCGTTAAGCAGATAGATAATGCACTATATCAGGCGGGTATGAGTTACCGTGATGTTATTGATATGTTTGATACAAAACAGATGAGCAAGTGGTCAGAAAGAATCTATAATGAAGATGCTAAGATTAAGTACATCAAGCCGTTACAGGATGAAGGTATTAACAATCTCTTTATGTGTCAGGGTAATAGACAGCAACATAGAAGATATTGGTTATCTAATAGATTCGCATTATATGACAGTATTTGGGCTTCAGGAGAATATAAAAGTTCAGTAATAGACATCAAGGTAGCTAACGGGGAAGGTTCTTTCACTGTAACCTCAGGTAAGGATAATTCATATTTCGGTTATGGAATTAACAACGTTGTAATAGAATCAGGGCATCTACTTGATAAAGATGAATCAGTTACATTCACTACCCCACGTGTGTTGGCTATTGGTGACCCGTTGCGTATATATAACGCTCACTTAATCAAGTCTGTAGACATATCTAATTTCCAACAAGCACTAGCACAGCTAAATCTTAACTCTGTATACAATTCGGAAATGGGTACTAAATTAGAATCTTTAATATTGGGTTCTAGTAGCAAGTCTAACACATCTTTATCTGAAATATCAGGATTGAAACAAGCTAAGAATCTTAAATCATTGGATATTAGAGGGTTTAAAGGGCTTAAATCTATTGACTTATCAGAGCAATATTATCTAACTAATCTACTAGCTTCTAGGAGCGAATTAGCAAGTGTAATGTTAGCTAAAGCAGCACCTGTTAATAGATTAGATTTACCTGCTACAATGAATAATATTGAATTGGATTCACTTCCTATCAGTAATAATAATCTAACTATAGAGGGTAACGGAACTAACCTAAGAACGGTAACAATCCGTAATTGTAGCAATTTAGACACTAAAGCATTTGTTTTCAATTGGTTAACTAATAAAACAGCTACACCGCTAGAATCTTATCTAACATTGACTAATATTAATTGGACAGGTGTTACAGTTGCACAACTCAAAGAGCTTAAGGCTAAAGTAAGTAATATAGACATATCGGGTATTATTGAACTAACAAGCTGTACACAGGATGAAGCAATGTGGATATTGGATAATTACGGTTATGACAGCTTTAACCCTTCTAGTACATTATACATCAAGTTACCTGCTGGTTTCGTTGACTTTATTCACGGTTCACAGATTGTAAAACAATCAACAACAAGTAGATATGTAGCATTATTCAACAACAATAATAAATCTATTGTGTACGGTATTGAAGGGGCTGAGAATGGTATTGTAGCGGGATATTGCACAATGAACACTACTACTGGACTATTAACCGCTAGTCAATTCGATAACGATAAAGATATTAAGATATTCGCACACCCTATAGATAATCCGCTTAGAAAATTGTATAAAGATATTAAATTAGTATCATTTACATATCCTACTAGCGGAACGATTGAGGGAGATTCATCATTAGATTTAGATGGCAAATCATACACATTCAGTACATTAGATGAATATGACGGTGTACCAACTTATGAATGGTCAATATCTCAAGGTTCTGAATATTGTGAAATTGTGTCTAGTAATGGTAATACAGCAATTGTTAAGGCTAAATCACGTTTTCCTGATGCTAAAGCTATTAAGCTAAGATGTAAATTAGTTAAACCAAATGGTACAGATGTGCTGATAGTTGATAAGGTCCTAAATAATCCGATTGGGTTAACATCTACTATCCGATTCGCGAATATTATAGATGATAAATCACTAGATAACGTGACAGTAGTACCACACGATAACAGTACGGGAATAATTAATATCACTAAGGTAGGTAATGATTATCGAATTGAATATGATACTAGTACAGGTGTGAATAAAGTGAGGGTGATAGGTACACATCTATCAACCGCTGTAGATAGCTATAACGTTATCACATTACCAACAACCGCAATGACCATAAATCATAATCTAGTATACAGGGGACATATAGTATTGACAGTACAATCAGATGATAACCCTCCCGTAACATTATCGGGTGCGAATGTTAGTTATATAAGCACCAATTCTAATAACCCGACAACAATAATTGACACACGAACGGACGGTAACGGTAGAGTAGTAATATATAATGATAACGATAATCCATTGATTGTTGACCTCACAATCAGTAAATTAAATTTCTCAACTTATTCAGGCATAAAGGAAGCTACAGGTGGAACAACTACAGCCAATCATATAACTATTAATTTAGCCGAAAGGGTTGAGCCCTGTGTTGATTTTATCATTGAAACGAATAAAGATAATGTCAGTGTGTATGTTAAATTAGGGGTGTACAATTCAACTGGGGTGATAGATTGGGGTGACGGTACAACTGACACAATTGGGACAATAACAACAACAAGCAACAATAACCCACAAATTAACCACACATACACTAAGGCTGGTCAATATAATATTACAATGGGTGCTAAACAAATAATATGGGGTGAGACTTGTAATTGGGGTGGTAGTAGTAACACAACGTTAAAACAAATTAACAAATTGTGGGATATGTCGTGTTATATCAATGGTTACTCAGTAATGTATTATTTGTTTAATGACATAAATATAGATAATAATCTATACATCGCTGATACAGCATTCGATAATTATATTGTATCGCGCGACCTTAATGGTAATTATGTGACATATGATAGATTTAGTAATACTTCTCGATTATGTGTTAAGATTGCTAAATATTCACCAATTGTTCCAACAGCTATAGTTAGACTATTAGATATAAAGGGAAGTGAAATTCTATCTTTAGAATATTGTTTCAATAGTTGTACATCATTAACCACTTTACCAACAGGTATATTTGATAAACTAGTGAATATCAAATCTTTAAACGCAGCTTTTTTGGGTTGTACATCATTAACCACTTTACCAACGGGTATATTTGATAAATGTGTTAATCTCGAATTCCTAAACCAATGTCTGAGCGGATGTACATCATTAACCACTTTACCAACGGGATTGCTTGATAAATGTAATAGAATATCATATATAGGTATGTTTCTAGTAAATTGTTCGAAGTTAAATCAGCCGTATAACTTAACATCTCCTGAATTACCTAAGTTATGGGAACGGTCTAACATTCAGTATAAAGATTCATTCGCCGCGGGTGCACACGCTACATTCAGGGCGACCGTCCCAACTACTTGGGGTGGTACAATGCAACTGACACAGATGGCGAATATATCACAAGATGAATATGATACATTACTTGACCGATTGAATAGAATGGAGATAATGTTGATTAATAATTAATAATTATGGGTGTAGAACATATTAGGCTACACCCTTTAAATACCTAAATCTAAACCAAAAACAATGGCAAAAAAAGTAATACTAAAAGATAGCGGAGTACAAATATTCCCCCATACAACCATATCAGCAGTAGACGGTAAAGCGACCGATAAACAAATTGAAGATGGTACAGATAACACTAATTACACCACTCCACAATCGGTTAAATATGCTATAGATGTGCACGCAATGGAAGCGATTAGGGCACATACGGAGGATAAGAATAACCCTCACGAGGTGACAGCTGAACAAACTGGGGCTTATCATCCTGGGAATGCTAACAGACCCGATATAGATTGGAGTTGTGATAATTTATTCGCTAATTCGAGTGTAATAGCTAAACAAGATGTAGTAGCATATTCAGAGATGAATAATGTTAGAATTGAGCCTACACAATCAGGGGTAATTAACTTATGGGAGATTGCAGATGTTGAATTGCCTAATGATATTGGTGATAACCAAGTACTTACATACGACAGAATCAATCAAGTGTGGAAAGCTAAAAGTGTATTAGGGATTGATAACCAACCAATTAGCTACAATAAATTAAAGGACGTACCTACAGCATTCACACCCTGTGCACATAATCACATAGGTAACACATATAACTTATCAGATGAAAGATTAAAGTGTGATATAGAGGATATTAATAACCCTATGGCTATCATTAATCAATTAAATCCTAAATCATACAATTGGACTGATGAAGCTAGTGAACTTGGATTAAAGGGTAAAGGTTGGGGGCTAATTGCTCAGGATGTTAAACAGTTACTACCTGAGATAGTTAAACCAATCGGACACAAGGACTATATCGGTGTAGATTATGTGTCCCTGATACCTGTACTAATTCAAGCTGTGAAGGACCAACAAGTAATGATATTATCATTATCGAAAAAACTAAACCAATTAGAAAAACGAAAATAAATTACTAATTATGAGCACAATAGCAAAGAGCAATATATCAATGCGCAACGTGAAGAATACCATAAAAGAAAAAGCTAACGACCTGTGGACATACTGTAATAGTGATAATGTGAATATGTGGTCGAAATGCAAGCCTGTTAGCTTCTTTGGGATTCCCGCTAGAATAAATGATGATTGGTGTAGCGGTGATAAAGGTGATTATTCGATTAAGATGGGCGGACGGAATAATCTAGATATTGGCAGCGGGCGGGATTTAGGGGTAAAAAAATGGGTTAGAGATAAGCCGATGGACGGGGTTAATACCCCTGCACGACTTGCAGACTTTGGCGGTTACAATCATTCAGCTAAACCCCCTATCTATATCTATAATGATGCTGAAGTCAAGGTGAATCCGTACAATTATAAGTTCACAATCCCACTAAGTACGGGTGACATTGATTTAAGCCTGTTAGATTTATCAGTAACTACAGGTTGGGATAAAGATTATTTACGGCTGATGGCTGTAGACACATTGTCAGGGGTTCGTTACCATTGCACAACTAAACTAAAGGATATGACATCTACAGCCGATTACGAATTCGAGAATCAGAACACAGCCTTAACACCCACACAGGCTTATAACTTTAGGCTATTCATAGCGCAATATGCTGACAATAGTATCTATTCATCAACGGGTGACGGGACTACAATATTTAATGACTCAGTCTATACACTTACAGATAAGGTAGTTAAATGTAAATCAATGGCAGACATCGAAGCCGAGAACATTACTAACACTTATTCCCGATATATCAAGGTTCGCAACCTATATTATCCTACTAATACCCGTGAATGGCAATCAGTTGATTTAACCCTAACCGTGGATAATCCTGATGCAGCTAAACCATATGTAGATATAACTAATTTCAATCCGTATACTAAATCTCTGGTATTTAAATTATTAATTGATGGTCCTGATAATGTACTTCGTGGTGAATGGGCATCTGAAACATTCCGATGTGTCACATCTATGCTGAATTACACACAAACAGAACCAATGTTCAGTAAATTCCCTATAAATGGTAATAGATTAAGAATGTACAGGGATTTTGACCCCTTAACGGGTGTGTTATCTAATGAATATATGTTCGAGGATGGTTATATTAAAAGAGGGTCAACAATCTACATATCAGTACCCTCACAAGTGTATCAATCTGATATTGAGAATGATAAAGTAAAGGCTGTAAGGTCGACAACTACACTGTTTTTCGGCAAATCCGAAACAATATGCTCAGGAACTTACTATGTTAAATCTGATAGTCAGGCGCAAACTATGCCTGTACCAAGTTGGACGAATTAAAAATAATTAATCTAATATGAAAATAACAACAAATGAGTTAATAGCTATATTCCTCACAATCAGCGGTGTAACATTGCTATTTATGGCATTATTTATTGCTCCTATGGGGGTGATAAGTGAATCAGTACTATGGGCTACGGGTCAGTTACTTGCATTAGTCGGGGGATTGTGTGGAGTCTCAGCGCATTATAGTAATAAAATTGATAAACTAGAAAAAAAGATTGATAAAGATGAAGATAACGTATAAAGAATTAATACACAGCGATATAGCTGTAAAGAATGAGATAAATAACACACCTACTGAGGATATTGAGAATAATATAAACGAATTGTGCGCGTGGCTAAATGATAAGGTTGCGCCACATTATTCAGGTCCTGTACGGGTGAATTCAGGTTACAGATGTGATAAATTGAATAAAGAAGTTGGCGGGGCTGCATCATCTCACCACTTAACGGGATATGCTTGTGATTTAACTTGTGCAGATGTTAAGCAATTGAGGGATATAATAAAAGATAACTATATGTCCGATATTGACCAATTAATATATTATCCAAAGAAGAACTTTATTCATATTTCCGTACATCCGAAAAAAAGGGGCGAATATTTCGAAAAATAAACACCCCTAAAACTATGTATATCAGTTACTTATGAAATGTTGCGCTAAAATAAGACTTCAAAGTTTCATACTGCAACATTTGTATAGAGTGATTATCTATAGTAACCATAAATTAATCTTCCCATTCATACTCATCATCTTCTTCCAGATCATCGAAATCATATTCGAATTCCTCATCATCCTCCGCAGGTTCACGTTGAACGATATCTAAATTACGATGCGTAAGTTTTATTTCTTTATTAGCCTCACTATTAAGAGCTTTCCAAAGCATATCTTTCAATTGCATGACATTCATACCTGTAACTGAAGATATAAAGATAGTTTCAACGCCTGACGGCAATTGCTCTTTCATCTCGGCCATCAGCTCTTCATCAAGCATATCGCTTTTCGTAATAGCAAGTATTCGTTGTTTATCAAGCAATTCCGGATTAAATTGATCCAATTCACTTAATAGAACATTATATTCGGCTGCAATATCATCGGCATCGGCAGGAACCATAAACAATAATACAGAGTTACGCTCTATATGTCTAAGGAAGCGTAAGCCAAGACCACGACCTTCAGCTGCACCTTCAATAATACCCGGAATATCAGCTACAACAAATGATTTGTTGTCACGATAAGGTACAATACCTAAGTTCGGTTCCAACGTTGTAAACGGATAATCTGCAATTTTTGGTTTTGCTGCTGAGATAGTTGATAATAAAGTTGATTTTCCTGCATTCGGGAAACCAACTAATCCGACGTCTGCCAATAATTTCAACTCAAGAATAACCGTACGCTCTAATGCCGGCTCTCCTGGTTGAGCAAAACGCGGAGTTTGATTCGTTGATGAACGGAAGTGCCAGTTTCCTAAACCTCCACGACCACCATTCAGAAGAACAACTTCTTGTCCGTCTTCTGTAATATCACAAAGATATTCACCTGTTTCTGCATCATAGCACACTGTTCCTACAGGTACTTCGATAACTTTATCTTCACCGTCTTTACCAAAACTACGGCTTGATCCTCCGGATCCTCCATGACCAGCAAAGACGTGACGCTGAAATTTTAAGTGGATCAATGTCCAGAAATTTCGGTTTGCACGTAGGATTACGTGACCACCACGACCTCCGTCACCACCGTCGGGGCCACCTTTAGCAGTCCAGTTGTCACGATGTAAATGACGAGAACCCGCACCACCTTTACCGGAACGGCAATATATTTTTACGTAATCGACAAAATTTGATTCCATAATTAAACGACGAGTGACGAGTGGCGAGAGACGAGAAAAAAAGTTTCCCGCCGCTCGCGCTCATCTTTATTTTTATAGTTTATCAATAGCTTGAGAAATGCGACCGAAAATATCATCGATAGAACCCATACCCTGGATACCGATATATTTGCCGCTTGCTTTATAATGATCGATAAGTGGAGAAGTTTGATTGTTATAAACATCCAAACGGCTTTTAATTGTCTCCATATTATCATCTGAACGACCCGAAATTTCACCACGTTTCAAAAGACGTTGGATCAATTCATTTTCTTCAACTTCAAGAGCTACAACACCGCTAACAGCTGTTTCACGAGCTTTCAACATTTCATCCAAAGCAACAGCCTGAGCAATTGTACGAGGGAAACCATCAAAAATTACTCCTTTAACACCTTTGTTTGCATCTAATACAGAAGCTAACATATCGATGATTAACTGATCCGGAACTAATTGACCTTTTGAGATATATCCTTCAGCAATTTTTCCTAGTTCAGTTCCGTTTTTAATTTCTGATCTTAAAACGTCACCTGTAGAGATATGGAATAAACCATATTTTTCTTTAATCAAGTCGCTTTGAGTTCCTTTACCTGATCCCGGAGCTCCAAAAATAACAATGTTCAACATAAATCTTGTATCTTATATTTTATATTAAGTAAGCCTTTTCACAGGCTCTGCTTTATCAATCGTTGATTACGTAGATATCTTTTAAGTTACGACCGAATCCATCATAATCCAAGCCATAACCTACAATAAAGTCATTTGGAATTTCCATCACTGTATAATCTACAGTTACGTCGCAAATGATAGCTTCAGGTTTAACTAACAAAGATGCTATTTTAATTTCAGCCGGATTCTTCTTTTGTAAATCTGCGATCAAACGTTCCATTGTTCTGCCTGTATCTACAATATCTTCCAAAATTACAACTGTTCTGCCTTCTACTGATTCTGTCAAACCAAAGATTTCTTTTACAGTCCCTGTAGAATGAGTTCCTTCATAAGAAGCGAATTTGATAAAAGTCACTTCACATGGAATTGTAACATACTTCATCAAATCTCCGATAAACATGAAAGATCCGTTAAGCACACCAATAAAAAGCGGATTTTTATCTGCCAGCTCTTCATTCATCTGCTTAGCTACACGAGAAATATTCTCTTGCAATACTTCGTTAGAGATAAATGGTTTGAATGATTTATCTTTTACCTGAATTATATCCATATACTTTTATTTATTACTTTCAAAACATGTTGATTAGAAAAAAGTTTATCCATCCATCTTCTGACAACATCAATTAATACCTTTATTAACAAAGCCTTAATCAAAAAAAGACAGATAAATAAACATTTCAATAAATCTATACATTAAACTTTCCGGTTCCCCTTTTTAGAAAGTTGGCTGCAAATATAGAAAAAAAAGAACATAATAGACTCTATTATTTAACTATTAACAGCTATTTTTGCAGGAAATATAAAGTTTCAAATATTGACGCTATGAAGCTATTCAGATCAATTGACACAAAACAAATAGATAAACAAACCATAGAAAAGCAAGGCATCACGACCGTTAGTCTTATCGAACGTGCTGCAACTGCGCTATATAATGAAATCATTAATAGATGGTCACTGGAAACTCCATTCGTTATTTTTGCCGGTCCGGGCAACAATGGCGCTGATGCTTTGGCTCTATCTATTTTGCTTATACGTGCAGGATATAACGTTAAAACATTTTTATTCTGCCCGAATAAAGAGCTTAGTGAAGCATGTACTCATTTCAGAGAGCAATTGGCTAACGAACCAATGGCTGATTTCTATGAGGTCCTTGCTGAATTTAAACCGCCGGTATTAACCACACGCACTGTGATTATTGACGGCTTGTTTGGTTCGGGATTAAACAAACCTTTGACAGGTGGTTTTGCAGGAATTGTAAAATATATCAATTCCACACCTTCTTTTAAACTCTCTATTGACATTCCTTCGGGGTTATTCGGAGAGAACAATACAGATAATGACCCAAATGCAATCATTGAGTCTGATCTTACATTATGCTTTCAACAGCCAAAGATCGTATTCTTTTTAAGAGACTCTGTTAAGTACGTCAAAGAATACAAGGTTTTAAATATAGATCTGGATTCAGAAGCTATTTTAAACTGTGATTCAACCTTTTATCAGATCTCAGAAATTGAAGTTTCTGCTATTTTACGTGAAAGAGTAAAATTCTCTCACAAAGGAGATTATGGCCACGGATTACTGGTAGCTGGTAAATTAGGCATGATGGGTGCAGCACAACTAGCAGCAAAAGCCGCCTATCGCTCAGGGATTGGTCTATTGACCATACATGCACCTAAAATTGCAAATGCGATCATACAAAGTTCTGTTCCTGAAGCTATTTATAGTCCTGATGCCTCTCAAACTTGTTTCTCTCAGGCTCCTTTTACAGAAACTTACAGTAATGTTGCTGTAGGACCTGGATTAGGTACCGAAAAAGAGACTTGTATGGCATTGTCTCAACTTCTTCAAAGAAGAGGTAAACCAATGGTTATTGATGCTGACGCACTTAACATTATTGCTCAACATAAGAACCTGTTGAATCAAATTCCGGAAGGATCGATTCTGACACCTCATCCAAAAGAATTTGACCGTATTATGGGCGAAAGTACCTCTGCTTATTCACGATTGGAAAAAGCTATTAAACTGGCAAAACAATTCAGACTTGTAGTTGTACTAAAAGGAGCTTACACAGCAACCATTATTCCTAATGGTAATGTGTTCTTTAACACTTCAGGAAATCCGGGAATGGCTACTGCTGGATCGGGGGATGTTCTTACAGGAATCATCTTATCGTTGTTATGCCAAGGATATAACCCGGTTGAAGCGGCTATAGCAGCAAACTATATCCATGGGCTCGCAGGTGATAAAGCAGCGAATGATCTTACACAGTTCTGTATGAACGCTTCTGACATAATTAATTATTTACCTAAAGCTTTTGCTGAATTAATACATACAGAGGATGAATAATATGAAAGGTATCTACTTTGTTACAGGTATTGACACTAATGTCGGCAAAACTGCAGCAACTGGCTTTATTGCCCGTGAACTATCCGATCAGGGCATCAATGTGATTACACAGAAAATGATACAAACTGGCTGTATCGATGAATCTGAGGATATTGTAGAACATCGTCGTATAATGAATATACCCTTGTCTGACGTTGATAAGGATGGAACGACATGCCCGTATATTTTCACATATCCGTGCTCACCACATCTTGCATCGAAAATAGATAATCGTATTATTGACATACAGACTATCGACCTGGCTACTGAGAAATTAGCCAAACAGTTCGATGTTGTTCTACTTGAAGGTGCTGGTGGCATAATGGTTCCGGTAACTGATGAATACCTGACTCTTGATTATATGCAGGACAAAGGTTATCCTGTCATATTGGTTACTTCAGGCAAATTAGGCAGCATTAATCACACTTTGATGACACTTGAACTTATTCGTCAAAGAGGGTTGGATATTGCCATGCTTGTTTATAATTTATATCCGAAAGCTGATGAAGTCTTAGAAGCTGACACGATGAATTATCTTAAAAGATATATGAGCAAGTATTTCCCGAATGCTATTTTCAAGATCCTTGATCAATTCTGATAATAATAAAAAAGAAGCGATTTCGAAAATGAGTAAATCTCATTTCGAAATCGCTTCTTCTCTTTTACGTTATGCTTATTTCTTTGTGACTAAATCCTGAAGCAATTGAGTATATTGTTCAGGTGTAAGAGTTTGTTTTATCTGATTCAAATCTTCTTGAACCATATCCGATTTACTCTTCTGCAAACGCCTGATCTGGTTCACATAATATTGAATGGAGTCATCGGCAGCTTTTTGATTCTGTGCACTTTTCGAAATTACATTATTCCAATTTGACACTTGACTCTGATTTAATTTCAAATTAGATTGAGCCTGTTTATGCCAATCATGGTTACCCCAATTACCCCACATCATACCAGGACCGTAACACCCATAACCATTTCCATCATTCCACATCATACCAGGACCCATATAATAGCCTGAGTTACGGTTATTATTATTTTCAGACCAATTCTGAGCAGAAAGTGTAAGTACACTTAGTAGAGCTATAGTAAAACTCAAATAAATCTTTTTCATAAAACTATCTTTTTTGTTTGTATTCAGATTTAACTTACACTAAACTGAATCAAATAGGATTTAGTTCTCCCTGACACCTGTAAATTAGCGCATTTACACATTAATTATACATAACAACAAAAGCATGAAAAAATTCACTATCGATCATCAATAAAATATTCAACCAAAGCATATATTATTTATTACCGTTATGAAAACAGCTTATTCTTTGCGATGAGAATAATTCTATATACTTTTGTCTGTAGAGTAATTCTAAATTTGGGTATGGAATGAGAAAATTTGAACAACTTATTAAAGAGCGCAGAAGTACACGTAACTTCACTGATGAGCTACTTCGACAAGAAGATGTTGAAATACTTTTAAAGGCGGCATTAATGTCACCTACTTCGAAAAACACGACTGAATGGTCATTTATAGTGGTCGAAAACAAACAGACTTTAGAGCAACTAGCCGGCTGTAAGGCCCATGGAGCTGCCATGATCGGTAAAGCTCCTTTGGCGATCGTTGTCTGCGCAGATCCTTTTTTAAATGATGTATGGATAGAAGATGCTGCCATAGCCTCAATTTATATTCAATTACAGGCTGAAGATCTGGGCCTTGGTAGTTGTTGGGTACAAATCCGCAACAGAGAAACAAAAAACGGATCTTCTTCAGAAGAATATGTTCGTGAAGTACTGAATATACCTATGCATATGCAAGTATTATCTATTATCCCAATCGGATATAAAGCTAAATCGAGAGATCCTTTTGATGAAAATAAATTACAATGGGAGAAGATCCACATTGACAAATGGTAATTATCCCTTAGAAACTATGCGTATTGTTTTAATAGGTGCCGGAAATCTGGCATCACAGTTAGCGCCCCAATTAGCGCAAATAGCCAATGTTGAAATCAGCCAGATCTACAGCCGTACAAAAGAATCGGCTCAACTGCTTGCATCAACTATCGGTTGTGAATGGATAATTAACCCGGAATTAATACGAGAAGATGCTGATTTATACATATTTTCTCTCAAAGACTCTGCACTTGAGAGTGTACTTAGAGAGATGAAACCCAATAAAGGAATATGGGTACATACTGCAGGCAGTATACCTATGGATATATTTCAATCTTATGCATCCCGTTACGGCGTATTTTATCCGCTTCAGACTTTCAGCAAGAATAAATCAATTTCGATAAAAAATGTCCCATTCTTTATCGAAGGCTCTGATTCGAATGTCGAGAAAACTCTTTTAGAGCTTGCCCGCTTATTGAGTGATGATGTACGCCTCCTAAGTTCGGATAAAAGAAAAGAGATCCATTTAGCTGCTGTATTCGTGTGCAACTTTACAAATCATATGTACACTATAGCTGCTGATATATTAGAAGAAAAAGGAATTCCTTTTGAAGTACTGATTCCACTCATTGAGGAAACCACACAAAAGCTCTCCTACTTACATCCGAAGCAAGCCCAAACCGGACCGGCTGTACGTTTTGACGAAAATGTAATCAATAAACATCTTTCTCTTTTGAACAACGATTACAAAGCGATTTATCGATTACTCAGTGAAAGTATCTATAAAATCCACTCGAAAGAATGACAGCCCTCAATAAAAATCGTTGGAGCATTTCCATATTGACTTTTATATTGACATTGGCTCTACTGACAATTGTGCAAGTGAAACCAAGGCAGCCATTATTACTTGGGGAAAGACTTTTTCTGTATGGTGGATGGATTCAGGTTTTACTATTTTCCGTATATGCCGGATTTATTGGATGGAAAATGAGCGATAGAGAAGATAGAAAAATATGGAGAGGTCGAATATGGATGCTTTTTTCAATCGTTTTCTTCTCTCAATTAATTCTCGGAATATGTATAGATACAATATTCTTAATGAGCGGAAAGCTTCATTTCCCAATACCCGGACTAATTCTGGCTGGTCCGGTATATCGATTTGAAATTGGTTTCATGCCGATACTACTTATCAGCACCATTTTATTATCCGGACCGGCGTGGTGTAGTCAGCTTTGTTATTTTGGCGCTTTTGATCATTATGCATCGACAAGAACCAAACGCAGACCTAAATATACGCAGAAACATAAAAACAGTATCCGAATCAGCGTTTTGATTCTGATACTATCCAGTGCCTTTATCCTGCGTATGTTAAATATTAATGAGCCATATGTATCAGTTTTAGCCGTATTATTCGGATTTATCGGAATTGGATTTATGCTATTCTTTTCCCGAAAAAAAGGAGTTATGACACATTGCTCATCTTTTTGTCCGATCGGGACAGTCGTGAGCGTCAGTAAAAAAGTTTCGCCATTCCGGTTTCAACTTAACGCCGATTGTACGCAATGTATGAAATGCATAAAGGAATGCAAATATGATGCACTGAATATATCAAATATAAAAAAAGGACAGATAGGCTACAATTGTACTTATTGTGGTGATTGCCTTTCGGCTTGTCATCATCAGGCTCTTGAATATAAATTTCCCGGATTGTCACGTTTTAACGCCGAGAATCTATGGATTATTATTACCGTAACATTGCATGCATGCTTTATGGCTATTGCACGCATCTAAACTAAACAGAATTAATCATTATGAGTAATATAAACTACGATCTTAAACAAATAAAAGCATTACTATTTGATGTGGATGGTGTTTTGTCATCAGACAGTGTGCCTTTACACCCAAGCGGTGAACCGATGCGTGTTGTAAATATCAAAGACGGATATGCTTTACAGCTTGCAGTGAAACAAGGGTTACAGGTAGGTATCATTACAGGTGGGAATACAGAAGCAATACGTATTCGCTTTCAAGGTCTGGGTCTGCAACATATATATATGGGATCATCGGTAAAAATCAACGATCTGCATGACTTTATAAAAAAAACAGGTATTCAGTTCAATGAGATCATGTATATGGGTGATGACATTCCCGATTATGAGATCATGAAACTTGTAGGACTTCCCTGCTCACCCAAAGATGCAGCTCCGGAAATTAAGACTATATCACGTTACATCTCCACGAAAGAAGGCGGTAAAGGCTGCGCCCGTGATGTAATCGAACAAGTTCTTAAAACCCAAGGTAAATGGATGCAATCAGAAGCATTCGGCTGGTAAAACAATTGATAAACAAACGAAATGATTAAAGATAAAAAAATATTACTTGCTTCAAATTCTCCACGAAGAAAGGAGCTCTTACAAGGATTGGAGCTTGACTTTGAAGTCGTGAAACTTCCGGATATTGATGAATCTTATCCTTCACATTTAAAGAATGAAGAAATAGCAATTCATATTTCAGCAAATAAGGCAAACGCCTACAAAACATTTCTGAAGACGGGACAAATATTACTTACTGCCGATACAATCGTTTGTCTCGAAGATCAGGTATTCGGGAAACCGACAGATCGTGAACACGCGATTAATATGCTAAAAGAACTATCTGATAAAACGCATCAGGTTATCACCGGCGTTACTCTATGTACGGCTGAAAAAGAAGTGTCTTTTGCTTCGGTAACACATGTAACCTTCGCTCCTTTAACAGAAGCTGAAATTATTTACTATGTAGATAAATTTAAGCCTTTCGATAAAGCTGGAAGTTACGGCATACAAGAGTACATAGGATATATTGCCGTAAAATCAATAGACGGCTCTTATTTTAATGTTATGGGATTACCTGTACATAAGGTTTACAGCGAATTGTGTAAATTTTAATAAGAATTCTAATCTGAAATAAAGAACAGTAGAACAAAAGTTAGCATTTTGACAAGATGAATAATCAAAAAGCTATTGATTGCCCCTTGAAATATGACTCAAAGACAAAAAGATATCGCTTTTAGAGGATTTTTTTAGGAAAAAAGTTCCATAACCCGTTATTTATTTTACTTTTGTAAACTGAAAAAGGAAGATCGGTAGAAATGGTAGAGTTTCCCTTATAATTCCACTAATTTATTTCTTGTAACTTAAATTTTAATTGAACATTTAGAAATGAAAGTATTAAAGTTTGGTGGTACTTCTGTGGGGTCTGCACAGAGAATGAAGGAGGTTGCAAACTTAATTTGCAACGGTGAAAGAAACCTTGTCGTTCTTTCAGCTATGGCGGGAACTACCAATACCCTTGTGGAAATTTCGGATTATTTTTATAAGAAAAATCCGAATGGTGCAAACGAGATCATCAATAAGCTTGAAACAAAATACAAGAGAGAGATTGATGAACTGTTTACCACAGAAGAGTATAAACAAAAGACGTTACAAGCGGTAAAAGCGATTTTCGATCATATTCGATCTTTTTCTAAAGATTTATTTACACTTTTTGAAGAGAAAATCGTATTAGCGCAAGGAGAATTAATCTCTACAGTAATGATGAACAACTACCTAAATGAAATTGGTGTTCGTTCAGTTCTACTTCCGGCTCTGGAATATATGCGTACAGATAAAAACGCTGAACCGGATCTACAATTTACAAAAGAGCATTTAACCAAGATGTTAGAACCTTACAGTGGTGTTAACCTTTTCATCACTCAAGGATATATCTGTCGTAACGCTTATGGTGAAGTTGATAATCTACAACGCGGTGGTAGTGATTATACTGCTTCTTTAATCGGAGCTGCAATCAATGCTGATGAAATCCAGATCTGGACAGACATTGATGGTATGCACAACAACGACCCTCGTTATGTTGAGAATACAACTCCCGTTCGTCAGTTGCATTTCGAAGAAGCTGCAGAATTAGCCTATTTTGGCGCAAAAATTCTACATCCTACTTGTATTCAGCCAGCTAAACTGGGTAATATACCTGTACGCTTGCTAAACACAATGGAGCCTTCTGCTCCGGGAACATTAATTTCAAATGATACCGAAGCTGATAAAATTAAAGCCGTAGCTGCTAAAGACGGAATTACTGCGATTAAGATTAAATCCAGCCGTATGTTATTAGCACATGGTTTTATGCGTAAAGTTTTTGAAATTTTCGAAACTTACCAAACTCCGGTTGATATGGTAACTACTTCTGAAGTGGGAGTATCTGTTACTATTGATAATACGAAGAAACTTCAGGAGATTCTGGATGAGCTTAAAAAACTGGGAACAGTATCTGTAGATGAAGATATGGTAATCATTTGTGTTGTTGGCGATCTTGAATGGGAAAACATCGGCTTCGAGTCTAAAGCGGTTAGCGCTTTAAAAGATGTTCCTGTACGTATGATTTCATACGGTGGTAGTAATTACAACATTTCTCTTTTAGTAAGAAAAGAAGATAAACAAAAGGCGCTACAGGCACTGAGCAGAAATCTTTTTGATAACTAATCTGACATCGAGCTACTAATATTCTCGATACACAAATATCGAGGCGAATTTATTCTTTTTCATTTAAAGAGTAAATTCGCCTTTTTTGGATCTATAAGTATAACTTATTAAACCTTATTTTATATATTAATTTATGACAAAAGGAATTTTTCCATTAGATCAATTCTCCGGTCTAAGAACTCCATTCTATTTCTATGACACGGATTTATTAAGAAAGACACTTCAAATAGTTAAAACAGAATCTGAAAAATATAACTTTCATGTTCACTATGCTATCAAAGCTAATGCTAATGATCGCATTCTTTCTATTATCAACAGCTATGGTTTAGGCGTTGACTGCGTAAGCGGAGGGGAAATTGAAGCTGCGATGGCTGCAGGTTTCTCAGCAGATAAAATTGTTTATGCCGGAGTAGGTAAATCCGATTGGGAAATAGAACTTGCTCTTGACGCAAATATTCAATGTTTTAATGTTGAATCCATTGCTGAACTTGAAGTTATCAATAGTATTGCTTGTAGCAAAAATAAAACAGCTAAAATAGCACTGCGCGTTAATCCTGAGGTTGATGCTAAAACACATCACTATATTACAACAGGATTGAAAGAAAACAAATTTGGCGTTAGCATGGAGCTTCTTGACAAAGTGCTTGATCGTGCAATCAGCCTTTCAAATATTGAATTAATCGGACTTCATTTCCATGTCGGATCACAAATCACTGATTTATCCGTATTTAATGATGTATGTACTCGTATCAACATTGTTCTCAAAATGGTTGAAAAGAAAGGTGTTTCGATTCAAATTATCAATGTTGGTGGTGGATTAGGTATAAATTATCAAGATCCTAACGGAGATCCTATACCTGATTTTGCCCGTTATTTCAAAATCTTTAATGAAAATCTTCAGGTAAAAGAAGGACAAGAAGTACACTTTGAACCGGGACGTTCTATCGTTTGTCAATGTGGTTCGCTGATCACTCGTGTCTTATACATTAAAGAAGGAGTAAATAAGAACTTCTGTATTGTTGATGCCGGTATGACTGAATTAATCAGACCAGCTCTTTATCAGGCATATCATTTGATCGAAAATATTAGTTCTGATGAAATTGCAGAAAAATATGAAGTTGTAGGTCCGATTTGTGAATCTTCCGATTGTTTTGGAAAAGATGTTGAGCTAAACAAAGCTCATCGTGGAAATTTCATAGCAATGCGTTCTGCCGGAGCTTATGGTCAAATTATGGCATCTCAATATAATTGTCGTACACTTCCTGCTGCATATTATAGCGAAGATTTCAAATAGATATATTCCGAAATAAGAAAAGAGGTTGTTTGCATATCAAAAGAAATGCTTGCGACCTTTTTTTGTGTCTTAAAGATTGAAAAGAGAACTTTTATTCAGACATATTGTTTATACGAAAAAATATATTCTATGCATAAAATTTTATCCTGGATTAAACGAATAATACTGATAGCCTTTGTGGCCAGTATTCTCTCTGTTTTATTATTCCGATTCATTCCGGTACCGATAACTCCTCTCATGCTTATTCGTTGCACACAATCAATATTCAAAGGAGAAAAACCTATTTTAAAACACGATTGGGTACCGTTTGATGAAATCTCACCTAATATAATAAGAGCCGTAATCGCATCAGAGGATAATCGATTTCTTGAACATAAAGGTTTTGATTTTATAGAACTTAAGAAGGCAATTAAAGAAAATGAAAAAAGAAAGCGTGCACGCGGTGCAAGTACTATTTCGCAGCAAACTGCGAAAAACGTGTTTCTTTGGCCCGGACACTCATTCATTAGAAAAGGACTTGAGGCTTATTTCACCCTTCTCATTGAATTGCTATGGAGTAAAGAACGAATAATTACTGTTTATCTGAATTCTATAGAAATGGGTAATGGGATTTATGGCGTAGAGGCTGTGGCGAAAAATCATTTTCATACAACCGCCAAGAAATTAACAAAGCGACAATCCGCATTAATCGCGTCATCTCTTCCGAATCCTATTAAGTTTAATTCGGCTAAGCCAACTCCTTATATGCTTAAACGAACAGGACAAATTCTAAATCTTATGCCTAAACTCGGACCTTTAGAGTTTTCGAATAACCTTATACTAAATTGACAAGAGATAAAAGTCTGAACAAGTTTATTGATGTTCAGACTTTTATCTCTTTATTTTCGTAATTCATTTAATAAATCGTCTACATATTCCATTCTTTGGGATTCAACCAAAACCCACCCTGCCTGTGATGACGGAAAAGCATGAATTCCATCCAGCTTATAAGTATTTTCAGGAATACGACTTATAAATTCACGCTTGTCTTCAGTCGGTTGAAGATCCCGTCCAAACTGACCAAAATAATTGCCATCTATATAATAGATTTTTTCGCCTTTTCTTGAGAGATATATTTTATCAAATGACTTATGCTTAAGTTCTGATGCGGATATATATAAGCACTTCATTAAATCTTCGTTTGTAAAGTCTCCATCTGACGTCACATCAAATATTAGTGCATCTGAAAACAGCGGTTTATAAATATCAACTGCTACATCTCTTATACTTTCATCTATCTCTGCTAACCGTTTTTTAGAAACTCCAACGCAAGAAAAGAAAAAACAAAATAATAGGATTACAGATACAAGCTTACTCATTTTAATTCTCTTAATTTTTACAATTCGTATGCAAATATATGAATATTTTCCCAAAAAACATGATAAGCAGAGAAATCCGATAATTATCGGCACATCACAATTGCCTTATCTAATCAAATTTACATACGTATGTAAATTATTTTTGGTACGTATGTAAAATATTTTTCATACGTATTAAAATATAAAAACAAAGGCTTAATTATTCAACCAGTCTATTCGGCATATGAGTAGATCTGAAGGGTAAAAACAGATCTTGCACAAAGAAGCATTTAAAACTTATTCACCGATCTATACCTCCATCTGAGACTAAAAAAAGGGATACAAGCATAAAACCTTGTATCCCTTGTATATGTGCACTCATGCTGAATTTATTCTTCTATTTTAAATGGCGTCCCATCTATTACAGATTGCATAAGTGCCTTAACTTCATTCTTAAAAATTCCGCCTTCATGGATTTTTTTACCTTCAAAATAAAAAGTAGGAACATAATAATAGTCGAATTTATCGGCGAACTCTGGTTCCTTCAACTCATCGATAAGCTCCCACTCTATGTTTTTGAACGCCTCATTTTCGGCTGTCAGTTCTTTTATAAATTTAAATGCATTCTTACAAAAAGGACACATCGGCTGATAAAACACAGTTACTTTTTTCATGTCGTACATTTTTTAATATTCTGTCTATGATTATGACGTAGAATAATTTTTAATACACATCTTGTTGAATAATTACTCTTCAATTGAAAGTGTTTTTTTTGCTTTTACTCCAAGATCTTTGAGTTGTTGCGCCTGAGATATCAGATTTCCATTACCGTCACTAAGAGACTTAATAGCAGAATCATAACTTTTCTGCGTTTTCTCCAGACTATCACCGATCTTTCTCATATGATCAACAAAGGTTACGAATTTATCATACAGCAAACCACCTCGATTAGCTATCTCTAAAGCATTTCGATTTTGATATTCACGTTTCCATAGATCTGAAATGAGTTTCAGTGCCGTAATCAAATGCGTAGGGCTTACAAGCACTATTCGCTTATCATAAGCAAAACTCCAAAGTGAAGGATCTGCCTTCATTGCTAAAAGATATGCACCTTCATTAGGTATGAACATCATAACGAAATCAAGACTTTGATTAAAGTCATCATAACTTTTTGAGTTCAAATCCTGTATATGGCGTTTTACAGAAAGTAAGTGGTCTGCCATAGCCTTAGATTGATCTTCAGAAGAAACAGCTTCCTGATATCTCAGATAAGCTGTCAATGAAACTTTCGAATCTATAATCACTTTTCTTTCATCTGGATAAACAACAATAACATCCGGACGCATACGCTGACCAAGATCATTAAATAAATGTTTATTTGCTCCATCCTTCAGATATTCCTGAGTAAAATATCCTTCACCTTTACGCAGACCGGATTTTTCCAGAATCGACTCAAGAATCATTTCCCCCCAATCTCCCTGGATTTTCGAATCACCTCGTAAAGCTTTTGTTAAATTATTGGCTTCATCACTAATACGGCTGTTAAGCTCCACAAGTTCTTTTATACTTGACTGCAATGAGAAACGCTCTTTTGCCTCTTTTCCATAAGCCTCTTCTACTTGTGTCCGGAATTCAGCAATCTTCTCAGCTAAAGGATTCAGTAATTGCTGCATATTTAATTGATTAGTTTCAGTAAATTTCTTTGTCTTTTCTTCAAGAATTTCCTGAGCAATCCATTTAAATTCATTATTCATCCTTATCTTCATTTCCTCAATTTCATTTTTTTGAGTCTGAAGTTTTTCTTCGAACAATTGCTTTTCTTTATTAGCAAGAGCTATAGACGTTGATAATGATGTGATTTTAGTATTTCTATTATCCAATTCATCATACAAGCCTTTAAGTTGTAATTCTAAATTATGAATTTGTCTTTCTTTATCTTCTAAGATACGTTCAACGGAACTTAGCATTTGCTTATCTGAAAGATGATTCTCAGCATTTACTCTAAAAACATTAAGATCTCGGTAAAGCTTAAACAACGCAATAGAAAGCAATAATAAAAGCAGACCTAAAATTATAGTTATCAACATAGATTATTAAAGAGAATAAGAGAGAAGCTTAATGCTTCTCTCTTGTAAATACCATATTTGTTTGTGTAGATAATGTTTCATTGAATTTATAACCATCTACAGTAAATGATCTTAGCTCATCCGGATGATCTATTTTATTTTTGATAATATATCTCACCAAATGTCCTTTTGCAGGCTGCGCATAAGCCCTGATAGAAATATATTCATCATGATCCTTTGATTTATCTTTAAAATCAATATGAACATAATTCAATTTTTCGGGAAATGCAGAACGGTCAACGGCCTTTATTATTTCCTGAGCTGAAAAGTCCAGTAAATAACCTCCGCTTCCAATAACATCTGAAATAATAAGAGGTGTAATTTTAGATTTCCAGAAATCAAAAAGCGTTTCACTCTGATAATCCAAATGAAAATTCATTCGATATGCTTTTATATCATCTGTCGGCAAAAGATATCCATATAAAGTAGAAATAATCCGCAGATGTTTCTTTGCATATTCAAGATCGTTAAATGAAAACTCGTTTGCATCAATTGCTTTATAAAATTTACCTGCATAAGCAAAAAGAGCTTGCTTGACAGGTGCATTTTCAAAATTCTGATACAAATCAAAGGTTTCGCGTGCCAGATGGTCATCTTCTCCCATATAACGGGATATTTCCTCCAGCTCTAACCCTTTCATTTTAGTTGCCAATTCAGAAGCCTCCTTGTCAAATACAGGTGTTGTCGAGGGCAATAGCTCGATGGACTTACTCATATCCATTAACCTGGAAGGAGAAACCAGTAAGATCATTTGTTTAAAAGATTAATATGCCATATCTAAAATCTTAGCTACGACATGATAATCGATATTTTGTTTTTCACCTAATTTCCATTTACGTTCTTTGAAGCGTTCAACGATTTTATCAATGACAGTTCTGTCAACATGATAATCAGAAAGGTGAGTTGCTATACCTAACGAATTGAAGAAACTTTCTGTACGCATAATAGTTTGTTCGGCTCTTTCTTCCGGTGTTCCGATAGTAATTTGCCACACCCTCGCTCCATACTGCAAAAGTTTATCCATTTTTTCTTCTTTCATAACTCTCAATAAGGCTGGATATACAATTGCCAGCGTTACACCATGAGTTAATCCTGTAAAAGCAGTAAGCTCATGTCCAATCATATGTGTTGCCCAATCCTGAGGTACACCCATTGCGATGAAACCATTAAGAGCCATTGTTGCACACAACATATAGTTGGAACGGGTTTCGTAATCCGGTTTATCTTCTTTCATCAGTGTGTCGGATATATCTTTCAATGTTTGTAAGATACCCTCTGCCCAACGGTCCATCAGAAGAGCTTCGACCGGGAAAGTCATATATTGCTCTACTGTATGCACAAAAGTATCAATAACACCACATGCTACTTGAAATGCAGGTAGAGAATATGTAGTTTCAGGATCTAAGATAGAGAATTGAGGGAAACTTGTCGGAGTAAAAAATGCGAACTTTTCCTCTGTTTCCAAACGTGAAATAACTGCTCCGTTATTCATTTCCGAGCCAGTTGCCGGTAGTGTCATAACAGATGCCAAAGGTATGGTAGATACCGCTTTGCTGTTATCTTTAATTAAATCCCAGGATTCTCCTTCATAAGGAATTGCAGCTGAAATAAATTTAGTTCCGTCCAACACAGAACCTCCACCTACAGCCAAAAGAAAAGTCACTTTTTCTTTTTTACCTATTTCAATTGCTTTAATTAATGTTTCATATTTAGGATTAGGTTCAATTCCCCAAAATTCGATGTAGTCAAATCCTTTTAATTGTTCTATAACCTGCTCATAGACACCATTGGTTTTAACACTACCTCCGCCGTATGTTACCATTATTTTTGCATCAGCGGGAAGCAATTCTTTTAATTTAGCTATCGATCCTTTACCAAATACCAATTTTGTAGGATTATAGAATTCGAAATTATACATTGCCATAAGATTCGTTTTTCTTGATTATTCGTATTATATTTTGTTTCGAAACAAAGATAAACAAAGTAACGATACATCTACATTATAAACAGTATTCTCTTTTATTCGGTTCAAAACAGAAAAAACAATATCCCAATATGTATTGTATCATTTATGATCCCTGCTTTTCTATTGTAAATATAAAGAAGGAACCGGTATATCGGGCATATACTTTTAGTTCTGATAAATCTGCAATGGCCTTTACTATAGATAAGCCTAAACCTGTTGAATCTTCACGGGATGAACTGCGATTAAATCGATTAAAAAGATCTCCTTCGGGAATATCCCCGATGTAGCTATTCGTTATACAAATCTTATTTTCCTCTATCAGTACTGCTATTTCTCCGTTTTCTTTCGATGTGTACCTCATTGCATTTGAAAAAATATTATTTAATAATATGCATAATAAAGCTTCATCTATCTCATGAATAAACAGAGCGTCTTCTTTAAGCGTATATGTAATATTCTTCAACTCAAAAAACTCATTATACTCCTCTCCTTTCTCTCGGATATAACGATTAAACTCACAAAGGATTTTATTGTCATATTGCTGATTATTAATACGTGTCAGCAACATCAGAGAGCGATTAAACAGAGATATCCTGTTTATATTGATCTGCATTATATGCAATAATTCAATCGTTTTAGAGTCTTCCTGATGCATTTCCAGTAATAAATCTATCTTAGAGCGCATAATAGTCAATGGGGTCTGCATTTCATGCGTGACATTCTCTGACCACTCTTTACTTTTCCGAAAATCCCTTTGAATCCGATTCATCATCTGCATAAAAGCTTTCTCCAGCTGACTAATTTCATCAACGGAACTTTTGGTAAATTCATATTTTATATCTGAATGAATACTTGCTTGTCCGAGTTCATCGATAAATCGTTTTATCGGTTTCCAAATCTTTGTTGTTATGAATCCCCGCATGAGAATAATATATAACATCAATAAAAGGAAAATACATATGAATGTAAAGATCGTGGCAAACATCATATCCTTTTTCCCCATAGTTCGAAGTAATATCACAGTAAGATAATCCTTATCCTGTACTTTCACGGGAAAAGTTATAGTCCGGAAAGACCTGTATCTTTGTGTTTTGTGATGCCATATAGTCGTATCATTGAATTGTGTCCGTTCATTCCCGGCAGGTAGGTATTGTTTGTAAATCAGACGACCTTTTTTAATTCCTAATTCGACGTCGTCAACCAATCGCCCTTTCTGCGCGACCATTTTAAGCAGATTCTTTTTATAATCGGTTAAAGTCTCATCGGATGTTTTATTTGCCAGAGATTCGAATATGATATATTGTGTCAATGCACAAAGCACAATAACAATAAAAGTTGCCAGAAACGAATATCTGCTATAGATTTTTGAAAGTTTCATAATTTATGATTCGTCTGAAAATTTATATCCTACCCCATAGACTGTTCGTATATAATCTGAACATCCCACTGATAATAACTTCTTACGTAGATTACGCAAATGAGTATATACAAAATCAAGAGAATCGGCAGAAATACCAATCGTATCACCCCATAAATGATCTACAATCGTTTCTTTACTTAATATGCGTTCCTTATTTACCATAAAATAATAAAGAAGTGCATATTCTTTTTTAGTCAGAATCAATTCATTCCCATTCACAAAAACTTTATGACTATCCGGTAAAACGGTTATTTCATTAAATCGCATTTCATTAACGCCCTTCTGCAATCGCCTGCGAAGAATAGATCGAATGCGTGCATTAAGCTCTACTAAATGAAAAGGTTTTACCAGATAATCGTCTGCTCCAAGTTCCAGACCACGAACTCGATCTTCAAGCGTATCTTTAGCAGAGACTATAATGACACCGGTATCAGGATAAGAATCCTTAATTTCTTTCACGATCTCTAATCCGGAACCATCCGGCAAAGCAATATCGACTACCAGACAATCATATTCATACATTTGAATATAATCTTTCGCATCCTTCAATGTTATAACATGCTCTATAGTCATAGCTTCCTTTTTCAGAAATGTCATAATAGACTTAGCTATCTCAACTTCGTCTTCTATAATAAGTATCTTCATTATTTCACTGTTTCATTTTTGCATTAGTCCTAAACAAATTTAGAACTATATTATTGGAATAATAACCGATGAATAAAAAAAATAGCTAAATGCGATATTTTTTCGGAAATTCAGAATTTCTTCAGAATTGGGTCTTTATTTTGTGCTCAGATTTTAGAATATAGATCGACCAACAACTAACTAAACTAAAAACAATTATTCAGTATTATGAAACTTAACAGAAATTTTGCATGGATCGCGCTAGGTGCAACCATGCTATTAGGCAGCTGTCAGGAAGACAAAGACACAAATGTAGATTTCACACCATCAAAACAAATTGAAGAGGCATTTTTGAAACAATTTCCTAATGCTAAAAACATTACATGGAGAGAGCAAAAAGGCTATACAGTTGCAAGCTTCTATTTAGATCAAAAAACAAAAGTAAAAAAAGACTATAACGAAGCTTGGTTTAAACATGATGGCAGTTGCGCCCTTACTGAAATTGAAATTGACAACTTCGAAAGCTTGCCATTAGCTGTTCAGGAAGGATATCAGGCTACTAAGTTTTATGCTGAAGCTTGGACTATTGATGATATCGATTTGCTTTATCGCCCGGGTATGGAGCCAACTTATAAAATTGAAGTTGAGAAAGCTGGCCAACCTGATCACGATCTTAAATTTTCGGAAGATGGCCGTTTATTGTCAGTAATGATCGACAATGATAATGATGACAATGACGATGATGATGACAACGTTCCTGTTGAAGTTCCATCGGCTATTATCAATTTCTTAGATAAGCACGCTGGAAATTATTCAATTCTTGATTTCGAGATTGAGAAAAATATGCTTGAAGTAGAAATTCGTGTAAACAATCGTGAATTCGAATTATATTTCGAACAAAACAGCTATCATTTCTTATTCTCACAAACTGAAATAAGAATTTCAGAATTACCTGTGGATATTTTAAATACAATACATAGAGAATTTGCAGGTTATGAAATTGATGATTGTTATATCGTAGAATATCCTGACCATTCAGTTGCTTATAAAGTAGAAATGGAAAATGATGCTACTGATAAAGAGATCACAGTTTTATTTAATGAAGATGGTACGATTATAAAGTAACTAAGAGAGTATCTCCGGAGATAATCCGGAGATCGCTTTCCTATCAATAAAGAAAGCTCTGTTCATATATATATTATTAGACACACATCCAAATTAAATTTATTTTTACTCAGATCCTCTGCTAAAATCTATACTATTACATGAAAAATATTTTTTGATTGATATTCGTTATTTAGCAGACAACAGATCCTTTACACAACCTCCGACAACGTGTAAAGGATCTTCTTGTTTTATTCTCTCAGAGTAAAAAAAATAGCAGATGAAACATATCGCTTCATCTGCTATTTTCTTTTATATTACCTTTATATTTAATCCAGGATCTCAGCTACTTTATCGCGTAACTCTTTTCCATGAAGTCCTCTTGAAACAATCACACCATTTTGATCAATCAAAATAACATGAGGAATTGAATTGATACCATAAATTCGTCCTGCTTCACTTTTCCAGTGCTGTAATTCAGACATATGAATCCAGTTCAATTCATTCTCATCAATGTAATTTTTCCATCGACTTTCTTCCTTATCCAGAGACACTCCGACTATTTCAAGTCCTTTCGATCTATAATCACTATAAATTTCTTTTAAATTAGGAATCTCTGCTCTGCAGGGTGCACACCACGTAGCCCAAAAATCTACTAAAGTCAATTTATTATTTGGAACAATATCCGAAAGACTTATTGAATCTCCTTTTAGTGACGGCATAGAAATATCAGTATATTGCTTTCCTACTGCTGTATTCTTTAGCACATCCAAAAGATTGGTCACATAGATTACACCAGCGTAATTACGAAATTCCTGTGATGCTGATTTTATAATCTCTTCCTGCTTAGCCTGATCGTAATTACGGAAATTCCAGTATAATACAATTGCGCCTGCAACATTGTCTTTATTGGCTTCAATAAAATTCAGGCTTAGTTGAGCTGATTCTGCACGAAGTCTATCAATTTCTTCAGTCAAATTGTTGTCGGCTGATTCTGATAACTGATTCTGATTTTTAAGTTCAGCTTTCTCTTTCTGAAGTTTGGTTATTTTATCTTTTAAAACTTGATTAGCTTCAAAATATGTACGAAATTTATCAGAGACTTCTGATCCTTTAATTGAACTGATACTATCAATGGCTACCTGATAGTTTGCATTTTCTAATACGAAATATAAATTGGGCATTTGAAAATCTTCAGTTTGTTCAGCTATCAGGATATAATTTTTAGCCGAATCCTGAACTCCTTCAAAAGTAAACTCTCCGTTTTTCACCAAAGTAGAATCCACTACCCTCAGCTCTTTGGCTACAACTTCTTTCAAATAAACTTTCTTTCCTTCTAACTCATTGGGTGCAGTACCTGATATTGAATACGAATTAGTGTTTTTTGTACACGAAAACAATGTCAAAGCTGCTAATCCACTTAAAATGACTCTCTTCATATAATAAATAAAAAAATTACGATGCAAACATACAAAAAATATGTTTACACCGTAATTATTATCTTAGTCAAAATTTAATGATGATGATATACAATGATCGAATTTAGCCTTGCATATTATCTAAAAACTCTTCATTATTTTTTGTACGTTCCAATCTTTCTTTAATGAAATCCATAGCCTCTAATGAGTTCATATCACCAAGGTAACGACGAAGAATCCACATTCTGTTTAATGTAGCACGATCTAATAACAGATCATCTCTACGTGTACTCGATGACATAATATCAACTGCAGGGAAGATACGTTTATTTGCCAAACGACGATCCAATTGTAACTCCATATTACCTGTTCCTTTGAACTCTTCAAAGATAACTTCATCCATTTTGGATCCTGTATCGGTCAATGCAGTTGCAATAATAGTCAAACTACCACCATTCTCAATATTACGGGCAGCTCCAAAAAATCTTTTCGGTTTGTGCAATGCATTAGCATCAACCCCTCCCGACAGAACTTTACCTGAAGCTGGAGCTACAGTATTGTAAGCACGAGCCAAACGTGTGATAGAATCCAATAAAATTACGACATCGTGACCACATTCAACCATACGCTTCGCTTTTTCCAAAACGATTCCGGCTAGCTTCACATGCTTCTCTGCTGGCTCATCGAATGTCGAAGCTACAACTTCTGCATTTACGCTTCTTGCCATATCTGTAACCTCTTCAGGACGCTCATCAATAAGCAGGATCAACAAATAAACTTCCGGGTTATTCAAAGCAATCGCATTTGCTACCTCTTTCAATAACATAGTCTTACCTGTCTTAGGTTGAGCCACAATCAGACCACGCTGACCTTTACCTATCGGTGAGAACAAGTCCATCACACGCATAGAAAGAGAGTCATTATAACCTTTACATAGCTTGAATTTCTCATCAGGGAACAATGGTGTAAGATAGTCAAATGGGATACGGTCACGTACTAATTCAGGTAAGCGTCCGTTAATCTTATTAACTTTAACCAACGGGAAGTATTTCTCGCTCTCTTTCGGAGGTCTGATCGGACCCTCAACAACATCTCCTGTTTTCAACCCAAACAATCTGATTTGTGATTGAGAAACATAGATATCATCAGGAGAACTGAAATAATTATAATCTGAAGATCTAAGGAAACCATAGCCATCCTGCATAATTTCCAAAACACCCGAACCGATAATCAGATTATCAAATTCATAAGGTTTTTCATTATTCTGAGTTTGCGCAGGTGCAGCAGCAGATTGTGCTACAACCGGTTGTTCTATAATCGGCTCAATTATAACGGGAGCTATAACATCTTCTACTAACGGCTCAACAACCGGCTCTTCAATTATCTCTTCATGTACAGGAGATTTATGAACAGGGGCTTTATGAACAGGAGACTCAATTATATCAGGATGCACATTTTTGGAAGAATGTTTAATCGGCTCAACAATAATTGGCTCAACAGTATCTTCTATATTTATTTCAGGATAATCAAAATCCTCATCAATCTCTAATATCGGAGATGAATGACCTGATTTTTTATCTTGTATATTTTGGGGCTTGAATTCCGTTTTCTTTTGAATACGCGGACGAAAACTTTTTCTTTCACCAAAAAGTTCTTTGATCGGATTTTCGATACGTCCCTTCAAAGTCGGAGCTGATTCTTTTGATGTATTATCTTCAGAAGTTTCATTTAATACCGGATTAGCAGTCTGAACCTCTGGTGCTTGTTTTGTATTTTCAGTAGAAGGCAATATAGCTTTTTCCAAAGCTTTTTCTTCAGTTTTATCAGTAGCAGTAATTGTTGTTTTCTTTTCTGATAGTACAGCATTTTGTTTTGGAGAAACTTCTGTAATCGGTGTTTCTGCTGTTTTCTTAGCTTTTGGTGCTTTTTTCTTATCCGAAACAGCTACTTCTTTTTCTTTTGTTTCGGGTGTTGCTTTCGTACGTTTTTTCGATTTTTCAGCGGTTTTCGATTTTTCAGCTCCCTTCTCAGCAAGCGCTACTGCCTGATGATCCAGAATGCTGTATATCAAAGTATCAGAATCCATGGAGCTGGTTTTCTTGATCTTCATATCTTTAGCAATTTTCAAGAGTTCATCTTGATTTTTGCTTTTTAAATCTTCTATCTTGTACATATATAGTTGTTATTTTTCTAAAAATATTCTGTAAACTGTTTTAGTCTGATTTGTCACTTTATAAGAATCATGTGTTTTTTCACCGATGAGCCAAATTATATCGTCTCCGTTACATAAAAGCCATGAATTTTCTTTGCGATAGATATCATATTTCAAATCAGAAAAAATATCACTGATTTTCCGGGAACCTTTCATCCCGAATGGCTTCATTTTATCTCCTTTCTTCCATTTTCGTAATACTAATGGGAAAGAAAGTTTGTCAAAGTCAAAATAGGCTATTTGTTTTGTTTTTTCAATTTCTGTAAGTTCATTATATGGAACCTGCTGAATATGTAAACAAACAGGAGTTGTAATTTGTGAATCTCTGTCCTGAATAAAGAATTCAGTCATTTTTGCAGAATCAACGTCCAATGAATGAATCAACAATGTTTCTCTGTCTTTTATCAGGCGATGTGTTGTAGAGTAGAACATCAAACCTGACTGTGAATTATCAAGCGATTTAATAAGTTGCTCAATCGTAGTCCTGTTAAAATTATACGGAGACATTATATCGAACAATATCGTTTTTATCGATTGTTCATCATGCAGCAGAGTAAGGTCTATCCTCAAACTACCCGATGATTTTTCTATGATAATATCGTTCTTAACCTTATCCAGTGCTTGATCATAAATCTTTTCTGCCTCGGTTATATTATGTATCGAACGTAATATCGTCTTCTTAGCATTTGGCTGAATATCCTCTAATAAAGGCATTAACTGATGTCTTATTTTATTTCTCTTATAATCGAGCGTAAAATTCGAACTATCATTTATATATTTATAATCAGACTGATCTAACCATTCTTCTAATTCTGATCTATAAATTGATAATAAGGGTCTTAAAATATGACCATTAATTTCTTTCATTCCAGTAAAGCCCCGAATACCTGTTCCTCTTAATAAATTCAGAAAGCATGTCTCTATCTGATCATCAGCATGATGAGCTACAGCTATAAATGAAGCCTTATACAGCTCTCTGATTTCTTCAAACCAGTTATACCGTAACTCTCTGGCCGCCATTTCGATAGAGATTTTATTTAGACGGGCATACTCTTCTGTTTTAAAGTGAACAATCTTTAAATCCACACCTAATGACTCGCATAAATCAGATACAAACCTCTCATCTCTATCCGACTCCTCATTACGTAAATGAAAATTACAATGCGCTGCAACACACTTACAACCAGCCTGATGAAACATATGCAACAGAGCAACCGAATCGGCTCCTCCACTTAATGCTATAATAATTAACTGATCTCTTGTAATTTTTAGTCTATTAAGTGTATCAATAAATCTTTGGTACATACAATGAGCTTTTGAATGGATTTTATGATAATGAAGTCATTATATCCCTTTACTGAAATTAGATCAAAATGAAGATTACTTTCTTTTTATAGAAATTCACCGTTATAACACTCTTTTATATCAAGTATTTGTGACATTTATATCTATAACAATAAAAACGTGCTATTTGCTCAATAAAAAATCAAACAATGTTCAATTATTCTAATTATAAATTGGTGAATATGGTTTTCACAAGTTTTGAAGTAAGTCTTTGTAATGTTTACTTGTCTTATGAAATTGAATATTTTATCATTGTGAATGATAAATGAAGAATGATGCCACAAATATACAAAGTTTTATCAAATAGACAACCACATCTCGAATATTTATAAAAAAAGAGTGATAATCTACAATAGAATTATCACTCTTTAATGATTTACAGATTACTGTATCAGTTTTTTATAGCGAACTCGTTTAGGTTCTACATTACCCATTCGCTGCTTTTTATTTTCTTCATACTCTGTATATGAACCTTCGAAGAAGAATACCTGAGAATCCCCTTCAAATGCCAGAATATGCGTACAAATTCTATCCAGGAACCAACGGTCGTGCGAAATAACTACTGCACAACCTGCAAAACTTTCCAAACCTTCCTCTAATGCACGTAGTGTATTCACGTCAATATCATTGGTTGGCTCATCCAGTAGTAACACATTAGCCTCTTCTTTCAGAGTTAATGCTAAATGCAGACGATTTCGTTCACCTCCAGATAAAACCTTACATAGTTTTTCCTGATCTGCGCCGGTAAAATTAAAGCGGGACAAATAAGCTCGGGAGTTGATCTCTCTTCCACCAATACGAATCGTATCGTTACCTCCTGATACTACCTGATAGACCGTTTTCTCAGGATCAATTGAAGCGTGACTTTGATCAACGTATCCTACTTTTACGGTCTCTCCTACTTCAAATGTACCTTTATCTGAATTTTCATGCCCCATAATCAAACGGAAAAGGGTTGTTTTACCTGCCCCATTAGGACCGATAACACCAACAATACCATTCGGAGGTAACATAAAGTTCAAATCATCAAACAACACTTTATCGCCAAAAGCTTTTGCCACACTTATCGACTCAATCACCTTATTACCCAAACGAGGTCCGTTAGGAATAAAGATCTCAAGTTTCTCTTCTCTCTCTTTCGTATCTTCATTCAATAAAGCATCGTAAGAGTTCAAACGGGCTTTACCTTTTGCATGTCTTGCTTTAGGAGCCATACGCACCCAATCCAACTCTCTTTCAAGAGTTTTACGACGTTTGCTGGCTTGCTTCTCTTCCATCTCCATACGCTTGGTCTTTTGCTCCAGCCACGATGTATAGTTTCCTTTCCACGGAATACCTTCACCTCTGTCTAACTCCAGAATCCATCCTGCAACGTGATCAAGGAAATATCTGTCGTGGGTAATCGCAATTACCGTACCCGGATATTGGTTCAGGTGTTGCTCTAACCAGTCAATAGACTCAGCATCCAGGTGATTGGTAGGCTCATCCAGTAGAAGAATATCAGGCTGTTGCAACAACAAGCGACATAAAGCAACTCGTCTTCTCTCTCCTCCTGACAAATTTTTCACTAGTTGATCTTCCGGAGGACAACGCAACGCATCCATGGCTCTTTCCAGTTTGTTATCCAGATTCCATGCATCTGTTGCATCTATAATATCCTGCAATTCGGCTTGTCTGTTTATTAAAGCGTCCATTTTATCAGGATCTTCCAAAACCTCAGGATCTCCGAACTTCATGTTGACCTCTTCGTATTCTTTAAGAGCGTCAATCACGCTTTGTACACCTTCTTCAACGATTTCCTTTACAGTCTTGGTATCGTCAAGATGTGGCTCCTGTTCCAGATACCCTACAGAATATCCCGGAGAAAAGACTACATCTCCCTGATAGGACTTTTCTACGCCTGCAATAATTTTTAATAATGTCGATTTACCTGAACCGTTCAAACCGATGATTCCGATCTTAGCTCCATAATAAAAAGACAAGTAAATATCCTTTAATACTTGCTTATGTGGTGGAAACGTTTTACTAACGCCAACCATTGAAAAGATAATTTTCTTATCGTCTGACATAATGTATATTATATTAATCCTAAATGTTCAATTAAAATTTTCAGTCCAATTCCTATAAGTATAATCCCTCCTATTATCTCCATTGGCAGATTGTATTTATTACCGAATTTCGTGCCAAAAGCTGCTCCAAGGAAAGAGAATATGAATGTCGTAACTCCTATTATAACGATAGGCAAAGCCACTTTAATATTCAAAAAAGCGAAAGAAACACCTACTGCTAATGCATCAATGCTGGTCGCGAAAGCAAGACTTATTATTGTTATTATTTTAGTCGGATCAAAATCTGTATCTTCATCATCACCTGACAGGCCTTCTTTAATCATTTTGGCACCCAGCAGAGTCAACAACACAAATGCTATCCAGTGATCGTAATCCTTTATCTGATTACTAAAACTTGTACCGGCCAACCATCCCAGGAAAGGCATTACACCTTGAAAGATGGCCATAAAAAAGGCTATACGAAGAATATTTCTGATTTTAAACTTATCCATAACAATCCCTGCTGCTATAGAGACTGCCAAACTGTCCATCGATAATCCTACTGCAATAAGCAGTATTTCCGCTATATTCATATATTATTTAAATTCTTTCCCGAAGAATGGTAACTTATAAGTAATCTGGAATTGCATCATTGTGCCGCTTGAGTTGTTATTGTTTATTCCATAACCGGGAATAAACCACATGCGACTTTCCGGTTGTTTTGTCGTACTAAACAACAAGTTGTATCTTACGTCCCACCCCAGATAAAGATTTTCTATTATTTTCACGCGTATACCTGCTACAACCTGAGCAAATTGCGCCGTCGCCTTCTGATTCAATATATCGACTACTTGAGTCTCACCCCAGTAATCATTGTATTGAGTGATATTGTAAATATCATAATTGGAACGACTGACACCGTAACGCAATCCCATAAAAAACATATTACCCTGTTTGCGCACAATTGCATAATCAAGCCCGGTTCGAAAATACATCGAAGGCTTTGCTTTAAATGTAAAGCCCTCGTCACTATCGATTTCAGCTTTGGCAAGACCAAATTCCAATACAGGATAAAATCTGTTTTTAAAAGAGGCCTGTATCGCTACTTCAGTCTGTAATTTATCCCCGTTAAAAGCATACATTACAGGTCCTGCTAAATCAGCGCTTACGAACAACCCGTTAAAAACAGCACTTGAATCCACCGGTGCAACCGGAGCTTGCTGAGCCTTCGTTTGTGCCTCAACAGTCGCAGCTGACAATAAGTATATAAAACTAAAACTTAAGAAGAATATTTTGTACATACTTATTCGTTATTTCGGGTTGATAAATATATGCAGAATCCAGTAAGTGCTTCGTATACTCCAGTGATTTGAGAGTATGATAAACTAAACATCCGCAATCCTCTGAAATAAAATGATTCAGATTCGTGTAATTTATATGTAATGTATCATTTATATAGACATCTTCTTGTGTATCCGGATTCGTTGCTTTGAATTTAAAAACATAAGACGTTTTTTCACTCGTTATTCTTAACGGCAAATCCACCGATTTCACATTCTTTACTGCATTATAAAGTATCGAATCATTAGGTGCCCCGATTCCTGACACTGTCACTTCTGTCAGAGCAATAGGCTGTGTCTGTTTGTTTACAAAGGTAACACCTGCATTGACAGACATCGGTTCGTCACAACCTTCCACTCCACATGAGTAAAAAGCAGCACACCCTGTAATCAGGGTAAGCAAGACTGTTAATTTTCTCATAAGATATAGCTTAAATCCATTCAACAACTTCGTCTAAACTTTTTCTCTTTTTAGGCGTAGACCACACAGTTTCATCTTTGGGATAACCCAGAGAAAGAATTGCTACCGGTATCTGGTTTTCTGTCAAAGCTAACGCTTCCCGACACAATTGCGGATCAAAATTACAAATCCAACAGGTACCTATACCTGAATCTGCGGCTTCAAGAGTCATATGATCAATGGCTATGGAAGCATCTATTTCAGCATGATTCTTAGAATCACTTTTTCGTGTCCAGGCCGCAGCTGTATCTGCACAGATCACTATACATTGCCTTACTTTGAGAAACCATTCTCTGGGATAGGCTTTATGAAGTGCCGATATTGCTTCGTCCTTTTCAACCACATAAAACTTCCATGGCTGATAATTCACAGCTGAAGGAGCTAAACGACCTGCTTCAAGTATATTCAACAAATCTGCTTTAGTCACCTTTTTATCCGCATATTCACGAACAGATCTTCTTTTCTCACACAGATTCAAAAAACTCATAATTCTTTTTCTATGTTATAATTATTTCTGTCTGTAGCATTACGGGAAATCAACTCACCCAGAAAACCTGCTAAAAACAGTTGTGTTCCTAAAATCATTGCAGTCAAAGATAAGTAAAAGTACGGATTATCTGTCACCAAACGATATGGCAAACCCGAATGCATTGCATATAACTTATGCGCTCCTACAAAAACTGCTGCAACAAAACCAATCATGAACATTAAGCTCCCCATAAGACCAAAGAAATGCATCGGCTTAACTCCAAATTTAGAGAAGAACCAAAGCGTTATCAGATCCAGATACCCGTTCACAAAACGATCTAAACCGAATTTTGTAACGCCATACTTTCTCGACTGATGCTGAACCGGCTTTTCACCAATTCTTTTAAATCCTGCATTTTTTGCCAGGTAAGGAATATAACGGTGCATATCGCCATACACCTCAATACTTTTCACTACAGGCAAACGATACGCTTTCAATCCGCAGTTAAAGTCATTCAGCTTGATCCCCGAAACCTTACGGGCTGTAGCATTGAATAATTTGGTCGGTATTGTTTTTGTCAATGGATCATAACGCTTACGTTTCCATCCCGAAACCAGGTCATACCCATCCTCTTTAATCATACGATACAATTCCGGGATCTCATCAGGGCTATCCTGCAAATCAGCATCCATTGTGATAACCACATCTCCCTGAGCGCGTGCAAATCCTTCATGCAATGCAGGAGATTTGCCGTAATTCCTTCTAAACTTAATTCCCCGTACTTCGGGATATTGAGCTGACAGGGCTTCTATCACATCCCAGGAGTTATCTGTACTCCCGTCATTTACAAATATTATTTCATACGAATATTGGTTCTGATCCATTACACGCTTAATCCAGGCATGTAGTTCAGGCAATGAATCCGCCTCGTTATACAATGGTATTACTACTGAAATGTCCATAAAATGGTTTTTTATATCTTTTTATTTTTTCAATTTATTCACGATCAAAGCTATCGGAAAACCGATAATTGCTCCATAAAGCATATTTATATAAATATTCATTATAGCATATTTGATTGGAGTAATTGCCCCCTGTGCTTTAATGGCATCTTTGTAATCATCTACTTTTCCTAACTGTGTCATTAAATCCATAGAAGCATCTGTTATCTGAGTCAAAAATGCCGGATTGATATATTGCATATAAATATACTGAGCTATAGCCACAATCATAGCTGAAAACAAAAACAAGAATACTGTAAACGAATAAATCTGACCGAAGCGAATATCCGGTATAATAGTCTTACGCTTAAAATGTTTGACTATAAAATAAGCTACCACAGGTGTCAGTACGGCCATTAATAAATAAAAATAAGACACGATACTGTCTTTTCCTCCGCTAACCGAAAAAATAAATTTAATTGTTTCATACAGCCCCATAAAAAGACCCAGATGCATGGCCTGTGACATTACATCTGTCTGTTTTCTTTCTATCATAATAAATATCAAGCGTTTAATTCTATTCTTAAAAATATTTCCCAACAAATTTAATTATTTTTTCGTCTTGCTTTCCATAACTGGTAAGAGTTTATAATATTTTGCCACAAAACGTACGATGCCGGAGCAATAGAAACGATTGGATTCAAGTAAATATGCGACATCCAAATTGCTAAAATAGTATTTTTCTGCCCCACCGATTGTCCTGCCGCAATTACCTCTCCGGACTTGGCACCCATTCTGCGTCCCACAAAAAACTGCAAAAGACATGCCACTAACGAAACCATTGCGATCAGAGCCTCCAACAGATAATCCGGACGCTCTTGATGAATCATAAAGTTTACGGTCTTTCCTACAACTATCATTAAGGCGAATGCCCATATATAAAAAGACATCCCTTGTATAGATTGCACTTGCTTCAATAATTTAGGAGAGAAATACCGGATGAGCCATGCTAATAGTAAAGGGGCCATTAATAATGGAACGACCTCTCTGAAAATAAGCCATACGGACTCCATAAATGTCATTCCGCTCTCTGCTCCCATATATGAAAACAGAAACGGTGCCAGTATGGCAATGGCTATATTACTCATAAATACATAAGTAGTAATAAATGAAACCGACCCACCTAATAATCCGGTCACAACGGCTGCCGCGGTGGCTGTCGGTGCCAGAAAACAAATCAAGCCGGATTCTCCCAGCAAACGATTAATTGGATAGAATATAAGCCAGATAAGAATTGCCGATAACAATTGAAAGGTTATCAACTTAAAGTGCAATTTGCTGAATTTAATCTCAGTTGGCGACAATCTGCTAAAAGTCAGAAACAACATCGAGAAGATTAAATACGGAGTCAGAAATGTTAATTTCGAAAAGAAAGAATAGAATATTATCCCCGCAAACATAGCTATGGGTAACATCCAGTTTTTTAAAAAAGTTATCATTTATGTTCTATTTTACCCCGCAAAAGTAAATAAAAAAAGAGAGATCGGCTTTACCGATCTCTCTTAATATATCCCGTTGAGAATTAAATATTCTCTTTATATCTCATAAATGGTACTTCAATAGTAGCATAGTTCAAAAGGTTCTGATCTTTTTGTTTTTTGTATGTTACAAGAACACGACCTTGAATTCCTTCTTGTTTAGCCTTCACCAATGAAGTAATATCCATTGTTGTCAACTGATTCTTAACTGCTGTACCTGGTTTTTCGCCACCGTCATTGTGTACAACATAGAAATAAATATCACGATCTGACTCTGCAGTTCTTTTCTCATCAAGAATAAATTCGAATGTATGAGTCGGACCTTCCTGAGCTTTCTCCGCATTATAAATCAGATTAAGATTCAAGAAATAAGAAACAATTTTATTCTGAACAGAAAAACTTACACTTGATAAAGGAACAATATTTGCAACAATATGGTTTTGTCCTCCGATTTGATCGGCAGTTAAGCTATCGCTAACCTCAGGCACACTACCCATTGTATATCTTTTCAATTGCTGAACACCCGACACCTCTGCATACGTATATGCCTGCGAAGGTTGCTCATCATAGTTAATACTCAGGTTACAAAGGATACGTTGTCCTTCACCGGCATCCCCTAAAGCTGATTGAACGATTGGTCTTACTGTCCCTGCACCATTATCTGCATTAATTAAAGTAGTACCTGTCATATCAGATTCAACTGTTCCAATTATAGCGAAAGATGCTGTATTTCCCCCTTTTAAACAGCTTGTCATCATAACGGACATCAAAGCAACACCCGCTAACATTGAATTTTTTAGTAATTTCATAAAATAGAGTTTATTAAGTTATTAAGATTTTCTCAAAAATTAAATCGTGCACCTAATTGCAACGACAAATCAACCGGTTTATCTTTGCGGATATTTAGTATATAGCTGTCATTATCAAAATAATAAGCTACACCCGGTTCAAAATAGAGTTGAAACAGATTCGATAAATTATATCCTACTCCTACCGCTCCCGAAACAGACAATTGTGGGCGTTTCTCTAATGCCTCATCAAATGAGTTCAAAGACCCGCGTCCGTAATCCGCATTATACGAATAAGACTCTTTCCAGGTCCCTGCAATATTAAAATCTATAGCCCCGCCTGCTTTAACGTAAGCAGAAAGACCTTTCCACTTCCAGACGTTATATCTGAAAGCCAACGGAATGCCTATATAATGCAAATTCTGAGTTTCTTTCCGATAATTTGAAAAGCTCTGCAATTCGCTTCGCATATAGGTATAAGAGAAACCTGCCTCGACAAACAAATTTTTCAGGATTTGCTTATCAAACATCACTGCCAGCGACAGTGGTGTAAAGTGCTTGACACGCGAATCTTCATAATACCCTACCGGACGAACCATGCTCATTAACTGCGCATTGTATTTTCCTGCAGAGCGTCTCAATGTCGCATCCGCATTTTTTGTTGCCTGATCCGATAGCCCCGAGTTACCAAAGTTAATAGAGACTCCTGTTTTACGCACAATCTTCTGTACTTTATTAAATTCATTTTCAGATCCTTTGGAAACTTCAGTACCTAATTGTGCAAATGCTTTTATTTTGGCCTGCTTTTCATCCTCACTTAGCTCATTATTCGTATCCTCAGAATCTGTTTCGGCAATCATATAAGACTGATCTTCACTTTCAATACCCTCAGATTCATCAGCAAATGCCGGTAATACAGCTTTTTCTGCCCCGATGAATTTTTGCTGAGCTATTTGTCTGCTCTTCACCGGTTCTTTCAGATCCTCCCGCATTACGTGAAGGGGACTTGCTGCCTTTAATTTCCCGACAAGAGGATTTACCTCTTCCGTATCTGTTTCGATCTGAGCCATCGCATGCGTATTGATTTTCTCAGATTCTTCTTTCAAATTCCAGTACATAAAAGAAACTGAAGCCGAAACTAGCAATATGACAGATGCTGCAGCAAACCACGGCTTCTTCCAAAAAGGAATAAGCGCGACTGATTTATCGGAAATATTTGCTTCAATAGCATTCCATAAATCATCTGGAACATCCATTTTATGCTCATATAGCTTTTCCCGAAATATTTTATCTAAATATTTATCGTCTCTTTTATCCATTCTTTTTTAATTCACTTTGATTGAAATACCAACTGACAAATCAAAAACCTGATTAACACCCGTCTCTGATATACCTCAACTCCCTTTTATAAGCACCCTTTTATATTTGACAACAGAATACATCTGTCGTACAATCTATTAAAAGAGAATAGAACCAATAAACGGTTATTTGTATATCGACCGGAAAATCAAAATAGTTTCTTATTCTTTCCCATCACTGCCCAATTCAAGCAGCTTTTTCTGCAGATATTGCCTCGCTCTTGTAAACTGCGAACGAGACGTACTTTCCGTGATACCCAAACTATCGGCAATCTCCTTATGAGAATAACCTTCTATTGCGTACATATTAAACACTGTTCTGAACCCCGTTGGCAACTCTGCAATTATCTCCATCAACTCATCTGCCGACAGTCTTTCGATCATTGAATAATCAGGTTCAAACAAAACACTGGGATCTTCAAGAACCAATGAATCTCTTAACACATCATTTTTTCTTAAATACTCCAGGCATAAATTTGAAAATACTTTTCGAACCCATCCCTCGAAAGACCCTGCACCCTGATAAGTAGCAATGGAATTAAAAACCTTCACAAACCCATCTTGCAACAGGTCTTTCGCGACCTCATAATCATTCACATATCTGAAACATACAGATAACATCAACGGCGCAAAACGCTCATAAAGCATTCTTTGCGAATGCCTGTCGTGCCGGATTACTCCGTCAATAAGCTTTTGCTCCTCCATTTCTTTATGATTCTTCATTGTGTGTTTCATTCTTATGATGTCTTTATTCTATAAATAGCTGCAATCGCGCTCTTTAATTAACATATATTAAATTTAATGCGTAATTACTTATAGCTATACGAATAACAAAATTAGGATTTAACAGCATAATTGCAAGCAGAAATTTAAAATTACTTATAAAAAGAAACATCATCTCTAAAAAAATCCATAAACCCTCCTGTCCTAACACATTATCAGTGAGGCCATCCCGACTCCTGAACATTAATTTATTTCAGACCGTTTCAAACGCATTTTTTGCTTTAACAGTGAGGCAATAGCGGGCTGTGGCAAGATGCGAAAGGAAAAACCGTGCAGCAAGAAGCAGAATCAATAACGATACCGGATCTTTCACGAACGATTTACCCCATTTCCCTAAGTCGGAATGATCGCAGTTTATCAATTAAAGGATTTTGCGTATATTTGTCGTTAAGAACTAATAGATCAGTAAAGAATGATATCAGTTGACGGATTAACAGTTGAATTTGGTGGTTCGACGCTATTTGAAAATATCTCTTTCGTTATCAACGAGAAAGATCGTATTGCATTAATGGGTAAAAACGGAGCGGGAAAATCTACGCTATTAAAGATTCTTGCCGGAGCCAGACAGGCTACACGAGGCAAAGTTTCTGCTCCTAAAGAAGCGGTAATTGCCTATCTCCCACAACATTTAATGACCGATAACACACGCACGGTTTTCGAAGAGACTTCACAGGCATTTGCTCATCTTTTCGAAATGGAAGCAGAAATCGATGCACTGAATAATGAGATGGCTACCCGCACAGACTACGAGTCAGAAAGCTATTACGAGCTTATCGACAAAGTAGCGGCCCTAAGCGAAAAATTCTACGCCATCGACCTTACCAACTACGCTGAAGATGTAGAGAAAATTTTATTAGGTCTCGGATTCTCCCGGGATGATTTCCACAAACCTACCAGCCAGTTCAGCGGTGGATGGAGAATGCGTATCGAATTAGCCAAACTCCTGCTTAAACAACCCGACGTACTTCTGCTTGATGAGCCGACTAACCACCTCGACATTGAGTCGATCCAATGGTTGGAAGACTTCCTTATCAACAGTGCCAAAGCCGTTATTGTAATTTCTCATGACCGGGCTTTCGTTGACAATATCACAACGCGCACGATAGAGGTTACGATGGGTCGTATTTACGATTACAAGGTAAACTACACAAAATACCTTGAACTTCGTCAGGAACGTCGCCAGCAACAACAAAAACAATTCGAAGAGCAACAGAAAATGATCGCCGAAAACAAAGAGTTTATCGAGCGTTTCAAAGGAACATACTCCAAAACTCTTCAGGTACAGTCCCGCGTTAAGATGTTGGAGAAATTAGACATCATCGAAGTGGATGAAGAAGATACTTCTGCTCTCCGTCTGAAATTTCCACCTTCTCCCCGTTCGGGCAATTACCCGGTCATAGCAGACAATGTATCCAAAAACTACGACGACCTGCTTGTTTATGACAATGCGACATTCACCATCGAGCGTGGACAAAAAGTAGCATTCGTCGGCAAAAACGGTGAAGGTAAGTCTACGATGATCAAAACCATCATGGGCGAAATCGACTTCAAAGGCGATCTGACTCTTGGCCACAATGTACAAATTGGCTACTTCGCTCAAAACGAAGCATCTCTTTTAGATGAGGAATTAACCGTCTTCCAAACGATCGATGACGTTGCCCAAGGTGACATTCGTAACAAGATCAAAGACCTCTTAGGAGCCTTCATGTTCGGTGGCGAAGCATCAATGAAAAAAGTCAAAGTACTTTCGGGAGGAGAAAGAACCCGACTGGCTATGATCAAATTATTATTGAAGCCTGTCAATCTTTTAATTCTCGATGAGCCGACAAACCATTTAGACATGCGAACAAAAGACATCCTGAAAAGCGCACTTCAGGCCTATGACGGTACTATTATTCTGGTATCGCACGATCGTGACTTCCTGGATGGTCTGGTTGAAAAAGTCTATGAATTCGGCAATAAAAAAGTTACCGAACATATCGGTACGATTTACGAATTCCTTGAAAAGAAGAAAATGGATAATTTACGCGATATCGAAAGAACATCACGTGCCTGATATATAAACAAAGCGGGTCAGACTACAATCTGACCCGCTTTATTATTTATTATATATATAAACCTACCAGCGCCCCTTCGATAAAGCAGCCTTACGCCTACCCTTCGTGATCGATAGATTCACAAACAAAACCTCATCCGGGCTCTGCCCCTCCGGAGCCTCCATCCCCTTACCCCACATCCGGTTGTAAGAATAGGCAATCTGTTCATCCTCCACACCACAACTCCAGTGCGGATCAACGAGACACACAGAATCCAGTTTAGCATAAAAAGCCTCATCCGGCTGCGCTTTAAACTCAATCGTATATCTGTTCGTATATTTCTGGTTAAAACGACCACCCCTCAGATCCTTATCTACAATCTGATAGACAGGCAATTCCACCCCCGTAATTGTCGACAACTCACCCCGTGAAGTCAATCGGTAAGCATGCTCATAAAAAGCCGAAACCTTATGATAAGTATTCATAGTCAAAACCCAGGTAGAAGGCGAAAGCAAAGCAAACAAAAGCGTCCCCCAAACCTTCCGCTTATAAACGAAAATATTCACCAAAACATAAATCGGTGAACTAAAAAACCAGAGCAAGCCCAAAAAGATAAAACTCAAAACCTTCTTCATAGTATCCATACCCTATCCTCTAAAAATTACAAATAATTATCAATCAAAATGTAAATATAACAGCATTTCATCAATACACCAAACTCACAACATACATGATCCGAAGAATGCAATAAATCCAATTGCCATACGATAATGAAACATCACCTAATTACCAATAAATCAGCAACGTGATAGTACGGGTCTCGTTATTGG
>DKPO01000005.1:135551-135727 GCA_002471225.1 Porphyromonadaceae bacterium UBA7332
GTTATTGGTAACGAGACCCGTACTATGCTGCCGAATAATTAATAATTTATGCAGTAATTGATCCGCAAGATGTATTTGGTCAAATTCCTTTGCCTGCCGATGCTGAAATATCACCTAATTACCAATAAATCAGCAACGTGATTGTACGGGCGGTTGGCAAACGCCCGCATCCCAAA
>DKPO01000005.1:135961-136161 GCA_002471225.1 Porphyromonadaceae bacterium UBA7332
AATGGTTTGATCCGAACAATGCAATAAATTTATTTGGTCAAATTCGATTGCCGTGCAATTGTGCATCGCGGGCGTTTGCCAAGCGCCCGTACGAGAACCATTGAATAATTAATAACTTATGCAATAATTGATCCGCAAGATGAATTCGGTCAAATGCCTTTGCCAGCCGATGCCAAACCATCATCCAAAATTCAATAAAT
>DKPO01000038.1 GCA_002471225.1 Porphyromonadaceae bacterium UBA7332
AACTGTTCGCCCAGGGCCGTAAGTACAAGCATAATATCCCCTTTACTCGCTGTGCTTGCACCTGCGATTCGTTCCGCTAAACCTTCCAGACCCATAGATCCGCGCACCACTGCATTCGCATAAAACTTTTTCGGAGCGGTACGATCCTGTGGATTCGGACGCTCAACCAACACATACTTAATAGCCATAATTCTTTTGTTTTTTGAAGATTAAAAATTCTGATAAACAAGTCATTGACTGATCTTGTATGACAAAGGTACGGTGCGCCCAAACCGCGTAGGAGATTAGCGATGGTTATCGATGGTTGGTCGGTTTTTTTAACGAAGAAAGAGAGCATTGAATTAAGATATCATATCTATTTATAGATAGTCGTAAATTTTCATATATTTGCATGATTATAAGTGAATAGAGAGAAATGTATTTGTTTGTCTCGTTCGCATCCGAAGAATAGTTTTCAATTAGGTGCTAACCTAGAATAATAAAGAATAACATGATTATAAAGAACATAAAACTCAATAAATTCAGAGGTCACTTTGACACTGAAATCGCTTTCGATGAAAGATTAACTATTATTGTGGGGCAGAATGGTTCTGGAAAATCATCTATTCTGGATGGTATCGCTATTTGTCTGAGCTGGATTGTTTCAAGAATTAAAAATCCCAAAGGTCAAGGTGCATTCATTGGTGAAGAAGAAGTTTACTCTGGCCAAAGGGATGCCACAATAACAGCCTGTTTCGATGAAATAGAAGAAGTATCTATACCGAATAAGACTAAACGAGGCTATATAAAAACACAATCGGCAGATCTTGATCTTTTAAATCATTATTGCTCTAATATTCGTACTGAGATTGATTCAACATCGTTTAAAACATCTCTTCCTGTTTTCGTTCACTATGGGGTAAGACGGGCAGTCTTGGATATTCCATTACGCATTAAGAAATCTCATAAATTTGATTTACTGGAGACCTATAATGAATCCCTTAACGGAGATGCAAGTTTTAGAACTTTTTTTGAATGGTTTAGATATCAGGAAGATATTGAAAATGAAAATTATCGGCATCAACGGGACTTGTTTTCTGCGGAATCATCCGTTAAACCCGATAGAGAGTTATCTACAGTCAGAAGGGCTTTAGAGGTGTTTCTTCCGGAGTACACTAATATTCATGTAAAGCGTTCGCCACTTCAGATGTTGGTCGAAAAAAACGGTCAGGCTTTGCGTATTGATCAACTGTCAGACGGTGAAAAAATCTATATCGCGATGGTTGGAGATCTATGTAAACGTTTAGTATTAGCCAATCCGACTTTGGACGATCCTCTTCAGGGAACCGGAATTGTCTTGATTGATGAACTCGATTTGCATCTTCACCCTAAATGGCAAACGGATATAGCTCCCAGACTGACACAAGTATTTCCTAATATACAATTTATTGTTTCGACGCACTCGCCTTTAGTCGTGACTAATGTGCAAAGTGAGAGCTTAAGGGTACTGGAAATAGACAATAACCGGATAAGAGTAAATTTAAGCGGATATGGATATGGGCTTCCAACATCAATAGTATTAAAAGACCTGATGGGATTAGAATGGGAGCTGCCTGAAAAAGTAGAAATTCTTAAAAGAAATATCTATCAGGCGCTGAATGATAATAATCTTGCAACAGCAATCGAACTATATACTAAGATAGAGGCTCTTACTCCCTATCTTCCCGAATTGATTAAAATTCGCAAGTTAATTGAACGAAAACAAAGAGTTTAGCAGACTATTATTATGAAATCTATTAATAAATATAAAGCAGAACCCATTGAATTTTCAGACTGGAAAGCTCAAAATCCAAATGCTACGTATCGTGATCTCAGGGGTGCAGCTAAAGAGGCATTAAAAGTTTCGCTCATTCAGGAACAGAAAGGTATTTGTTGTTATTGTGAATGTCGCATTACTCAAGGAACCAGCCATATTGAGCATTTTAAGCCTAAAGATCTGACACAATATCCGGAACTTCAATTAGAATATTCAAATTTGCATGCTTCATGTCAAAAGCTGAATGATAGTAACCCTGATAAGCATTGCGGACATAAGAAGGATAACGATTATTCGCCAACTCTTATTTCTCCGTTAGAGCCAGATTGTGCTACACACTTTAGCTATGAATATGATGGGACCATTTTAGGTACAGACGATAGAGGTTCTGAAGCTATAACTATGCTAAATCTTTCGTCAGAACTCCTTAATCAACAACGAGAATCTCTTATTGATTATTTCTTAGAATTATCAAAAGAGAAATTAGCCGAAGAACTTTCATTTCATTTAGATGAAAACAGAGCTGATTTAGGCGAATTTTATACAATGGTCGCAAGTTTGCAATTTTAATCCACAAGGGATAAATATTTTTCTTGTGTATCTTTGTTCTTAACTGACAGAACTTCTGAAGGACTTAAGTTTTGAATAGACGTATTGAATACTTGTAATACGATTTCGATGATATGTAGTATACAATGAGATGACTCTAAAATACATAAAGAGAAAAACAAGTTGATCTCCCGTAATGAAAAAGATTAGTACCGATTGATTATGAATCCATTTATCTGTATTTTTGATACAAGGGTTCATTTCTAATTACTTAAATCAGAACCTTGCTATTTTTTATTTACACAAAATATTGGACACTGTCTATTATTTATTTCTGCTCCATTCTCGATAAATATTGACAATATCCATCACATATTTTTCGTCTGTTAATCTCATATAGCTTGGATGGTAAGCATGAATATATAGTTTTTCATTAGCATAATAATAGTGATTGTTACATCCGGATACTAAGCACTCAGAGCTTTCAAGTCCATCGAAATCTGATAACTCAACGAAATCCATCGTGTTTCCAAAAATGATTATATCGGGATTATACGTATTAATTTGTAATTGCAATAACTCTCTATGCTCATGATACGCATTCTTTATCTCGCTTGGATCTGCAACGCTATCTCCAGGACTTTTTTTTATATTAATAAACGCAATCTCTAGTAATGCAGATTGACACACATCTTCATTTGACCACGGAAATTTGCTCCAATCGCTACCCTCTGACTTTAATATACCGTAAGAAGTATAGATAACTCTCCTTATTGAGGATAATCCATTACAATGATTTAACCAATTTTTTGTCTTGAATTTATCAATGTAGCTCCAACTCTCTTCAGAATTAGCCTCTTTCAAAACCCACATTAAACGAGGTTTTGCATTAAAATAAGCATTTCTATCAATGACTCCATCTGTAACAGTTGTACCTTTAGTTGTTAATTGGGTAAAAAGGTCGTCAATTTTATTACAGCCTTTTATAAACTCATCATATTTCATAATCGCAAAATTGACTTTGTTGAAAAATGGCAACTATGTTCTTGCCTTTAAGATTAAATTTACACATTTTTCTTTTATTTTTGATTACAAATACAGGGATTATTTTAACTTTTTCTTCTTCTCTTTGATTATATCCGAAATAATTGCAACAACAGACAGTATTAAGGCAAAAAAAGAAGCTGATATTAGATTTTTGACGGAATGCTCTGATTTGATATTATCTATCAAATAATACATGCTCCAGGCACCAAAAAACATAAAGAAGTACCTGATCCAGACTATGACGTGTTTTATAAAATTCATAATGTGTTGATTTATAGATGTTATTAACTCTATTTGAAACAAGATAATAAAATGTAGAACAAGTGTAAATAGCCCAAAAGAGAATCAAGAAGATTATTTTTACACCTGAATAGTATGATAAAAGTCATTTGTTATAATAATGAATCTTTCTATGGGTATGGATGTATTCAATTGCAATATTGTATAATAAAATTAATTATACAAATATTTAATCAATAAATGCGAGTACCGTCTTAAAGCGAAGCGTATTCTCCTTTCCCTCTTTATTTAGCTTCTGTTTGGAATTAATTACCTTATAGTATTGTATGTTAGCGTGTTAGTTGAATTATTAGTAATTTAGCCGGTTGAATCTTGCCTGTAAGTCCGCGTATGAATAGAAGATGAGGAAAAAAATAGTAGCACTTCTAAGTGCATTTGATAAGTTGACAGCGGAAGAGCAGCAGGTATTTATTAAAATAGTAGCTAATCGCGGTAAGATACATCCGGAATCAGCTTTGGGGGTTGGAGGATCCGAAAGCAGAGAGGATACTGATCCGATGTGTGATTTGCTGATGGCTCAATGCTTTATTCGTATAGATCGTAAAATTCATGTGTATGACATGGATCGGAGGTTATTGATCAATTATGCAGGTAGTTTAAAAGGTGTGAGATTGCAAATCGCGAAACAGGATTTGGAATCTCATTTTTTCTTTCACAAAACCATCATCATCAACTTAAATATATTTCCTCCTTTAGAGCAAATAACGAATGAAAATATTGAGGATTATTTCCTTTTATGGGATATCAGGATATCAAGGGTTGTGATAAGGGATTTTAGAAAAAAGTTAGGCGCACACATAAATTTAAGAAAGGATATAGAGGTTAATGTAGGTTAAATATAAGGAGGAAAAGGCAAGTTAAGACATGATTTTTATGAAAAAGGCAAGTTAAGACATAAATGAGTGTCTGCCGGATTTGCATAGTCCTTAATAAAATGTTATCTTTAAGAAGTTTTTAGGAACAAACATTAAATAATCAATTAAAAAGAATCGTGACTTATGGGTAAGATTTTATATTCGGATTTGAGTTCTATTATACAGATATTTCCACGTATAACGGGGGTTGGAGGATTTTTAAAACGTGGTTTGAGAAAAGCATTCTATCCTCCTGAATTTAGATACGTATGAAAAATATTTTTAATAAGTATCTAAATATTTTTTAATACGTACCAAAATATATTTTGATACGTATGTAAATCCGGGTACTTACGGAGAAATCGAAATAACGGGAAAAACATCGAAAAATGGGGTTAGTCAGTTTTAGTGAAAT
>DKPO01000018.1 GCA_002471225.1 Porphyromonadaceae bacterium UBA7332
CAATTATTGGACAAATTACGGATGTGTATTTAAGAGATAATCTAATTGTAGTAGTAGATAGCAGAGCAAAATGTGCATTTTCCTTTGACAGAAACGGGGATTTTATTAATGTGCTTGGTAAAATTGGGGATGGTCCAGAAGAATATCGTCCATTTGATGTAAATTCTATAATTGTTTCTGAAAATAAAATAGGATTTTATGACTTTATGAAACGAGAGATTAAGTATTTTGACTTCCAGAATAATTATATTAATACAGTTAAGAATTTCCCAATTTCAGCGTTCAAAATATATCCGATAAATAATGAGATTGTATGTATGACTGAGTTTAGAGTGAATAATAATGGTCTTAATCATATAAATGTAATAAAGGAAAATTCAAAGATTAAATCATATTTACCTTTTGATAGTACAATGTTGGGTATGGGTTGGGGTGTAGAACGGACTGAAATACAGGTCGGTGATAATCTGTATTTTCATGTAGTAACTAAAGATACGATCTTTAAATATAATAAAGAAACAGGAGTTACTCCTTTGTATGCATTAAATATTCAAGGCAATTATGTGCCAGAAGAAATTAAACGAAAAACGGGAAGGGAAGCATTGATTTATAGTATTGATAACGATGCTCTCTTAGGTATTAATTCAATTTCTGTGTTAAATGATTTATTGTTGATAAAATTAGAAGATAAACAACTTGTATTTGATATGGTTATGAATAAAAATTTAGGCGTATATGAAACTTTTAAAATACAAGATTTAGGTGCATATGCATCAGTTCCTATAAATACGAGAGGTTGCTGTATTCAGGATGGATATTTAATAAAAAGTATGAGTGCTGATGATTGGATTAATATACGAGAATATGCACCTGAAGAATATGATGGTCAGAATTCTTCATTTAACAAGCAATTATGGGATAGAACAGCAAATATTACTGAGGAAGATAATCCTTTTTTGATTCTATTTAAGATTAAGGACTAAGAATATGGTGTGAAAAATAGCTATAGTAATAATAATAGGAATTAATGTTCATCGAAGTATTTAGTTGGACTTAAGAAGAATTGAATCGAATTCTCAAGGACAAAACCTTATGAATGATACAATTTTTCGTCTTAAATACTATTACCTGTTGAATATAAATCAATACATAGATTGTAATCAGGTTGTATATAATTAGTCGGAGTTACAATTTATATCTACAAAAATATAAGAACCATTTTGATCGATATTCATCGGTCAAAATGGTTCTTTTTATTTAGCGAATCTAACCAGCGAAATCTATGTGTTTTCCGAGTCAGATATTCTGGATGATTGATTGTGGTTTGGATGATTTTGGATCCAGGGTCTCGTTACCAATAACTAAACCCGTACATGACATTGATGGCTTATTGTGTTTTATCTATGAAATAACAAAAACGGGAACGCCTTTCAGTTGGGCGTTCCCGTTAGTTATTAACAAAATGTTGATAACTTTAGAATGAGGTTATTCTGTTAGAAGAAATATTTTAAACCGCCTCCAAAATAGAATCCTGAGTCTTTGGATTTGAACGATATATTTCTTACTGTATCATCTTTATAACGGTATCGGGCGTCGACCGTTGTATGGCCAGCCAAACCAAACTGATAACCGCCAAATAGATTAATACCTATTTTTGATCGGAGCATAAAGTCTAAATTCAAACCGGGCGTAAGAGCAAAGAATCCGAAAGGGCTTTTGAACGTCGCATCCATAATAGGCAAATTATGCTTTTCGATCCATAAATCTGCCATTTCATTATTTATATCAATATGTCCTCGTTTGTTTGTTCGCTTATTTGTATTGAATGTATAACTCATTCTGATAAATGGTGACATAGAGAAACTGGCGCCACAATCATTCAGAGGAATTGATAAGACCTCATATTCGAATTGTTGAGCAAGGTAAATATTCTTATTAGATAGTCCTTCGTTATTGGAATACCCTGTCCCGTTATTCGGATTAATATGCAGATCAGTATTGTAAATAGACAAACCCGCTTCACTTTGTGCTCTGAGTTTATTCCAAACGGGATAGCTGAATGTTAATCCTATATTCGATTGGTTGGTTTTGTATTTATTGATAAATCCTCCCGATTGATATACATCTTGATTGAAGTCAGTTTCGTATCCGTATTTGATACCGATTGCTAATTTTTTTTGATTCTGTGCGCATAATGCCGAAGTAATACATAAAGCTGTTAGAGCAAAATATTTTCTCATGAGTTATAGTTTAATTAGTAAGTTAAGATATAGTCCGATTAAATAATAAATAGAGTGGGAACGCCTTTCAGCAAAGCGTTCCCACGAGTTATTAACAAAATGTTGATAACTTATTTCTTGGGCTTATATGAGTCTTTACCGTTTGTAAGCCAATCAAGTGAGAAGCGTACAAATACAAGATCCATTTTTTCAGGACCATCTTCATAATAACATCCGATCGTACCATCAGGCAGTACACATAAAGTCGAATATGCCGAAGCAGTAGGACAGATGGTTTTCTTAATTGGGAATGTTTTACCTTCGTCGTAACTTAATAGAACAGAAACGTTCGATCTGTTTTTTGCATCGCATAATGAATGCAGCATACGATTCTTATCATCTCCGTTTTTAGTAGAAGAATAAACCATGATTTCACCATTACAGAAAGGATCGGTCAAGTCTTCATGACGAACCGGTTTATCCCAGATAATTTCGCCATTCTCCAATTTACCGTACACAACATCTCTTTTATTGTGTCTACGTACGCTCATAAGAAGTGTGCCGTCATTTAACTGAGTAATTTTCGATTCATCACCGATACGTGTTGCCGGTTCTTTCAGATCCATAACCTTCCATGTTTTACCTTCGTCTGCCGATCCGATCGTATAAGCTGATAATCCTTTACGACCTCGTACACGGGTAGGAATAGCAAATAATACCTGATTGTCCTGTGTACAAAGACCACGTCCTGATGTGATAAAGAAAGCATCCCAGTCTTTAGTCTCCTGAACATCTGAAGTCGGGCCATAGAAGAAGTGTGTAATCTCTTCCGGTTTTGTCCAGGTTACACCATTGTCATCACTTGTCACCATGAACTGGCGTTGCGGATTATCATGAGTAGAATCCCATAAACCTTTATAACCGACAAATAAGACGATTAATTTTCCGCTTTGTGTTTTTACGATTGCAGCATCGCCAAAGCCGTTTTTATCATCGTCGGCACCTGCAATCATTAACGGTTCGCTCCATGTTTTGCCATTATCTGTGCTACGACGAACATATAAGTCGATAGCCTGAGGTAAATCGCCTGAGTGGAAAGGTCTGCGGTCTGTTACGGATACCAGAGAACCATCATTGGCTGTTTCGATAGCCGGAATACGATAATATTTAGATCCATAATCTCCCGGGCTGAATAATACGCTTTTAGTCAGGAATACATTAACCGGATTATTATCTTTAAGATTAACGACTAAGTCTCCGTTTTTAGTTTGAATACTACTTAATGTAACATCCAACTGATCACCTTCTTTTGCTTTATCAGAAACATCGGCAATCATCCAGAAGAAGTTCGAACCTAAAGCAAGCGGAAGTGGCGATTCAAGATTTACGGTAGCTTTACCATCTTGTATTTTGATTGTACCAAGTTCAACGCCTCCTTGTGTCAGCCCACGGCCTAAGGAAGGAGATGCATAAAGCTTGATATTTTCTAAAGCTTGAAGATTGGTGCAATTGGAGAAGTCGAATGTCAATGATTCCAGAACTTCTTTGTTTTTAAACCCTTTTACCTGTATGTCAAATCCAAAAAGAGGTAGATTTTTTTCACCTGCCTGTGAAACATGCGTACCGCGGCGGGCATTGGTTATCTGAATGGATTTAGGTTGTTTCATTTCTTTTTTCGAAACAGCCTTGAATGTCCATGCACTTGCACTGTTTTCTTTACCCGGATAGTTTGTCAATAAAGATCCACTTTGTTGAGCGTGCAAAGGATAGCTGCCCATCGGAGTCAGTGCGTATTGATCTGTATTGGCTAATTTTTTTACTAATACAGGAACGGCGTCATTGACCAAACCGTCCTGAACTGATTTTCCCATATACTTTTGCGATGCATAGTTTTTCATAGCAAAAGTACTGTCCGTGATGGTTTCGAAGCACCAAAGATTTGTCGGATCCATTACGGGTTGTTCATATTTTAACTGGTCGCCGTTCAACATAATGATTTTGCCTTTGCAATAATCATTGCTCGCTGCGGAAACAACCTGATACCAATACTGTTTTTTTTCAGTACTTGGTTTAAATGGCATTTGTGCAGAAAGTGCAAATGCATTTGCAAGTAGAAGAGACCCACTAAAAAGAATCGAAGTGTGTTTTTTCATATATCTGTTTTTTATAAGAGTTCTTGTTATGTTTAGAGCATAACTTCATTGGAAAGATCAGGAGATCTTCATCGTTATAAATTTATTAGTAATATTCAGAGCACTAAGATAGTACCTTATTTTCAAAATAGAGAATAGAAATATAAACAATTGCTAATTTGTAAATCCCTTTGTTTGGTTTTCAATATAGAAACTTAGAATATCAGTGAAAATAAGGTTGTATCCTGATTAGAGTGACTCAATTGAAGATTTCCTCCATGATTTCGCATAATTTGTTTTGAGATGCTTAGCCCAATACCCGAACCTCCTTCTTTGGTTGTAAAGAAGGGAACGAATATTTGCTCCTGGACCTCTCCCGAAATAGGTTCTCCATTATTTTCGATTCCGATGATCCATCTTTTTTTACCTGCATGATAATGTCCGGAGAGTTTGATCCGTCCGTTGGTTTTATTTTTTACGGCATCCGAAGCATTACGCAAAAGATTAATGATGGCTTGTACGATTTGTCCGCGATCGGCATACAGTGGGGTGTTTATATTGTCAGTATCCACATATATCTTTACATGCTCACTCACTTCACTGAGTATCATCCTGCGGCATTGGATTAAAAGTTCCTCAACTTGTATTTCTTCTTTTTTAGGGGGCGGGATGCGGGCAAAGCGGCGATAATGCTCTACGAAATTCATCAGGTTTCCCGATGTTGAATGGATTATATCCAGCCCTTTATGTAACTCATGCTTATTCATGTCTTTTTCATTCATCAGAAACTCACTGACAGAGCGTATCGGAGCAATGCTATTCATGATTTCGTGAGTCAGTACACGAGTCAGACGTATCCATGATTCCAATTCCTTTTCTTCAAGTTCATTACTGATATCATTCAGAGTCAGCATACATAGTTCGGTGTTTCCTTTGGTAAAGCAGGATAATCGGAAGGCAAGTGTACAGCATCCTTTTTGTGTATGTAACGTAAAAGGTTTATTGTCGTTATTCCGAAGTTCGTGGACGAAGTGAAACAAGTTTGGATCAATTCGTTTGAATTGGCTGGTATGTGTCAGAACATTACAATCCAGAAGCTCAAGTGCCGCATGGTTGGATTGACGAATAAATCCGCTTGGATCGAAAATGATAAACCCGGTTTTACTTTTATCCAGAATCAGCTCATAATATTTCTCTTGTGCCGCGATTTCCATTTTTGTTTGTAAAAGAATCTCTTTCACCCGGTTCAGAGTCTGGTGGGTGAAGCGTTCACGCTTGCTTCCTCTGTCTTCGGCAAAACGAAAAGAGTAGTCATTGTTCTCTACGGCATTTAGCAGAAAAGTAATCTTGTTGAGATACAAACGGAAACAATGAAAGACCTTGAATACCGATACAAGAATCAGACAGCTGAATAAGCCAATCCATACAACCGTATTTTCTGATTCAGAATTGCCAAAAAGAAAATAAGAAATGGCTCCACTGGATAGTCCTATCAGGAAGAGATAAATAATCAATCGGGTACGAATGGATTGTATCATAAATCAAAGATTGTATTTCTTCATTTTGTTATAAAGTGTTTGGCGGCTGATACCTAATTGAGCTGCGACTGCTGAAAGATTTCCCTCACAATTATGGATACTGCAATCAATCATTTGCTTTTCCATATCTTCAAGTGTCGTTGCCTGATGAGGTGAAGCCGATGTCTGATTTTGTTGTTGCGGAAAAGAGAATATTGTATCTGTAATTTCGGAACTGTTACTCATAATTACAGCTTTTTCTATCATGTGCTCCAGCTCTCGAATATTGCCCGGCCAGGAATAAGAGCGAAGTTTGGCTAATGCTTTGTCTGATAAAGACATTTTAGAAAGCGAATATTTATCTGTAAACTTATTGATAAAAAGTTGCGCCAGCTCGCCCATATCTTCACTACGTTCGCGAAGGGGAGGAATGTGCAGATGAATCGTATTGATCCTGTAGTATAAGTCTTCGCGGAAACAACCTTCCTGAACTAACTGAGTCAGGTCGGCATTCGTAGCGCAAACCAGGCGAATATCAATATTTACGGGTTTCACACTACCTACGGGTGTAACTTGTCTGTTTTGAATACATGAAAGCAATTTCACTTGTTGGGGTATCGGCATATTACCGATCTCATCCATAAATAAAGTACCCGTATGAGCGGACTCCAGTTTTCCTTTCCGATCCGCTTTTGCATCCGTAAAGGCTCCTTTGATGTAACCGAATAACTCACTTTCGAATAGCGTGTCAGGGATAGCACCCATATCTACAGCGATCATAGGAGAAGTGTGTCTTTTTGATAAACGATGTATCTCTCTTGCGAGCATTTCCTTCCCAGTTCCGTTTTCTCCTGTGATAAGAATATTGGCATCGGTTAGAGCTACTTTTTCGACAAACTGTCTTAGAGTTTTCATTGATTCAGATTCTCCCCAAAACATCGGGGTTTTATTCTGCTTCGGTATTTTGCTGCTTTTCGGTTTATTGGAAGATGCCTTTAACAAACAATTTACAAGCTTTTCGTTATCCCAGGGTTTGGTAATAAAGTCAACCGCTCCGCACTTCATGCCCTCTACAGCTAAATCAATATCTGCATAAGCTGTGAATAAAACTACCGGTAATTCCGGATATTGCTCTTTGATCCGTTTTAACCAGTAAAGCCCCTCATTCCCGTTATTGATTCCCGCTTTGAAATTCATATCGAGTAAGACTACATCATATTGATTTTTCCCCATATGCGCAAGAGCTTGCGATGGGTGTGTGATCGCATGTATGTTGTCATAATGATTGCGTAGCAGAATTTCTAAAGTTTGCAAGATAGAACGATTATCATCTATAATAAGTATGGACATAACGGGTTTATGTTTATTCAGGTTATTCGATGGTGTAAAGATAATCGAAAAGAGAGATCTGTTTAATAATCAAAATAAAAATTATTTTCTATTGTCCAAACATTAGACACCTTTGTCCAATTATTAGACACTTGCTCCGAGATGATATTTTTGTAATTTATTGTTTTATAACGATTTGATTGTTTTGGCATACTTTCTGCAAAAGATAAAGTAAAATAGAAGACAATGAAATACTATAAGCAAATACTCTTAATTCTTTTTGCACTTTGTGCAGCTTCTCTACTGTATGCTCAAGATACATACCGGAGTCTGGATGAATGTATGGAATACGCTATAGCGAACAGTTCTCGTGTACGGATAAGAGAATGGAATATCCGAAATCAGCGTGAAGACCTAAAAGCTGCAAAAGGTTCCTTTCTTCCGTCGGTTAATGGTAGTGTGGGTGCAAATGCAAACTTCGGACGAAGTATTGATCCCGAAACAAATACTTACTCCAACACTTCAAACTTTTCAAACGGATATGATATTTCCGGATCCATTCCCCTGTTCCAGTCGGGGGCTTTACTCAGCAATTTGAAATTGAATAAATTAATTGTATCAATGGGATTGCAGGAAAAAGCGAAAACTGAATTTGAGACGGCTGTAACAACAATGCAGGCTTATGCTGATGCGAGTTATTATGACGCTTCCCTCAAATTGGCCGAAGACAAATTACTTCAGAGTAATCATTTATTGCAGAAAACCATTCGGATGGAGGAGCTGGGAATAAAAAGTGCAGCTGACGTAGCGCAAGTAAGTTCAGAAGTGGCAGCAGATGAATATAATGTGATAAAACAGCAAAATCTTTATGAACAGGCGATATTTAGTCTGAAAGAAGTGATGAATTATCCCTTAACGGACCCACTGCTTATAAAAACTCAGACTGTAGATTCGATTGAGTATGCAGCAGTAGATCCGGAAAGTTTATATGAACGGGCCAGAAACTGGACCCCACAGACGCAGATCTATGCGCTTCGTCTAAAACAAGCAGAGCGACAGATTGTAATAAGCCGTTCAAAATTGCTGCCGTCGCTCTATCTTAACGGCGGTATCAATACAAGATACTTCGAGAATCTGAAAAGTGAAACCTCCGTTGCTTCATTCGGATCTCAACTGAAGAATAATCTGGGTGAATGGGTCGGTATTACATTAAATATACCACTGTTTAACGGTTTGTCTCGAAGCTCAACTTTAAATAAAGCCAAAAATCAGCACAGGATAGCACGGGAAGAATTTGAAGAGTCGGAGCGTGCGCTACGTATTGAAATAGATAAACTGATTCACGATTGTGAAGGGCTTAGAAAAGAACTGATGCAAATTCAGAAAAAGATTAAAGCCGATGAGCTTGCTTATGAAGTGACCGTAAAGAAATACGAAAAAGGTCTGTTGAGCATTTACGATTTGCAGGTCAGTGCCAATAATCTGCTCCAATCCCGAATAAACAAGCTCCAAACGGAACTTAACTTTATGATGAAAAAGCGTATTGCTAACTATTATGACGGTAAACCATTAATTAGAAAATAATAAATCATGGATATAAAGATAGAACCTAAAAAAGGCATACGTAAGAAGCATATTCCGTATATAATCGGAGCAGTCGTACTGTCTGGGCTTATTGCCTGGTCTTTGTTTGGTAATCATCAATCAACTCTGAGAGTAGATCGGAAAGGGATTATTTCTCATGAGGTGCTGAATGATGTTTTTAATGATTTCATACGTGTTGACGGACAAGTACAACCGTTGGCAATTATTCAGTTAAGCCCGCTTGAAGGAGGCATCGTCGAAGAGATATTAGTCGAAGAAGGTGTACAAGTCAAGAAAGATCAGCCAATCGTTCGACTTAGTAATTCAAATCTGGACTTATCCATACTAAACAGTGAAGCCGAACTGGCCGAAAAACAAAATTTCCTGCGAAACACACAAGTTGCGATGGAACAGGATAAGCTGAATAACCGGACTGAAAAACTGCAACTGGATCTGGATGTCAGACGAAAACAACGCAGCTACAATCAGAATAAAGCTTTATTTGATGAAAAGCTGATCGCCCGTGAGGAATATCTTCAAGCCAAAGAAGATTATGATCTGGCAAAGGAAAAGCAGGCGTTAGTTTCGGAGCGCTTGAAGCAAGACTCTATTTATCGTTCGGTACAGGTAGATCAGATGGAAGAGAGTCTGCAAAATATGCGGGAGAATATGCATCTGATTCGCCGGCGTGTGTCAAATCTGCAAATTAAATCACCCATTGATGGCGAATTAGGATTGCTGGATGTCGTTTTGGGACAAAGCATTGCACAAGGTCAGAAAATAGGACAAGTAAATAATCTCTCCAACTTCAAAGTGGAAGCTTTGATTGATGAGCATTATATCGACAGAGTAAAGAATGGGCTGGAAGCAAGTTTTGATCGTCAGAATAATTCTTACCAACTAAAAGTTCGTAAAGTATATCCCGAAGTAAGAAACGGGAAGTTTAAAACCGATTTTATTTTCGTTGGTGAGCGCCCTGATAATATTCGTACAGGACAAACCTATTATTTGAGCCTTCAGTTGGGTGAGCCTACGAAGTCCATTTTAATACCAAAAGGAACTTTCTTTCAGGCAACGGGAGGGAGCTGGATATTCGTTCTGGATCAGGATGAAAAGAAGGCTTACAGAAGAAAGATAAAATTAGGTCGGCAGAATCCACAATATTACGAGGTAATTGAAGGATTGGAACCGGGCGAAAAAGTAATCGTATCAAACTATGATACATTCAAAGATAACGAGGTATTGATATTAAATTAAAACAAAACATACTATGATCAAGATTGAGAACTTAAGTAAATCATTCCGTACAGAAGAGATTGAAACGATAGCGTTAAACAGAGTATCATTAGAAGTAAAAGAAGGTGAGTTTGTTGCCATAATGGGGCCTTCGGGCTGTGGGAAATCAACACTGCTTAATATCCTGGGACTATTGGATAATCCGACTTCAGGAGATTATTATCTGGGCGGACAAGAAGTAGGACATTTAAAAGAAAAAGACCGCACACATGCGCGGAAAGGAAATATAGGATTTGTATTCCAAAGCTTTAATCTGATTGATGAGCTCAATGTTTTTGAAAATGTCGAACTACCTTTAACTTATTTGAAGACAAAGTCAGGCGAACGAAAAGAACGTGTGGAGTCTATCTTGAAGCGAATGAACATCAGCCATCGGTCACACCATTTCCCTCAGCAATTATCAGGGGGGCAGCAACAGCGTGTAGCTATAGCACGGGCATTAGTAGCAAAACCAAAGCTTATACTTGCGGATGAGCCTACCGGAAATCTGGATAGTAAGAATGGTGCTGAGGTGATGCGCCTGTTGAGTGAGTTAAATGCAGAAGGAACAACTATTATCATGGTGACTCATAGCCAGCATGATGCTTCGTTTGCCCATCGTGTAATCAATCTGTTTGACGGACAGATTGTGGATTCGGTAAATGAAGTTCTATAAATGAAAAACAATGAAACTAATCTTTAGGAATCTGCTTAGTATTTGCCGTAAATTCAGGTTGCCGATGGTTCTGAATCTCCTCGGATTGAGTGTGGCTTTCGTTGCATTCATGGTCACTTTTATAAAAGTGTATTCGGAGTTCAGTTTCGAATCGATGCATAAGAATAAAGATCGGATCTATATGGTGGAGCTGCCTTACGGAGAACTGGATAATGTACACAGAAGGTTGTTTTTGGAACGATTTTTTGAATCATCTTCTTTGATAGAGAAGAGTCTGATCATGATTCCTCCGTTTATAAAGCAAAAAGAATTTCGCTTTATAAACGAGAAGAATGAGATGACGGCATTTCTCTCCGATGTAACTTCTGCAGAACCGGATATAACAGACATATTTGATTTTCAGATCCTGAATGGAGATGTACATTGTCTGCAAAATCCCGAGATGGTTATGATTCCAGCTTCTATGGCAAAGCGGCTTTACGGGACGACTGATGTCATAGGAAATAAACTCCAGACGGCGGAAGAATTATGGACGATTAAACGTAAAGAATTTACGATCGGAGCTGTTTACAAAGATTTTCCATACAATACGCAATTGCGCAATGATATTTATATACCTATTTATAAGGAGTTCGCAATGGATGGATCAGAGGGACGCTGTTGCTTTGGGTATGTGATGCTGTCAACTCCTGAAGCCGCAGACGAACTTTGTGAAACCTTTGATCCGAAGGCATTCAGTAACAGTATGGACGATATGAGTCTGACTTTAGTGCCACTGTCTGATATCTACATCCATTATGAAAAAGCAACAGTTACAAAAGGTGGCAATTATTCAATCCTATACATTCTGATTTGTATTGGTCTTTTGGTTTTAATCATTGCTTTGATTAATCATACCAACCTTATGGCCTCAATGACTCCGTTACGGATTCGGTCAATCAATATTCAGAAAGTATTGGGGAGTACGAATCGGAAGATTCGTTTATCATTGATTATTGAATCAGTTACTCTTTGTTGTCTGGCTTTTTTATGTGCTTTGCTATGGCTTTATTTAATTAATAACACTGAAATATTAAGCTCAATCGGAGTAGATGTGGGGATAATTAACAATTATGGATTAGTGTTGATAACTTTCGTAATTGCTTTTATATTAGGTGTTTTATCAGGTCTTTATCCAGCTTTTTATATGACTTCTTTCTCACCGGCAATGATATTGAAAGGAAGCTTTGGGTTATCTGTAAATGGTAAAACGGTACGGAGGATCCTGGTTGGATTTCAATTAATTATAACGGTGGCATTGGTATCGTCTTCCATCTATTTGTATCTGCAAAATTCATTTATGAAGAAAGGCGATGTAGGTTTTGACAGAGACAAAGTCGTTATGGTATCCGGCAATTTATCTCTGATGAGAGCTCATAAGAATGAGATTGCACAAAAGCTGAGGCAGAGTTCGTTAATTTCAGATGTAGCTTTTGCTTCTGATCGCTTTGCAGCTGAGGATGTCTATAGTATGATTAATGTGACAACGATGGAAGAAGAGAGAATCTTCTTTTATGCCATGTTTGCGACACATAACTTCTTTGATGTAATGGGCATTTCTGTTGTTGAAGGCAACAAGCCGACTTTAAGTGAGCAAAAGAGTAAAAAAGGCGCTTATGTTTTTAATAAACTGGTAAAGGAGCTTCATAAAGTCAACGTTTTAGATGAGTTAAATGGGTCTTTATCTGATCGGGGACAGGTTGTCGGCTTTACCAATAATTTTGCACTAACCTCAAGACGAAAAAAAGAAATTGAAACCGGATTTTTTATCCAGGAAGATTATATACGGGATTGGGCCAATATCATGTATGTGCGCATGGCGGATCATGTCAATCCGCTTGATGTAAACAAGCTAATCCAAAAAACATTCGCTGAATTTGATCCGGCTACTATCGTTAATATTGAATATTACGATACATTGACGGAACGTTTGTATGAGAAAGAAACAAATCTGGAACATTTGATTCTTCTCCTTACACTTCTTACGATTCTGTTATCTGTAATCGGGCTCTTTGGATTGGTTCTATTTGAGGCACAGTATAAACGCAAGGAAATAGCCATTCGCAAAGTCTTCGGGGCTGAAACCGAAGAAATCCTGTTTAACTTGAATAAGAGTTATCTGAAAATGGTTTTGTGTTGCGCTGTTATTTCAGTTCCGATAACTTACTGGGGTGTGACTACCTGGCTTCAAACTTTCGCTTACCGGATTCCCGTTTACGGATGGGTATTTATAGTAAGTGCAACGTTAGTCATGATCATTACATTGTTGACCGTAACCTCTCAGGCGTGGAAGGCTTCTCGGGAGAATCCGGTTGAATCAATGAAATCGCTTTAATCAGATTAAAAAGATGAAACAAATCTTCTCAAATTTCTATAGGTTGATGAAACGCAACAAAATGGTTGCGTTTCTCAACATCGCCGGTCTTTCACTGGCATTTTCCGTAGTATTTATTGTAGCGATTCAAGTCAATTATGACTTTAGTTATAATCACTCAATTCCTGATTATAAGAATATATACCGGATGAAATATCTTAATTTATCCGATAATACTTACGGAGTGACAACATCTCTCCCAATGATGGATAAGTTAGTGAGTGATATTCCTGAGTTTGGATCATATGGTGCAGCCTCCTATTCAAATATTAATGATAAAATCCGATTAAACAAAAATAAAAGCGAGGATGAATTCGAAACGGAAGTATATAGTTATCCTATAGATAATGCATTATTGCATATGTTATCTCCTGTAATATTGGTGGGAGATACGTCCGGAATAGATAATAATAAACGGGTTGCTATTCTTTCAGAGTCAATAGCTAAAAGGATATTCGGTTCTGAAAATTGTATCAATAAAATAATGTACAGAGGAGGAGTATCTATACGAGTCGGAGCAGTAATGAAAGATATTCCCAAAAACAATACCTTTTGGGCGGATATGTGGGTACTGAATGATTTCTATGATACGGATGCTCAGGAATGGTCTTATGTAATGTATACAAAACTAAAGCCTGATCAGGCAAAGACTGTGAATGAGAAGCTGGAAGATCTGAATCAAAAAAATAAAGATAACCGGGAAAGTACTTATAGTTACGCCAATTTCTCGATAGACCCGATCAACGATATTTATATGATGCCAATTCCCGAATTGCAGGAAGCAAGTAAATCGACAACGATAACTTTGTTGTCGATAGGTATTCTGGTTTTGCTGATAGCATTATTTAATCTGCTGAATCTACAGATATCGCTGACTCCTACACGGATGCATTTGTTTAATACGCGGAGAGTTTTAGGTTTAAGTAAAACGACGTTGCGTTTGATTATTGTATCAGAAGCCGTATTATTCGTTTTCGTGTCCGTATTAATTAGTTTGTTTCTGGTTCATCTTTTTAGTAAAACATCGTTAGTCCAGATGTTCAGTGTTTCGATGTCTATCGGAAATAATTTAGAGCTTATTCTCATTTTAAGTGGAATGTCTTTGCTTCTGGCCATGTTTATAGGTCTATATCCGGCATTCTATGCCACATCTTACCCTATTGCAACTGTGTTGAAAGGATCCTTTGCCGTTTCTCCTCAGGGGTTACGTTTGAGGAGAATATTGCTAGTTGCTCAGTTTGCAATTTCAATTGCTGTTTTAATTATAGGAGGATTAATTAAATCTCAGCATAGGTATATGCAAACGCGGAACTGGGGCATAAAGACAGATGAGATAGTTTATTTAGAAGGAAACTTTAGAGACACTACGATTTTTTATAATGTTTCCAATGCATTGGTAAATGATTTAAAGAAAAATCCTAATATCAAAGACTGTGCATTTTCCCGTTTTATACCCGGAAAGGTTGGTATGGGATGGGGACGAAATATAGGCGATATCCAGATTCAGCACAAAGCATGGCCGGTATCTCACAACTTTGTCGAATTCTTTGGATTAACCATGAAGGAAGGTGAGAGTTTTTATGGATTTAAGTCAACACATCAGGGCGCAATGCTTGTGAACGAAAATTTTGTGAACAAATTTCAGATCCCGGATATATATGGAGTCGAATTCGACGCATTTGCAAATAAGACTAAAATATTCGGTGTCGTTAAAGACTTTAATTTTAATATGCTTACCATGCCGATAGAACCTTTGGCTCTGGTGTGCAGTGACGATCAATGGTGTAATTATATCCTGATCAAGTTAACGGGCAATGATATTCCAGGGACTTTTGAATTTATAAGGAAAACATGGAAAGATCATAATCAGCCTGTAACAGATATCCAGTTTCTGAATCAGACTCTCCGGGATTTTTATGATAAAGAGTCCAATCTGTCTAAGATAATCTTTATGCTGAGTATTATATCATTAGTGATATCCGTTATGGGTGTTTATGGTTTAATCCTTTTTACGGCTCGTGTGAAGAGGCGCGAAATAGCGATTCGCCGTATCAATGGTGCAAGTACTCAATCCATTATCTGGTTACTGCAAAAAGGTTATTTGATCCCTATTGGTATCGCATCGCTTATCGCCTGTCCCGTAAGTTATTTATTTATTAAATCTTGGTTAAGAGAATATCCCTATCAGGTGTCGATTAACCCATTGCTTTTTATCGGTGCCATTCTGATAATTATTATAATCTCAGCATTGACCATGCTGTTTCAATGTCTTCGGGCCGCAAATGCTAATCCTGTTGAGGTGATAAAGACTGAGTAAATATCGTAAAAAAGGAGTTGTAACATTTATCTGTGTTATAGCTCCTTTTTTTTACCGTATGAATAATAATTGATATAGTATGAATAATATTTTTCAAGGGCGAATTAATTGATTTTATAAGGAAGTTAATTTGTGCGATGTACAGCGCACAAAAATGCGAAGTAGGTCGCACAAAATTGCGGAGTAGGTCGCATTTTAGTGCGACCTACGTTTAACATATTATTACAGGTGTAAAATATCTTCTTTATACTGACTAAGGGATTAGATGTAGTGTGTAATTTGTTAATAATCAGTGTTTAGTTTTGTTTGTTGAAGTGATTGTTTTTACCGAAATAGCGAGTTGAAAGAGATCCGTAAGTTTTCTTTAAAAATGGAAGCTTCGATGATTCAGAAAAGTTGATGATTCCGGAAGATAATACAGGCATAAAAAAAGAGCGACTCATTTCTGAATCGCTCTTTTGAGGGTGAATGATGGGTTTCGAACCCACGACCTTCGGAACCACAATCCGACGCTCTAACCAACTGAGCTACAATCACCGTTTTTGCTTAATTGCGATGCAAATATAGGGGCTTTTTTCTATTCCTGCAAGCGTTTTGAGTATATTTTTATCGTTCTTTTTCTTCTGTAATGCCTATGTTGTTCTCTTTGAGTAGTTTCCGAATTGTTTTTAAATCTGTTTTTACCAAGTGTAATTGATATGTAGAGAACATAGAGTCAGGAGGAAGGGTAGAGGAGAGATCTTTAACTTCAAAAACAGGAGTTTGATTTCGGGCAAACCGTTTTGTATAAAGCAAGCGATAACTACAGGAGTCTATTTGGGTATTCACTATACCTTTACTTACAGAGAGGCGGAGCATTAATCCGCAGCCAGTATTTTCTTTACTCATTGCAGAAACAAAATTTCCTAATGAATAAGCGATGATGCAAGCTTGATTATGTTTGTTGCGAATAAACTCAATCGGTTGAATGACATGAGGGTGACTGCCGATAACAGCCATTACACCTTGATCGATCAGCCAGTTTGCCAGCTGCTTTTGTTGTTTATCGGGAAGTAACCGGTATTCAATTCCCCAGTGTATGTTAGCTATAATGATATCGGCATTCCGTTTTCTGGACTCTATGATGTCTGCTTTTATTTGCAGGGTATCAATATAATTCACGATAAAGCCTGCACGGGCTTTGGCACCGTTTGTCCCGTATGTGTAATTGAGTAACGCTATGCGAATGTCATTTTTCTGAATAATAAGCGGATATTGTTCTTCGCGTTCTTTATTTGATAAATAGATACCGGCATGACTAATCTGAAGAGAATCCAATACTCTGATTGTTCGTCTGGCTCCTGTTGTACCCCGGTCCAACGTATGATTATTAGCGTTTAGAAATACGTTGAATCCAGACTTCTTTAATGAAACGGCAAATTCATCCGGTCCTGAAAAGCAAGGATATCCTGTATATGGGGGGCCTCCTAACGCGAGTTCCAGATTAACAATATTGATATCTGATTTATCAAGCAGTGGGATAAGATCTGTAAAATAAGATTCAAAAGAGTATTTTCCGTTTTTTAGGGCGATATCCAGTTGTCTGCTATGAAGCATAGCATCACCAACGAACCGTAATTCGACATTCTGAGCTTGCAGATCGATAAATAACAAGCTAAAAGTTAGTATGATAGATTTTAAAAGGTTCATATGAGAGAAACGGTATTATGTTTGTTTTATTGTCTTTTAGTCAGGTCGTTTGTTTGCAAATGAGAGTTAAGGTATAGATAACAGACATAAATATATTTTAGTCCGAAAGATTAATTCGTTTTACGACTGATTATGCTCTTTCGGCAATAATTAAAGATGATAACAATAACGATCAATAAAATGATACCCCAAATAGTCTTGGTTATAATGGAGTTATAATAAGTGATTTTACTTAATAACAGGTTTTCGGGAACGACTTTATAGAAGCTATACCCTGTAAAAGCTAAAATAGTGTTCCTGATGGAAGATCCGAGTGTTGTGTACATAATCAATCTGCTTAACTTCATTTTGGCCAGTCCGGCAGGGATTGATATAAGATGTCTGACTCCCGGGATTAAGCGTCCGAAAAAGATAGCTGAGTTTCCATGTTTATTAAAGAATTCTTCTGCATGATGAAATTTGTTTTCATTCAGCAGAAGTAGCTTTCCGATGCGACAATTGATGAAACTTATCACAAGCGGTCTGCCTATCCATTTTGAGAGATAATAGATAATTACGGCTCCGATATTATTGCCGATTGTTGCAGCTATAATAACTAAGAAGATATTTAACTCTCCTGATGCGGACTTATATCCGGCTGAAGGAACGATTAATTCTGAGGGTAAAGGTATAACTGTGCTTTCAATAGCCATAAGGATAATGATAATACCATAATTCAAATTATCTATACACCATTGGATAAACGAAGCAAAGTTCATAGCTTTTGTTTTTAAGTATATAGATAGAATGATCATCCGTATTATTATGTTCAGAGTATCTGTATCTTTTAGTACAAAAAGCCCGGAGAATCTAGCTAAAAGATTTTCCGGGCTGTAAATTATTTATAGATCTCTTTTTTTCCGGCTAATAGCGTATTTCTCATCAGAGAGACGATCGTCATCGGACCGACACCACCGGGAACCGGAGTAATATAAGCACATTTAGGAGCTACTTCATCGAATTTTACATCGCCTGTCAGTTTGAATCCTGATTTAGTTTCTGTAGATGGAACACGTGTTGTACCAACATCGATCACAACGGCTCCTTCTTTGACCATTTCTGCTTTCAAAAATTCAGGTGAACCCAGTGCTGCAATAATTATATCGGCAGACTGACACTGCTCAGCAAGGTCTTTCGAATAGCTATGGCAAACCGTTACTGTCGCATTACCGGGATAGCCCTTTTGCATCATAAGTGTAGCAAGTGGTTTTCCGACAATGTTGCTTCTGCCCAGAACGACACAATGCTTACCTGCCGTTTCGATCTCGTATCTTTTCAGAAGCTCGATGATACCTGCCGGCGTTGCCGAAACAAAACAAGGTAATCCGATAGACATACGTCCTACGTTGATCGGATGGAATCCGTCTACATCTTTACGGTAATCAATGGCTTCAATGATTTTTTGTTCATTGATATGCTTTGGCAACGGAAGTTGTACGATGAAACCGTCAATATCCGTATCGGCATTCAGTTCTGCAACTTTCAGCAACAGATCATCTTCAGTGCAGTCACTGTCCAGACGAATCAGTGTACTTGTAAATCCGACCTGCTCGCAAGCCTTTACTTTATGAGCAACATAGGTTTCACTGCCTCCGTCGTTTCCGACAAGAATAGCTGCAAGGTGTGGACGTTTGCCTCCGTTTGCAACGATTGTTTTAACCTCTTCGGCAATTTCTAATTTGATTTGATCAGCGATAGCTTTTCCGTCGATTAGTTTCATATCGTAATGGTTATAAGTTGAAAAGCAAAAAGGGAGAGCCGAATATAAAGTATATCAGGCATCTCCCTTTTTATATGTTTTTATCGTTTCATTTTGCTTAATAATCCTCCCGCTCCTTTAGCGTTTGTGATCATACGCATCATTTTGCGTGTTTCTTCGAATTGTTTCAACAATCTGTTCACTTCCTGGATTGAAGTACCGCTACCTTTAGCAATACGCTGGCGGCGTGATCCGTTAATTAAGTGCGGATTACTTCTTTCATGCGGAGTCATAGAGTAGATGATAGCTTCAACGCTTTTGAAAGCATTGTCATCGATATCAAGATCTTTAATTGCTTTACCTACGCCCGGGATCATTGAAGCCAAATCTTTCAGGTTACCCATTTTTTTGATTTGGTTGATCTGAGCAAGGAAATCGTTAAAGTCAAATTGATTCTTAGCGATTTTCTTTTGAAGGCGACGAGCTTCTTCTTCGTCGTATTGTTCCTGAGCACGTTCTACTAAAGACACGATGTCACCCATACCCAAGATACGGTCAGCCATACGTGAAGGGTGGAATACGTCAAGTGCTTCCATTTTCTCTCCTGTTCCGACAAACTTGATTGGTTTGTTTACAACTGTACGGATAGAAAGCGCAGCACCACCACGAGTATCACCATCTAATTTAGTAAGAACCACACCGTCGAAATCCAAACGGTCGTTGAATTCTTTCGCTGTGTTTACTGCATCCTGACCGGTCATTGAGTCAACAACGAACAAGGTTTCGTTTGGATTCAATGCTTTTTTGATAGCAGCGATCTCTGTCATCATTTGTTCATCGATAGCCAAACGACCGGCTGTATCGACAATAACAAGATCATAATTATTATCTTTTGCGTGTTTTACACCCGCTTCAGCAATAGCAACAGCGTTGTTATTGCCTGGTTCAGCATATACCGGAACTCCGATTTGCTCACCTAAAACTCTCAACTGATCAATCGCAGCAGGACGATAAACGTCACAAGCAACTAATAAAGGTTTCTTTCCTTTTTTAGTTTTCAACAGGTTCGCTAGTTTTCCTGAGAAAGTAGTTTTACCCGAACCCTGAAGACCAGACATTAAGATAATAGCCGGTTTTCCGTCGATATTTATATCTGCTGTTTCACCACCCATTAACTGAGCCAACTCGTCATGAACGATTTTAACCATTAACTGGCTTGGCTTAACGGCAGTCAAAACGTTTTGTCCTAAAGCTTTTTGTTTAACTGTGTCGGTGAAGTTTTTAGCTACTTTGTAGTTAACATCGGCATCCAACAAAGCACGACGAACGTCTTTAAGCGTTTCGGCTACGTTGATTTCGGTGATTTGTCCTTCTCCTTTTAATATCTTAAACGACCTTTCGAGTCTGTCACTTAGATTTTCAAACATAGTTATATCCTTGAGTTTTTTTAATTTCTTATTATTGAGTGGCAAAGATAAAAAAAAGCGTGAAAGTTTGAATCTTTCACGCTCAGAAACTCTTCGCTGTTAACGCTGTTTTCTCTTTATATTTTGCGATTTTTCCATTTCCCGCTCAGTAAATACGGATAGCAGGTCAGGAGTAGTACTAACCAGTACACCAGTTCGGTAGTCCAGCATATCGTTACAGATGATCGTAATACATAAATAATATACCACATGTAGCCTGTGTAAACGATCAGTGAGATGACTTCAAAGAACAGGGACGAACGTGTATTTCCTGTTCCTGAAATAGCATTAAACATGATACTGCCGGCTGCAGCAAATAAAATACCTCCGACAAGAACCCACAACGGTTGTATGGAATCTGCAAGTAAGACAGGATCTGTTGTATAAATCGATATAAAAGCTTTCGGGAACAGGACGATCGCTAAAGAAATCGGGATCAGAATGTAATATGCCATTCGTATGATCTTCATGATGATATGAAGAACTTTATCTGTATCTCCTGCACCGATCGCATTACTGATCATTGTATTGGAAGTCGCACTTAATGCCTGAATTGGCATAAGTAAGATCATGTAGAGACTTCGTACAATGTTCGAAATAGCTAATGGTCGCTCGCCCAGTTGCTCTACGAAAGCAAAGAACAGAAACCAGGTTGACAATGATACAAAGGATTGAAGCATCGTGAACACCGAGATATCCAGCATATTGCGGATTACTTTAAGATCGTATCTGAACTTCCATTCGAAACCATACTTCTTCCAGTCTACATCGGCTATCAGGTAAATGATAAAGAAGAGCAGAGAGCAGGCTTCGGCAATAACAGAAGCTAAAGCAGCTCCTTCAATGCCCATTTCCGGAAAGCCCCAGTTTCCGAATATCAGAGCATAATCCAGAATAATGTTGATAACAGCCATGACGATCGCATTGGCCGTAAGTACTTTAGTGCGGGTAATTCCTACAAAGAATGCCCTGAACATAACATTGGGAAAAACAAAAAAGACACCCCAGATGCGTACGTCGAGAAACCGAACGGCTGCGTCGGATATCTCCGGAGAACTCAGAAAGGAGCGAAGCGTATCTCCCGCAAATGATGTACACCTGCAAATACAAGTATACCCATAAGCATCAGAAAGATAACACCATGAAAAAAGATTTCTCCGATTGCATCGTATTTTTTCTCGCCGTTACGTCGTCCGATCAGAATTTGTGATCCCTGACTGAATCCGAATGCAATCATAAAGAGAGCAATATAACAGACACCAGCCAGAGCTGAAGCACCTAACTCGATTTCGCCAACTCTTCCCAGAAAAGCAGTGTCGGTAACATTCACAATGTTTTGTGCAATAAGTCCTAAGAAAATAGGATAAGAAATACGAAAGATTTCCTTGTTGGAATACATAAATAATTTTTAGTGATTGAAAAACAAAGCGCAAAGCCGACAGAAATGATAACTGCAACTTTGCGCCTTGCTCTATACTATGCCTTTCGGCTTGTTTAAAGCTCAAGAATGAACCGGGTCAGCTTATACTAACCGATTATTTTCGTCCGGAAAAATGACTTTAGGCTGGAAAACCTTTGCTTCTTCAAATTCCATAGATGCATAAGACATAATGATCACTACGTCTCCGGCTTGTACTCTGCGGGCTGCTGCCCCGTTCAGGCAAATCATGCCTGAATTTCTTTCGCCACGGATCACATAAGTGTCCAATCTCTCTCCGTTATTATTGTTAACGATAAATACACGTTCGTTTTCAATAATACCTGCTGCTTCCATCAGTGCCTCATCAATTGTAATACTGCCAATGTAGTTAAGATTGGCATCTGTCACAGTCGCACGATGAATTTTTGATTTTAATACTTCAATAACCATAATCTTACTTTGTGTGTCATTATCCGTAGATAATGTTATCGATTAAGCGAACTTCTCCACAGAATACGGCGATACATCCGACTGCATAACCGGATTCAGACCAGTTATTCAAAGACTGAAGCGTCAATCCGTCTACAATATCGAAATATTCGACACGGAAAAATTCATTTTTATTCAACTCATTGATCACCCATGCTTTCACTTCCGAAACACTTTTCGTTTCTTTCATTGCCTTACTTGCCAGTAAAGTCTGATAGATCTTAGGTGCTTCAGCTAATTGCTCCGGAGTCAGGCGGGTATTACGGCTACTCATAGCCAGTCCGCTTTCTTCGCGTACAATCGGGCAAGGATGGATCTCAACCGGTGAATTTAATTGTTTCACCATTTGGCGGATAATAGCCAATTGCTGGAAATCTTTTTCTCCGAAATAAGCATTGTCAGGAGTAACCATATCAAATAGTTTACTTACTACCTGTGCCACACCGTTAAAATGTCCTGGTCTGAACTCACCTTCCATTACTTTGTCTAACTGACCAAAGTCAAACAGACGTGTATCTTCTTCCGGATAAACCTCGTCCACGGTCGGAGCAAATACAAGATTGCAACCAGCTTCTTCTAACAGTTTGCAATCTGCCTCTAATGTACGTGGATACTTCAGTAAATCGTTCTTGTCGTTGAACTGAGTCGGGTTAACAAATACGCTGACAACTGCAAACTCATTCTCTGCAACACAACGTTTTACCAATTGGATATGTCCGTTGTGTAATGCCCCCATTGTAGGGACAAATCCTATTTTTTTACCTTCTTCTCTTGCTTGATTAATAGCTTTGCGAAGATCGGCAACTGTTGTTACTACTCTCATTTTCATCGTTTAAAAAATGCGCCGCAAAGATATATAATAATTTGCAAGCACTATCTATATTGCTACAAAATGAGTTAATTAAAGCGTAACTTCTTCAATTTTGTCACTTAAAACATACCAAAGATAGCCTTTTACGTCTGTATAGCCCATTTGTGTGATATACTTTACGTATTCTTTTATTTGCTTGATATATTTCTTTTGTTCTTTACCGAATTTATAATCAATTACAATGATCGTGTTCCCGTTACGAAGAATACGGTCGGGGCGAAGCATCTCGCCACCCGGTATAAGGAGTGAAATTTCATTTAATACTTCATATTCTCCTGAGAACCAATCTTTCACTCGTGGATTGTTAATGATTCTTTCTAATTCTTCTTTGTATAATTCACCCTCTTCTTTAGACGCAGTTCCGCTTAGTACAGCATGCAAAACAGAAGCATCCAGATCATCGGGAATAAATACACGACTCAGGATATCATGCTTGATTTTACCTGAACGGCGTTCATCTCCCTCATTGAAAAACTCATCGGCATAGAAGCGAAGTTTGATGCGGTTATTCGCGTAAGGATCATAACTTACAAATGGCGAACTCATCAAAACCTCTTCTTCTTCGCTATGCGGAGGAACAGACGCTTTATTGCCGATAGTGAGTGTATCGGTAGCCTCGTCATAGAATTTGCTTAGTCCGATATAGGATCGGTTCAGCTGATCTATGGAATCGGACGAATCCAGAATAACTTCAGACATGAGATTAGACATTTCATTGGGAACCTTTCCGATAGAACTGTCTTTGGGTTTGGGCGCAAATAAAATCATTTCCTCTTCGGGACGAGTAAAGGCCACATAAGCTACATTCAGATTATCAATCAATGTTTGCATCCTCTCACGTAAATAATCTTCCGCGAATATCGTACGTAATAAATCCTTTTTATAAGGGATCGGTACTACGGGTATATCGTTAAAAGGTTCTTTCGGAGGACGACACCACAATATCTGATGACGCGGAGATAACCCCCAGTTACAATAGGGCATGATTACTACCGGAAAGGCAAGACCTTTCGACTTATGAACGGTAATGATCTGTATAGCATTCTGACTCGAGGGAGTGGAAACGGTCTTCTTGATACCGAATTCATCCCACCATTCAAGAAAGGCAGCAAGGTCTGCTGTCTGATTATGTGTGAAATCGAGTATGATATCCAGAAATGCCTGAATAAATATCTTTTCGTGGCCGTTGTCTTTGGGTAAGAAATTGGCAACGATTTGTTCACACATTTCATAGAGCGGTTTACGCCCGATTTCTTTCAGTAAAGCTTCCAGTTCTTCACTGAATATAGCTTCTTCCAACGATTCCTTACCTTGTACCTGACTGAAATATTTGCTCAATGCCTCGGCTGTCGAATGATTATGATGTATGATCGTATATTCCGAAGCAACTAAAGACCGGTTGAGTGGCTCTAACGGATTACAGAAATAGCGCATGATGCTAAGCATTAGCTTGATGGCTGATGAATTAGCTATCAGTAAGGCTTCGTTGGATATAATATCAAATTTATAATGTGAGTTCTTGTTATTTAACTTCTCATTCAGTAATGCGTTGGCTATGGTTACAGCTTCGCGATTGGTTCGTACCAGTATAGCGATATCCTTCAGCTGGTAACCTCTGTCCTGCAAATCTTTGATTTCGCTGATTGTCTTTTGTAAAGCTTTCTCGTCCCAGTTCTCATCATCATCCGATTCAAGAAATTCAACATGTACACGACCTGTACGCTTTTGCTTGTGTGCAGCTACCTCCTGATAAATATCCTGATAGGCATTTACGATTTTCGAATCGAAGTCTTCGATGTATTCTGTAATGGCCGATTCTTCCACATCTCCGTCAAAATAGGCTTGAAGGCGGATAGCAGCCTGTTTAAAGAAAGCATTGTTGAACTCAATGATACTCGGACGACTACGGTAATTGGTTTCCAACACCAGATCCTCCCGTTGAGTCTCGTCAAACTCTTCGTAAAGCTGAGAATCCAGTAATGTCCAGTCCGAACTTCTCCAGCGATAAATACTTTGTTTAACATCACCTACGATCATATTGAAGAATCTTCCCGACAAACTTTCATGAAGTAACGGCGAGAAGTTTCCCCACTGCATGCCCGATGTATCCTGGAATTCATCGATCATATAATGGTTAATATAAGACCCGATTTTCTCATAGATGAATGGTGTGTCGCTACCATCTATAATCCGGTTAAGTAACTGTGTCGTATCGGAAATTAACATGATGTTATTTTCCTTTTTGTATTCCTGTATTTTATCGGCAATATCAGTCAGGATGCCCTGAGTGAATATATTTTTTTGAATCACATTGGCTGTAACATAATCCGCCTCGTGTTCATTAATAAACTGGATAGTCCGGTAAAGCAGATTCATTGCACCAGCATCTTGCCATGCGGTTACCCGGCTTTGTATTTCTGCTTTCGGTTTGGCTTTCGTCCATTTGGCAGCATCTTGTGCAGCCGCGTCTGCTTTGGTATATATCTTTGCATTTCCGTTTTGCCATGACTTAAACTGATCCAGTACACCGTACTTTGGACAGTCACCTTCTTCGATACCACATTGACCAGCTAAGAGTATACCTTGTTCGCCGGCGTTCTTCAGATATTGCTCAAAATCTTTTTTGATGGTACGAATCTTTTCGATGTATCCTTTAATGTGTATTTTCGAAAGTCTGGATTCGTCGCTGACAGCTCTTTTTTTGATATATTCCTCTTTCAGAATTTCAGCGGAAAGCTCCTTGATCTTTTTTGTGAAATCCCAACTATCACCTTCCTCTACCATGCTTTCGGAATATTCAAGCAGCCAGTTCAGCAACTCCTTGTTTTCGCTTTTGGAGAGGGACAGCAACATTTTATCTACTGCTTCAGATAATATCCGACTCTGATCCAATTCGACATTATATCCCCCTTGCAATCCGATTTCGCGGGTAAATGCACGCATCGTCTGCTGAAAGAATTTATCAATTGTACTGATATTAAAAGAAGAGTAGTCATGAAGTATCTGGGTCAGAATCTCTTTGGCTTTCAGGCGCACCTCTTCCTGCGAGAGCTTAAATTCATCAGCAAGTAAGGCTACGTAATTAGATTCTTTACCCGAAGCCATTTTATACAAATCGCTGATAATACGGGTTTTCATCTCTTCCGTTGCTTTGTTGGTAAAAGTCACCGCAAGCGTATGCTTGTAGTTGTCTTTTTGATGGAAAAGAAGTCGTAAGAATTCAAGGGTAAGATTATAGGTTTTCCCTGATCCTGCAGAAGCTTTATATATCTTGAGCATAATAGTTGTATTTGGAGTAGCTAAGATAATGTTTGTTACTTAATTTGAATTGGATTTTGAGATTTTCTTGCAGGCTAAGAGTTTTTCAAGAGCTGTTTTTTATGACGGAGAGGATAAAAGAAAAGCCTGAGCTGATGATTGATCAGTCTCAGGCTTTTGTATTATTTTTTGACAGGTTGAACAATACCTTTAATAGTAAGTCGTACATTCTTTTCGGGTGTATTAGTAAATACAGTAATCGATTTATTGAATGCACCTGGTCTCCCTACCGGATTGTAAGTAGCTTTTACGTATCCTGTTTTCCCCGGAGCTACTGGTTCTTTAGTCCATTCGGGAGTTGTACAACCGCATGAAGCAGTCACCCGACTGATAACTAAAGGGGCATTTCCCGTATTTTTAAACTTGAATTCGTAAGTTACATTTTTCTTGTCTTCAGAGAATTTTCCGAAATCGTGAGAAACCTGGTCAAATTGGATCACGGCTGTTTTTTGTTGTGCCATTAATGATCCCATCATCAGCATAAAGAAGCTGAGAAGCAAAGTCTTTTTCATACGCATATCAGTTTTGTTAGATGTAAATATCTATCCTAAAACAGTATAAGTAAATATATTGTTCGCTTAAGCTTTAGTGCTGGCCATGATTTTTTGAGTTAACTCTTCCATTAACTCAGGATTGTCACGTAGCGTAGCTTTTGCTGCTTCACGACCCTGACCTAACTTCGTATCACCGTAGCTGAACCATGAGCCGCTTTTCTTAATGATTTCTTTATCAACACCGATGTCGATGATTTCTCCAGTGCGTGAGATACCTTCGCCAAACATAATGTCGAATTCGGCTTTACGGAACGGAGGAGCTACTTTGTTTTTGATAACTTTCACACGTACCTGATTACCTGTTTGTTCGTCGCTGTCTTTAGCGTCTTTGATAGCCGAAGTTCTACGGATATCCAAACGTACCGAAGCGTAGAATTTCAAGGCATTACCACCGGTTGTTGTTTCCGGGTTACCAAACATAACACCGATTTTTTCACGCAACTGGTTGATGAAAATACAAGTAGTGTTTGTTTTGTTGATAATGCTTGTAAGTTTACGAAGAGCTTGCGACATCAAACGAGCTTGCAAACCAACTTTGTTATCACCCATTTCACCATCGATCTCTGCTTTCGGAGTCAAGGCTGCTACGGAGTCAATAACAACAAGATCAACAGCTGATGAACGGATCAGTTGTTCTGCAATTTCAAGAGCTTGCTCACCGCTGTCTGGTTGAGCGATCAGAAGTTCTTCGATATTTACGCCCAATTTCTCTGCATAAAAACGGTCAAAAGCATGTTCCGCATCAATGATAGCTGCGATACCGCCTTGCTTCTGAACCTCAGCAATGGCATGGATAGCCAAAGTCGTTTTACCTGACGATTCAGGTCCGTAGATTTCAACCACACGACCACGAGGGTATCCGCCTACGCCTAACGCCATATTCAGTCCGATTGATCCGGAAGGAATAACAGCAACTTCTTCCACTTCCTGGTTCCCCATTTTCATGATGGCCCCTTTACCGAAGTTCTTTTCAATCTTATCCATCGCCGATTGAAGCGCCTTTAGTTTTTCTATTTGAGCAGGAGTTTTTTCCATATATCTGATTTAATATGATATGAAAAAAGGTGAAGGATATATATATGTTACGCATATCACACCACTTCACCTTTTCAAAATGCTTTCTTATAGTTCTAAATCACTATTGTGAATTTCGTGCCAAGGTAAACCTTGTTTGTTCAATTGCTCCATAAACGGATCCGGATTGAACTCTTCAACATTGTAAACCCCCGCTTTTTTCCATTCTCCTTTTAAGAACATCATAGCTCCGATCATAGCAGGAACACCCGTTGTGTAACTTACACCCTGAGCACCTGTTTCGTCGTAAGCTGCTTTGTGAGAACAGTTGTTGTAGATGTAATAAGTTTGCTCTTTTCCATCTTTCAACCCGCGGATACGACATCCGATTGATGTTTCACCTACGTAATTTTCTCCTAGCTCACCCGGATTTGGAAGAACCGCTTTCAGGAACTGGATAGGAACGATTTCCATACCGTTGTACATGATTGGTTCGATACTTGCCATACCGATGTTTTGGATTACACGTAAGTGCGTCAGATATTCCTGACCGAAAGTCATCCAGAAACGTGCGCGCTTGATCGTCGGGAAGTTTTTAACCAATGATTCAAGCTCTTCGTGATAGATCAGGTAAGACTCTTTCGGGCCTACGTTAGGGTAGCTGATAGGTTGGTGAATTTCGTGTGGTTCTGTTTCAACCCACTCACCGTTTTGCCAGTATTTACCTTTTTGAGTAACCTCACGAATATTGATTTCCGGATTAAAGTTAGTTGCGAATGCTTTACCGTGATCTCCGGCATTACAGTCAACAATATCCAGGTATTGAATTTCATCGAAGTAATGTTTTGCAGCATAAGCTGTGAAAACACCTGTTACACCCGGGTCAAAACCACAACCTAAAATAGCTGTCAGTCCGGCTTCTTTGAATTTCTCTTGATACGCCCATTGCCATTTGTACTCAAATTTAGCCTCATCAAGCGGTTCATAATTGGCTGTATCCAAATAGTTAACACCGCAAGCAAGACAAGCGTCCATGATTGTTAAATCCTGGTAAGGCAAAGCTACGTTGATAACGATATCTGGTTTGTACGAATTGAATAGTTCGATCAGTTCGTTTACATTATCTGCATCAACTTTAGCAGTTTTAATACGATTTCCACCTACGGCTGCTGCAATAGCGTCGCATTTAGATTTTGTGCGGCTCGCAAGCATAATCTCAGTAAATACTTCCGGATTTTGAGCTACCTTGTGAGCTACTACTGTGCCAACTCCGCCGGCACCAATAATTAAAACTTTTCCCATTTTTTAATGTCTGATTAATAGATTGCTTTACGCATAAAACTTGGAAAACCAGATACTCTTTTTCGATTTGAAAATGATTATCAGATAATTCGAATGCAAACCTACTAAAAAAGATTTGATTTGTTTCGCTCGTAAATCTTAATCTTCCTTGTAATTATTACTTTCTTCCGAAGTAAGTTATTAAAGAAGCTTTTGCAATCGTATATTGGTTAAGAACAAAACCTACCAGTGCCGGATTCGCATCTTTACTGAGTCCGATACTTCGGGTATTTAATGCGTGAATAGTGAAAATATAGCGGTGTGGTTTGTCTCCTTTCGGAGGGCATGGGCCGCCGTATCCGTGTGTAAGATAGTCATTAAGGCTCTGAATGCTCATAGCAGGTGCTATTTTCTTTCTCAGATTTCCTGCATCGCTTTCCAATGAGGTTGTTTCTGCCGGAATATCAAAAATAATCCAGTGCCACCATCCGCTTCCAGTTGGCGCATCCGGATCATAAACCGTCAGAGCAAAACTCTCCGTTCCTTCCGGAGCATTCACCCAGCTCAACTGCGGGGAGATATTTTCTCCGTGCAATTCTTCATTTTTAAATACATGCTTCATCGGGCACTGACCTTCCAGTTCGTCGCTCAGAAGCGTAAATGATTTGTACTCTTTCATGGGGTATTGGTTTAAAAATTAGCTTTGAAACAAATATATAGAAAAACTATAACTAACAAACAGATGACAACAAAATAAAGTTGCTATTTTTACACCATTCAATGAACATTAGGATAGTGAAAATGAAAAATATGGCTGATATGAATGGAGCTGCTGAGCTTTGGAAACTGGCTTTTGGCGATTCCGATGAGTTTATTAACAACTATCTCGATTTTGCCGCTGCCGGAGATTGCTTTTATGCGTTGCAGGTGAATGGTAAAGTGGTTTCTTTTCTGAACCTGATTCCTTTGTCGTATTCGCTGAATGGAAAATCGTTTAAAGGTTTGTACCTGTTTGGTGTGGCAACCGATCCTGCCTTTCGGGGAGAGGGGTTTAGCCGCAAACTTTTACGTGATTCTTTGACCGGTTGTGAAGCCGACTTCGTTGTTACGGTTCCGGCTTCGGAATCGTTATTCGGGTTCTATGGCTTACAAGGATTTACAACGGTTGTTAGCCGTTCTTATGAAACAATCCGGTCGGGTGATAAATATCCCGATCGTAAAACAATGCTTCATTGGCTGCCTGCTGATTTCTTTCAGCTTTGTTCTTTGTACCGGGCTACTTCAGGTGATCGTTTTCAATGGACTGACAATTATCTGCACCTGATTGCAGACGAATATGAGTGGATGCTTTTCCGGATTGATGATACGGACTATTTTTGTATTTTCCAGATAGCTGACAAACAGATTACGATTCAGGATTCAAATGCTCCGGTTGAATGGTTGCTTCTGGCTTTCAGAGAAAAAGGATATGCAGATTCCGAAATCCGGATGGCAACTTTCGGAGACGATCGAAGTGGCGAACCTTTCTATGCCATTTCTTTTCTGAACGATGCGTTGAAAGACATTTTTACAGGAAGAAGTGTTTTAAACATGGCTATGGATAGCTGATTCATTTTTAATTAGATATATAATGGGTAATTTTAAATTCGTACACAACAATTTCAATGTTGTGGATTTAGAGAAAAGTCTGGCATTCTATGAGCAGGCTCTTGATTTGAAAGAGACGAAACGAATCAATGCCGAAGACGGCAGTTTTATTATTGTTTACCTTTCAGACGGAGGAAACGGGCATTTGCTTGAACTTACCTGGCTACGTGACTGGGAAGGCAATTATAATTTAGGGGACAATGAATTCCACCTGGCTTTTACGGCTCAGGATTATGAGGCAGCTCACAAACTTCACGAAGAGATGGGTTGTATCTGCTATGAAAATGAAGAAATGGGAATCTATTTTATTGAGGATCCCGACGGATACTGGCTGGAAGTTATCCCGGCAGGTAAATATTAAAAGAAATAGGGGACTGCGTAGCTTACGTAGTCCCCTGTTTCCTTATCGGGTTATCCGGACATAGTTCCCCTGAAGGATGGTCCGATAGTGTTTTAGGCCCGATTTATTTTTTTTCGCTATTCCTGCAGTTGGAATACCGCTGCCATGAAAGATATCAAAACGCGACTGACATTGCGGACAGTATGCATCCAGCTTTTCTTTATCTATACGTATTCGTATCTGAGAGTTCGCTTCGTGCGGACAGGCAAGATCAAATGCGTAAAAAGAACTGTTTTCACTGTCTGTCGCAAATCCGTTAACGACCAGTACTCCTCCATATCCCAGTCTCGTATCTGCTGGATAGCCTTCCGGCGAAGTGATACTTTTCGTAGACAGAATCGTATTCAGATCCGAACCGATAGGTATTTGTACCTGTACCGGCATATCAGGTATGCGTGACGGAGCCTGCTCGTTACTGCAAGCCGCAAGAAGTATAAGAAGTAGGGTCAGCGATAATTCTTTCATAGATTATTTCTGTAAGATCGTTTGAATTTCAGCCAGCTCTTCCGGAGTGAAATTCAGGTTATTCAGAGCCTGTAGGTTTCCGTCTAACTGATTTACGGAACTCGCACCTACAATGGCGCTTGTCACTTCCGGTAGGCGTAACACCCACGCAATAGCCATCTGAGCCAGAGTTTGTCCGCGCCGGATAGCTATTTCGTTTAATTGGACAGACTTTTGTACCAACTCTTCCGATACCTGATCTTTCTTTAGGAAAGCTTCGGGTCTTGCTGCACGAGATCCGTCCGGTATGCCATGCAAATAACGATCTGTCAATAATCCCTGAAACAAAGGAGAGAAAGCAACAAAGCCAACTCCGCTTCCTGCTGCCAGACTAAGCACACCGTTTTCTACATTACGCGAATACATACTGTAGCGATCCTGATGTACCAGACAGCGAACACCCCTGTCTGCCAGATAAGCATACGCTTCTTCCATAGCATCAGCCGGATATTTCGAGATCCCTACATACAGGGCTTTCCCTTGTCTGACGATATCTACTAAAGCCTGCATCGTCTCTTCGAGCGGTGTTTCCGGGGTATATCGGTGAATATAGAATACATCTACGTAATCCAGATTCATCCGGCGCAGACTGTCGTCAATGCTGTTCATCAGATACTTGCGGGAACCTCCGTCACCGTAAGGTCCTTCCCACATTTGATGTCCGGCTTTGGTCGAAATAAACAACTCGTTGCGATAAGGCATAAAATCTTTTTTCATCACACGGCCGAAAGTCTCTTCCGCCGATCCGTAAACCGGACCGTAATTATTGGCAAGATCAAAGTGACTGATCCCTTTGTCAAAAGCAAAGTGGAGCATTTCTCTCGAATTTTCGAAGCGATCTACACTACCGAAATTATGCCACAAACCTAATGAAATAGCTGGTAAAACAATACCCGATTTTCCGCATCGTCTGTAAACCATGCCGTTTGAGTATCTGTTTTCATCTGCCATAAATCGTTTTTCCATGCTGGTCTGAATTTAATGGGTTAGGACGCAAATCTACAAATTTTAATCTATAGCCGTTTGTTTTCTGCCTTTTTATCTGATCCAGGTCAATCGGTGCCAAAGCGATTCAAGAGGTCCTTGTTTGTGAGAGCGAAGCCAGATACGACAGAAATAGATCTGAAGCAACATAACGATGATTCCGGTGATCAGACTCATGCATACGTTTAAAACCGAGGCAAGTCCCAAAGCATAAGGGAAAAAGATTAAACTGCCTATGATGGATTGACTGACATAATTCGTCAGACTCATACGTCCGTAGAAGCGCAGGCCGTCTGTCATTTTTCTGAACATCTCATTCTCATAAAAGACAACAAAGAGAGACACGATCATACCCGTAAAAGCAATATTATACCACATCGTAAGGATGATTTGCAGGGATTCTGTAGTAGCCGTTTTGGCTACATATAAGATGAAGCTTGCCAGGAAACTGATAATAAAAACTTTGATCCAGCTGGCTGCATCCCTCCTGAAATAATCACCCCGAGCCAGGATCATACCTAAGATGAAAAGTCCCGGAGCCTGAAGTAATCTTCCTGCATCAACAGCCCAGAAGAGACTGGCCAATTGCCCGGTTGTGATGTTGGTTAGGATCATTTCCGTAAAATTTCCCGAATCGATCACACTCTTTAGTGTCGGATAATAAGATTCATTCAGTAGCGTAGGCATAAACTGATAACCGAAGCATTCAAGCAGTTCGATTGGCTGAATCAGAAACAGTAAAGCAATGGGTAGAAGCCATTTCTGAGACAATTTGCGGAGTGGGATCATTACAAATCCCATGACAGCAAAAAGTAAAAGAACATCCCCTCCCGGAAAGAAAGCCGCATTGATTGTGGCAAAAAGCATCAGTAAAATCAAACGCCAGGCAAAACGTCCGGCGAAATCCTTTCCTTTCTTTTCCTGATTCCTTTGCTGAATGATAAAGGTAAAACCAAAAAGCAGCGCAAATATGGTATAACTCTTGCCGGCAAAAATAAAAAACAAGGCATCCCAAACTCCCTGATTCAGCAGTTTGTCGGCTGCTGATGTAGCTTGCGGATATACACCGTAAATAAAGTGTTCAATGAAATGCAGCAACATGATGGCTACTACGGCAAATCCGCGAAGTGCATCTACGGAGTCGATTCGATTGGTTTTCTGAGTCATATTTTTTAAGATTCTAAATGGATTCCCGATGATTAAATATCTAAACTGTTCTTAAATTCTGATAGGGAGCAAAGATAGGCTGATTAGCTGTATATCTTTTTGATCTAGGTAAAAAAATGAAGAGTGCCAGAGCTTTTACTGATCCTGTTAAAAGTGTTTGTTCCTTTTTTCTCAACTGTTTGTCGAATATTTTTTATTTTCATTATGCTTGTTTTTGTGGATTGCTTTCTTTTATTTCGTGCCCGATCTTGCCGATGATGGCAAAAACCTTAAAATTTTTAATTCAATAGTTATTCTTTAAAATGAAGAAACGAACCGTCTATTTCCTGAATTTATTGCTGATTTTGTTATGCGGCTCACCATCCGTTTACGCGCAGTGGAACAAAAAAGAGGCCTTACGTGTGATGAACCGTTTTACGGATCGGAAATTACCCGTTAAACTTTCCGATCTTCCCAAAAACGATGGGAAAGATCAGTATGAAATCACTGTTGACAAAGGGCAGGTACGAATCAAAGCATCCAGTGGTGTGGCTGCCTGCCGTGCTTTCTATGACTATACCAAAAAGAACGGACTGGGTTTTTATTCCTGGAACGGAAAACGCTTCGATGCCGGAACGATGCTTCCCGATATGGCATCCCTAAAAGTAAAATCACCTTTCGAACATCATTATAATTTCAATGTGGTGACCTATGGTTATACAATGCCTTATTGGGATTGGACACGCTGGGAACAGGAGATTGACTGGATGGCATTACACGGAATTGATATGCCTTTGGCTCTGGTTGCCAGTGAAGCCATTATGGCTCGTGTCTGGAAGAAACTGGGATTGACTGACGAAGAAATTAATTCTTATTTTGTGGCTCCGGCTCATCTTCCGTGGATGCGTATGGGAAATCTTAGTCAGGTTGATCCTCCGCTCACCGAAGAGTGGCATCAGTCGCAGGTAGCACTGCAACATCAGATTCTCAAACGTATGCGTGCGTTGGGCATGAAACCTGTATGTCCGGCTTTTGCCGGATTTGTACCCGAGGCGATGAAACGCCTTTATCCGGATATTCATATTGTACAGACCTCCTGGGCAGGCAGCTTTCATAATTGGATGCTTGATCCGCAGGAAGAGTTGTTCCATACGATAGGAACGGAATTTATCAAAGAGTGGGAAAAAGAGTTTGGCAGGAATGATTACTATCTGGCGGATAGTTTTAATGAAATGGAGATTCCTTTTCCTCCTGTAGGTTCTAGCGAACGCTATGATCTGCTGGCTTCGTATGGTGATAAACTTTATCGCTCCATTCGCGATGCCAACAAAGATGCCGTTTGGGTCATGCAGGGTTGGATGTTCGGATATATGCGTAATGTATGGGAACCTGCTACACTTCAGGCATTGCTCTCTAAAGTACCCGATGATAAAATGTTGCTGCTCGATCTGGCCGAAGATTATAATCATCATTTCTGGCATAATGGAAATAACTGGGATTTCTATCAGGGCTTTTACGGAAAAGACTGGGTTTACAGTGTGATTCCGAATATGGGCGGCAAAACCGGTATGACGGGTTTTGTTGATTTCTATGCCAACGGACATTTGCCTGCGCTGACTTCTGCCAATAAAGGGAATCTGGTCGGGCATGGTCTGGCTCCCGAAGGTATTGAAAACAATGAGTTGCTTTATGAGCTGATCACCGATGCAGGATGGTCTGATCAGAAAATCAATACAGATCAGTGGTACCGCGATTATGCACAGACTCGTTACGGTAAAACCGATCCGGCTTTGCAACAATCATGGGAATATCTCAAAAAATCGGTTTATGGATCTTTTACCGATCATCCACGCTTCAACTGGCAGTTCAGACCGGGAAGAGTTCGTAAAGGTTCAATCAATGTAAATCCTGATTTCTACAAGGCTGTCGAGACTTTTGCGTCATGCAGTGAACGCTTTCAGTCTGTTCCTTTATATCAGACAGATCTGATAGAATTGACTGCGATGTATGTAGGCGGAAAGATGGAAGAATTGATCCAATCGGTTCAGGATGCTTTATTACTGAATAAAAAAGAGGTAGCTCAACAACAATTTGATCGTTTCATTGAGCTGGGCGAAGGACTTGATCAATTATTAAGTACACACCCTACACATCGATTGGATTATTGGGTACGTTTTGCCGAAAATGCATCAGCCGATCCGGTTATGAAAAAGAAGTATCAATCCAATGCCAAGCGTCTGGTTACGATTTGGGGACCGCCGATCGACGACTACTCGGCTCGTATCTGGTCAGGTCTTATCAGCGATTATTATTTGCCGCGCTGGAAAATGTGGTTTGATGGACAATTGAATAATCGACAGATTGATTTCGCATCCTGGGAAGCTGACTGGGTGAAAAAGGATCATGTCTATGCCGGTCATACTTCCGGTTCGATACAGGGGAAACAGTCACTAGCCCTCTTGAATCTGGCTACTCAGGTGTCTTTGCAACAGGCGCAACGTGACTCGGACACTAAAGTTTTTGCGAACTGGTCAAATAGTGAATTTGGAGACAAGGACGGCGAAGTCGTTTTTGCTGTTACAGCTGCCGATTTGAAGAATCTTAGCGGACTGAAACTGGTTCGTCTGACAGGCAACGAGGACTTAAAGATCAAACAGATTGAACTGATTGCCGATGGTCAAACGGTATTCAGTCTTAATAATCTACGGTCTTCCGGTCAGTTCAGATATACCCAATTATTTCCGCTTGACGTTCCGGCAGGGACAACAATCAATAACGGAGGAGAAATCCGCATTCGTGTGGCTGCTCCTAAAGATTCAAGTGCTAAAGGAGAAATCCAGGGAGTTTATTTATAAAACAAGGCAGGTTCGGATCAAACTCCGAACCTGCTTTTGTTTATACGCTTCGCCATCTTACAATTATTCACGTTAACACCACTATAAGTAATTTTTGCGTAAATAATAACGGAAATTAAAAGTCAATGTAGTTTAAAGAATGGCTATTCGCGCACAAAAAACGGATATTCATGTTTTTAGGTGACTGAAAGTTTTCGGTACAAACAAATATTCAGATTGCCCCGTTGCTCCGGTAGTATTGCAAAGAACAAAAAGATATTGATATCCATCAGATGACATCAGGTCTGCTCTTTTTTAATCCAAACCAATCTGGAATATCGAATTCTGACTAATAGCCGTTATCGTATTCTTATCAAAAAAGTTAGGGGAACTCTTTCCCTAAAATAAATAATTTGATCTATATTTACGGTCTCTTAAAAATCGATACTTAAAGAATTATATAAAAACCATTAGAAACCACTTATGAAAATTAACCGAATCGCGGCATTCGGGGCCTTGTCAGCCTTGGCTCTGAATACGCAGGCACAGAACAAACAACCGAATATTATTATTATTAATGCGGATGATCTGGGATATGGCGATGTTAGCTGTAACGGAGCTACCGCAGTGGCTACTCCTAACGTAGATCGTATCGCTCAGGACGGAATCCGATTGACGAACTTCCACACGACTTCAGCAACAAGTACTCCTTCAAGATTTAGTTTACTGACCGGAAAATATGCATGGCGCGTAAAAGGTACAGGTGTTGCTCCGGGTGATGCGGCTATGATCGTGACTCCGCAGATGCAGACGTTGCCGGATATGATGAAAAGAGCCGGATATACGACGGGGGCTATCGGAAAATGGCACCTGGGTCTGGGCGCTGAACGCGGAAAACAGAACTGGAACGGCGAGATTACGCCGGGACTGAAAGATATCGGATTTGACTACTCCTACATTATGGCTGCAACGGGCGATCGTGTCCCTTGCGTATATATCGAAAACGGACGGGTGGATAATCTGGACCCGAATGATCCGATTGAGGTGAGCTATGCCAGACCTTTTGAGGGTGAACCGACAGGAAAGAAGAATCCGGAAATGCTGAAAATGCATCCGAGCCACGGACATGATCAGGCTCTGATTAACGGGATCAGCCGGATCGGTTATATGAAAGGCGGAAAGAAAGCTTTGTGGGTGGATGAAGAGATTGCGGATGTGATCACGAATAAAGCGGTGAAGTTTATCGAAGACAATGCGCAACATCCTTTTTTCTTGTATTTTGCAACGAACGATATACATGTGCCTCGTGCGCCGCATGCACGTTTTGTCGGCAAATCGGGAATGGGTCCCCGCGGTGATGCGATTCTGTCTTTTGACTGGTCGGTAGGAGAAATCCTTCGAACACTGGACGAAAAAGGATTGGCTGAAAATACGATCGTATTGATCACAAGTGATAACGGTCCGGTTGTGGATGACGGTTATTTCGATCAGGCGTGGGAGAAACTGGGTGCTCATCAGCCCTGGGGTATTTACCGTGGCGGGAAATACAGTGCTTTCGAAGGCGGTACCCGTGTATTGGGTGTAATGCGCTGGAAGGGTAAAATCAAACCGCAATCTGAAACCAATGCACTGTTGAGCCAGATTGACCTGTTTGCTACTTTGGCCCAAGTTGTGGGTGAAGATTTGGGAGCACAGGAAGCTCCGGACAGTCAGAATCAGCTGAAAGCGTTTACAGGGAAAGACAAAAAAGGTCGTGACTTCCTGGTTGAAGATGCCTATACACGTACCATTACGATGGGTGACTGGAAATATATTCGTCCGAGCAAGGGAGCTTACCGCTCGAACAATTATGTTCGTACGGAATTGGGTAATTTGAAAAAACCACAATTATTTAATCTGAAAAACGATCCGAGCGAGCGCTATAACGTAGCCGATAAGTATCCGAAACGTGTAAAAGCGATGGAGGCGAAACTGAAGGCAATCGAAACTCAGCAATTATAATATATACAGAAAGAGTCCGGACCTGCGGGTCCGGATCTTTAGCAAAGATAATTACGTGTTAAAGCAATTACTTCTTAATCAATACACAGAAAACCAAATACCGGAGATTAATAGCTATGAATAAGACTAAACCTGTACAATGGGTCCCATCGTTGTATTTTGCCATGGGGCTTCCTTTTGTTATATTGAATATGGTCGTAGTACTGATGTTCAGGGGATTGGGTATCTCGGATACAAAAATCGCGTTCTGGACCTCACTGATCATGTTGCCCTGGACTTTGAAACCTCTCTGGAGTCCACTTTTAGAGATGTATAAAACTAAGAAATTTTTTGTCGTACTCACACAGCTTACCACGGGCGTATTGTTCGGACTGGTAGCCATGTCGTTACGCTTACCCGACTTTTTTGATTACACGATTGCTATACTGGCGGTGGTTGCTTTCAGTGGAGCAACGCATGATGTAGCGGCAGACGGGGTGTATATGAATTTGCTCGATACGAACCGGCAAGCAGAGTATATCGGCTGGCAGGGAGCGTTTTACAATCTGGCAAAAGTGACGGCAACGGGTGGGCTGGTCTATTTGGCAGGAGCTTTGAAAGCTTCGGTCGGGACCCTGAATACCTGGATGATTATCATGTCGTGTTGCAGCGTGCTGATGTTGCTGCTCGGTATATACCATATACGGGTTTTGCCGGTGGATAAGCAAACCGGAAAAGTCACGACGACTTACCGCGAGAGTATGTGTGATCTGTGGGAGGTGATACAAAGCTTCTTTGCCAAAAAATATATCTGGCTCTATATCCTGTTTATTATCCTGTATCGTTTTGCCGAAGGGTTTGTCATCAAGATCGTGCCTCTGTTTCTGGCAGCGCCGGTAGAAAATCAGGGATTGGGACTGACGGAACAGGAGATAGGACTCTATTACGGATCATTCGGGGCAGGAGCTTTTATTCTGGGCTCTTTTTTATCGGGCTATTACATTGCCCGTTTCGGACTCAGGAAAACGCTCTTTTCGCTTTGTCTGATCTTTAATATCCCGTTTGCCGTTTATGCACTGTTTGCCATCTATCAGCCGACAAGTTTGTTTCTGATCGGTTCGGGAATCGTACTTGAATATTTCGGTTACGGATTCGGTTTCGTAGGTCTGATCCTGTTTATGATGCAGCAGGTGGCAGCAGGAAAGCATCAGATGGCGCATTATGCTTTCGCTTCGGGAATCATGAATCTCGGTGTTATGCTGCCGGGGATGATCAGCGGGTATCTGAGTGATATGACGGGTTACAGAGAGTTCTTTATGCTTGCATTGCTGCCTGCGATACCTGCATTTCTGTTAGCTTATTTTATCCCGTTCAGAGAAACACCTGCCGAACAGGCTGAAGAGGATGAAGAAAAAGATTCGGTTTTAGCCAATTAGTACACACACAGTTTCAAAATAATTAGATATCAAGATGAATAATAAATTGAAAATTGCAGGAGCACCTATGAAGGATATGCCCTGGCAAGCAAGACCGGAAGGGTCAAAAGAAGTTGTATGGCGTTATGCCAATAATCCGATCATTCCACGTAATCTGTTGCCAACCTCGAACAGTATATTTAACAGTGCCGTTGTTCCGTTCGGTTCGGGATATGCAGGTGTATTCCGTTGTGACGATACGAACAGACGTATGCGTTTGCACGTAGGATTCAGCGATAACGGTATAGACTGGAAAATAGAGGAACAACCTTTGAAATTTGAATGCAACGATCCGGAAATCGGAGAATGGGTGTACGGATACGATCCACGTGTGTGTTTTATTGAAGACCGCTACTATGTGACCTGGTGTAACGGGTATCACGGACCTACGATCGGCGTAGCTTATACGTTTGATTTCAAAACTTTCCATCAGCTTGAAAATGCATTCCTTCCGTTTAATCGTAACGGGGTGATGTTCCCGAAAAAGATAAACGGAAACTTCGCGATGCTGAGTCGTCCGAGTGATAACGGTCATACACCGTTCGGAGATATTTTCTACAGTGAATCACCGGATTTGGAGTATTGGGGCAGACACCGCCACGTTATGTCACCGGCACCGTTTGAAGACAGTGCATGGCAGTGTACAAAGATCGGGGCAGGACCTATTCCGATTGAAACCTCCGAGGGTTGGTTACTGATCTATCACGGGGTGTTGAATTCGTGCAACGGTTTCGTATACGCATTCGGATCGGCATTGCTTGATTTGGAGCAACCGTGGAAAGTGAAGTACAGAAGCGGTCCGTATCTGATAACTCCGCAAACAACTTACGAATGTATGGGTGATGTGCCGAACGTAACTTTCCCATGTGCTGCGATTCATGATTCGGAGACCGGTCGTATTGCTATCTACTACGGATGTGCAGATACGGTAACATCGCTTGCATTTGGTTATATTGATGAAATTATCGAATTCACCAAAGCAAATTCAATTATTTAAATAAAAGACGGAGAGGCTGCATACGAAAAGATGCAATCTCTCCGTTTGTGTTTTGTGTGTGTGCTAAAAATAGAAACCAGTGTTGAGGTGTAAAAAAACGGCGAAGTGGACTGGTTAATCAGATTTGAACAGTAATAAGACTAACTTTTAGTGTGATTCTTTGTTAATATATATATTATATCTATATATTTGCCTAATAAAAATAACCCTGAATACCAACATGAAAAAATATCTAGTTCTTCTGATACTTATATATCCGGTATTACTTTATTCGAGAGATATCTTTCATAGAGATACACAGAAAGTTTTAATGATGCTGGATTCGTTAGTACTAAATAATGATCGTTATGTGCAAGATAAGCTGATGTCTGTCAATGAATTAAAAAGAACTTCAGACAATGGGACAGCCGAGGAGGTTTATTGGAAAAACAAGCAGATATATTATGAATATAAAACCTTCGATAGTGATTCGGCTATTATTTGGTTGGATAAACTTGATCGGTTGGCCGGAGAAAACGGACTGAAAAATGAAATGGTCCGTAATAAAATAGAACGTGCTTACATTTATGCAGCAACAGGTCTGCTGCTGGAGTCCTTACAATTGCTCCAAAGCATAAATACAACAGATCTGCCTGAATCCATTCTGAAATTATACTATAATAAGAGTTCATATTTATATATGCACTTATATCAGTATTCCATGACGAATAATGCAGATTTGAAAAAAGAGAACAGCAGATATTATCAACAAATGAGTTTTGCTTATAATGATAGTCTGGAACGTTTGATTGTACCGGAAGATGAACATTACCTTTGGACTATGGCATGGAAGTTTCGTGAAACAGATAGTCTGAGTTATTACACAGCATTGATAGAGGAAGAGTTGAAAAAGAAACAATTTACAGACAGGCAGGATGCAATGCTTCTATATGCTTTAGGTCATTTATACGCAGAACAAAATGATGATACAGGAAAGGTTAACGCACTGGCTTATTCTGCAATGGCCGATATAAAATCGGCAAACAGAGAGATTGCATCTTTACAGGAGTTGGGTGAGCATCTGTTTCAGGAGGGAGATATAGATCGCACTTACAGCTATATCAATCTTTGTCTGAAAAATGCTCAGATTTATAAAGCACGTATACGGGCCGTGGAAATAGCCAACGTGATGGATAAGGTTTATAAAATGAATATCCATAGGAATGAACAGCGCGAGGCAAAACTCACTTATAGTTTTATCGGATTGATGCTTATTACTTTCATTGCAATCTTATCAATAATCATTGTCGCTATCCAGTTTAAACGCTTGAGGAAATCTCACAAAGCAGTTACTGTGAGTAATGATTTGCTAAATAACAACATTGAAAAACTGACCTCTACACAAAAAGAACTGAAAGAAGCCAATTTAAAACTCAAATCACTGAATACAGATATGTTAGAGTCGAACCGTGTCAAAGAAGAGTACATCGGACATGTATTCAATTTATGTTCGAATTACTTATCAAAAATGGATGAGAACCAGAAGAAACTTAAGCGAAGTCTGCGTTCGTTAAATACAGAGGGATGTTCTAAAATTATAGAATCACCGATTCTGATAGATCAGGAAATTAAAGAGTTCTATCATAATTTCGATGCTGTATTTCTGAATCTTTATCCCGACTTCATTGAAGAGTTCAATAAACTGTTGCGACCGGAGGAAAGGATAATATTGAAATCGCATGAGCTATTAAATACCGAATTGCGGATTTATGCCTTAGTCCGTCTTGGAATCAATGACAGTACCAAAATTGCAGAGTTCTTACGTATTTCACCTCAGACGGTTTATAACAACAGACTGAAAATAAGAAACCGTGCAATAGTGGGTAAGGATGAGTTTGTTTTACTGGTTCGTAAACTAGGAAAAATCAATATGCAACCAACCTGACGCTTACTATAAGAGTAAAGCCAATTTACTTTGAAAAATAATTTTTATCACGTATCAGATTGATAATTAATGTTATGTGTTTGTGTGCTGTTTACTTTTTATTCTTACTCAGAGATATTACAGCATCAATTGGACTTATTTTTGTAAGTATTTATCAATCAGAATAATTAAAGGATATGAGTAATCAGTTCAAAGCAATATTATTATTGAATGTGTTGTTTTTTATCTGTGGGTGTCACACAAAAACACGTAATAAAGAAGATGCGTTTATAAATAATCTTTTGTCCCGCATGACAATAGATGAGAAAATCGGACAAATGAATCAGGTCTCATGGGGTGATTGGAATGATCTGGCAAGAAAAGGTCAGATCGGTTCGGCTCTAAATCTGACAGATCCGGTTGCCTTGAAGGAAATGCAACGCTGTGCAGTAGAAGAATCACGTTTAGGTATACCCGTACTGGTTAGTCGGGATGTTGTGCATGGCTATAAGACTATGCAGCCAATACCTTTGGGACAGGCTGCAACATTTAATCCTGAACTGATAGAAAAGGGTGCCCGTATGGCAGCTATTGAGGCGACATCGGCAGGGATTCGCTGGACGTTCGCACCGATGGTAGACATAAGTCGTGATGCGCGATGGGGACGAATAGCTGAAAGTTTTGGTGAAGATCCATATTTAAGTGCAATACTTGGGAGTGCAATGGTTAAAGGTTTTCAAGGTGATAGTCTGAATGATCCAACTTCAATGGCCGCATGTGTGAAACATTTTGCCGGTTATGGAGCAGCAGAGGGCGGAAGGGATTACAACTCTACCCTGATACCGCAAAATGAACTAATGAATGTGTACCTGGTACCGTTTGACGCAGCCCGTAAAGCAGGTGTTGCAACGGTTATGTGTGCATTTAGTGATAATGACGGAATTCCGTGTACGGCAAATAAGTTTTTGCTTCAGGATATCTTGAGGGATGAGTGGAAGTTTGATGGCTTTGTTGTATCAGACTGGGCTTCAATAGCTGAGATGGTAATACATGGCTTTGCTTCAGATTCGAAAGAGGCAGCTATGAAGGCTTTGCATGCAGGAGTTAATATGGAAATGGTCAGTGGTACTTATTTATCGAATCTGAAGGCTCTCCTGGAAGAGGGCAAAGTTTCGATATCTCAAATCGATGATGCCGTTAGAAATATACTAAGAGTGAAGTATCGTTTAGGATTATTTGAGAATCCTTATTTTGTTACAAATAAAGATGTTTTTTATGCACAAAATCATTTGGATATAGCGAGGAAATTAGCAGAACAGAGTGCAATTCTATTGAAGAATACAGGTCAGATTTTACCATTGGATAGTAATACCATACAGTCAATAGCTGTAGTTGGCCCAATGGCAGATGCACCTTATGAACAAATGGGTACATGGTCTTTCGATGGAGAAAAAGAGCAGACAATAACTCCATTAACAGCAATTCGGGATTATATAGGAAATAAAGCGAATGTAATTTATGAACCGTGTTTGGCTTATAGCAGGGATAAGGATCCGAAAGGAATAATTCAGGCAGTTTCGAAAGTGAAACAAGCAGATGTGATTGTAGCATTTGTAGGAGAAGAAGCTATTCTTTCGGGGGAAGCTCACTCCATGGCTGACCTGAATTTAAAAGGAGCTCAGACAGATCTGATAGAGGAGCTTAAATTGACAGGGAAGCCTGTGGTGATGATTGTGATGGCAGGACGGCCATTAGTTATAGAAAAGGAACTGAATGACGTAAATGCTGCAATCTATATGTTTCATCCCGGAACAATGGGGGGACCGGCAATCGCAGATCTGTTATTCGGAAAAGCAGTTCCGAGTGGAAAAACACCAGTGACCTTTCCTAAAATGGTCGGACAAATACCCATTTACTATAATCATAAAATGACAGGGAGACCTGCGACAAGAAAAGAAATTTTATTGGATTCAATACCCATAGAAGCGGGACAAACCTCATTGGGATGCACAAGTTTCTATTTAGATGCAGGCTTTGATCCATTGTTTCCTTTTGGTTTCGGGTTGAGCTATACAACATTTGAATATGGTACCCCGGAATTAAATATGCCTGTGTTTGGCAAACAGGATATACTGAAGGCAAGTTGTACACTCAGGAATACAGGTGACTATGAAGCGACAGAAACGGTTCAGTTATACATAAGGGATTTGGTGGGAAGCTTGAGCAGACCAGTAAAGGAGCTGAAAGGATTTCAACGTATCTTTTTAAAACCGGGTCAAGAGAAAACTGTTGTTTTTGAATTGCCGATAGATAATTTGGCATTTTGGAATGCGGAAGGAAAGAACGTTGTTGAAAATGGTGATTTTCAGTTATGGATAAGTACGGATAGTAGTATTGGTAATCCAATTCATTTTAAAGTAGAGGATTAAAGAATTATATAAATAAAGACTGTTTCAGGATTTTCTTGTGACAGTCTTTTTTATTCAGGAAGTAGTTGTCCCTTATTACAAATCTATTCTTGTAATAAGATTAAAATCGCGAATTAAGAAACATTTGTAGCTGCTGAGCAATAAAAAGACTTAGAAAGAAGTCGTTTTTTGATAAAAACAGGCTTACTATCGAGAGGCATAATAGTTACTTTTTCACAATGTGTTTTTGTTTTATGTTGCTAATAGTTAGTTTGTTGTGTTTTTTAATTACTTACTTTTTACCTTTACCAACCGAATTAACTCTATAGATTATATATAGTTTTGTCATACCAGAGCGGAAGAATATATGTGATAGCAAAACAAAGACTATTGATGTATTTTATGGAGGATGAAACAAGGTACTTGATCGTAAAATGTTAAAGAATATGTCTATGGAGTTACAACCGTTTTTATTTAGGAACACATCATGAAAAATGATGTGAGAAATTCCGGACAATGAAAGTAGCCTCTTTTATAGTGAGGGTATAGAGCTTTTTATTTATTGTAATCAATCTAAAATCACATGCGAAAACTATTATTATTTGTAATTATGGTCTTGTGTATAAGTCAGGCTTATGCACAAAAAGTGACAGGAAAGGTATTTGACCCTTTCGGAGAGCCAGTCGTTGGAGCTTCGGTAATAATAAAGGGTACGACAGATGGTACGATAACAGATATCGATGGGAATTTTACACTTGAAGTGAAGAACCGTGGAAGCATTTTGACAATTAATTATTTAGGATATGTTCCGCAGGATGTTCTTGTAGGAAATAAAACAAATATAGAAGTAACTCTTCAGGAATCGACTTTGCAACTAGATGAGCTCGTTGTGGTAGGGTATGGAACACAGAAAAAGGCACTGATTACGGGAGCAAATACTAACGTTAAAGGAGATCAGATAGAATCCATGAAGCAGACGTCAGCGATGGCAGGTCTTCAGGGACTTGTTCCCGGATTGAATATTACCAGAAACAACGGAGCTCCGGGATCAGGAACAAAGGTGACTATACGTGGTATGGGAACGATTGGAAATAGTTCTCCTCTGTATATTGTTGATGGAATAGCTGTGGATAATATTGACTATTTAAGTCCCGGCGATATTGAAAGTCTGGATGTTTTGAAAGATGCTGCTTCGGCTGCCATCTATGGTTCACGTGCGGCAAATGGAGTTGTACTTGTGACAACGAAAAAAGGAAAAGCCGGAGTAGGCGGTAACATGGAAACAACTGTCAGCTATGACGGTTATTATGGTGTACAGAATATATACAAAAACCTTTCGCCTCTGAATGCACAGGAGTATATCTTTATCAACAATGAAGCTCGAGCAAATGAAAATCTTGCGCTTTTTAATTGGGAAGATATTGTTAAAAACCGAAATCTTTATTTGAATAATACTTTCGGGAACAATACGGGAAATATATATGGAGATTATGTATGGAATAAGCTTGAAGGTGGATGGAAAGGTACAAATTGGGTTGAAGAGATGACAGATAAAGATGCTGCCATTCAGAATCATTCAATAAATATAACCGGAGGCAGTAAGAGCTTTAAAATAGCAGGAGGATTTTCTTATTTTGATCAAAAGGGAATTATTGGTGGAAATATCATTGATGCAGCTTATAAACGAATGACTGCAAGATTAAATTCCGAACTCCTGGTGTTCAAATTAGATAACGGACTCGAAGTTTTTAAAGTAGGTCAGAATCTGACTTATACCAATACAAAAAGTAAATCCGTAGCAGCCGGAGATATTTATTACAATGACTTACATAATGCATTAACAGCATTGCCTATTGCGCCAGCTTATTGGGATAACGCAAATATAAATACCTGGACCGGTGGATTTGGTCCTTCTCTGCAAGGATTTACAAATGATATTTCGAATGGTAACCCTTTGGCGAGAATGTATTTTTTGCGCAATAATGTATGGGGTAATGGTAATAACATCGTAGGAAATGTTTATGGAGTTCTTGAACCAATACGTGATCTGAAACTTCGTAGCTCTTTTGGCTTAACAGCGTGGTGGGGTAACGGACGAAACTATACGCCTAAATATCAGTTGAATCAGAATTTTGCGAATTTAGTTGATGGTGTATCTCAGAATATGGATGAAGGATCTAATATTACATGGACAAATACATTGACTTATCAGCGTATTTTTAATGAGAAACATAATGTAAGTGCCTTAATAGGTACAGAGATGCTTAAGTATGTAAGTGCAACAGAAATGGGTGCAAGTAAGATAAATACGCTGTTTGGATCGGGCGATTATGCTTATCTGAGTAATACGCAGAATCCAACATCGGTAACGGATATTTCAGCATGGGGACGTGACTGGGGTGCACAGGGAGGAGGTATATTCTCCTATATGGCCCGAGTATCATACAACTACATGGAAAAATATTTGCTGGATGCAACATTCCGTGCAGATGCTTCTTCAAATTTTGCACCGGATAAACGTTGGGGTTATTTCCCGTCTGTATCTGCCGGATGGATTTTTTCATCAGAAGAGTTTATGAAAGAACAGGCATGGCTCGGATATGGTAAACTGCGTGCAAGCTGGGGGCAAAATGGTAATCAGAATATTAATAATTTCGTTTATCTGGCTAATATCGGTCAGAATCCGAACGGTTATTATTTCGGATCTAATAAAGAAGTACCCGGTTTATCCGCTTATCCTTCAAATGTCCCTAATCCGGATGTGACATGGGAAACTTCGGAGCAAATAAATGTGGGGATTGATCTTCGTTTCTTAAACTCCAGATTATCGACCTCGATTGACTGGTATCAAAAAAACACAAAAGACTGGTTAGTGGTAGCTCCTATTTTAGGAACATTCGGAGCAGGAGCTCCTTACATAAATGGTGGAGATGTTCGTAATTCGGGATTAGAGGCACTGGTTAGTTGGAATGATAATATACAGGAAGTAAGTTATGGCATCACTTTAAGCGGCGCTTATAACAAAAACAAAGTAACACGAATAGCTAACTCAGAAGGTATAATCAATGGCCCGTCGAATGTCTTGTCGCAAAATACATCTTATATAGCACGTGTTCAGGAAGGTTTCCCTATCGGCTATTTCTACGGATATAAAACCAATGGCATCTTGCAAAATCAGGCAGAAGTAAATGCTTATGTCGGACCTGACGGGAAGCCAATGGTTATAGCAAGTGAAGCAGGAGTGGGACGTAAACCGGGTGATGTGAGATTCGTAGATATGAACAATGATGGTATTATCGATGATAAAGATAAAACCAAGCTAGGGAAGCCAAATCCTGATTTCGAATTAGGAGCCCAGTTTAATGTAGAATGGAAAGGCATTTTTGTTAATGCTGCTTTCTCCGGAAAATTCGGTATGCAGGTTATGCAATCCTATCGCTCGTGGTCAGATAAACCATGGGAAAATTATACGACAGATATATTTAATCGCTGGCATGGAGAAGGAACTTCGAATAAGCTGCCTCGCTTAACCTATAATTCAAATGCGAATACAAATCTGATATCTGATATTTATATGCATAATGCAGATTATTTCAGAATGAATAACCTGACAGTGGGTTATCGCTTCGATAAATTACTGACAAGAGTCCCATTATTAAGTGGCGTCTCAGCTTATGTGTCTGTCAATAATTTATTTACAATAACAGGCTATAACGGTATGGATCCGGAGGTCGGTTATAATGGTGGAACAAGTTGGGGCGGAGGTGTAGATTTAGGATTATATCCTCTTCCTCGTACCGTAATGTTTGGATTAAATATGATTTTAAAATAACATAATCAAGTAATAACATGAATAAACTAATATATATAGCGACTCTGGTCGTTGGCTTATCTTCTGTATCCTGCACGGATTTTCTGGATACGAATAACTTATATGATAAAAATGTAGAAACATTTTATCGTACACCCAAAGATATTCAAGAGGCCATGAATGGGGTTTACAGTGCCCTTTATGTAGGGGGAGTAACAAGTGAAGAGCATATTGCGGCCAATCTGATGTCAGACCTGATGTTTGGAGGAGGCGGTCCCGATGATATAGCAGCAAAGAATATCGATCGTTTTTTAGACCCGACCGATGATACCTATAAAGACTTATGGGTAGAAACGTATAATGGAGTTGCGCGTGCGAATGCAATTATAGAGGCTGTAGAAAAGAATAATTACAGTGCTTATTTTCAAACAGAAAGCGAAGCTTTGGCATTTAAAAACAGATCCATAGGGGAGGCCTATTTTATGCGTGGATTTCTAATGTTTCGGGCAGCTAAATTCTTCGGAGGTATGCCACTTATTTTATCATCATCATCGGATAGAAAGGCTCCCCGGGCTTCATATACAGAGACATATAGCGTGATAGCATCAGATATGCTAAAAGCAATCTCTTTATTCACGGAGGATCCTGTAACGTCTATGCCGGTAACGGAGTACGGACATGCAAATCTCTGGGTTGCAAAGTCCTTCCTGGCTCGTGTGTTTTTATATTACACAGGCTATATGACGAATATAGAAGGAGCGCCTGCATCCGAACTTCCTTTGTATGAGGGTGGAGCATTGACTAAGCAGGAAGTGATTAATCATTTGAATGATGTTATCACAAAAAGCGGTTTTGAATTGACTCCTGATTTCAGAAATCTGTGGCCTTATTCTTATGTCAATAAAAGCTCAAAAGAGTTTGCTCCTGAGGCTCCGCTCCCTTTACCATGGGCAGAGGAGAATAATTTGTCATGGGTAGGGCAGGATGGTCCTAATGGTACAACGATCGGAACAGGAAACAAAGAGGTGATTTTTGCATTGCGTTATGGTCTTGCAAATTGGGATATCGGTCAGAAATACAATAACCGTACCTGTCTATTCTTTGGTATCCGGGATTATTCAATGGTGCCTTTTTATACAGGTTGGGGATGGGGACCAGTTCACCCGGTGTTTGTGGATACATGGTCTGCAGAGGATAAACGTAAACAGGCCTCTGTGCTTACAATGGGAAGTGAAGACTTTGGTACACAGTCATGGAACCCCGATAAAGGAGATGAGAATACAGGTTATATTAATATGAAATATATCTCTTTGGTTAATGATGGTAAAGATGGAATCAAAGGTATGTTTTACTATCTGTATAAAATGAATAATGGAGATCCTATGCAATTGTGGGCAGCTCAGGACTTCTTTTATATGCGTTTTTCGGATGTTCTTTTGATGCATTCTGAGCTGAGCGAAACAGCAGATGGATTAAATAAAGTACGTGCCCGTGCCGGACTTGCAGCTACAACTTACAGTCTCGAAGCAATTAAGAAAGAGAGAGCTTATGAGTTCGCTTTCGAAGGTCTCCGCTGGTTTGATCTTGTTCGCTGGGGAGATGTCAATGGCGGTAATGATAAAAACTATTTTGGCGTTACAGCAAATGTGAAGAATGATAATGTTGACGGAGTGTATTCGAATACCTATCGTAAGGAAACGAAAGGTTTAGTGGCGGTACCAGAGTCTGAAATCGCATTGTCAAATGGCGTATATGAGCAAAATCCGGGTTGGTAATTATAATAATATACGAATTATGAAACGAATAAAAAATATAGTTCTGGCAATCGGAGGTTTCGCTGTAATTGCTTGTGACCCAATATCAGAGGATATAAAACTCTCCAACAGCTTTAATTTAGAAGATGTAGAATTGAAGGTTATTCAATCACAAGCCGGAGGGAATAATCTTACGCTTCAAATGAATACTCCCGGTGTTTGTGGTTATTGGGATTATATTGTCGATAAGAAATTCACGAATGAAGTCAATGTAATCTTTCCTTTTACAGGAACGCATGTCTTTACATATAAGATAACAACACCTTATATGGATCCGAATGGAGATGTAGGAAGTGCAAAATTTGTTTCAAAAACGATTGAGGTAACCATAACTGAGATGACAGATAGCTTACCACAACCGTACTACTATCTGGTTGGGCCAAAATTGGAAGGAAAGTCATGGGTTTTTTATAAAAATAATCCGTGGAATGCTAGTGGTGGTCCTGTTTGGTGGGCTATGGCTGATCCGGCTAACTGGCAGACTATTTGGTGGAATGCCGGAGGAACCGGAGTTCCACCTTCAGACCCGGATGCTGTCATGACCTTTAATCTGAATGGAGGTGCAAATTATATATACCAGCAGGATTCTGAATCAGCTCAGGTAGATGGAACAAGCTTTAAGTTTAATGCCGATTATTCTAAATTGACTGTTTTTGGAAATGCGAATATTCCCGGACAATCAGATCCTGCAGATATTGATGTCATAGAATATGAAATAAAGAAACTTACAGCAGATGAATTAATCTTGTTTGTTCCGAATTTGCCATCAAGAGGAACGGGTTGGGTATGGACCTTCAAGCCGGCAGCCGGTAAAAGCAACACATTATGATAAAAGTATTTAGTTTTTTTGTGTGCTTTTTGTTTATGCAATCTTGTGCGGGTAATGACTTATCCGGAAAAACAGCTATTGAAGTACCGGGTAATGATTCTGCTCAAACGTATAAATTGATTTGGAGTGATGAATTTGAGGGAACTTCCCTCAATTCATTATTCTGGACAAACGAAACGGGATATATCGCGAATAATGAGTTGCAGAATTATCGTTCAACAGGGAATCACACGGTTTCGGACGGAACACTCAGGATCTATGCTAAGAAAGTAAATGATAAGCAGGAATTTGGTAGTTACACTTCGGCTCGGATTAATACGAAAGGAAAAAAAGAGTTTACATACGGACGAATTGAAGCCAGAATGAAATTGCCTTTAGGCAGAGGTACCTGGCCTGCTTTCTGGACACTCGGCTCGGATATTTCATCCAATCAATGGCCGCGCTGTGGCGAAATTGATATAATGGAATATGTGGGGTATGATAGTAATGTCATTCACGGAACGATTCACAGTTATGACTTTAATCATATGAATAATAATCAAATTAAAGGGCAGACTGAAGTAGAAAACGAAAATCAATGGCATACTTATGGTATCACCTGGACCCCGGATAAGATCGAGTTTTATGTGGATGATCCCGATAACCCCTATTTCTCTACTTTGGCCCCATCGGTTAAGACAATAGAAAACTGGCCATTTAACAAGCCCCATTTTCTGATACTTAATCTGGCTATTGGTGGAATGTGGGGAGGAAAAGAAGGTGTTGATGATTCAATTTTTGATTCGCCTGTTGTGATGGAAGTTGATTATGTGAGAGTTTTTCAAAAACAATAATTAAAAAAAGTAATGATGAGAAGAAATATATCATCACTAGGAGCCATTTTAGCGCTAAGCATGCTAATATCTTCTTGTGAAACAAAAATAAAAAATACAGGCTCAGAACGAAATAATCCGATCGAAATGAAGGTTGATAGCGTTCTCTCAAAAATGACTCTCGAACAGAAAGTAGGTCAGATGACTCAGCTTACGATAGATGTTCTTACAAAAGGAGGCCCATTTGTTTCACATGCCCCATTTGAATTAGAGGATTCTCTTTTGGATACAGTCTTTGTGAAATACCAGATAGGATCCATATTGAATACATTTTCAAATACACCTCAAACAACACAAGAGTGGTATAAGAATTTGAAAAAAATGCAGGAGAAGGCATTAGCGAATGGCGGGATACCGATGGTTTATGGGGTTGATGCGATTCATGGTGTAACCTATACGATTGGTGCGACTCTTTTCCCACAGCAAATAGGAATGGGGGCTACATTTAATCCTGAACTGGTAAAACAAGGAGCAGCTGTTACGGCTTATGAAACTAGGGCTTCCGGTATTCCATGGAATTTTTCTCCCGTTCTGGATTTAGGCAGAGATGCCCGATGGAGCCGGATGTGGGAAACGTATTCCGAAGATAGCTACTTAGTCTCTCAAATGGGAGTTGCATGTGTGGAAGGGTATCAAGGTAATGATCCGGATAAAATAGGGAATACCCATGTAGCCTCTTGTTTGAAACACTTTATGGGCTATGGGGTAAGTGTATCCGGAAAAGATAGAACACCTAGTTCGATTTCAGAACAGGAGATGAGAGAACGACACTTTGCTCCTTTCTTAGATGCTATAAAAGCAGGAGCATTGTCTGTTATGGTCAATTCGGGATTAAATAACGGGTTGCCATATCATATAAATGCTGAATATCTGACTCAATGGCTAAAAACAGATTTGAACTGGGATGGGGTTATTGTTACGGATTGGGCTGATATTAATAATATATTTAATCGGGATAAAATCGTTCCGACTAAAAAAGAAGCAATAAAATTGGCTATTAATGCAGGAATAGACATGAGCATGGATCCATACGATCTTAAGTTTCCGGTTTTACTGCGTGAGTTAGTCGAGGAGGGTGAAGTGAAAATGGAAAGAATAGACGATGCGGTTCGCCGTATTCTAAGAATGAAATTTCGCCTGGGACTTTTTGATAAGCCGATAACAAATCCTTCTGATTATCCGTTATTCGGATCAGAAGAACATGCTAAATTAGCTTTATCTTCAGCTGAAGAGTCTATAACATTGCTTAAAAATGAAGATTCAGTACTTCCGTTATTGAAGAATAAGCGGGTGTTAGTAGCAGGTCCTGCTGCGAATACAATGCGTTCTTTGAATGGAGGATGGACCCTTAGCTGGCAAGGAGAGAAAGCAGATCAGTATGCTTCGGATTACAACACGATTCTGGAGGCGATTCAAACGAAGATCGGTAAAGAAAATGTGATTTATGAACCGGGTATCGAGTTTGCGACAGGAGATGCGAAATACTACGAAGAAAAAACACCACAGATCGAAAAAGCTGTGACTGCTGCCAGATCTGTAGATTATATAGTTCTTTGTCTGGGTGAGAATTCCTACTGTGAAACGCCTGGGAACCTGAATACTCTGGACTTAAGTGAGAATCAGCAGAATTTGGCAAAAGCATTAGCTAAAACAGGAAAACCGATCATACTTGTTTTATCGGAAGGGCGCCCGCGCGTGATCTCAGATATTGAGCCATTGATAAAGGGTATTGTTCAAATATATTATCCTGGAAATTACGGAGGAGATGCACTTGCGAATATTCTCTGGGGTGATGTCAATCCTAGTGGAAAGTTGCCATATACGTATCCGCTATCGGCTAATTCATTATTGACATACGACTATAAGCCATCTGAAAACACAGATGTTATGGCAGGAGCCTATAATTACGATGCAGTAGCCTCTGTTCAATGGGCATTTGGTTATGGGTTGAGTTATACGAAATTTGAGTATTCAAACTTACGACTAAGTAAAACTGATTTTACTGCGACTGATGAATTAACTTTTCAGATTGACGTAAAGAATGCAGGTGCCAGATCGGGTAAAGAAGTTGCGATGCTTTTTGTTAGTGACCTTTTTGCATCATTAAGTCCTGACAACCGGAGATTACGTGGTTTCGAAAAGATACAGATAGAACCTGGAGAGACTAAATCAGTGACCATAAAGATCAAAGGTTCGGACTTAGCATTTGTCGGGCATGATGGTAAATGGATACTGGAAAAAGGAGACTTTAAGGCTCAGATCGGAACAGAAGTTGTCGATTTAAAATGCACCGAAACGAAGAAATGGAATTCTCCTAATATAGATTAAAAGAGTAAGGTTTAAGTATTAAGTAATCTAATAGATTTCAGAGTAGTAAGGTTAAAGGGCTTTATAGTTGAGGGCTGCTGCGGGAATAATTCTTGTGGCAGCCTTTTTTAGGATACTTTCTCGGTAAAATTGTTTTTTATTACTTCAAAACATCTATCTTGCAACTGATTACTAATGATAAAGAGTAGAATCAATGGCCATTAAAGACTCATTTTATATATTGAAAGATCGGGTGAAGCCTCAGCGTCGAATAGAAAAAAGTTTTGAGTCTGATCCGAAGATGACGGACTGGGATAAAGTGGATTATTATTGCCGGAACAGGAAGTGCGGGGCGGGCGAACGGATATTGCCAGAAACCATGTGTGAGGATATTGATCTGAACGAATTCTTTCTTTTTGCAGATCGCACGGAGTCAATTGTAGGTGAACAGTATCTTTATAGCCGTTTGCTGACGGATAAGGAGTCTATAGATTTTGAAGAGCAGGAATCCTGGATCGGGCGAATGGATCGGGATGAGAGTCTTTGCAGAGTATTGCAGAAACTTTTGAGTCGGTTGAAGCGCAGAGAAGCGTATTATCTGCCGCATTTATTTCTGGACCTTTCCTTTACGAAACCTTTTTATTATGGCTGGATGGAGTTATTATCGCTTCTGCCTTTGCTCTTATTGGTGGTGTCGTTTTGGGAACCTGCTTGTTTGTTTCTTCTATTCGGTGTACTGCTGATCAATTTGATGATTCATCTGCATAATAAGCGGATTATGTTTATGTATCAGGACTCGATACCTCCCTTGTATAGCTTGATTTGTGCCGCAGAGGGATTGCTGGACATGGTGAAGAATGGAGATTACGAAAAAGAAAGAGTGGCTGTGAAAAAGCTTTCGGGCGATAAATATAAAATGCAGCTGTTTACGCTGGAAAGTAAAAGTGATGATTCGCTTTTGTCTCTGTTATATCTCGTTTTTGATTATCTCAAAGTATTTTTTCTTATCGAACCCTTGTGGGCATATCGCCTGCTGGATAAACTAAAGAAGCATCAGCAGGAGGTTGAGACGCTGTTTACTTTTGTAGGGCGTATCGACAGTTATTTATCGGTTTACAGACTGAGAAAACAATTATCTTTTTATACGCTTCCTGCATGGGGAGATGAGGTGAAGGCTGAATTAAGTTTTACGGATCTGTATCATCCGCTGATTGGGGATTGTGTGCCTAATTCGCTGGATACAGAAGGAAAATCAGTCTTGCTCACGGGATCGAATATGGCAGGGAAGACTTCTTTTATACGAGCTGTAGCCCTGAATGTTCTGAGTGCTAAAACCCTGAATACCGCTTTTGCCAAATCAATCCGATTGTCGCCCTTTGCCCTTTATTCATCCATACGTATAACGGACAGTCTGAACGAAGGGGTGAGTTACTATCAGAAAGAAGTACAGACCATCGGTAAAATGATTGAGGCAAGTACAAAGAGCGGTACGAAGTTATTTCTGCTGGATGAACTATACAAAGGAACAAACACGCAGGAACGGATTGCTGCCGGGAAAGCGGTCTTGAATTTTTTGGCTGATCCGGAAGAGAATATGGTTTTCGTATCAACGCATGATATCGAATTGGCGGCTTTACTGGAAAAGAATTATGAGTTATACCATTTTACGGAAACCGTGTCGGGAGATGCGATTCATTTTGATTATAAACTGAAGAGAGGAGTGCTGACAACACGTAATGCGATCAGGATATTGCAACTCAATGCTTATCCCGAATCCATTATTCAGGAAGCATTGAGTTTGCTGGAAAACAGTAAAAAGAATCACATTTGAATGATTTTCATGATATCTTCACGATAAGATTCGGAAATAGGGATTAGTTTCTTACCAAATACGATGCAGTTCCTTTCCATGACATTCACCTTCCGGACATTCACCAGAAAGGAACGATGTACCCGATAAAAGGGAGGAGATGACAAACCGGCTTCGATCGCTTTGAGTGTCGATAATGTTTTAACCTCCGTTCCGTTTTCGAGCGCAATCAGTACGTAGTCCCGCAAAGATTCGATATAAAGGATATCGTTATAGTCTATTTTCAGTACCCGATAATCTGATTTCACGATCAGAAAATGATCCGCTTCGCTAACTGTTTCGCTGAAGCGTTGCACTTTCTTTACAGCTTTCAGAAAATTGGGGTAACTAATTGGTTTTAATAAATAATCCAGCGCATCGACCCGAAAACCTTCTAAGGCATATTGATTAAAAGCCGTAGTGAAAATAATCTTCGTTGTAAAGGCATCAATACTTGCAGCCAGTTCCAGCCCCGTTATTTCAGGCATCTGAATGTCCAGAAACAACAAATCGACTTTTTCAGTCTGAAGAAAAGTAAGCGCTTCAAACGCATTGGTAAAACTGCCGACCAATTCAAGAGACGGCGTTTTATTCACATAAGATTCCAGTATAGATACAGCCAAAGGCTCATCATCCACAATTACACAGCGTATCATTTTTCTGCACGAATGATTAAGAGTGAAACATATTCGTCGCCGATCAGTTGACTCTGATACTGATGGCGGTTCGGATAAAGAAGCTCCAACCGGCGTTTCAGATTATCGAGGCCTATCCCTGAACCACTGCGGTCCTGATCGGTTTTAGGGAAATTCGTATTTCGCACGTAACAAATGATATTGTCGTATTCGCAATAAATACGAATGGATATATGCGAAGGTTTGCTTTGACTGATCCCGTGCTTAAAGGCATTTTCCACCAGTGTAATAAACAACAGAGGGGCTATTTGTCTTTTAGTATCGTTGTCTTCAAGATCCAGTTCGAGTGAAACTTGCCGTGGTAAACGCAAACGCATCAGATCGCAATAATTCCGGACAAATTCTATCTCCTTATCTAAAGAGATTGTTTCGCGGTTTGCCTCGTATAACTGATAGCGCAACATCTCGCACAGACTGATGATCGATACCTGGGCTTTGTCTTTATCCAGGTCAATCAATGCATATATGTTATTCAGCGAATTAAAAAGAAAATGAGGGTTTAGCTGGTTTTTCAGTTCCTGAAGTTCGGCTTCTGTGCGTGCCTTTTCGAGTTCCTGAACCCTTTGTTTCTCCTCATACCATTGTCCCGTTACCTTAACCGCTACGCTGAGTCCGACAAAAAAGCATTGAACCAATACCATAAAGAAAGAGCGAATGAATCCGCTTTCCGGATGTCCCATTCCGTCGGGATGTTTCATCGGCGGCCCTGCCATAGAATGAAGGTATCCGACACAGACAGTCAACGAAATTATAGCAACGAGATTAATGAGAATAAACAATCCGATCCGCTTTGTGAACAGAAATTTTCTGATCAGCCAGAGGTAATTCAGGTAGAACACAAAGATAACCTGCAAAGGCATAACGAAGGCTCCCGGATCAAAAGGCGGATAATGAGAGCCTGTCGCAAAAGCCAATAAATAGGGCATCGACAGAAAGCCTGTCCAGACGGATGTATGGATAGCGATTTCGAGTATCTTATTTGATTTGTTATTCATATCTTAATGCAACTATAGGGTCTAATTGAGAGGCCTTCTTAGCCGGATACCAACCAAAGAATATACCCTCGGCAAAGCAAACACCAAAGGCAAGCAGTACAGAACCGATATTCAGAACAAACTCCCAGTTCAGAAACAAAGATACCAGATAGCTTACGATAATACCCAACAAAATGCCTAAAAATCCGCCTATTAGCGAGAGTATGATCGATTCGGATAAAAACTGCATCAGTACAAATTGTTTTTGTGCACCGATTGACATGCGCAATCCGATTTCTTTTGTCCGTTCCGTAACGGTTACATACATAATATTCATAATCCCGATTCCGCCTACAAGCAGTGAAATAGCTGCAACAGAGGTCAGAAGTGCCGTAAGCATTCCTGTGACATTGGAAACCATGGAGAGCATTTCGGCTTGTGTAAAGATATCAAAATCATCCGTATCGGACGGTTTGAGTTTGTGGGCGCGACGTATTACAGACTTGATCTCCGTAACGGCATTTTCAGACTCTTCTTCCGATACCGCACTCGCGAAAATTGAATTAAAGTGCGTAATGGCAAGCATCCGTTTCTGAACAGTCGAATAGGGGAGATACACTACATTGTCCTGATCCTGTCCCATCCCGTTTTGTCCGCGCTCTTCCAATACACCGATGATTTTCAACGGGATATTCTTAAAACGTATGGTTTTGCCAATCGGATCACTTCCGTCAGGAAAAAGTTTATCAACGATCGTTTTACCGATCACACAGACTTTAGCCGCGGTTTCCACATCGGTTGTTGAAAAGAAGATACCTTTTTGCATTTTCAAATCGCGAATATGCTGAAACGTGACGTCCACACCGCTCAGAGATGTCGGTGTATTATTTGTTCCGGCAACTAACTGGCCACTGATATTGACCGAAGGAGACACATTTGTGATTAGCTTACACTCCTTTTTCAAAGCTTTCAGATCTGATTCCGTCAGAGATTTAGCATCGCCGGCTCCCATATTGATCCCGCCTCTTTGTTGTTGAGCAGGAGAAATAAAAATCATGTTTGTCCCGGTAGATGCAATCTCATTGCGGATATTGTTTGTCGAAGCCGAGCCCAGAGAAACAACAGCAATAACCGATGCAATACCGATAATGATTCCGAGCATTGTCAGAAATGCACGGGTTTTGTTTCTGAGCAAAGCCCGATAAGCGATGTTTATGTAGTTATACCATTTCATAATCCTGATTCTTAGGTAGAGACGCTAATGCTAAAGCAGCACTTTGAGTCATAATTGGCGTATCGGTGATAATTAATCCGTCTTTTAAACGTATAGATCGGGTAGTAAAATTCGCAATATCCGGCTCATGTGTAACAAAACAGATGGTTTTGCCCTGCGCATTCAATTGCTGAAACAAAGACATCACTTCATACGAAGTTCTTGTATCGAGGTTTCCCGTCGCTTCGTCGGCTAAGATCATCACAGGGTCGTTAACCAATGCGCGGGCAATAGCCACACGCTGTTGTTGTCCTCCGCTCAGTTGATTCGGAAAATGGTTCATCCGATCTTGTAGTCCGACCTGTTCAAGAGCAAACTTAGCACGCTCTTTACGTTCTCTGGATTTAATGTCAGGGTTGTAAAGCAGAGGTAGTTCAACCTGCTCTACCGCAGAGGTACGAGGCAACAAGTTATAGGATTGGAATACAAATCCAAGCTTACGGTTTCTAAGCAAGGACAGCGCCTGATCGTTTTGTTTTGAAACAGCGATACCGTCAATGAAATATTCTCCGGAAGTCGGTTTATCCAGACAGCCCAGTATATTCAGTAAAGTACTTTTTCCCGATCCGCTTGTACCCATAATCGATACAAATTCTCCCTCATTAACCGAAAATGAAATACCGCGTAAAGCATGAACCTTCTCACTGCCCATTTCGAAAGTACGGGTCAATTGTTCTATTTTTAAGACTTCCTTATTTGTCATATTATTTTCTGCTAAGTTCAAACGGTTGTTAATGCATCATAGCACCCGGTCCGCCTCCCGGTCCTCCTTTGGGTGGTTTAGGGAAAAAGCTGGCCCCTTCTGTTTTTGACTTCGGATCAATGGCTTCAATACCAAGAATTATTTCGTCATTACGCTGGATACCGGATTTAATAATCGTGTTTACACCATCCGATTCTCCGACATTAACCGAAACTGAGCGAAGTCCCTCAGCTCCTTTTACCCAAATATGATTAGAGCTATTGCCTGATTCCTGATCTTTTGACTGAAGAATAGGTTCTTTGATCTTAGAAGCATCGGGACTGAAATAAAGCGCTTCGGCAGGAACAATTATTCCGCGGGATGATTGAGTCGTAATAGTCGTATTGGCAGTCATTCCCGGGAATAGTTTCTCATCGGGATTCGGCGCATCAATAATAACCGTATAAGTAACGACATTGGCTGAAACGGTAGGTTCGAGACGTATTTGTGAAACAGTACCGTTAAATACCTCGCCCGGATAAGTATCGACATCGAAAATAGCTTTTTGTCCGACTTTGATTCGACCTATGTCCGCTTCATCCACATTCGCTTCCACCTGCATTTTAGTCAGGTCATTGGCTATCGTGAAAAGGGTTGGCGTATTAAAAGAAGCTGCAACTGTCTGACCTTCGTCAACGGCTCTGTTCAGAACACGGCCCGAAATCGGTGAATAAATTTCGGCATAAGAGAGATTGACCAGCGATTGCTGATAGTCGGCTTTTGTCGTAATGACTTTACCTTTCGCATTTGCCAGACGATTCTCTGCTTCTTCCAGCGAAGCAGGAGTGGAGGCTTTCTGATCATATAATGATTTGGTACGCTCGTAACTAAGTTTGGCAAGTTTCAGATCACTTTCGGCATTCTCATACGAAGCCTTTGCCTGACGGACACGCTCACTAAGGGTTGCTTTATCCAGTTCGGCTAATAACTGTCCTTCTTTGACCTGAGAGTTGAAATCCACAAAGATCCGGGTTACGATTCCTGAAACTTGAGTACCGACTTCTACTTTCGTTACAGGCTGTATATTTCCGCTTGCTGTGACACTTAATTCAAGTTCGCCCTCCTGTGGATTTGTTGTCCGTAGCATATACATATCTTTCGGTTTTCCGAATGCGAAAAACCAGACGCAGGCTACACCCGCTAATAGTATTGAGCTGATCAGGATGATATTCTTTTTCTTCATAGTTGTCAATTATTTATTTCATTGCCCATATAAACATCAATCATTTTGCGGTTGAACCAATAACTGTATTTACTCTGGATATAGTTGTTTAATGCATTCAAATAGGAGTTTTGTTGTTGTAGCAGATCTGTTGTTGAGACAGCCCCTTTGTCAAACTTAGTCGTGAAAACACGGAAGTTCTCGGCATAAGCGTCATTACTTATTTGTGCAGCCTGATACTTTTCGCGAAGTGAAGTGACATTCAAATATTCTTTTTCGAGTGAAGTCACCAGATTCAGTTCAGTCTGAGCATCTTCAAGTTGAGCCTGCTGAAGGCGGAAATTTGCCTGTTTTACATTCGATCGGGTCTTTCCTTTGTTCCAGAGCGGGACACTGATCGACACAGAAACCTGTTGCATCTGATTATCGTTGAACTGACTGCCCCAGCTACCGTTTCCTGTTCCGTTATAATTAGTACCTATAGAACCGTTTAAAGAAAGAGTAGGTGAATACCCTCCTTTAGCAATCTTTACATCCAGTTCCGCCAAATCAATATTGCGTGACGTGATTTGTAGGTCAGGCAGCCAGGCAAGCGTTTGTTCGATAACCGTATTTAAAGGCGGGAGCGCCAGAGCTTCCAGTGAGAAGGATTGAGGATGCTCTACTTTTACAGGCGTATCCGGATTTATACACAATAGCTTTTTCAGATCCAGTAAAGCATTGTCCCGATTAATTTCGCTGTTGGTCAGTGCATAAGAATCGGAAGTGTACTGAGCCTGGAGAAGCAGGTAATCACTCTCAAGAATTTCTCCGGCTCTATATCGGATCTGACCCTGATTCATCATTTCTTTACTGATGGCAGCAACCGACTTTTGGTACTCAAGCAGTTCTTCATTCATAATTACGGAAAGATATGCCTGTATAATGTCTATCATCAGGTTATTCTGAGCTTGAATTATCTTCGAATCGCTTTGGGAATAAGCAACTTTCGCACGTTTAATGGCATTCATTTGCTGACCGCCTTTCCATAATGTCATAGAGGTATTCAGATTATACGAACCATTGTTTCCGTTGTTTGAATAACTCTGAGAAACAGATCCCTGCAAATCGGGTAATAAATCTCTTTTGGACTGAGCCACCTCTTCTTTTGTTCCCGCTTTGGAAATTTCAAGAATCTGCTGACCGTAATTGCTACTCAAAGCATAGTTTATAGCTTCTTTGAGCGTAAAGGTTTGTTCTTTTTTATCGCTCTGAGCAAAGAGAGATACAGAACCTGCCAGTATCAGGAGATATAAAATCATTTGTTTTTTCATCTGCATTCATTTTTTTGTTTCAAAGAAACCGATCAGGCAGCTCTTATAAAAGAGGTAACGATATACGGGCTGAACTAATCGATGAAAACCCTTATTTAACCGACGAGTGTTTCTGACTGTCGGGATGTACGGATACGGTTGTTGTGGTATCCTTTCGCTTTTCCAGAATTTCATTCAGAGCATCGGAAATGACAGAGGCATTTTCCAAAAGATATAATCGTTTCAGCACCGAATCCTTTTCCTCTATCCGATTCAGCTTCGCAATGATCTCACGAGCCTTCTCGGCCCTTTTAGCCTGTTTATGACTACGAATCAATTCAACCGGATCCAGGCAACCCGAGTAGATAACGGGCGGACGGGTTTTCTGTAATTCTTTGAAAAATGATTTAGACATGACATTATTAAACATCTGTCTGTATTCTTCTCCGATGCGTTGGCTTTCCTTGTTATAGAGCATACTCCAAAGCATGGCTCTGCGCATAAAATAAGAAGTGTCATTAGGTAAAATAAAGACACTTTCCAGTTGGGTCTGAATTTCTAAAAGAGAACTTTTGTCGATAAATTCAATAAAGGATGAACTGTTCAGCAGGGATTCATTCAGAAGCGTATCTCCTATAAGAGGCAGAAGATTGCTTTTGTATTTATTCTCGTAGATAGTTGTATTATTTTCCTGAGTAAAGATAGAGAAACAACAACTCCAAAAAATAGTAAGTGTCAGGTATAGTTTCATTTGATTTAGCTTTAGATAATCAAATCGTGTGCATACAAATGAACGGATTTATTGTATGCAAGCATAGCTAACCCGATATAAGGGATGTTCTTATCGACGAATAGGGCTGTTTTACCGATTAAAAAGGAATTTGACTTAATTGAGGTATTTGGAGTCTTTTACTGACTTTTTGTATTTTGCTAATCGCTCAGAATGAGTTATTTATTTTTCAAGATCTGTATGACGATTCTGTGGGCTGTATTTGGGGTTAGTGTAAGTGTTTGTATAATAATCAATTAGGATGATTATGAGTCCGGTAGTAATGAAAAATTACAAAAAAAGGGCGTTTTTGCCTGGCAATACGAACTTGGCGAGAATTTGATAGGTATTAAAATAAAAAAACAAAGGGCGAAAAAATATTTTCTCAAGGCGAAAAAATATTTTCTCAAGGCGAAAATATTTTTTCGCGGTGTTAAATTTTAGAGTAACCCGCATCTTGTGTCGAAGATGCAGTCGAAAAGTCTGATTTTAGACAAAAACCGATAGAAAAGGCTTCGGCTTTGTTCTAAATTACAGACCTTGTAAAATAATCAAAATGATGCTTATTCGTTTGTTATTCAATCAAAAAGACAGATTGTTCTATTTCTGATCAATGAAGCTTCGTAGATCCTGAATTTTATCCGTATTGATGAAGTCGAAATTCAAATCAAGGTATGTTTTCCAGGCATTCGGATTGTCCGGACATCCCCAGAATCTGGCAGGTACTCCCGACTGATGCGCCGACAGAACAAAGTTTTCGATGTTCTTCTTCTCCGATTCGGTCAGGGAACCGGTCCCATCCCAGGTAGCGAAATTTTTGTAGTCGTCACTGATCATTCCAATTCGCTTTAATTCCGCCGCATTATATTTCAGCGTAGGTCTTCCATCGAAAAATATAATATCCGCGTAATTTTTAAATTCAGCAGCAGGAGGGGTCGAACCGCTGATAACAACCTTTACGCCCGATGGATTTTGTTTCAGATCAAAATAAGCCGCTGTTTCCAACAGTTGTTTTTCCAAAACAGGCAAGGTCTCTTTATATCCGGTTTTCAAATCAATCAAAAGTTGCAAAGGCTTTCCTGAAGCATATATCTGATTGTCCTGCTTGCCCATAATTTCACGTATCGGGTTCAGATATAAATTCTTTAATGTGCGTTCGGGACGAATATCCTCTCTGTCATGAGCTACATATAGCTCACCATCGACCAGAAATATGTCAGCCTCAATGGATTCAAACTCGTTTTCGTAAGCCAGAAAAAAAGGTCTTTCCTGTTCGTAATCGTTATGAGAATGTAATTTACTCTGTGCGTTCGCTATGCCTGCGATAAAAACTAAAATGAAGAGAATAATTTGTTTCATTACAATAAGTATAAAATAAGAAAAGCAAAATAAGTAAATCCCTATTCCGTCCGTATTGCAGAAGTGTTACAAGCGTGTTAATGTATCAGATAATAAAATTTAAGACAGTAATAGCTATGATTAAAATAATAATATAAGAATTAATCTTAATCGTTTGTTTTTATTATTTTTGCAATATTGATTAAATAATGAGAATTTATTTGGTTGAAATCTTCCTGTTTATTCAACCAATAAGATGAGAAAACCTAAATTTAACCAAATTGAATAATACAACAACTAACAATAATCTTTTCGATCAATTTAAAAATGGGGATATAAAATCTTTTGCAAAATATTATGATCGATACTATGGACCGGCATTGAGTTTTGCTAACCGTTATTTAAAGGATGACTGTTTAGCTGAAGATGCCGTTCAGACCTTATTTGTCAAGCTTTGGGAGCAAAAAGGGTTGATTAATTCTTCCGAAACCCTATCTAATTATCTGTTTACGATATTGAAGCATATTGTTTTGGATCTGCTTAAACACAAGGCTACTATTTATTTAAAGCATGAGGAGATAAAGCAAACATCGATGGACTGGGTCTCGGAATCAATTACTAAGGAACTAGAAGAAAAAGAGGTTTCAGAAAACCTGGGTGTTGCCATAAGCCGTTTATCTCCCCAAAAGCAAAGAATTTGTCGATTGAAAATATATAACGGATATTCCAATCAGGAGATAGCCGATGAATTAGATATTTCGATAAATACGGTTAAAGTACAATACACACAATTAATAAAGGAATTAAGATTCCACATGAAAGAATACGCAGGTCTGTTATTGTTATTGTGGATTCTTACGTTAAAGTGAAAAAATATTAAAAGGTATTGGTTCTGCTAATACCTTTTTTTTGTTGAATCGTATTTATAAAAAACAAGATGGAAAATGAATAATAATGATCTATTTAAAAAATATATTAATAATGAATTGTCGAAGTCAGAAGAAACTGAATTTTATTCTCGGATAAAAAACGCAGAAATGGATCCGGAGATTCTAAAGGATATGGATGAAAATAGTCCTTTCCTTGTTTTTGGGGAATGCGAGACAGATCGGCATACGCAAACAGAACTGTTTAAAAAGATCGAACAGCAGATTACCAAAAAGAACTATTTCAAGATCTTCTTAAAATATGCAGCGATCGTAATTCCTCTTTTATTATTGTCAGTGACGGGTTTGTACTTCCTGAAAAATGACTGGAGGAACAATGAATTTGAGATGATCCATGCTTCGAAAGGAGAGCAATTGTTTTTAGAACTTGAAGATGGTACAAAGGTCTGGTTAAATTCAGATTCGCGAATATGGATTCCCGGAAAGTTTGGTAAGAAAAACCGTATTGTCAAAATGGAAGGAGAGGCCTATTTCGATGTTGCAAAAGATAAAGACCGGCTATTTCAGGTTAAGGTTAATGAAATGGTGATACAGGTTCATGGAACAAAGTTTAATGTCCTGGCTTATGAAGAATCCAAAACACTGGAGGTTTCTCTGGATGCAGGGAGTATTGAAGCAATACTTGAGCGAACGGGTGACTCAGTTACTTTAACTCCGGGGGAATTGATTAAAGTATCAAAGTTTACGGGAGAATATCAAAAACAATTCTTTGATCCGGATAAAGAACATAGCTGGAGAGATAAATATCTGGTATTTTCAGAAAATACATTGGAAGACGTAATGATTCAATTGTCAAAGAGATATGACTTTAAATACAGGATTGTTGATGAAGCAGCTTTGACTTATACCTATACAATGAAGTATAAAGATGAAAAACTACAAACCATATTTGATGATATGCAGATGATATCACCAATAAAAATAGAACACAATAACAATATAATAGAAATCAGATTAAAATAAAATTCTGAGTATGCTGCAACATACTCAGAATTAAATAAAAGTCAAATAATTAAATATTTAATCAATCACGCAAAAGTATGGTAAAAAGAAAAAAATCCTCCTTTTTCGGTATGAAAAAATCAAAAAAAGTAAGAGGAATCCCACATTGGGATAAAGTTCTCCTATCCTGTTTGTTATGTATGAGTCTGTCAGCAGAGGCAGCCATGAAATCCCAAATCTCTGTTAAGCTCAAAAATGCATCATTGAAACAAGCAATGGAACAGATTGCCGAGCAATGTGACGTTCATTTTACATACAGTAAAGAGGTTATTGATATTAATACAAAAGTAACACTGGATTGTTCAGAGGAGAATCTGGAAGATGCTCTTGATAAGATGTTTGCTTATACGAATATATCGTATAAAATAGCAGGAGATAAAGTTTATCTGACAAAAGAGGCTAAGGCTAAATCAAACCAAAGCAGTAAGAAGACGAAGATCACTGGTGTGGTTCTGGATTCTTCAGGAGAGACTATTATCGGAGCGAATGTATTTATTAAAGGTACGCAAGATGGTGTTATAACAGATGCTGATGGTTGGTTTACGATTAATGCCGCACCGGGAGATATTCTTACGATTACCTATATAGGATACAAACCGAAGGATGTGAAGATCGGGGATAAAGTGAATTTGAAAATTATTCTTGAAGAAGATACAAAAAAACTGGATGAAGTAGTTATTGTTGGTTATGGTCAGCAAAAGAAAGAAAGTGTAGTTGTTGCGATGAGTTCGGTAAAGCCATCTGAAATTGCGACACCTACAAGGAATCTTACTAATAGTCTGGCCGGACAAGTGTCGGGATTAATTGCGGTTCAACGTTCCGGAGAGCCGGGATATGACGATGCAGAGTTCTGGATCAGGGGGGTAAGTACATTTGCCGGAGGAACAAAGCCTCTTGTTTTGGTGGATGGTGTACCAAGAAAGATGAATGATATAGAGCCTGATGAAATAGAAACATTCTCAGTGCTGAAAGATGCTTCGGCAACAGCTATTTATGGAGCAGAGGGAGCGAACGGGGTTATTTTGATCACAACGAAACGTGGTAAGAACGAAAAAGCCCGTATAACGTTCAAAACCGAACACTCATTTTCAACTCCTACACGATTGCCTGAATTTGTCGGATCGGCAGATTACCTGCAGCTTTTTAATGAATCGCTTAGTAATGACGGTGAATTACCAATGTTTACAGATGAACAAATTGAAAATTATCGCATAGGTGCCGACAACGATCTATATCCGAACACGAATTGGACGGACGCGTTATTGAAAAAACATACAAGCAATCACCGTTATACATTGAATGTTCGTGGTGGTACTGAAAAAGCTAAATACTTTGTATCCGGGGCATATTATAATGAAAGCGGTTTATTTAAAGGCGATGCAAATGAGCGTTACAACTCGAACATTGGTGTAAATAGATTCAACTTGCGTTCAAATATTGATATGCAAGTATCAAAGACGACAGGTGTAACAGTAGACTTAGCCGGACAATATTTAGTAAATAACTTTCCTGGTACAGGAACATCATCTATTTTCAGATCGATGCTGATAACTCCTCCACACGTTTTCCCCGCAGTTTATAGTGATGGGACTGTGGCAACTTATCCACAGGAAAGGGATTCTAATATGAGAAATCCATATAACTTATTGATGAATTCCGGTTACGCTAAGGAGTTCAGAACGGGAATCCAATCCAAAGTAGGTTTGCGTCAGGACTTGAATTTTATAACAAACGGTCTGACTTTAACGGGTAATATCAGTTATGACTATGATGGGGTGATGATTGTCCGACGCGCGTATAATCCATCAAGATACTTTGCTACTGGCAGAGATGAAAACGGGAAACTTATATTTAATCAGGTCGTTTCAGGACAACCTGACTTACAAGATCCGACAAACAGCTCAAATGCTTCAACTAAGAAAATCTATATAGATGCAGCATTAACTTATAAGCGGACTTTTAATGAAAAGCATGATGTGGGTGCAATGCTTTTATATAATCAGAGAGAGCATCAGACTCACGATGTAGCATTGCCTTTCCGTAAGCAAGGTTTGGTAGGCCGGGGTAATTATGGGTATGATGACCGGTATTTTGTTGAGGTAAACTTTGGTTACAGTGGATCAGAGACTTTTGCAAAAGGACACCGTTTCGGCTTTTTCCCTTCTGTAGGTTTGGCTTATTATCTGTCGAATGAAGCATTCTTTCCCGCAGCCATAAAAGAGGTTGTTGGTAAATTAAAATTGAGAGGTTCGTATGGTAAGACAGGTAATGACGATACGGGAGGATCCCGCTTCTTATACAGACCTACTTACACAATGAATGGAGGTGGCTTTAATCAGGGGATTACTGATAACGGAGGTTCAAATGGAATTGGGAATGGAATTTATGAAGGTAGATTTGAGGCTCCGAGATTGTCATGGGAAATAGAAGAGAAACAGAATTATGGTTTTGAGATGGGTTTGTTTAATAATCAAATTGATTTTGTAATTGACTATTTCAGATCAGAAAGAAGCAATATTCTATTAAGAAGAAAAACAGTTCCTCAACTAGGAGGTTTCAGAGAAGATCCATGGCAAAACTTTGGTAAGGTAATGAATCAAGGTGTCGATATGAGCTTAAATGCGAATCATAATTTTGGTCCTGTAAAAGTAGGTTTCCGCGGAACATTTACGTTTACAAGAAATAAGGTTCTTGAATATGATGAATTACCACAGAAATACCAATATCAGGCTGTAACAGGTACACGCGTAAATGAAAATACGTTGTTTATTGCTGATCGTTTATATAAAGATGAAGACTTTATTATAAAAACAAATGCAGCAGGTAAAAAGACCTATACGTTAAAACCGGAGTTGCCTCAATCTACTTTAGGTGGAATGATTGCACCGGGAGATATTAAGTATGTGGATGTGAACGGTGATGGTGTGATTGACAGTTATGATAAAGTCAGAGGAGTAGGTAACCCAAGTGTACCGGAAATTGTATATGGTTTTGGTCTTAATGTAGAATACAAGAACTTCTATGCAAGTGTTTTCTTCCAGGGAGTGGGTAATACATCTGTTTTATTGGGAGGAGCAACTCCTGAAGGTTGGTACCCGTTTGCATGGGGAGTTGACCAATCCAACTTCAGAACTTTTGCTTTGGATCGCTGGACTGAAGAGAATCCAAGTCAGGATGTCTTAATGCCTCGTTTGCATAAAAGTAATCTGAATAACAGAAATAATACTCAGGCTAGTACATGGTGGTTACGCAATGGTTCTTTTTTACGTTTGAAAAACTTAGAAATCGGATATAATGTTCCACAGGTTGCTTTAAAGAAAATAGGATTTCAGGCAGCACGTATTTATATGATGGGCTATAATGTTGCTGTATGGGATCATATTAAATTCTTCGATCCTGAAGCAGGTAATGCAAATGCTGGGATGAATTATCCACTGCCAAGAACATTTACTATAGGTTTAGATTTTACATTCTAATAACAAGAATTTCATATGAAAAAGATATATAATTTATTAATTGCTTTTTTAGTACTGTTATCTTCATGTACGTACTTAAATGTTTCGGATGAATTATCCGGAGGTTTACAAAATACAGATGATATTTTTAATAATGTAGGTTATACGAAAAGATGGTATGCGAATGTTTTTTCTCTTATTCCGGATTATTCGGGCATAAATAGTGAGAATGTACATGCATTCCGTAATCCATGGGCAGCCATGTGTGACGAATTAGTGGTAGGATACGGGAAAGCATCATTGTATAACATGTCAGATAAGAATGCTGCATCTATGGGTTTTCACAGATATGGTGATTGTTACAAGATGATCAGACAAGCAAATATCTTTTTGCAGAAAGCTCATCCTATTTATGCGGAAGGAACACAGGCTGATGAGTTAAAAGAAGAAGAGTTAAATCAGATGCGGGCCAATGTACGTTTTATGCGGGCTTTTTATCATTATCTTTTATTTGAGCAATACGGACCGATCATTTTAGTGAAGGATCGTGTATTTGAAGCAACAGACGATCAGGATTTACCCCGTAACTCAGTAGATGAAGTTGTCGAGTATTTGGATCAGGAGTTGTTAGCCGTATCTGAGCAACTTACAGATTCTGCGATCGTCGATAATATGGATTACAGAGGTTGGCCAACAAAAGGAGTCGCATTAGCAGTAAGAGCTAAAATGTGGGTTTATGCAGCGAGTCCATTATTAAACGGAGGTTTTAAAGAGGCTTTGAATGTAACGAATCCGGATGGAAAAAGAATTTTTCCTGATTATGATGCAGCTAAATGGAATAAGGCTTTGCAAGCACTTGAAGACTTCATGAATTTTGCTGATTCTAATTATGAGTTATATAAAGAATATAAGACAAATGGAGATCTTGATCCTGATAAATCTATTTATAATCTATTTCAGAGCTATACGAAAGAAATTGTTTGGGCTACAGCAAACAATGATTGGGGAGGTATGGATGGTGACTCATTCGACCGAAGAATTGCTCCACGTTGTGAACCTAATGGGTTAGGATCAACCGGTGTGACTCAGGAGCTGGTAGATGCTTTTTATATGAAAGACGGTTCTCCGATTAAAGCGACTGAATATTTACCTGAAGCTTCTGAAGAATATTCCGAAGAAGGCTTTACTAAGTATGATGGTCAGGATGTAAGTAATATGTATATTAATCGTGAGCCAAGATTCTATAATACTGTCTTCTTTAATCGTAGAAAATGGCATATCACGAATAATGTGGTTGAATTTTTTAATGGAGGAAATTCAGGTATTCAGGAAGGTCAGGCTTCTCGTACGGGATATATGCTTTATAAACGATTCAATCGTACAGTAAGTAAGAGAAGTCCGGGTGTAGCAAGTAAATTCAGACCTTCAATAATATTCAGATTGGCAGATTTTTATTTGTTATATGCTGAAGTAGCCAATGAGGTGAATCCGAATGATCCACGAGTTCTTACCTATTTAAATAAAGTTAGAGAAAGAGCCGGACTACCGGCTATAGAGGATCTGAATCCAGGGTTACGCGGAAATAAAGATTTACAACGTTTGGCGATCCAGAGAGAGAGACAAATTGAACTGGCTACGGAAGGACAACGCTATTTTGACGTGCGCAGATGGTTGATCGCAGATAAAGACGGAGAAGGGCGACAATTTGGTTATGTACACGGTATGAACACTCAGGGTGAGCGAGGAAAAGAAGAAGATTTTTATCAGCGCAGAGAAGCAAGTCCGATAGTGTTTAAGCGCAAAATGTATTTGCATCCAATGCCGGATAGCGAAATGCGTAAAACTAAAAATCTAATTCAAAATCCAGGATGGTAAATAAAAATGCTGTTATGAAGAATACTAAATTGTTATATATATTAGGTCTGTTAGTATCGATGTATTCGTGTGAAAAGAACAATGATTTATCAGATAAGGCAGACTCAATTTATTCTGTCGCAGAAAATGGCATGAAGCCATTGTTGGCTTATGATATCGATGAGAAATATAAAACAGAATTGTGGGTACAAAAAGGAGGATTCGGCAACGATAATAACCAAATTATTTTTCAGGTCGCTCCGGATATCCTTGATTCTTTGAATAAAGAAGACGGTACAAGTTATCAGCTATTGCCAGAGGACTGTTACTCACTGACTATGCCTGAAGTCGGATTCACTAAAGAAGACAGACTGCTAGCCGGAGAGCTAACCTATGATCCGACTAAAATAGCATCTTTGAGCGGATATAATACAGTTCGGTACGTGTTGCCGTTGCAGGCTAAAGCGACCAATGGAAAGCTTAATCCGGAAAGAGATAGAATCATTCTCGCTTTTGAGGTTGCTCAGCCTATTGTGACCATAGCTAATGGCGGGTTTCAGCATGTCGATATAAATACGATTAAGCTTTTGCCTGTAGAGATTGCAGTTCCTTTTACAAATAAGTGGAATATTATCTGTAAATTGAAAAATGATCAATCGCTTGTGGATGAATATAATGCTTCGAATAATACATTTTTTGCATTATTGCCAACAGATCAATACGTAGCTCCTGCTAAAATAGAATTGAAGGAAGGAGAAAACACAAGTGTGGTAAATTATCAATTATCTGATGATTTGCTTCCCGGAAATTATCTGCTACCTGTGCAGATTGATGAAATAGATGCAACTATTGGAGGTAAACCAACGGATGTTCTAATTCCGGATACAAAAACAAGTATTTTATATGCTTTAATCAAAGAGGGGAATAAAGTCGATAAATCTGCCTGGAGCATTGTTTCGGCGACTACAGAAGAACCTACAGGAGAAGGTGTCGGTAACGGGAAAGCAATCCACCTTATAGATGGGAATAATGAAACATTCTGGCATTCAAAATGGAGTGGAGGTAATACACCTCTTCCATACGAAATTGTCATTGACATGAAACAGAATGTACATGTAGCTCAAATTGAGTTATTGCCAAGGGGTAGAGGTTCTAATAACCCTTTACAGCTGGTTCGGTTTGAAGGAAGTATGGATAATTCAAAATGGGAGAATCTGGGTTCATTTGCTTTTGCTAATCAGGATAAGCCTTTAGTTTATGCGGTTAAATCAACAAAATGCAGATACATTAAATTGATTATTCCGGATGAAGGCGGGAATCAACGGGTGGCAGCAATTCGGGAACTGGATGTTCGAGGGGTTGCTTTGTAAAAGTGAAGATAGATTATGAAGTAAAATAATTAGTACTAGTACTGGCTGTCAGAAGTGCCTAACTCTGGCAGCCAGTTTCTTGTTTTTATTTCAACGTTACCGGTATAAAGTAAACGACGTTTCTATCTAATTCGCCTTTAGCATCTGTCTTAGGGACAAACTTTCCATCCGGAGAGGCATCGATACCAAAGTCATCGTCATTTACTACACAAAGAGTTGAGTCGTTGTATAGCGTAATTCCTTCCGGCTTATCGTGTCTGTATCCCGGTATGGCGATAAGCAGATCTGTCAGTAAATCTTTTTTTACAGGAAGGATTTGTTGTGCTGCCAACTCATCCGAACTTAAGGGTTCGATGATTTTGTCTGATATATCCGATGCCTTGTTAAGATTGATCTGATAAACCTTCTTGAAGCCTTTACCTTCTTTCGGAAAATCTCCGTCCCGTTCCATGACAAGGAATGTCGAGTCATTAATACATGAGATTTCGCTCACTACATTCTTCGGATCTTCTAACTGATAAATATATTCTTTAGACGTATTCTTTGTCAGATCTATTTGTATGATACGATTATTCAGAGATTTATCTTTTGTTGATTTATCCGGATAATAAAGTGGTGATTGCATAATACCGTAAAGATATTTTCCGTCTTTAGATATTGTCAGCCCTTCCATTCCTCTGTTGGGTCTGCGTTTGGCATAATATTCGGGTAACCCGTTTGATGGGGATAATTCGCGTAGCAGGTTACCCTGGCGATCAAATTGCATGATGAACGGTGCATACTCGTCACTGACCCAGAAAGTAGAATCAGGAGCGAGTGCCAGTCCTTCGGAGTCTAATCCGCGCGATGGGTTTTGAATAACTTCACCGGATAAGCTATAAGCAACCTCGCCGGTCACGCCGTCTCCGTCCGTATTGGGAAGTCCCACGAAATTCAGACCGGTGCTGTCTTTGAGAATAATATTATCGATTAATACCAACGAATCTCCCTGTAAGCGAAAACGTCCGATAACGGGTGAATAATCAGGAATAGGGAAGACCTTACTTTCCGGGGTCAATCCATCGTCATTGGGTCCGCGGTCAGTCAATATATAGAAACAAGAGTCTGTCGGATTGTAAACCATGGAAGAACCATAGCCACCCAGAAATACAGGGGTCTCTTCTCCCGGTATTGTAATGGTTTTTGCTGTAACGGTTGCAGCTTGAGGCTGACGTTCACTACGTGTAGTTGTCTGGCAAGCTGTGCATGCGGATGAGAAAGCTAAAGCAAGGATTATTGCTGATTTCATAGGTTTTTATTTCAGATGCATGCAAAATAAAAGAAATAATATGAATAACCTGTGACAATGATATTACGGATTTATTTCAGATAACGAACTTATATATATAAGTGAAAAGCAGAGTTTATTAAATATAAAAGAGTAAAACTGATTTTTTGATTATTGAGTTAATTACTTATATTTGTGGGACTAAACAATAAAAAATGATTAATAAAGATCTGTTATTCTTTTGTACAATTTGTAGAGAAAAGTCGGATGATGAGATAGCGAAAATCAAATGTAGCATTCCTCATACGGTTAAATTATTTAAGCGCGGGGAATTGATAGCTTATCATAGCGAACCGATCAATCAATTGATCATGCTTACTAAAGGAAAGGTTAAAATAGAGATTGTATCGAATTCGGGGGTAACTCTGCCGATTAAAGATATAGAAGCTCCTTATCCATTATCTGCATCCTTTTTATTTGCAGACGATAATCGTCTGCCGGTTGACATCGTAGCGTTAACTGAATGTGAGATTGTTTATATCCGTAAGGAGGCTATCGAGAAGCAAATAATGGCTTGCCCAGGCTTTATGAGAGGATTTCTCGCATTTAATTCCAATCATACGCAATATATTTCAGAACGTCTGAAGATTTTCGCACAGCGGGGAATAAAGGCAAAAGCGGTATATTATATTCTTTCGAAAGAAAGGAACGGAGAGTTTGATATTGATTTGAGTATTTCTGCCTTAGCGGAATATTTTGGGGTGGAACGCTCTTCTTTGTCACGTGTGTTTTCTGAATTGATAAAGAAAGGAATTATAGAATTTGATACGAAAAAAGGGCGAATACTTGATATGAAATCCTTACTCGATTATTATTCGTGACGAACATAAAAAGAGGGACTACTCCGTAAAGAATAGTCCCTCTTTCTCTTTTTATTTATAAACTCCGGATTACCACTTAACTTTCAATATCTGTGGATTGATATTTAATGATAACCAAGCCCAGTCTTGCCAGCGGCTGTGATCGCCACCTTTGATAACATCCATGGTTTTTGTTCCACACATGAATGAGTATCCGGCTGAAAGATTTACATCCTTCATGATATTTACGTTGACTTGAAGATCAACCTCAGAGCCCAGGCTACGTTTGAATTCATCTACTTTGACAGCTGTAGTAAAGAAATGATAATTCATATTCATATTTACTCGAGATGAAGCTTTGTAGGCAACACCCAGACGACTGTCTGTTAAACCAGGTGCATATCCGCTCTTGAATGACGAAGCATAGAAATAATCCATAGCGCCATAAAATTTATGATGTGTTCCGTATAACGGATCAAATGCGTGATAAGTCCCATCTTTCTTTTTACTTCCGCTCAAGTAATCGAATCCACCGTTAATATCCCATGCATCTGTGATGTGATATTTGAATTCGATGTTGGTAAGGAATGCAGAAATATTGCGGTCACTTTTTGTTTTTCCCGATTGGTAATATGCACTTGCATTCAAATCGAGACGGTCAAACTGGTAAGCCAGGTTTGTGCCGAAAGTCTGCATATAGTAGTTATCTGCTTCTTTTGTTTCCGGATCACCGCCTTCGAAACCAAGGTTCATAGCAAGTAAGGATATACGGAAAGGGCAGTCATTTGATTTATACTGATACCAGGCTGTCTGCATATTTTTATAAGGCTGACCACCTGGAATATAGAAACTGCCTCCGTTAATCTTCTCGTCATTTTGGTTTAATGCTAATATCGCATGTACTTTATGCTCTCCCGATTCGTATCCAAGGCGCAAAGCGTCATGAAAGCGTCCGGCAACATTCCAGTCAAGTCCGCCTAATATACGCTCATCATCATACGATAAAGCAAAACGTCCTAATTGAGCAAAGAAACGGTTATCTCCAAAATACATTTTAGCCCATGCTTCATTAAGCATAAAGCGACCGTTTTTATCAATTTGCGGATCTTGTCCCCAAACACCAACGTGTTGAGCCGAGAATCTCATTTGAAGATTACTTCTGCTGTAGTCCATTGATAAACGTGCTCTGTTATTAATAAAGAAAACAGATTTATCCGTGTCATCGAATGGGAATAAAGCTCCGTTTCTATACTCTGCACGAGCTCTTACTTGTGCTGACATAGAAAAAGTATTGTTCTTTTCAGAAGACTCCTGTGCAACCAGCGAACCGGCTAAACAGCAACTTAGGAAAAAGGCTGAGCATATTTTTTTCATAAAAGGCAATCTATAATAATTGTGTTCCGTTTTTAATAAGCGTGGACGCTACCTTGAGCAGATGGTAAATAATTTACTCCAATCCACGTAATCATAAGTAAAAGAAATGCGATAGGGACAAGCCATAAAGCAAAGGTGTCGTATAAAGGATTCCGGCGTAAACGAATATGTATGTATCCTAAATAAGCAGATGCTGTAACGAAAGCCCATGTTTCTTTAGGATCCCATGACCAGTAATGTCCCCAGGCCTCTTTCGCCCAGATAGCTCCCATCAGGAGCCCAAGCATTAGAAAACCGTAACCGATATAAATCAGGTTGTCTATAAAATCAAAAATGCGGGCATCTCTTTTCTGTTTCGCAAGCTGAATAATAGCACCTATGGTTGCAGCTCCCAGCATGGCATACGATAGAATATACGAAGTAACATGAGGAACAAACCATCCGCTTTGAAGAGCCGGCATAAGACTTTTCGAATGAATTTCCGGTTTGCATAAGTTGATTACCACAAAGATGCTTGCCATCAAAGCAGAAAAACTTAGTAACCAGGGATATTTCCATCGTTTATAAGTGACAAATCCGACAACAGCAAGGAAGAAGGAATACCACAATCGGGTTTCACCCATTGTACGCATAGGCGGACGCTCGATATGTATCCAGAACAGAGTAATAAACAGAGCGAATATGGCAGTACCTGTAAGCATGGTCAGATCGGCGATCTTTACATACTTTCTGAAGTAAACCATACTTCCTGATGCGATCCATAAAATAATAGCCGGAATGGCAAAGTATATAAAATCATTCCATGTCATTTGAAGTCTCCTTTCCTTTTCTACCTGTCCACAACATGGTCAGAGAACCTAACATCATCAATATAATACCTGCATAAACAGGAGTTAACCAAGGATCATATACGAGCTCAAAGCTACTGTAAGAAGATAATCTTCCCGCATTGTTGTCATACCCGTATTGATAAATAGTCCAATTGCCTACAGATAGTGGTTTATTAACCTCTATCACTTTGGCAGTCTGTTCGCCGGATTCTGTAAAAGCTACAATATCTGAGCGGAAACTACGAGGTTCGGCAACGGTCATAACAATACTGTATTTCTCATCTACAGGAAGTGTTTTATGGATTTGGGCCTGATTGCCACCACATACCCATCCTTCTAAGATTGTATCGTTTCTTGAAGCGATAATTTTCACAGCCGGAGTCGCTCCCGGCATCGGTACAGGACGATATGTACTGTCTGCGCTTCTGACAGCTTCATGTATATATTCCTGTACCTCGATATCCCATCCGAATACAGATCCCGTATTCTGATCTTTGTCGATCTGGAAAATATCCGGATTATCTTTAGGTTGTACATCTCCGTTTGAGCGATCAATAACTACTAATTTCGGAGGATATACATCCATATCGAAATCGTTGAGTTGAATCGCCAATGGTAATTCCTTTACGTTGTTCTGATCATCATATACGCGCCATTCGGTTTCTCCCTCTCTGACATACATGATATATCTTTCCATATCGGCATAGCCAAGACCTGAGGCAAACAAAAACAGCCAGAGACCGATATGATTTAAATGGAATGCATAATCGCTGATGCGGAACTTTAGAAGTCTGCGTACGATGATGACACCCAATGATAGAAGTGTAAGTGTATATACAAGCACAAAAGCCCAATGAGAGGTCATTGCGTCCAGTCCTAACTTCGTGTTACTACTTTTAACCTGTAAAATAGAACCCATAAGAAGCGTAAGGAATACGAAAGCAATAATCAGGATTACAGACATAGGAATGCCTGAGAACCATCTTATAAAACTACTTTTGGATGCGGATAACCCCATCCCGATAGCAGCTACAAGAATTACAGATCCTAAAATTATATTATTGGGGAAAGCCAGTAAATAAAAATCAAAAGCTCCGACAGTAAGTTGAAGAACCAAGCCAATAAGCAAGGTTCCTGCAACTACTACGATACTTTCGGGATAACCCCATGGCTTTTGCCACATTGTACGTTTATTTATTTTTGTCATTATCGACTTGCAACAATTTTTCCTTCTTGTTTTGCTTTTTCTAACCAAGTCGGAGGTGTGTTTTTAATCCAGTTTTCTTTTTCTGATTTAAATTTCTTCATATCAAGTCCGATATATTCCTGAGCTTTGTCTTTTGAAGAAATATCAGGCATTTCGAAACTTTGAATACCTAAGCTGTATAAAACTTTTTGCAGTTCAAGCTGAGCTTGCATAGTTCTGTCTAAACTGTGTGCAAGAATACGCTGAGTTTCTACCGGAGCGTGGAATGCACCACCGTGAGAAGCTACAGCATAATCCCAACGCCATTGAGCCTGACGGATTAACTGTAAAGATTGTTCCATTTGTTTGTCGTTAGCTCCATTGTCCCATGCAGCTTTCGCCATAATGTGTGTTTTAGCAAGTTCGTCTTCAACACGATTACGAATTTCAAGCGCTTTATCCTGATATTCATATACATATTTCAACAGGTTTTCTTCACTGTCTCTGTGACAAGTCTGACAAGTCGATGAAATATTTTTCAGAGGAGAAGTAATCTGGTGATCAGAGAACTTAATACCGCCTTCTGATTTGTAAGGCATGTGACAATCAGCACAGCTTAATCCTCTTTGAGCATGCGGACCAACTAAGAATAATTCATAATCCGGGTGCTGAGCTTTAAGCATCGGAGCACGGCTTAATGAGTGAGTCCAGTCTTTGTAATCCATGTTGTCAAAATATTTCTCCATATCTTCAACAGTCATACCGCCATCCCATGGGAATGTCAGATATTTGTTATCTCCTTTGAAGAAGTATTCAACGTGACATTGAGCACAAACCAATGTACGCATTTCTTGTGGAGTTGCATCAGCAATGTTACGACCCTGACGTTCGAAAGCTTCAATCAAAGCAGGACGAGTGATAGTCAGTTTCATAGTTTGAGGATCATGACAGTCAGCACATCCGATCGGATTTACGATGTCAGCTCCATAATGGCTCCATGATGCTTTATAGAAATCTTCGATTCCTTTTTCTTCCATCATACGAGGAACGTCCGGACTTTTACAAGCCCAGCAAGTAGAAGGTTGCATATCTTTATGTTCATGATCCGGTGTACCTGTACGTAAAGTATTCGTTACATCTTCAATAGCAAACATGTGTCCGCGTGGTGCGTTATAGTCGCGGGAGAAAGCATAACCAGCCCAAAGAACAACCATATTCGGACGGCTTTCAAGCATATCTTCTTTGGTGTTACCAAGGTGTTTGCTTGTAAAGTTCATTTCCTTAGTTCGCTTCCATGTATCATATTGACGAGGGTAGTTAATTCCCCATTCTTCATTCTTAGGATTGATGCCTTCGATTTCGATTTTTTTATTTGCATATAATGTTGCGATTTCTGCTCTACGTTCTGTAATCGAAGCAGCCAAAAGGCCAAGCATAAATACGGCAACCATAACAAAAGCAAAAATAGCCCATCCGATAACAGGGCGATTCTTAATTGATTCTGATAGTTTTTTGAACATAAGTTATTTGGATTTTTTGTTATTCATCATTTTTTTAAGCCATGCCGGAACCGGAGATTCTGGCATCGGTGCAATTGCATTCGGTGCAGAAGATATGTTGCTGACAACTGTGTGCGGAACATCTCTGTGACAATCCCAGCACTTTTTGCCTTCACCTTCTGTTGTTTGTGTGTAATCAATCATACCGGTGTTTACAAATTCGGTATTTAACTGAGTATGACAGCGGATACAGTTGTCCATGATAACCTGGCTACTTGCATCTCGCGGACGGATCACGTCCGGTTCACCACGCAATGTAAAGACTGCTGAATGATACAGACCATCCATAGCCTTAAAGGCGTATTTGTTAAATACATTATCTTGCGGAACGTGACAATCATTACAGGTTGTCTCTTTTCCATGTGAACTATGCATCCATGACTGATAGTAAGGAGCCATGATGTGACAGTTTACACATGCCGCAGGATCATCTGATAAATAGGTATGTGCCCGGGATACATAGATAATATATCCGGTGAGACCTACTGCTATTCCCCCTATTATAAAAAGAGGGACAACAAACCATCCGGGGATAAGATTCAATAATTTCTTCATTTTGTTAATTCAGTATAAATCAGGCAAATGTATAAACTGTTAATTTTACAGAGTGTGATAAATGTCACACTTTAAAAAAATAATTTGCTTAAATATATGTTTATCGGCTGTCGCATTGTTAGTAGGTTGATACAGGTGCATATGACACTCTAAATTTCTTTTCGTTATATTTGTCAGATTATTATCTGAACTTAATTCGTATGATTGTAAGTATAAAAGAATATATTGAAGAGAAAATATTACCTTGTTATTCCACATTTGATAAAGCGCACCAAAGAGATCATGCCGAGAAAGTGATTCGTGAGAGTCTGGAGCTGGCACGTTATTATCCGGTCAATATGGATATGGTTTATATAATTGCAGCTTATCATGATCTGGGGCTGAGTAAAGGGAGAGATCAGCACCATATCGAATCGGGCAAAATGCTTTTAGCCGATGAATTCCTGAAAGCCCGGTTTACGGATGAACAAATGGTTCTTATGCAAGAGGCGATTGAGGATCATCGTGCATCCAATAAACATGAACCACGTAGTATTTATGGTAAGATTGTGGCGGAGGCTGATCGTATCATTAATCCGCAGATTACTTTGAGACGTACCGTTCAGTTTGGATTGTCACATCATCCCGATAAAGGAAAGGAAGAACAATATGAACGTTTCTGTGCTCATTTACTGGAGAAATATGCTGAAGGAGGATATATGAAATTATGGATACCCGAATCATCCAATGCGCTTCGTTTGGAAGAGCTTCGTCTGATAATAGCATGTCCGGATGTTTTAAAAGGCTATTTTGACAGAATGTATGAAGAGGAAAAATAACGAAGTATAAATAGGATCTAAAAAACAGGAGACTAACCCGCAAGGTCAGTCTCCTGTTTTTGTTAATGCTTTCCCTTTATGGGCTGCTATATGATCAGATTTATCACTTTTTATTTCATATTGAGGATCTTCCGGAGTCGCGTGATGCGTATAACCTTTATAGTCAAAGTCACTGGTGTGTATCCGAACGATCGTACCGCTTACGATTCCTGCTTCCGAATTCCATTGTACATGGTCACCGATCTTAAATCTTGTATCCATAAGTGTTTGTATTAGGAGTCTGTATTCGTTATATAGAAATCGAAACATTTCGATCATTCAAAATGTTTATTGATTATCTATAATACTCAATAATTATGTTACAAGAATTTGCCTGTACCGGTGTGACACTGAATGCAAAAGACGGAAGTCTGATTGTCGGACGAACCATAGAGTGGGGTGGGTCTGCTCTGCCCTCTTTTTATGTCGTAACTCCGCGGAATCATACCTTTAAGTCATTGACTCCTTCCGGAGAACATGGGTTATGTTATCAGTCTCAATATGGCTGGGTCGGATTATCTGTCGTGCAAAAAGAATTTGTGGCAGAGGGATTGAATGAGCAAGGCTTATCCTGCGGATTATTTTATTTTCCGGGTTATGGCGAATATGTCCGATATGACTCAACAAAAGATTCATCTTCCATAGCTGATATGCAGTTGGTCTCCTGGATGCTTTCTACCTGTAAGGATATAGATGAGGTGAAGAGATCAATAACGGCTTTACGTATTATATCTGTTGTACCCGAACAAGGTTCGGCTACTATTCACTGGCGTGTAACAGATAGATCGGGTCAGCAAATAGTCATAGAAATTACCGATGGCGGAAAGATAAATATTTATGATAATCCGGTGGGAGTCATAACGAATGCACCTTCTTTTCCATGGCATTTGACAAATCTGAATAACTATGTTAATCTCTTTCCGGGTGCGGCACCATCGATTAAGCTTGGTGAAAAGATCTTATCTCCTTTTGGTGCAGGGTCGGGGATGCTTGGTATTCCGGGAGATGTAACACCGCCTTCAAGATTTGTGCGAATGGCGTTTTACAGAGCTACTGCTCCACAAAAAGATCATGCATTTGATACGGTAACACAATGCTTTCATTTGCTGAATAATTTCGATATTCCGATCGGTATTGAGCATGCCGAAAGTGAAGTCGTAGATATCCCGAGTGCAACTCAATGGACTTCCGTGTTGGATACGACAGGCCTGAAAGTGTATTACCGGACTTTCTATAATTCGAATATTCGCTGTATTGATTTAAATTCAATCGATCTGAATAAAGTTACTTATCAGTATCATCCGTTAGATATAACCCATGATCAGCCCATTGAATATATTACAATAACTTAAAAAGAGCGTGCAGCCATAAACTGCACGCTCTTATATTTTATCTGTTCAAATCCATTCGTCTTTAACTATCTCTCCTTGTACACTAATAATAATTTCTTTGACAGGGATCTTTCGGGAAGCCTGACTGACTGCTAATTGTACTAATTGTGATAATCCTTTGCAACAAGGAACTTCCATAATGATAACTGTCAGCGTATTTATCTGTGATTCATTAATCATTTCTTTTAGTTTGGCCACATAAACTTCTTTATTGCTATCCAGTTTAGGACAAGCGATAACCAATTTTTTACCTTTAAGGAAGGTGCTGTGGAAATCTGCATAGGCAAATGCTGTACAATCTGCAGCGACTAAAAGATCTGCTCCTGCAAGGTAACCGGCTCCCGGATTGATCAGATGTAGCTGTACAGGCCAATGCGTTAATTCAGATGATTGAGCCGGACGATTCTCTGATTGGGGTCTGGCCATCGCAGCCGGTTTGAAAGAACGTGCAGCACTACCCGGGCATCCACACGGAAGAGGTGTCGATTTAGGGCTTTCTGTTGTCTCCAATCCGGATAAATCAACATTTAACTGATGTTTACGGATATAGGCTATTCCTTGTTGAAGATAAACGTTTTCATTGTGATCTTTCAAATGATTCAGATGTGCAAGTATTGTTTTCTCTCCTTTGGATGAGATACGCTTCATAACAGCAATTTCATCATAAGGCAATGCTTCGCGTTCTTCGATAGATATAGCTCCGACAGGACAATCTCCGATACAAGCGCCCAGACCATCACAATATAACTCGCTAATAATACGCGCTTTTCCATCAATCATTTGCAGAGCGCCCTCGTGACAACCTTTCACACATTTTCCGCAACCATTGCAAAGCTCTTCATCTATGGATATAATTTTTCTTTTCATCGTAAACTGAATTTTAGATGACAAAAATAATAGAAGATAAACGTATAAAATGTCACATAGGTTACAGCCAAATGATAAATAATCTATATAAAATAACCCCGGAGAGAGCTATTGTAAACTTCTCCGGGGTTTGTCTTTTAAAAATAAAGCTTGTTGAAAGCATTATAAGTTAGATTGAAATCACGATATAATTCCAATGCTTTAGTCTTGGTATCATAATAATACGTAAGCTCCATCAGATATTCCAGCAAAGATAATTCACCTTTCTGATAAGCCTTCAGAAGAAGTTTCTCATCACTCATCGCATGCAGCGTTTCCCGATACAATTGACAGTTGGCTTGTTGTTGAACCAACTGCTGATACAAGTCGGCATAATAAGAGCGTTGAGAGGTTGTAATATCATTCATCTGATACTCCGAAGCAAATTTGCGGGCTTTAGCCTGCTTTACCTGATTGCGGTTTTCCCAAAGAGGAACAGATATACCAAAAACCGCCCCTTGAAATAACTCATCGGCTAAATGCTCCATAGTATAACCTAATTTGATTTTGGGCAATCCGTTACTCTTGCTCGTATGCAGATTTCTTAATGCGGCTTGCACTTGTTGATCTGCCGCACTGATATACGGATTGACTCCGATAGAAGTCTGATACCATTGAGCAAAATCAACAGGAACCTCCGGAGTTGGGAAATCTTCCTCACTGATTGAAACAGGAATACCTCCGTTCAACTGATTCAGTAAAATCTGCTTTCCGTTTCTCTCTGCGTCAATCTTACTTTTTTCAGCGCTTGCATTGATTTGATTCAAACGAGCTTTGTTCAGATCAAGCTGATTGACTGCTCCTAAATCATATTGCCTCTTTATACTTGTGTACAGAAGAGATGCTTGCTCTTCACGCAATGTAAACTCTTTGTAAAGTTGATTGAGATAAATCAGCTCAATACACAAATTACGGGCTTCCAGTAAAATTTGCAATCTTTGTTGATTGTACTCTGCTTCACGTTGAGCAATCCGATGTCCGATAGTCTTGTTTCTGTAATAGTAAGTACTTGGAAAATCGAACGTCTGCGTAGCCGTAAAGGTTTGTTTGTTTCCCAACTCTCCCGGTTTACCCCATTGATAAGAAGCCTCTGCATCGGGATTTGATAAATTATTTGTTGTACGCTCTGCCCGGATATCTGCCTCTTTGAATTGATAAGCCGATTTGAGAGCCAGGTTATTGCTTTCGACAGATTCCAGAACTTGCTGAATATTCTGAGCAAATAAAAAAGTCGAACATAAAATACCGGAAGTCAGAAGAATTATTTTTCTCATTATTCAGCTGTTTTTTCAATTTCAGATTCAATATAATAAGCACCTTTGGTAACAACCGAATTGTCATTCGGGAAATCCTGCGGATTCAGTATTTCCACTAAACCGTTCATCTCAGCACCTTTGTGTACTCTCACTTCTTCGAATGAGTTTCCTTTTTTAATAAAGGCAAACCATTGATTGTCACGATTGATAATCGCCGTTTCAGGAAGAGTAGCAACCGTCCGTTTCTGAGTATGAATTGTACCATTTACATACATTCCTTCCTTAAATACTTCCTGAGGTTTAAGGATATGGGCAATCACTTCGACCGAGCGATTATCCGGATCAACCTTTTCACCGATATATTGAATTTCCGCATCAAACTTCTGATCGGGATGGCTGATCAGATTAAATTCGACACGGTCCCCTAAGGCAATATGTGGAAGATCATTTTCAAAAATCTGAAGGTTCACATGCATATGCGACTTATTGATAATATCAAACAAAGATTCGCCCGGAGATACACTTTTCCCGAGATTCAGAGATGTAGAAGTAACAGAGCCTTCAATGGGTGATTTAATAGCAAAGCGACTTTGTACACCTTTCTGATCAATCGTTTCCGGATTGACTTGTATCAGACTTAATGAAGCTTTGCTGGCCTCGAAATTCGCTTTTGCCGTTTCATATTTATTACGGGATTCCTGCAATTGCTTTGTTGAGCTGATATTGTCATTAGCTAAATCACTGATACGCTCATATTCCGATTTACTGGCGGTATAATTGCTTTTACTTTCCAGATATTCTTTCTGTAGTTGAATAAATTCCGGATGTTCTACTTCTGCTAACGTCTGTCCTTTTTTTACCTTATCGCCGATAGTCACGAAGACCTTAACGATACGTCCCGATATAGGTAACGAAATCGTAGCCATATTTTCAGGCGGCAGCTCCATAAATCCATTTCCGGTAACCATATGAGCTAACTCCTGTACTTCCGTATTTCCGGTTTCTATTTCAGAAAGGCTCAATTGCTTATCATTAAGTTCTATGTTTGACGTATTCTTTGTCGTCTCCGTTACTTCATTTTTTGCAGTTTCTTTCTTCGCACAACTACTGATAAAAAATGAAACAGTAAGGAGTGACAGGATATATAATTTCTTTTTCATAAAGTCTGTATTATGCTTTGATATTTTTGAAAATCGTATTTGCCAGTAAGTATAGTATAGGGATAATGATCAGTGAAAGCAGTGTCGACAATAAGAGTCCGCCGATTACAACCGTTGCAAGAGGCCTTTGTACCTCGGCTCCCGCTGAAGTGGATATCGCCATCGGGATGAATCCCATAGCAGCCACAAAACCGGTAAGAAGAACAGCTCTCAGCAGTTCGACCGTACCATCCGTAACGATCTTATATACATCGCCCCGATGTTCTTTTCTCATTTTCTCATAATGATTGATCAAAACAATCCCATTTAATACGGCCACCCCAAAGAGTGCAATGAAACCAACTCCGGCTGTTATACTGAAAGGCATTCCTCTGAAATATAATCCTAAGATACCTCCGATTGCAGATAATGGAACCGTGATAAAAATCAGGAAGGTGTATTTGAATGAGCGGAACGCAAAGAAGAGTAATAAAAGAATCAGCATTAAGGCTGCCGGAATGGCTATAGCTAAACGTTGTTTTGCGTTACGCAGATTCTCAAACTGTCCTCCGTATTCGATATAGTAACCTGGCTCAAGAGACAGGTTTGCCTGCAAAAGCTCATCAATTTCATTCACAATACCTTCTACATCTCCTCCGCGTACATTTACACCGATGGCGATACGTCTTTTAGTCATGTCCCGGTTTATCAGCATCGGACCTTTTACGAACTCGACTTTTGCAACTTCGCTCATTGGGATTTGGATACCTGCAGGAGTACGGATGAAGAGTTTATTCAAATCCAGTTCATTGATATTTCCCTGATTGAAGCGAATAACCAAATCGAATTGTCTCTCATTTTCATAAACCGCACCGGCTATCTCTCCGGCATAAGCAGCGCGAATCGTCGAATTTAGCTCATCGATATTTAAGCCGTGGCGTGCAATCTTAGATCTGTCAAACTGAATGATCAATTGTGGTAATCCGATCACCTGTTCAACCTTCACATCTGTTGCTCCCTGCACTTTTTGTATATGTTTGGCTGCCTCATTGGCTTGTCTGAAAAGCTCTTCCATATTTTCGCCATAGATCTTAATAGCGATATCAGACTTAGATCCGGTCATCAATTCGTTGAAACGTAGCTGAATCGGTTGCGAAATGTTGAAAGTAGCACCCGGTACGTCAGCTAATGTATGGCTGATCAGATCAGCCATTTCATTCCGGTCTTTCGTTGTTTTCCATTCTTTCGCAGGTTTCATGATAACCATAATGTCGGCATCTTCAATACCCATAGGGTCAGTAGGTACTTCTGCCGTTCCGATCTTGGAGATAACTTCCTCGATTTCCGGAATAGTCTCTAATAAATGTCTTTCGGCACGAGTTGCAATCTCAATACTCTCTTTCAAAGAGCTGCCCGGAGGTAAAGACATCTGTACGGCAAAATCACCCTCATCCTGATTCGGGAGAAACTCTCCTCCCATATTTTTGAATATGAAAAGTGAAATGATGAACAGAGCTAATGCGCCGGATAAAACGACGTATTTAAAGCGGATGGCTTTCAATAATACAGGACGGAACCATTTCTGAAGTTTGATAATCATTTTGTCGGAGAAATTCTCACCTGCATGCACTTTCTTATTCAGGAATAGTGAGCACATTAATGGAATATACGTCATAGACAGAATCAATGCACCTATTATGGCAAAGATTAATACCTGAGCCATCGGTTTAAAGGTTTTACCTTCTATTCCCGTTAAAGTAAGAATTGGGAAGAATACGATCAAAATGATCAATACGGCAAAGGCTGCCGATTTAGCAATCTCTTTGGATGATTTGTAAACTGCTACACTCATTTCTTCCTGTGTCAGCTTTTTGCCTGCGAAACGTAGATGGAGATGAGTAAGAATACCCTCTACAATTACGATCGACCCGTCTATAATAATACCAAAGTCAATAGCACCTAATGACATCAGATTGGCGGATACACCAAATATTCTCATAAGAATAAATGAGAATAACATGGCTAAAGGGATGGTTGATGCCACGATTAATCCGGCACGGATATTTCCTAAAAAGAACATGAGAACAAGAAAAACAATGATGGCTCCTTCAATCAGGTTCTTGATAACTGTCGAAATATTACGGTTCACAAGGGCTGACCGATCCAGATACGATCGGATATGTATGCCTTTGGGAAGCATGGTGTTTACCTTTTCAACTCTTTTCTGAATCTCGCCCATTACCTGATTGGCATTAGCTCCTTTCAGCATCAGTGTAATGCCACCTACACATTCTCCTTTTCCGTTTTTAGTCATTGCTCCGAAACGTTTGGCACTCGAATAGCGGACTTTACCCAGATCATTGATTGTAATTGGAACTCCGTTACGGTTTGCTACAACAACCTGAGCGATATCATTCAGATCCTGGATCATCCCTTCAGAACGGATATAATAGGCATTGTTGTATTTTTCAATGTAGCTTCCTCCCGAGTTTTGATTATTCAGGCTTAATGCTTCATACACTTCACTGATAGTCACATTAAGAGAGCGCATCAGGTTCGGATCAACCGCAACTTCATATTGTTTCAGATAACCACCGAAACTGGATATTTCAACAACTCCCGGGATTCCGGATAAATTACGCTTGACGATCCAGTCCTGGATTGTACGAAGTTCCATCGCGTCATATTTATCTTCATATCCGGGTTCAACCTCGAGTGTATATTGAAATATTTCTCCCAATCCGGTCGTAATAGGCATAAGTTCGGGTTTTCCCAGATTCTCCGGAATATCCCCCATAACCGTCTGGAGTTGTTCGTTTACTAACTGGCGGGTGTCTAATGTGGGTACATCATCTTTAAATACGACGGTAACAACAGACAATCCATATCGGGATACCGAACGAATTTCTGTAACGTTCAGAATATTCGACATGGATATTTCGATAGGAAATGTAATTAACTTTTCTACTTCTTGTGGCGATAAGTTAGGCGATACGGTAACAATCTGCACTTGATTATTGGTAATATCCGGTACGGCATCGACAGGTAGAGTCGCCATACTGTAAATACCCAATAAAGAAAAAATCGCCGTTGTGATTAAAACAAAGTATTTGTTCTTTAATGAAAATTCTATAATTCTATTAAGCATAAACGCATGATATTAAGGAAGTACTTTTTCAATAAAAGAAAAAGTCTTCTTATGTTCTGTTTATTATCATTTGGACTCTTTCTGATAGATATAACGATTGTGCCGATGAAAAAGATCATCGGATTTGTTGTTTAACTATCAAAACTATAGGTGTTTAGATGTTTAATAGAATGTATGGAGGAGGACGTGAGAATAGTTTGTATCTGAAACCTTCACGAAGTTTATATACGAAGTCATCAAATACGGCTCCCCGTTTCTTCTGTATAGAAACGAAAAGTAAATTATGAAATAAAAGAATAGCAAAAACCAGCTTGGTTATATCCCGGATAACGGTAAATACAATTGTATCAGATGTCTGTTTCTGAGTCTTTTTGACATGAGTGCTGAATGAATAGTCAATTGTATGAGCCTCATGGAGCTCTGATGTTTTAACAGGATTGGTTTTGCCGTAAATGTGTTTAGTAAGAAGTGTATGCGAATGATGATGTGGAACAATGTTATGAACCACTGTTATAAGGTAAAGAATGAAATAAATTAACGCATACTTTTTCATAAAAATCAAAAGAAGAGTTTTGACTTCTGCAAAACTAATAAATTAGCTTTAATTTATGACACTTTTGCTTCAGTTCGCACAAAAGATTTGTTATAGATTGGTGTGAGAAACACAATTATTTTTACATTTGTGTCTTGATCATGGTAGAAAAAACAATTATGACAGAAGAAAGAATGAAAGATGAAACCTTGGAAGACCAGTTAATAGAACAAGAATTTCAAGAACTCTTAAATGATTATCTGAACTCCAATCATCGTAAAAAAATAGAAATCATAACTAAGGCCTTTTTGTTTGCAAAAAATGCCCATGCAGGTATGAGACGAAAATCAGGTGAGGCCTATATTTTCCATCCCATTGCCGTAGCACGCGTCGTTGCAAGAGAAATGGGACTAGGTTCGACTTCTATTGTCTCTGCTCTTTTACATGATGTCGTTGAGGATACGGAATATACGGTTGAAGACATTCGGAATATGTTTGGTGATAAAGTTGCCGAAATTGTAGAAGGTCTTACTAAAATTGCGGGTGGTATTTTTGGTGATAAAACATCATCGCAGGCTGAGAATTTCCGTCGTTTACTTCTGACAATGGCAAAAGACGTACGGGTTATTCTTATTAAAATGGCTGACCGTTTGCATAATATGCGAACATTATCCTATATGACTCCTGCCAAGCAATATAAAATTGCAGGAGAAACGTTGTACTTGTATGCCCCGTTGGCTCATCGTCTGGGGTTATTCGCAATTAAAACAGAACTTGAAGATCTAAGCTTTAAATATGAACATCCTGAAGTTTACGATTCAATAACGCGTAAGATCAGGGATACGGAACAAGAACGTTCGAAACTCTACCATAATTTTGCAGATCCTATTATCGACAAGCTTGATGGAATGGAGCTGCATTACGATATGAAGGAGCGTGTTAAGTCGGCTTATTCTATCTGGCAAAAAATGCAGAAAAAGAATATCTCTTTTGAAGAGGTATATGATCTGTATGCCGTTCGTATCATCTTTCAACCCCGTGATGGTTTTACGGAGAAACAGGAATGCTGGAATATCTATAACGTGATTACTGGCATTTACATGCTTCATCCGGATCGTATCAGGGATTGGGTGAATCGTCCTAAAGCAAATGGCTATCAGGCTCTGCACTGTACCGTAATGGGACCAAACGGACAATGGGTCGAGGTTCAGATCCGGAGTCAGCGTATGGATGATATTGCCGAACGTGGTTTTGCTGCTCATTTCCATTATAAGAATGTGGGTATGGGTGATGAAAACCGTGAATTAGATAAATGGCTGGAAACAGTTAAAGATATTCTGGAAAATCCGGAACCTGTAGCAATGGATTTTCTTGACACAATTAAGCTGAATGTATTCGTCTCAGAGATATTTGTGTTTACACCTAAAGGAGAAATGAAAATGATGCCTTTGGGAGCTACAGCCTTAGATTTTGCCTACCTGCTTCACACTGATATCGGTAATCACTGTATCGGTGCGAAAGTCAATCATAAATTAGTACCTTATAGCTATAAACTTCAAAGTGGAGATCAGGTTGAAATTCTGACCTCAAAAGCTCAGCGCATTAAAGAGGAATGGTTATCATTCGTCATAACTCCTCAGGCAAAAAATAAAATTAATGCCGAATTGCGCCGTCGCCGCCGTGCGATTATCACGGAAGGTGAAGAAACCGTTACGAAGTTTATGGCTGACATAACGGATCAAAATGCTTTTATTGTCAAAATGATTGATGTTCTGGGTTTGATATCAAAGGATGATTTGTATTATCGCGTAGGCAATAAAACACTGATTCTGGATAACAATGTAATGGACAAAGTGCTTGGTAAGAAAAGTTTCTTCCGTTCGTTGCTTCCATCTTTTATCTCATCGGAGAAAAAAGAGCATAAGAATACGACTTTGAACCCGCAGGAAAGTATAGATAAGAAGAAAGATTATCTGCTGACAGAAGAGCAATGCGGACAGACCTATCATTTGATGGAGTGCTGCGGACCGATTCCGGGTGATGATGTATTGGGTTATATCAACTCAGATGGTATTGTAGAAGTACACAAACGGCAGTGTGAGGTAGCTATGCGTCTCAAAAGCAGTTATGGCAAGAACTTGTTGAATACCGATTGGGGCGAATTTAAGAAAAAAGGATTCCCTGTTACTATTCTGATTGACGGAATTGACGGGATGGGAGTCTTATTAAATATAGCGAGTGTATTGACAACGGAGATGACTGCTAACATGCAAAGTGTACATATCGAAACCAAAGATGGCATTTTCGAAGGTTCATTCTCGGTATATGTTCATAATGTAGAAGAGGTCAATCGTTTGTGCAAGCGTCTGCTTGGTGTAAAAAGTTTACGAAGAGCCGTTCGTCAGGAATAAACAACAGGAGGTAGATATGATTATAATTTTATCACCGGCAAAAACGCTGGATTATGAAACACAAATGCCTGAGGTGAAGGTATCTCAACCTCAGTTCGAAAAACAGGCGGAAGAACTGAATCAGGTGATTCAGCCTTTGACTCCGGGTGATCTTTCTGCTTTGATGAAGATAAGTCCGCAATTGGCTATGCTGAATTACGAGCGAAATCAATCATTTATGCATGCAGATGCACCAAAACGACCTGCTGTACTGGCATTTGATGGGGATGCCTATGAAGGGATGGATCCTTATACTTTCACATCATCTGACTTTGACTTTGCACAGAATCATTTACGCATTCTTTCCGGATTGTACGGAGTCCTCCGTCCTTTAGATGAGGTGAAACCCTATCGTCTTGAGATGGGCATTAAGTTACCGAATCCGAAAGGAAAAAACTTATATGAGTTCTGGAGTAAGGAACTGAATGCATATTTTGATGATTTACTAAGTAAAGATGATGGTGTTCTGATTAATTTAGCTTCAGAAGAATATTCGAAAGCAGTTAATCTTAAAGAAACAGCTAAAAGATATCGCATTATCACCCCTGTATTTAAAGATAATCGGGGTAATGGATTAAAAGTAATCTCATTTCTGGCTAAAAAAGGAAGAGGAATGATGACGCGTTATATAATTGAAAATAAAATTTCAGATCCTGAAAAATTGAAAGAGTTTGAAATGGGAGGGTACGCATACAGCGAAGAACTTTCCTCAGATAATCAATGGGTTTTTGTACGATAGGATAGATTTCTATTGTTTAGAAATGCATTAATTATCACTAATCCGTTGAAAATATATATCCATTGTGTTATCTTTGCAGCCCGAAACTGTAAAATTAAATAACAACCGAGAGTCGTTTTCGGAAACGGGAACGACTCTCCGTGTGCTTGGTAAACCACGTAAAAAACAAGAATTATGGAAAATAATAAAGTCTCTGTTCCCTTCATGGTGATGGGAATCGTTTTTTGTGTATGTCTGGTTGTCTCGAATATTCTTGAGACAAAATTAATCCAAATGGGTCCGATCACTGCGACTGCCGGATTAATCGTATTTCCTTTGTCTTATATTATTAATGACTGTATCGCCGAGGTTTGGGGATTCAAAAAAGCGCGTCTGATTATTTGGGCCGGCTTTGCCATGAACTTCCTTGCAGTTCTGTTTATTCAGATTGCTATCCATTTGCCGGGTGCACACTTCTGGGAACATCAGGATGCGTTTGCTACGATTTTCGGATCGACGCCACGTATTGCGGTTGCCAGTTTGTTAGCATTCTTAGTGGGTTCGTTCCTGAATGCATATATTATGAGTAAGATGAAGGTAATGACTAAAGGTAAGTACTTTTCCCTTCGTGCCGTAGTTTCGACGCTTATTGGTGAATCAGCCGATTCATTAGTATTCTTTCCAATTGCGTTTGCCGGAATTGTACCTGTTGAAGAACTGTTTTTGTTAATCGTGACACAAGCGATTCTTAAGTCAGCCTATGAGTTTTTAATCCTTCCAATTACATTGAAAGTGGTTAATTATGTGAAACGTATTGATAAGAGTGACGTATACGATACGGATATATCTTACAATATTCTGAAAGTTAAAGAGGTGTAAGCCCCGAAATCTTTTGTAAACAATCAAAGTTTGAGAAATGAAGAATCCGCAAGAGTCCCTTACCCTTCTGGGGAATGCTAAAACAGTGTACAAAGATGATTATGCGCCTGAAGTTTTAGAGGCGTTTAATAACCGTCATACAGACAATGATTATTGGGTAAAGTTTGATTGCCCGGAATTTACAGGCTTATGCCCGATTACCGGACAACCTGATTTCGCTACAATCATCATCAGTTATATCCCTGATATCAAGATGGTAGAAAGTAAGAGTCTGAAGCTCTATTTGTTCAGCTTCAGAAATCACGGTGCTTTCCACGAAGATTGTGTCAATATTATTATGAAAGACCTGATCCGTCTGATGGATCCGAAATACATTGAAGTAACAGGCATTTTTACGCCACGTGGAGGTATTAGCATCCACCCGTATTGCAATTACGGACGTAAAGGTACTAAGTACGAAGAACTGGCAACATCGCGTTTATTCAATCACGATAAATAGTCTGTTTTTCGGTAGCATACAAAAAAGGTTCTCAGCAGCAGATTTGCTCTGAGAACCTTTTTTTATAATATTCGGATTATAAATGCTTGAATTCAATAAGCTTATAAGATAAGTTATTATATTTGAGGCTTAAAATATATGTTATGGATCCTATAAATTCTTATTATCAACATTTTAAAGGAGGCTTATATAAACTTCTTTACCTTGGTCGGGATAGTGAAACACTTGAAGAGGTAGTTGTTTATGAAGCACTTTATGGAGATAAAAGTATATGGGTGAGACCAAAAAAACTTTTCTTTGAAGAAATAGAGATTAATAATAAGCGGATTCCGCGCTTTAGAAAACTTACCAATGAAGAACTATTATGCTTACAAAAAGAGAGCAGGAATACCTGAAGAATAAGCATCAGGGAGGTTTAAACAATGGCAAAGGAGGTAAATACGAATTGTATTATCTGGTCTATGAGCTTTTTAATCTGATAGTTCAGTATAAAGAGCACTTAGACAAGACTTCTTTTTGTGTTCAAAAAAAAGATACTTTTGTCGATGATCTATGCTTTATTTTTCCGGATAGAAGTCAATCCTTTGTACAGATAAAGAATGTGAAAAACCTAAACTGGGGTGATCCCGGAGAATTCAGAACTCTCGGTTATGATTTTATTCGTCAAAAAGAAGAATCTGCTCCATGCAGTTTAAGTTTAGTCTTATCGGATCAGACTGTTTGCGAGAATATGCAGAGCCCCCCAGATGCGCTACGCGAGTTTGTGCGTGTGATACATTTTCCTTATTTTGAAGAGTTAGACAGATATCTGAATGTAGAGTGTTTCTTAACGCGTTTAAAATGTATTTCGGCTTATGAAGTTCCTAAAAAAGATCAGCTATTAAGTCTGGCTATTACTTTTTGTGGGATATGCAGCTCGGTGTCTTTTAATAAAGATCATACTCTGCAATATGTCGTTGATTCTGTAAATAGATCTTCCAGTTCAAAAATAAACTATATATTTGGCAAGAAAATAGAAATGAATGAAGAAACGGAAAAGATATTGTCTGAAATTGATGGCTTAACTTTTTCTATCCAACATTCTGCATTCCTATGGTGTTATAAATGGGATAAGGGAGAACTACTCTCTGATCAATTTTCAAAATTTGAAGAATTAATTCTTCGTAAAGGTAAACTCAAGAGTTTTAAGGATTTCGAAAATATAATAACTGAATTATGAGAACCGAATCAAAATATTGTACAAACGATGCTCTAAGCCTTTTGGGTAAATTGGCTTCTGCTGATACTTCAGTTAATGAGTATAGGGATTCTTTTTTTCAGCTTGGGAAGTTATTAGGTTTTCAAATAGATAAACTTATCCCCGATCTTCAAAATGGCTTTGCTTTAGCTTGTTCATCGGAAGATTCCGATTGGCTCGCATCCGGACTTTTGTCTCAATTGGAGCATAAAGACCCTGCTGTTGCTGTCTTCTGGAATGAGCGGCAAACGATAGGAGAGTTTACTATGGCTCCTATCGTAAGGTCTTACGAAGAAGATTTAAGTCAATGCAAAATATTGGTTATTGTAAAATCAATAATCTTCACATCCTGTGTAGTTAAAACCCAATTGCTCAGACTTATTTCTGAGATGACTCCCGAAAGAATAATTATTGCCTCTCCGGTATTCTATAAAGATGCAGATGTTCATTTGAAAAATGAGTTTCCGGAAGCGATAAGTGATAAATTTGAATTTATCTACTTTGTTATGGATACAGAGACAAATGAAAGAGGTGAAGTTATTCCGGGTATCGGAGGAAGTGTTTACGAACGATTAGGTTTAGGGAATAGCATAACAAAGAATAAGTATGTACCCGACTTGGTGAAGAAACGCAGAGCTTTATGTTATGATTATTAGACCCAGAGAATAGCATACAAAAAAGGTTCTCAGCAGCAGATTTGCTCTGAGAACCTTTTTTTATATTGTCTTGCCGGGATACTTCTGCAAACACCCCCCCGACAAACTAAAGCGAAACTTTCCTCAGACTCTCACCTAAATCATTTTTGACTTCCACTACCAGATCTTTATTGTTTTTATCCAGGATCATCACTGTTGCACCGCCCTTTTGTGGTCCGCCTCCAATGATGGAAGGAAATGGATTGTTGTCGCTACCTTGCTCTATAAACTTATATTCATGTGTATGAGCATTAAGACCGATATCAAATTTGCTTTTAGAAAGAACAGGCGACCAGAGAGCTTTACAGGGTAAATAATTATCCTCGAACCCATAGATCGGGATATGGTGCAATAATACCCGATGCTGGGCTTTCTTGTGAGCTTTAGTTTTTAGTTCCTCTTTCAGAAAGTCTGTTTGTTCATTGCGAAATGCTTCGAACGAGTTTAGTCCGTAATATACCCAATGGTCATCCGGTTTGTCCTCGCCGCAGTCCAGCATTACAAATCGGGTCCCGCCAAAAGAGAACGCACCGTATGATGTTGTCCCGCCAATATAGTCGATTAAATCTCTCAATTGAATGGAATAAGCATTTCGGATTTCATGATTGCCACGGATATAAACTACCGGAATAGAAGCAGCGTTCAGTTTCTCATGTGCAAAATTCATGTATTTCAATACAGACTCTTCATCCTTCGGATCATCAATACAATCTCCGTTAAAGAAAACCAGATTCACCTTTCCCAAGTCTATCTGTTCAATTAATCGGGCAAGTGTACTCTCGCTCTTATGTAAATCATTAAACACTACAGCCTGATAAGATTTCCCGTCTTCTGCTACAGGTTTATAACTGTAAACATCCGAATAAGCAGTCTCCCCGAACTCTTTCTTGTAAGCTGCATAATTGGTGATTTCGCGCGAGCCGACCCGATAATAATAAGTCTCTCCGGGTTGCAGATTCTTCAATCGCACATGGTGAATGGTGTTGTAGCAGTAAGACTGTCCGTCCACCAAGCGTTCAACACGATTGTTTAACGCATCCGGACTGGTTCCGTACTCCACCCAGCTATGCACTTTATTGTTTGTCAGCCAGGATACAGTGATCCCGTTATTTGTCGGGTTCTGCAAATAAGGCTTCGTCTTCATAATGTCCGCTTGTCCGAAAGTCGGAGCAAAGCTCACTAAGGTTAAAGAAACAAGAGCAAAAGCCCTGATAATTGATCTTTTCATGCGTAATTTGGTTTTACTTTGCAACTACTCAACAGAACGGATCCAAGCATAAGGCTTGCCCATAATAGTTTATGTTTCATGTTTTTTAGGGTTAACTATTTGATCTTTCAAATGTAAAAAAATAATAATTAAAAATGTTATTCAAGACTCATTTTTTTAGCTTATAGATATATTGCATTTATGAGTTGAATTCAGGTTTTATCCAAAATATATATACAAAAATGCTATATATGTTTTGTAATATAGCATTTGATATTATTTGTGATGGAGTTACTATTATAGATAAATATATATCAAACCAATGAAAGAGTTCCCTAAAACGGCAGATCATCCCCCTTATTCGTTTCCGAATCAACCGGTGTGGGCGGTTGATGATTCACCTCCGCAACCGGTGGGGCTGATGGTGGAGGTGCAGCCTGCTGTGTCTGAACTTCCGCTGCCGTACCCACTTTCGTTATCTGCCAGGCGCGGATGGTGGTGTACCAACGTTCGTTGTACTCCCGACTCTCGATATTTACTTTTGCCTCCACGATATCACCCGGATTCATCGGGACTGCATCTACCCGATCACCCCATAGGGCGAAATGTATCTTTTTCGGATACTGATCCATCGTTTCTATAACATATTCCTGCTTTTTCCATGTACTTCCTGTCTGACTGTTTGTGCCTTCAATTACGGGTAAGGCCACCACAATTTTTCCTTTTATTTCCATTGT
>DKPO01000034.1 GCA_002471225.1 Porphyromonadaceae bacterium UBA7332
GAAACTCTGATTTTATCTATTAATATATTGTGCATAATCTTTTATTTATTAAACTATCCTTATTTATTTTTCCCTATAGGATTTCTTTCAATTAGGTAGCATTGACTTCTCAATCATCCTCCCAATATAAACCTCACTCTGTTCACTCTGGAAGAATAAATTATGTTCATTACTTTGATTTTGTGTCTCCGCTCCAGACCAATGGCTAATTGCCTGATATGGAGTATTGCTCACAATAAAACTGTTCCACATCCACCTGAAGAATCTCGGCAATCTCAAACAGTCCTTCTAAACTAGGCTGTCTTCTATTGCATACATAAGCATTGACAATACTGAAACTTTTTCCAAGTTTTTCAGCTAGCCAAGTTTGTTTAATCCCTTTTTCTTCAAGCACTTCTTTTATGCGGTTCATGTTACTCATATTTACCGTTTCAAATGTATAAATGCAAATATATGAAAAAATATGCTCTGTAAAGATGAAATGAAGATGGATTTTGCTTTATGAATTACTTTATAAATATCTGTCCAGATCATTTAGATAAGCCGCTTAAAGGAATCTATTTTATATTCAAAAGGATTAGTCATTAGGAGTATAACTCTGATGCAATAAAAAAGGAGAAGCATATACCCATAGGTAATTGCTTCTCCTTTTCAATATATTATTTGTCTTTCTTTTCTTCAGTCGGAGCTTTAGCCGCAGGCTTCTTTGTAACCGGCTTAACTAAACCCTGTTTTTTTGCTTTTTCCCAGGCAGCCCGTCGGGCTTCGTAATCCTGATATTGCTTTTCTAAATAGTTATCTGCCATAGCTGTTTATTTACCAATACAAAAGTTTTTGAAAATATTACCTAATACGTCATCCGGAGAGATGTCTCCTGTGATTTCGCCTAAATAGAACATACACTCACGGATATCCTGGCTGACAAAGTCGCCGGAAATGCCGTTGGTGAGTCCGTCGATAACGCGGTTAATGGCTTGAAGTGCATTTACCAGTGCTTCGTAGTGGCGCATATTGGTTACGATGACATCGTTTTGTCCGATTTCAGGAATATGAGAAGCTTCTACAAGCTTTTGTTCCAGTTGGGCGATATGTAATCCGTTTTTTGCAGAGATAGCCAGATAAGGCAGGTTATTGCCTAAAGCATCGGTAAGAGCTTCTGCTTTTTCCCTTAGTTCATCTGCTGAAAGAAGATCCGCTTTATTGAAAACAAGAATCAAACGGTTCGGGTCGATGCGATTCAGGATGTTTTCGCCTAAGGCGATAAGTGCATCCGTTTCGCTTGAAGAATCGATCATCCAGAGAACGATAGACGCTTGTTCCATTTTTGAGAAAGAGCGCTGAATACCGATGCTTTCAATCGTATCTTCCGTTTCGCGGATACCCGCTGTATCGATAAAGCGGAATGAAACTCCTTGTAGCGTAATGGTATCCTCAATTACATCACGTGTTGTCCCGTGGATATCCGAAACAATGGCTTTCTCTTCGTTTAACAAGGCATTGAGCAATGTTGATTTCCCGGCATTGGTTTCACCAATAATGGCTACGGGTACGCCATTTTTAACCGCATTGCCCACACTGAATGAATCAGCTAAACGGCGTATGATTGTTTTGATGTCATCTGCCAAAGTAAGCAAGGCTGATCGATCGGCAAATTCAACTTCTTCTTCGCTGAAGTCCAGTTCAAGCTCCATCAAAGAAACAAAATTCAACAGTTCAAGGCGTAGTTTCCCTAATTCCTTACTGAACCCACCACGCATCTGAGACAAAGCCAGACGATGAGTAGCAGCCGATGTTGAAGCGATCAGATCGGCTACGGCTTCGGCCTGAGAAAGGTCCATTTTCCCATTCAGGAATGCCCGTTGAGTGAATTCGCCCGGATGAGCTGTACGTGAACCGTTTTCAATCAGCAATTGCATAATTTGTTGCTGGATATAAACAGATCCGTGACAGGTGATCTCTATTGTGTTTTCTCCCGTAAAGGAGTGGGGAGCGCGGAAAAGTGAGATGAGTACATCATCAATTTGCTCGTCACCTTTATGGATGGTTCCATAGGAAAGGGTATATGCCTTTTGAGTCAAAAGTGACTTGTTGGGGTTGAACGGACGAAAGATACGGGCAACGATGTCAATGGTATCTTTCCCCGAAACGCGGATAACGGCTACGCCGCCGACACCCGGAGCCGTAGAAACGGCGCATATAGTATCTGTAGTGTACATGATTTGACGTGCTAAAAATATAGATATATGTTAGAACAACGGCGGACGAAAATTAGTTGTCCGGCCCTTTACTAAACGAGGGTCTCTGCTTCGATGCAAAGACCCTCATTAGGTTTATATCGTTCGGAGCGAATCGCGATTATTTATTGATAATTTCAACCAATTCGATTTCGAAGATCAAAGTCGAGAAAGGAGGGATTGACCCGTTACCTTGTACGCCATATCCCAGAATCCATGGAATAACAACTTCCGCTTTTTCGCCTACGACCATTTGCTGAAGTGCATAAGTCCATCCTTTGATAAGCGAATTGACTGCAAAAGTTGCGGGATTATTGTACTCTTTCAATCCTTCGTCATCCAATGCTACAGGAGGGTTAGATCCCGGAACATTTGTGATTTTGAATGTTGTATCGAAAGTTATCATATCCTCAGTTGCATCCGATCCGTCTTTCAGACGTTTACCGGTATAAAATACCTTAACCGTACTGTTGAAATAAGGAGTCTCTGTGCCAGTACCTTCTTTTAATACTTTTTTCAGTATCACACCGCCACCTTCATTAAGAGGGATGGAGTCAACTTCATAAGAACCGGATTTCTGTAGCTTAGTGAAGTAGTTCTCATTTTGAATATACCAGTTACGATACTGTTCAAAAGGCTCTTCAGATTTAAGACATGAAGAGAAACCGGCTACGATCGCGAAGAATGCGAACAGGAGTATAAAATTTCGTTTGATTGAAAGATTCATCTGACTTATATATTTTGATTCACGGGAGCTTATCAGGAAAGATCAACCCACCGCAGAGTTATTATCTGATTTTAGAATTCGACTTTAGGAGCCTTTTGAGCACTTTGTTCAGCCTCGAAGTAAGGCATCTGGCTAAATCCACCGATACCGGCAACAAGACTTTGCGGGAAAGTACGGATATAGCTGTTATATGTTTTAGCCTCGTCATTGAAGCGGGTTCTCTCGGTCGAAATGCGGTTTTCTGTACCTTCAAGCTGCGCCTGCAACTCGATGAAGTTTTGGTTTGCTTTCAGATCGGGATAACGCTCCTGAACCATCAGTAAGCGACCCAAAGCCTGACTAAGCTCACCCTGAGCTGCCTGAAAACGTTGCAAAGACTGAGCGTCCAGTTTTTGAGGATCAATCGTAACCTGAGTAGCCTTGGCACGGGCTTCGGTAACCTGTTCCAATGTCGTTTTCTCATGAGTAGCATATCCTTTCACGGTATTAACCAGATTCGGGATAAGATCGGAACGACGTTGGTACTGGTTCTGCACATTACCCCACTGAGCTTTGACAGACTCGTCCATTGTAACCATTTTATTGTAAGCTGAGACTCCCCAACCCACAAATGCAATCGCAATAAATAGGAAAATACCACCTATTATCAACGAAATCATGCAACCTTTATTCATGTGATCTAAAGTTTATATGAAAGAAAATAAGCGGAAGGGAGTATTCCCTCCCGCCATTTATCTGTTTATGTATTATTCAGCGATTTTTTTGAACAAAGTTTTCATGCTAACTTGTTCACCGATGATTTTAGCAAGATCATCAATCGAAACACGTTCCTGAGTCATTGTGTCGCGGTGACGGATCGTAACTGTATTGTCTTCCAGAGTCTGGTGGTCAACAGTCAGGCAGAAAGGAGTACCGATAGCATCCTGACGGCGGTAACGTTTACCGATAGAGTCTTTTTCGTCATACGAACATTTGAAATCGAATTTCAAATCATCAATGATCTGACGAGCTTTTTCAGGAAGACCGTCTTTTTTAGTCAACGGCATCACAGCCACTTTCACCGGAGCCAAAGCAGCAGGAATACGAAGAACTACACGTGTTTCGCCGTTTTCAAGAGTTTCCTCGCAATAAGATGCAGAAAGAACGCTTAAGAACATACGGTCAACACCGATTGATGTTTCGATAACGTAAGGAACGTATGATTTATTCAATTCAGGATCGAAATACTGAAGTTTTTTACCTGAGTATTGTTCGTGGCTGCTTAAGTCAAAATCCGTACGAGAGTGAATACCTTCTACCTCTTTGAAACCAAAAGGCATCTGGAATTCGATATCTGTAGCTGCATTTGCATAGTGAGCCAGTTTCTCGTGATCGTGGTAGCGATATTTCTCTTGAGGGAACCCAAGCGCTTTGTGCCATTTCAAACGAGTTTGTTTCCATTTTTCGAACCACTCAAGTTCTTCGCCCGGACGAACAAAGAATTGCATTTCCATTTGTTCGAACTCACGCATACGGAAGATAAACTGACGCGCAACGATTTCGTTACGGAAAGCTTTACCGATTTGAGCGATACCGAAAGGAATCTTCATACGACCTGTTTTTTGAACGTTCAGGAAGTTAACGAAGATACCCTGAGCTGTTTCAGGACGAAGGAATACTTTCATCGCACCATCAGCTGTAGATCCCATTTCAGTAGAGAACATCAAGTTGAACTGACGAACGTCTGTCCAGTTTTTAGTACCACTGATCGGACAAACTACTTCATAATCAACAATGATCTGACGAAGTTCTTCCAGGTTATTGTCATTCAAAGCCGCTGTGAAACGAGCTAAGATTTCTTCTTTTTTTGCTTTGTTTTCTAATACGCGAGGATTCGTCTGACGAAAAAGATCCGCATCGAAAGTTTCACCGAATTTTTTCGCAGCTTTCTCAACCTCTTTATTTATTTTATCGTCATATTTCGCCATCAAATCTTCGATCAAAACGTCAGCACGGTAACGTTTTTTCGAATCTTTATTGTCAATCAACGGGTCATTGAAAGCATCAACGTGGCCCGATGCTTTCCAGATAGTCGGATGCATGAAAATAGCAGAATCGATACCCACTACATTTTCATTCAACAACACCATGCTATCCCACCAGTACTTCTTAATGTTATTTTTAAGTTCAACTCCCATTTGACCGTAGTCATAAACAGCAGCTAAACCGTCATAGATCTCACTAGAAGGAAATACGAAACCATACTCCTTAGCATGAGAAACAATCTTCTTAAAAACATCCTCTTGTTGTGCCATATCTATAAAAAATTTCAGAAATTCAATGATTTAGGTTCGTCGTCCGATGAGAAGGATGGCCACATCCTATTACACCCAAAGTAAACATAACGAACGAAATGCAAAGTAAATGATTTTTTTCAAGAAAACGATTGTATGTGAGCGGGTATATTCTGCCTGAAGGGTATAAAATCCTTTATTTTTTAGACAGAAAGACTTAAACAAGTATAAAATGGGACATTTAAACAGGTAAATCAAGACATTGCGCTATAAATCATTAAAATATGATTAAGAAAAAGAAGAAGACGTTCAAACAAAACGCGGAAAAGGATTGTTTCTAAGGAAATGGTTAACTCTTTAATCTGTTTACAATTAAGACCCCTGACCGAAAATTCAACTAAAGTTGCAAAAAAAGATAAACCTATGGATAGAATAGAAATACAAAACGGAAGTTTGATCGTACCTGAATTCCCGACAATTCCATTTATCGAAGGTGATGGTATAGGTAAAGATATATGGCCAGTTGTAAAAAAGATTGTGGATGCAGCTATCACAAAATGTTATTATGGTAAACGCGGAATAAACTGGCTTGAAGTTTATGCGGGTGAAAAAGCATATAATAAATTCGGCACCTGGTTGCCGGAAGATACAGTGAAGGCTTTTCAGGAGTACAATGTCGGAATAAAAGGTCCGCTAAATACACCGGATATGGGTGGGGTGAGATCGTTGAACGCCGCTTTGCGTCAGGATTTAGACCTGTACGTTTGTTTGCGTCCCGTTCGTTGGTTCAGAGGTGTCTCGTCTCCACTGAAACATCCGGATCGTGTTGATATGGTCGTGTTCCGTGAAAATACCGAGGATCTTTATGCCGGTATTGAATGGATGTGCGGAACGATTGAAGCTAATAAAGTCTTGCATTTTCTGGAAGATAATATGCGCGTTAAAAAAATACGTTCGAACCGCTGCTCTTCATTCGGAATAAAACTGATATCGAAAGAAGGATCGGAACGATTAATGCGTGCCGCTTTGAAATATGCATTAGAGAAAGGATTGCCAACCGTAACGATTATTCATAAAGGAGATGTAATGCGTTATACGGAAGGTGCATTTAAGAACTGGTGTTATGAAGTGGCTGAGAACGAATTCGCCGATAAAGTATTTACCTGGAAGCAGTATGAGCAGCTGCGTAAAGATACGGGAGATGCTTTTGCAAAAGCCGAATATGAGAATGCTGTGATGCATGGTAAACTGATCGTCAACGATGAGGTTACCGACGTATTTATGCAAGATGCCATTCTTTATCCCGAAAAATACTCTGTCGTGGCTACGCCTAATATCAGCGGGGATTATATATCTAATTTGCTTGCTGCAGAAGTCGGAGGGATAGGTATTGCGCCGGGAGCCAATATCAATTATCTGACCGGTAGAGCAATTTTTGAGGCAACTCATGGTACAGCAGTGTCTCTTGCCGGACAAAATAAAGCGAACCCATGTTCCATGTTGCTTTCTGCTGCTATGTTACTTGAATATATCAAGTGGAATGAAGCATCGGAGCTTATAACAAAAGCTGTTGAGCGAATTCTTGTGCAAGGTAAGGCAACAGAAGACCTGGCTAAATTTATGGAAAATGGTCAGAAAATGAGCACGGATGAATTCGGCTCAGAGATCATAAAGCTTATAAACGGAATATAAGTCCGCATTAATATATAATATGTGGCCGATCTTGCATTAAGTAAAAAATATTTATGATAGATGCGGATTTAACTAAATATATATCTCGATAAACCCCGTTGTTTATCGAGATTTTTTATACAAAAACCTGTCGAATCGAAACTATTTTATTAATATATGCAGAGGATAAGGGTTATTTTGTCAGAGAAGATGCTGGTTAGATGAACAATTTTATTATATTTGTGGCAAAGATAATCCTTAAAATATTTTACGTAACCCAATGAGAATTAGAAAAAGCTGGATCTCTTTAATGGGTTGTTTGGCAATGAGCACATCAATCTGGGCTCAACGCAGCGAACAACTTTTGGAAAAGAACTGGAAGTTCACGAGAGAAGATAACCCTTCGTTTGTAAATCCTGACTGGAATGACTCTAAATGGCAAACAGTACGTGTTCCGCATGACTGGGCTATTTACGGACCGTTCAGCTCACAAAATGACAAACAACACGTAGCTATTGTACAGGACGGACAAAAAGACGCTCTGGAGCATGCAGGTCGTACAGGAGGTCTTCCATTTGTTGGAGTAGGATGGTACAGAACAGAATTTGAAGTTCCTGATTTCAAAAAAGGAAAAAAAGCAACTATCATTTTTGATGGAGCGATGAGTCGTGCTGAAGTTTATGTAAACGGACAAAAAGTAGGATTCTGGCCTTACGGATACAATACATTCCATTTTGATATTACTCCTTATGTAAAAGAAGGAGAGAAAAATACATTAGCCGTTCGTTTGGAAAATGTATCTGAATCATCACGCTGGTATCCGGGAGCAGGTCTTTATCGTAATGTTCATGTACGTGTAACGGAAGATGCTTATATTCCGGTATGGGGAACATATATTACGACTCCGGTAATCAATGATCAGTTTGCGAAAGTAAACATTGAAACAAAAATCAATAAGCCTTCTATTAAGAACGCTGAAAACTATACATTAGAAACAACGATTCTGAATCCACAAGGACAAGTTGTAGCAACAGCTAAAAAGCAACTTACTAAATACGATTCAGATAAATTTGCACAGGAAATCGTTGTAGAAAATCCTCAATTGTGGGATGTTGACTCTCCGAATTTATATACGGCAGAGACCAAACTTTACGATGGTACAACTTTGAAAGATACGTATGAAACACGTTTCGGTATCCGTACAATCGAAGTAATTCCAAACAAAGGATTCTATGTAAACGGAAAACGCACTGTATTCCAGGGAGTATGTAATCACCATGATTTAGGTCCTTTGGGAGCAGCTGTAAATGATGCGGCTATTCGTCGTCAGATCCGTATTATGAAAGATATGGGTGTGAATGCAATTCGTACTTCTCATAATATGCCGGCTCCGGAGCTTGTTAAAGCTTGTGACGAAATGGGTATGATGTTGATGGTTGAAAGTTTTGACGAATGGAAAGCACCAAAAGTTAAGAACGGATACAACTTATTCTTTGACGAATGGGCTGAGAAAGATCTTGTAAATCTGGTTCACCATTTCCGTAATAACCCAAGTGTTGTTATGTGGTGTATCGGTAACGAGGTTCCGGAACAATGGCATCAAAGCGGAGCGAAAACAGCTCGTTTCCTACAGGATATCTGTCACAGAGAAGATCCTACACGTCCGGTAACGAACGGTATGGATGCTCCATCAGCAGTTATCAACAATAACTTTGCAGCAGTAATGGACGTAGCAGGTTTCAACTACCGTCCACACATGTATAAAGAAAATTACAGCAAACTGCCACAACAAATTATTTTGGGTAGTGAGACTGCATCGACAGTAAGTTCACGCGGTGTTTACAAATTCCCGGTTGAACGTCTGTCTATGAAAACGTATGACGATCATCAGAGTTCTTCGTATGACGTAGAGCATTGCGGATGGTCTAACTTGCCGGAAGATGACTTCATCCAGCATGAAGATTTACCATATGGTATCGGAGAGTTTGTATGGACAGGTTTTGACTACTTAGGAGAGCCGACACCGTATTACACAAACTGGCCAAGTCATAGCTCATTATTCGGTATTGTTGACCTTGCAGGTATTCCGAAAGACCGTTTTTATCTTTACAGAAGCCACTGGAACAAGAAAGCGGAAACTTTACACGTACTTCCTCACTGGACATGGCCGGGCAGAGAAGGAGAAGTTACTCCGGTATTTGTTTACACAAACTATCCGACAGCTGAGTTATTTATTAACGGAAAAAGTCAGGGTAAACGTACAAAAGATCTGACTATCGGATTAGACAGCAGCTATACAGAAGCAGCTCAAAAATCATTTGAACGTCAGAAACGTTACCGTTTGATGTGGATGGATACGAAATACGAGCCAGGTACTATTAAAGTAGTAGCTTACGATGAGAACGGAAAAGCAGTTGCAGAGCAAGAGGTGCATACAGCAGGTAAACCTTATGCAATCGAATTGACGGCAGACCGTAACGAAATCCAGGCTGATGGCAGAGATATTTCATTCGTGAATGTGAAAGTTGTTGACAAAGACGGAAATTTATGTCCGGATGCAACAAATCAGATTCGTTTTAAAGTTCGCGGCGCAGGATCTTACAGAGCATCGGCTAACGGTAATCCTGTGAGTCTTGAATTGTTCCACGAACCAAAAATGAAAGCATTCAGTGGTCAGTTAACAACACTTGTTCAAAGTGACGAAAAACCAGGTGTAATTGAGCTTGAAGCTACATCTCCAGGTTTGAAAACTGCAAAAATTAAGATTATATCAAAGTAATCTTCTCAATAAAACAAATCCTGAGCGGGAGAGTCTTTCGAGATTCTCCCGCTTTTTTTATGCATATTGATCAACTAAATCATCCTTTTAAACCTTATATAAATAGAAAAACCAAAACATCTGTTTGAGAGAGAACAAACAGAAGTAATAAATCATGTGAAGGATGAAACAGAATCAGAAAAATATCATCTGTTATATAGGGATGCTTATCATATTCTCTATACTTTTTTTTGTGCTTATAGATTTAGGTGATACCATACCTCACCAGAGTAAGCAGGTTGTAGATAAGTCTGTAAGCTATTTCGATCAGTTTCTGGGAACGCTACATCATGAAATGGCGGCCCCTCTGACGCTTTTACTCATACAGATCTTTGTAATCATACTGGCATCCCGTTTTTTCGGATTTATATTCGGGAAGATGGGTCAACCCCTCGTGATTGGTGAAATTATAGCCGGTATTGCCTTAGGTCCATCGTTATTAGGGAAATACTTTCCTGAAACATTCGATTTTCTGTTTGCCCCCCAATATCTGGGAGGTATTGATGCCTTGAGTAAGATAGGTCTGATTCTGTTTATGTTTATCATAGGGATGGAGCTTGATTTGGGAACTCTCAAAAAGAAAATAAATCAAACACTCTTTATTAGTCATGCCAGCATCATACTACCGTTCTTTTTAGGGATGTTACTGAGCTATTTTATATTTACAAAGTACACGGATGGAAGCATTTCCTATATTGCTTTTTCCTTATTCATCGGCATATCAATGAGTATTACCGCATTTCCTGTGCTCGCACGTATCTTACAGGAGCGAAATTTATTGAAAACGCATTTAGGAACAGTTACCATTGCTTCGGCAGCCAATGATGATATTACAGCCTGGTGTTTGCTGGCAGCCGTTATTGCGATAGCTAAGGCAGGTACATTTGTAAGTGCATTGTACACGATCGCAGCAGCTGTAGCGTATGTTCTGGTTATGCTTCTTCTGGTAAAACCATTTATGAAGCGTATCGGCGATATTTATTCGCGGAAGGAAGTAATGAATAAACCCTTTATGGCGTTCATTTTTGCCGTACTGATTATTTCGGCAATCGTGACACAGATCATCGGGATACATGCTTTGTTCGGGGCATTTTTAGCAGGAGTCGTAATGTCTCCGAATCCTCGTTTCCGGAAGATTATTACAGAAAAGATAGAAGATGTGGCATTGGTATTACTGTTGCCATTGTTCTTTGTGTTTACCGGATTAAGAACAGAAATAGGGTTATTGAATACGTCTGAGCACTGGCTTATGTGCGGACTCTTTACTTTGGTGGCCGTTGTCGGAAAGTTTGGAGGCGGAGCGATTTCAGCAAAACTGGCAGGCGAAAGCTGGAAAGACAGTTTGTCAATAGGAACTTTGATGAATACGAGAGGACTCATGGAATTGGTCGTATTGAATATCGGTTATGATATGGGGATTTTACCGCCGACGATTTTTGTTATGCTCGTGATAATGGCTTTGGTAACGACCTTTATGACCAGTCCTATATTAAGCATAATCGATAAAGTATTTACCGGAAAAGCCAATAATCCGCAAAGTGAGACTCCGGTTTGCGAGTCAAAATATAAGATTCTGATTTGTTTCGGATTGCCCGAAACCGGTAAGCGCCTGTTTAATATTAGCGGTCAGCTTTTTGCGAATTACCCATGTGGTATAGATGTGACAGCTCTACACCTTACCCAGGGAACCGATACAAATCCGGCTCAATTGGAATCTTTTAAGCAAAGCAGCTTTAACCCGATATCCGAGAAAGCGAACCGAATGAATATTCCATTTCATTTACTGCATAAAGTAACGAATAATGTAACGGATAGCATTATTGAAGAATCAGCTGAAAATGGCTATGATCTTGTATTGGTCGGAGCAGGGGTTGATATGAGCAGACATCCCGAAATGGTACAGCCACGGAAATATCAGAAAGTAGCATGGTTCAGAAAGTTATTGCACAAGAATCTTAATAAACTTACACCCCTGGATCTGATGCAGGATAAGAGTGATAAGTTTGTTGAAGAGGTAGATAAAGACCTGGGGATTTATATTAATCGAGACTTAGGATTAATCGAACGCGTAATTGTCGTTATCACGGATCCTTCGGATTTATTTTTGATCAAATTTGCAGAGAAAATTATCTCGAATAGTCGTATTCTGATTCAGCTAATTCTGACCAGCGAGTTTCGCGGACATGAAGATCGCATACCGAAGCGTTTTGCGGAAACTCATAAACAGAGGGTCGCGCTAATCCGTACACACTATCTGAATGAGGCAACCTATACAGGAGTAGATTTGATGCTGGTATCTTATAAAGGTTGGGCAACTCTTAAAGAATCGCCCAACCATGAAATAGAAAAAATACCTTCTACATTAATTATACATCATCCGTATAAAAAAGAAACTGATTAATACAGATCAATCAACGAATCCTGCATGTGTTCAATGATTTCTTTTTTCAAGACTTTGACCAATGTCTGTTTGGGGAAATAACGGTTCGTCGCAAGCGTAATACCCCGAACAGCATCTTTTTCTACAAGTGGTTTGATACAACGAGGATCAGGCTGAGAAAGATATGGAATTGCAATCTGCGGAACAATAGTGATTCCGTTGGTTGCAAGAGTCATACGTAAAAGTGTTTCCAAGCCTCCACATTCAATGGTCAGATCCGACTTTTCCTGCTCAATGGTCGAACAGATATTGAGGATTTGCGTACGCAAGCAATGTCCTTCAGTCAGAAGGAGTAACTCACCCGGATCAAGCGATTGTAAAGCAATTGATTTTTCATCAATCAAACGGTGTTTCGGAGCTACATAAGCATAGAACTTATCATCAAAAAGCAGCTCTTCATTGATCGTTGCCGGAACAAATCCTTCGGCAAGGATTCCCACATCTAAATTCTCTTTTAATAAAGCGTCAACGATTTCGGAAGTCTTATATTCAAAAATTGAAAGTTTGACTTCCGGATATTTTTTGCGGAAAGCAGGAACGAATTTGTGAAGCAGATAAGGAGCAACGGTAGGGATAGCAGCAATACGAAGTTCTCCCGTAATTTTCCCCTGCATCTCCAGTACACTTTCTCTGACTTGCTTCATGGCCGTCAGTACAGCCTGACTTTTCATTAAAACTTTTTGACCGGCATCTGTTAATTCGACGGGCTTCTTGCTACGATCGACCAAAATAACACCTAACTCTTCTTCTAAGTTTTTTATTTGTACACTCAGTGAAGGCTGAGTGACAAAACATTTCTCAGCCGCAACCGAAAAACTACCGTACTGAGCTACGGCTACTAAATATTCCAACTGAACTATTGTCATATCTAAGTATTGTGTTAAAATTCAAGGTAAATTTTTATTTTTCCATCGAAAAACTTGATAAAGCAAATATAATTTAATTGTTTTACCGTGCGTTTATTTATGCCATAAAAACTAAATAATCAATTTATGAAAAGTATTAAAGGTAGTCGTACAGAGCAAAACTTATTGAAAGCTTTTGCCGGGGAATCACAAGCAAGAATGCGTTATACTTATTTCTCAAAAGTAGCCGAGAAAGAAGGTTATGAGTACATCGCTGCATTATTTATGGAAACGGCAGAACAAGAGAAAGAACATGCTAAACGTTTCTTTAAATTCTTAGAAGGTGGTATGGTAGAAATTACTGCATCTTATCCTGCCGGAATTATCGGAACGACTGAGCAAAATCTGGAAGAGGCTGCTGCCGGAGAATATGAAGAATGGCATGATCTGTATCCTAAATTTGCTGATATTGCAGAAGAAGAAGGATTTCAGGCTGTTGCTGCAGCATTCCGTAATATTGCTAAAGTGGAAGTTGAGCACGAAGATCGTTATCGTATCGTTTTGGACTTTGTTAAGAACAACAACGTCTTTAAACGCGATGAAGAAATCCTTTGGCAATGTCGTAAATGCGGATATGTGCATGAAGGCGAAACAGCGCCGAAAGCTTGTCCTGCATGTTTGCATCCGCAAGCGTATTTCGAACCAAAGAAAAGCTGGTATTAATCAGATACGATATGAAGAGGAATTGCCTGTCGCAATTCCTCTTTTTTATCTCACTCCCGAAGGTTCTATGAATTATCCCGCGAAATTCGTATCTTGCAAAAAAATATATACCAATTAGAACAGAATCTATGAATAATCGTCCTTTAATACTAATCACCAATGATGATGGCTATCAGGCAAAAGGAATCGAGTCTTTGGTAAGATCGATCTGTCATTTGGGAGATGTTATTGTTGTTGCTCCCGACGGTCCGCGCTCAGGTATGTCAAGTGCGATCACTTCGATTGTGCCTATCCGGGTGTCGAAGGTTAAAGAAATCATTGAAGATTGTGATGTAAAAATATATAAGTGTTCAGGTACTCCGGTTGACTGTATAAAACTGGCGTTGAATCAACTGACTCCGCGTAAGCCGGATATTATTCTTTCCGGAATTAATCACGGATCAAATGCGTCGATCAATGTCGTTTATTCCGGGACGATGGGCGCAGCACTTGAAGGCTGTATCAGTCGAATTCCGTCCATTGGTTTTTCTATTGAATCACACAGTGCAGATGCAGATTTTACTCCCTTTATGGAATCGGTAAAACACATCACGGTTGACGTTTTGAAGCATGGTCTGCCTGAAGGCATATGTCTGAATGTAAATTATCCGGATGTAAAGAAGCTGAAAGGAACGAAAGTATGCCGTCAAGCGGACACATACTGGTCTGAAGAGTTTCAGGCATGTGTCGATCCACATGGAAAGAACTACTATTGGCTGACAGGAATGCCGGTTAACCGCAAGCCCGAATTAGACAATACAGATGATTTCTGGCTTTCAAAAGGTTATGCAACGGTTGTTCCGACTAAAGTCGATTTGACAGCAGAAGAGTTTATTCGTGAATTTGAATCCAGACTTGCTCAATGAAATATTATCTGATAGCAGGAGAAGCTTCGGGTGATTTACATGCCTCTCATCTGATGGCCGCTATTAAAGAACTCGACCCTCAGGCTGAGTTCCGTTTTTTTGGCGGTGATGAGATGCAAAAGGCAGGAGGGACACTGGTAAAACACTATCGGGAGCTTGCCTATATGGGTTTTGTAGATGTAGCCTTACATTTGAGGACCATTTTACGAAATATGAGCCAATGTAAGGAAGATATCCGCCGGTTTCGTCCGGACATAGTAATTCCGGTCGATTATCCGGGTTTTAACCTGAAGATTGCGCGTTTCGTTCATGATGAACTCCGGATACCGGTCTATTATTACATATCTCCTAAAATATGGGCATGGAAGGAAGGACGGATCAAAGCGATACGCAAATATGTGGATAAGATCTTGTCGATCCTTCCTTTTGAGGTTGCGTATTTCAAAAAGCATGACTATAAAGTGGACTACGTAGGCAATCCGTCTCTGGACGAAATAACGACTTATCTAAATACCCATACAAAAGAATCAGATCTGATAGCGACCGATAAACCGATTCTGGCTCTGTTATGTGGAAGCCGCAAACAGGAAATCAGAGATAATCTGCCGTTAATGCTTGCAGCTGCTTCCGCGTTTCCGCAATATCGTCTGATTATAGCAGGAGCGCCAGGTGTGGATATAAATATGTATGCTGAGTTTATTAAAGGATATGATGTACAGATTCTTTTCGGAGAAACCTATCGTATTCTGCAATCTGCAAAGGCAGCATTAGTCACTTCGGGTACGGCAACTCTCGAAACAGCTCTGTTCGGAGTTCCTCAGATTGTCTGTTACCGGACCGGTGGAGGGAAGCTTTTCTATAAGATCATGGAAAAGATGCTTAAAGTACCTTATGTATCATTGGTCAATCTGATTGCCAATAAGCCTGTGGTTACAGAACTTTTGGGGTATAAAGCGAATGAAGAAAATCTGAAATCGGAATTAAATAAATTGACAAATGATCCGGCTTACAAAAAAGCTATCGCAAACGGATATTCGGAAATGAGAACCCTGTTGGGTGAACCCGGAGCTCCTTATCATGCAGCTCAGATCATTGTTTCCGATCTGATGAAAAAAAGATAATAGAATGAAATAATAAAGAGGCTGTCTAACAACGTTT
>DKPO01000007.1:0-296 GCA_002471225.1 Porphyromonadaceae bacterium UBA7332
ATGGAGAAGAGAGTATGCTAAGCTTGGTAAAGGCAGCTTTCCAGATAATGGAAAACCAAAACTAAGTCCGGAAGAGAAAGAAGTAATCGAGTCGAAAGAAAAGCTGCGCAAAGCTGAAATGGAAAATAAAATATTAAAAAAAGCATTACGCATCATCTCCAAGAGCGACGGTTAATGTATAAGTTCATAAAACAACACGAAGGGGAGTGATCCGTTGAGCTGATGTGTAAGGTTCTGCAAGTATCCAGGAGCAGCTATTATAATTGGAGACACAATCCGGAAGGAATACGTGAAAT
>DKPO01000007.1:633-48565 GCA_002471225.1 Porphyromonadaceae bacterium UBA7332
TAAGCTTAAACGCAAGTTTATAGCAACAACATCTTCTAATCATAAGGAGATTTTTAATGATATGCCTATAACTTCTACCCTGCGTTTTAGAATTTGAATTACCACAGACTATACAATCAAATAATTATCAGGCAACTAAGTGTAACAATTAACCTGTCTTCAATTGTCACACGGTCTTATATTGTTTATCCGCTCAAAATCAATACTCCTGTTATTACGTTTATCTATTGAATTGCAATATAAGAATTGAAAATACATGAAAAACACACTCTAAGTGCCTAAAAGAAGAATTTTAGAGGAGAGTATAATAAACGTTCTAGTTCATACAAAATAGCCCTAATCCATTTTCTTATTACCAAGATCATAATCATTTGAATCCGATGTCTGATATTATGTGAAATTTATATAATCAAAAGACATACCAAAACAGACAATCCCAGAGATTAAATATCATATTATTTATTTTAAGTTCAATAATTATACACAAACAAACTTTTTAGTACTTTACAGTGATATTTTATCACAAAACATTATTTCTAATCATATTTATTTTCTATATTTGCAATATACGTTCAATGATTTTAAGAAATATCTTTAAAGATAAAACCCTTCTATTGAACGAATATTTTAATCATGATTAAGTTCAATTGAACTTAATCTCCCTTTAGTTATATTACCTTATAATTAGCAATGACAAAACCTATGCTCGCGAGAGTATAGGTTTTTGGCGTTTAGGAGAAAGCCATACTTGCCAAAGGTTGATATATCTTCTCTAAGTCTTGTGAATCAATCTCAATATCGAGCTGATCCCCGGGTTTAATAGATACCCCTTCTACAAAACGATACACTGAATTATCTCTGTACAGTGCAACAATAATACATCTCGAAGGCAATTGAAGCGTGGCCGGCGTTTTACCATCCAGATATGAATTCTCCTCAACATCAAGATTCACAATCATACGCTTTGGATAATCCCCTGAAATATTTTGCAGCATCAAACGGTAAAGAATATCATCCATTGGCTCTACCTTTAATAACTCGGTAAAATAATACGTTAAGATACCTACCGCCAGGGTTGGAAAGAACAATTCATAATGCCCTGTCATTTCACTAATCAAAATAAAACCGGTTAAAGGCGTTCTGAACACAGATATAAAACCGGCGGACATACCAATAAGAACAAAGTAACCTATTGACGAAATCGTAACTATATCCAACTCGATTAGAATTAAACAAAAGAATTTTCCGGACAAACCTCCTACCGTCATCATTGGCAGAAATATACCCCCCGGAAACTGAACAGAATTAGAAAGAATTGTAAAGCTTGTTATTAGTAAAATAACACCTAATAATACAAAGATACTGGTCTGTGTTGAGTTGGATTCTGAAATAAGAAAACCCTGATCTCCACCAACCAGAGTAGGAAAGTATAAGCCTATTAAATAAGTGATACCGGCCACAAAAAATATTTTTATAAAGGGCTTCATCTTTACTTTCATATAATATTCACGTCCTCTTATTAATAAGAACGAGAACAACTTACCAAATAAAGAAAAGAATGTAGCCATTGCAGCAAACACCATCAACAAAGTCAGCAAATTTAAGTCAGGCGCTTTAACCATAATAGAATGATAGATATCATTCGGAAAAAAAAAGATAGCTAAGACTCCTGCTGCCAAACCTGCTAAAAGAGTAGTAATTGCCGTAAAAGGCATATAAAACTTCTCCAGAGATTCCAGAATCAATATAGATGATGCTAATGGAGCCGTAAAAGCAGCTGATATCCCTGCTCCTGCTCCTGCTGCTATAAGATGTTTTCTTCTACCTGTACTGACATGAAAAATTTTCGTTATCCAATCACCTACCAATGACCCCATTTGAACGGAAGAACCTTCACGCCCCAAAGACAATCCGGATCCGATACTCATAATACCACCAAAGAATTTAACAAAGAAGCTTTGCCAGGGAGTATTATATTGTAATCGCCCATTTAATAAAGCTTTAGTCTGAGGCATACCACTTCCCTGACTTAAAGGAAATTTTCGAACCATTAAATGAACCAATAGCATTAATATATATATCGCTATCGGAATAGCAACTTGAATATACCATGGCTGTTTTGATTGGAAGTACCATTCTCGCAAATGCCCTATTTCACTGAGAACAAATCGAAATGGCAAACAGACACCTGCTGTAATTACACCAATCAAAATAGCCAGGAAGAATAATTTTGTATCATATCTTTTAAATTGCATACTTTTTAATTTAATCAAATATCAAAGTTTAAACACCTTAAAATTCAAAAGGTTTTACATCTATATCTAAAGACACTAAATCATAATTATAATTTTGACCAATGTCTTATTTAGTATTATTATAAAAAGTCATTACTTATATACTAACTATTATTGTACTTTTACTTATCGGGAATAAATTGATTAAGTGATCAAACTATTCTGCCTGAATCTATGTTTTTCATAAAAATATTATGTTATGAAAAGATTTATCAGTATTGCAAGTACACTCCTTATTTTGAGTTCTTGCGCAACAAAAGCTTATATTCCAAAAAACGAGAAAGAAGCAGCTAAAATGCAACAAGTCGAAAATGCTGTTGCCAATGGGAATTATCTGATTGAAATAGCAAATGCTGTACCTATGGGTGGCAGACTTATTAATCTGAATGGTAATTACTCCGTAGAAATACGTAACGACTCCGCATTTGTACATTTACCTTTTTATGGAAGAGCTTATACAGCTCCTATGGGATTAAATGATGGTGGAATTAAATTTAATGCACCTATTGACGACTATAAACTAACCACGACTAAAAAAGGAGTTTATAAAGCTAATATGGACATACGTACAAATCAGGACAATTATCGTATTTATCTTGAGATTATGCCTGACGGGACTAGTACGGTTCGCATAAATAGTAATAACAGATCACCTATGTCATACTACGGTGAATTAGAATTTGACAGAGAATAAAATAAAATGAGTATTGCAGCATTAATATCGGGAGGAGTAGACAGCTCTGCTACCGTACATTTACTTAAAGAGCAAGGATTTAACCCTACCCTTTTTTACATTAAAATCGGGATGGAGGATGAGGATGGGTATATTGATTGCCCTGCTGAAGATGACATGATTATTGTCAAATGGCTGGCTAAAAAATATGGTCTTCCTTATGAGATGGTTTCTTTACATGATGAATATTGGGAAACGGTTGTAAGTTATGTTATCGAAAGTGTTAAACGCGGATTAACTCCGAATCCTGATATGCTATGTAATCAATACATAAAATTTGGCTATTTCAATGATCGTTGGGGAAAAGATTTCGATCATATATCTACAGGGCACTATGCATCGACATTAACAGTAGATAATGAGCTTTATCTTGGTACAGCTAAAGACAAAGTCAAGGATCAGACTTATTTTCTTGGGCAAATAAACCAACTTCAGCTTCAAAAATTAATGTTCCCTTTGGGTGATCTTTTAAAAAGTGAAGTCCGGACTATTGCCAAAGATGCAAATTTAATTAGTGCTCAAAGAAAAGATTCTCAAGGGATCTGTTTTCTGGGTAAAATTCATTATAATGATTTCATTAAACGCTATCTTGGTGAAAAGCAAGGAAAGATCATTGAACTGGAGACAGGCAAGATATTAGGCACTCACAATGGTTATTGGTTTTATACGATTGGCCAGCGGAAAGGTATCGGATTGCATGGTGGACCTTGGTTCGTTATTAAAAAAGACATCGAAGAAAATATTATTTATGTTTCGCATGCCGACAATTTCAGCTCCGTTATAAGTGAAAATGAACTCCGCCTTCATGGCTTTAAGTTCATTAGCAATAATCCATTTAATGATTTATCCGAAGGTCATGAGATAAAATTCAAAATACGCCATACGCCTGAATTCACAAATGGAATCATTCGACAAGAAGATAATGGCTTAATACATATTCAATCCGATAATCCAATTATGGGAATAGCTCCGGGACAATTCGGTGTTATTTATGACAATGATGCAAAACGTTGTTTGGGAAGTGGAATTATTGTGTAATCTATAAACAAAAAAGCTGTGTAAATCCATATTAGGTATTTACACAGCTTTTGTTATTAATCATACCATTTTCGTCTTTTCAGGTAAACCCAAACAGAAAAAGCAACAACAATCATCGTTATAAGAGCAGCAAAGTAACCATATTTGAATTTCGTTTCAGGCATTACTTCAAAGTTCATACCCCAAACACCGGCTAAAAATGTCAGAGGAATAAAAATGGTAGAAACGACCGTGAGGCGTTTCATTATCTCATTCATTCGCAAATCATTATTTGCCAAATAAAGATCCATCAAACCCATAACCATTTCACGCATATTTTCCAAAGACTCTACTAAGAAATGAGCTCTGTCAGCTAAATCGCCAAAATAAATACGCACATTTGGCATGATTAAACCTGAATCACACTTTGACAAACGAATCAGCGCCTCTTTTAAAGGTATAATAGCCTTGCGCAATTGCTGCTGCTGCCTTCTGTATTTTTGAATTTCTTCTTTCCTATCATCTGTGGATATAGACTCCAACAGATCATCTTCAAGATTTTCCAGATTCTCTTCAATATCAGAAATTAGCTCAACATATTTATCAAGAATTAAATTCATTAATAAACAAAAGATATAATCAGATTTCCGATTACGTATATTGCCGATATTATCTTGTAAAGCCATTGCCACTTCTGAAAAATAGGATTCTTTCTTTTCCTGAAATGACAAAATAAAATCTTTACCAAAAACCAGAGCCAGACGTTCTTGTTGAAGATCTCCATTTCCGTCAGGGACCAAAAGGTTCAGAATAGCGGAAATATGCGTTTCGCTATCCTGAACTTTTACGACATGCTGAGGTATCAGAATATCTTGCATCTCTACATAATGCAATCCAAAGTATTTGCCGACAGACTCAACATCTAAAGTATCTGAAATACCCCAGATTCTTACCCAATGATTCGCATTAGGATCTATAGAATGAAACATCTTCGAGGCATCATCGAAAATAGATATTTTAGCATAATCCTCTTTATAATCTACCAATATCAGATCCGAATCCGAAATCTGAGCACCCGTATATTCCAAAGATTTATTGATAATATGCTTCGTTGATCTGCGTCTGTGTTTACTCATACTTGTAATCTTTAAAAATCATGTAGAAAATATATACTCTTAATTTATAGTATAAACGTGAGTTTATATAACTATAGTTTAATTTCTAATTTATCTGCTGCTCTACCCGTTTTAGCACGAGCTTCCTCAATAGAGTTACCTCTTGCTAATATAACAGCCATACGTCTGTGCCCGTTCACTTCCGGTTTACCAAATAAGCGAATCTGTGTATTTGGTTCAGCTAATACTTGCTCCAAATGACAGAATTCGACTTGATGAGAACAACCATCCACAACAATCGCACGAGACGCTGAAGGACCGTGAAATTCGATATTAGGAATCGGTAATCCAAGTACTGCTCTGGCATGAAGAGCAAATTGCGATAAATCCTGAGATATCATTGTCACCATCCCTGTATCATGCGGACGAGGTGAAACTTCACTAAAAATAACATCATCACCTTTAATAAATAATTCCATACCGAAGATGCCATATCCTCCTAAAGCTGTAGTTACTTTTTCAGCTATTTCTTCTGCTTTCTTACGAGCTGTCAAAGACATAGCCTGAGGCTGCCACGATTCACGATAATCCCCACCTTCTTGTCTGTGGCCTATCGGCTCAACAAATGAAGTTCCTCCACAATGGCGAACAGTTAATAGCGTGATTTCATAATCGAAATCGACAAAACCTTCTACGATCACTTTACCTGCACCTGCACGGCCGCCTTCCTGAGCATATTTCCAAGCATAGTCAATATCATCAGCTGTTTTCACAACACTCTGTCCATGACCTGAAGAACTCATGATCGGCTTAATTACGCAAGGCATTCCAATTGCATCAATTGCATCTTTGAACTCCTCATAATCAGCTGCAAACTTATAAGGAGACGTTTTTACTCCTAATTCTTCTGCTGCCAAACGGCGAATACCTTCACGATTCATTGTCAGATAAGTTGCCTGAGCAGTAGGAATTACATTATATCCTTCTTTCTCAAGTTCTATTAATGTATCGGTCGCTATTGCCTCTACCTCGGGAACAATATAATCAGGCTTTTCAAATTCAATTATTTCTCTAAGACGTTTTCCATCTAACATAGACACTACATACGAACGATGAGCCACTTGCATTGCTGGAGCATTTTCATATTTGTCTAAGGCTATAACTTCAACGCCATAACGTTGTAGTTCGATAACAAATTCTTTTCCCAATTCGCCAGATCCACACAAAACTACTTTTTTAGCAGTTGGGGACATAGGTGTACCAATACATGCCATAAGAATAAACTTTTAAATTTATTGAGTCCGACAAATTTCGATAAGTTAAATCGATAAAACAAACCTCAAGTAAAAAATATATAGTTTTTAACACACAACAAAGACAAATAAAGTTTAATCCGAATAGTTCTTTCACTGACACATGCCTTATAGCCTGCACTTCTATTTATATAATTAATTACAATTCAACTATTTATAACATTCGCATTAGGTTTTGATTGAAATTAATTATATATTTGCAGCGATTTGGGAAGAAAAACAAGGAGTATATAGCGATATAATTCCCTGTTTTTCAACTGCAGAAACTCTGCGGGGGGCTTTGAACATTGTCTTCGTTCAGCCCTTATTGTCAAACCAAAACATTTCTTTATGTATAAAACAAAAGTAATCTTTGTAACATTCGTCGCAATTTGTTTGTCTGTCTTAATTGCATCATCGTTTGTCCACAAAGATGCACAACCAGGCGTTGGCATTTCACCGGGTAGTTCATTCCCCGATATGACTAAGTTAGTAAAAAACGCACCTGAAAACTTACTTAGTAACCTTAATGGTGAATATGTTTTAATTCAGTTCTGGGCAGCTTATGATGCTGAATCCCGAATGAAAAACGTCCAATTGTGTAATTCTCTTAATCAGAAAAACTCAAATATTAAATTCCTGTCTGTTTCGATGGACCCATATAAGGAGATTAGTTTTGAGACAATACGTTTGGATAAAATTCCGAATGAAAATGTTTGGATACCGAATGTCGATCAAAGAGAAAAATTGTTAACTGAGTTTGCTCCAAAAGGTAAACTGACAAATTACTTAGTCAGTCCTGAAGGCGTAATTATCGCCAAAGACATTAGTGCAAAAGAGCTTGCTCAGATGAAGATCTAAGAAGAGAAAATCAATTACTTTTTTTATTGAGCTGCAAGAAATCTTGCAGCTTTTTTTTTGCTCCGTATTTAACATAATAGTATCATTTACAATGAACAAAACATCCTTATAAATCATTATAGTACAAAGGTATAACTTATACTATCTATTCGTTTATATATAGTAAGCGTTACCCCATAGTTACTCACTTTTAAATAGTATTATTATGATACGGAATATTTTTGTAGCTTTAGTTAAAGCCACTGAAAACGGACACTATGAGGTTAAGTATGTTCAATTTGAGAGTTATACGCACCTCGATGTTGAAAATATGTCTAACGAGAGAAGACTTGATTTTTTTAAATCCCATTGGGAGGAAAACCCCGACCATACAACAATCGCAAGTTTGGATGGAGTTGACAAATTCATGGCTAAATATCAACTACTTTGTGATTTACAAAATAAAGTTACAATGACTACTTTACATTAAAAAAAGAGGTTGCTTTTTAAGCAACCTCTTTTTTCATATTATTTCAACCACTTATCAAGCCAGTTAAAGAATCTTCTTTGCCATAGCACTGAATTTTGAGGTTGAGCGATCCAATGGTTTTCATCAGGGAAAACAACCATCTCTGCAGGAATACCTCTTAATTTAGCAGCATTGAATGCTGACATCCCTTGAGAAGCCAGAATACGATAGTCTAATTCGCCGTGTGAGACTAAGATTGGAGTATCCCATTTATCTACAAAACGGTGAGGCGAATTCGCAAATGTTCTCATTGCTGTCGCATTTTCCTTATCCCAGTATGGGCCACCCATATCCCAATAAGCAAACCACATCTCTTCTGTTTCAAGGAATTGCTGTTCAAGATTAAAGATACCGGCATGAGCTATAAAAGCTTTAAAGCGTTTGTTGTGATTTCCTGCGAGCCAATATACAGAGAAGCCTCCGTAACTTGCACCAACCGCACCTAAACGGTTTGCATCGACATAGGACTCTTTAGCTACAGCATCAATCGCACTTAAATAATCTTTCATATTCTGTCCACCGTAATCTCCACTGATTTGCTCTAACCATTCCTGCCCAAAACCTGGTAAACCTCTTCGGTTAGGAGCAACAACAATATATCCGTTTGCAGCCATTAGTTGCATGTTCCATCTATAAGAGAAAAACTGACTTACGGTACTTTGAGGTCCACCCTGACAATATAATATAGCCGGATAGACTTTTGTCGAATCAAAGTTCGGTGGATAAATCACCCATGTCAGCATTTGTTTTTTATCGGTGGTCTCAATCCAACGTTCCTCTACTTTTCCTAACTTAAGCTGCTTAAGTATATCTACATTTTCAAAAGTTAACTCTGTCGCTTCACCATTAGATGTATTAATTGCATAGATTTCATTCGGCTTAGACATTGAATGACGCATACCGATTAATCCATTTGCTGTCTGTGCTACAGCTTCATAATCGTAAACACCATCTGTAATCTGTCTGATCGCTTTTGTTGCTACGTTTACATTCCATAAATGAGTAACCGCATTTCGACAAGACACCATTATAATATCTTTACCCGATTTCTCCCAAATATAATCTTCTGCATTATAATCATGAGATTCTGTAAGATATTGCTTATTATTTGAATTCAAGTCAATAACAAATAACCTTTTCTTATCAGATTCGTATCCATCTCGCTCCATACTCAAAAAAGCCAGTTGAGAACCATCAGGCGAAAACGCTGGATTCGTATCATAGCCCATCATACCATCTGTGAGGTTATCTGTACGTTTCGATTCCAGATCATATAGATAAATATCCGTATTGGTCGAAACGCTATAAGCCATACCTGTTTTCTTACGACAAGAATAAGCTACCTTTTTGCTATCCGGAGACCACGCTAATTGTTCAATCCCGCCATGAGGTTTTGTCGGACATTCATATGGTTCACCCGCAAGAATATCATAGACATTCGATACACCGTTTCCATCAAACTCACCAATAAACGGATGAGGTATAGACTCAACCCATTCATCCCAATGTTTATACATCAGGTCATCCACTACTCTACCTGTTGCTTTCGGCAGATCAGGATAAATATCCGAAGCTCTTTCTCCAAATTTAATGTTCTTAATCAGCAATACTTTCGATTCATCAGGAGAAAATGCAAATCCTGTAATGCCACCCTCTTCATTTGTAATTTGTTTCGCGTTCAACCCGTCTGAATCCATAATCCAAAGTTGTGCGCTTCCACTTTGCGAAGAAATATAAGCAATACGTTTTCCGTCTTTCATCCAACGGGCATTATGCTCACTGAAAGCAGTTTCTGTTAACTGAACTTTATCTTTGCCATCAATTGATATCTTAAATAACTCTCTGTTACTTTTATTTTCAGGAATACTGACATAAGATACGCCATATAAAACAGTTTTCCCATCAGGAGAAACCTGCATATCAGAAACACGACCAAAACTATTAAGAACTTCGGGAGTTAACAACCCGTCTTTCACTTCTATTTGTGCTTTCTTTATTACTTTAGAATTATCTGATGAGTCTTGTTTTTCAGAGCAAGCACTCATTGTAATAAGAGCAGCCATACAATATCCGGTTACTTTATTCATAAAAAAAAAGTTTTAACTAAATTCTATCACAAAGAAAACGTATTATTCTTAAACAAACTCCTTTTTAGTGAATAATTTATGAGAATTGATCATGCCCTATTGATTTTTAGCAAAGAAACTATATATTCGCTTTTGTTAATATGTAAAACACATGAAAATGATTAATACAATTTATAGTAAAATAAAAAACAACGAAGAAATAAGCTTTGAAGAAGCTCTTGCTCTATCACAATTAAAAGACAAAGAAGCGCTATATGAATTAGCCGAAAAAGTGACAAAAGAATTTGCACCTGAAGGCTTCGATATGTGTTCTATCATTAATGTAAAATCAGGTAAATGTCCGGAAGATTGCAAGTGGTGTGCTCAGTCTGCTCACTGGAAAACTAAAGCTGAAGTTTACTCTTTTGTATCAGAAGAAGAATCTCTTCGCCAGGCTTTATATAATGAAAAACAAGGTATAGGTAGATTTTCATTAGTTGCGAGTGGACGCAGATTAAATCAAAAAGATTTAAATGCAGCTGTTTCAACCTACTCTTTGCTTAAAGCAAAAAGTAACATTAAATTATGTGCTTCGCTTGGGCTGTTAGAGAAAGATGCCCTACAACAACTTAAAGAAGCCGGAGTTACAACCTATCATTGTAACCTGGAAGCTGCTCCGTCTTATTTTGGTGAATTATGTACAACACATACACAGGAGCAAAAGATTAAAACGTTATTAGCTGCCCACGAAGTTGGTATGGATCTCTGTTCCGGAGGTATCATTGGTATGGGCGAAACAATGGAACAACGTATTGAATTAGCATTCACACTTAAACAGCTTCCATTATTCTCTATTCCTATCAATTTACTACATCCGATTGAAGGTACACCGCTGGAAAAAGCATCTCCTTTAAGTGATGAGGACATTCTGACTACAGTAGCTCTGTTCCGTCTTATTCATCCGAATAAATACCTGAGATTTTCAGGTGGCCGTGCTTTGATGAGTAGAGAGCTTCAAATGAAAGCTCACAAAATAGGTATGAATTCCGCGATTGTCGGAGATTTATTGACTACTATCGGCTCGACAGTAGATGAAGATAAGGCTATGTTTATGGCAGAATAAAACTATTTTGCTACGTTAAATGTTTACTCTGTGTAACTAAATGCTTTATTCCATGGATAATTTAATAGAAATCGCAGCCTTTTCAGTTGTAAATGATGCTTATATTCTTAGATCTCTGCTTGAATCTAAAGATATTCATGTATATATACAAGATGAGAATATGGCACCTTTTCTATATATAGGAGGTGTTAAAGTATTGGTTTCGAATACCGATCTGAATAAAGCCAAAGAAGTAATGGAGGAATACGGATACCAAATGAATGAGCAGGCAAATTCTTTTTTAGATGAAACTCCGGCTCAGACAGAAACCCCGAGAACTACATTGACTTCAAAGACTGGGATTCGCATAATTGCAATCGTATTGATCGTCATACTGGTTGTACTCTTATTGGTATTTAATAATATGCCGTTTATCAATTAAAAAAGAAAAGGCACACTTTAAATAGTGTGCCTTTTCTTTTTTAGTTTGAAGCAGGTGCATTCAAATAAGACGTATATTGGAACGGTGCCAATTCGAATATATTCATTACAGTCATCACATCTTCAAAAATACGTGACTGAATAATTTCATAACTTTCCCAAACAGTTGTATCGATAAAGAACATAACCAATAACGGATATCCACCACCTGTAGATTCATTACCCTGAATGATTAAATACTGATCGTGTCGGACATGCGGATGATTCATCAGATAATGCTCCAGCCAGATACGATACAAGCCCATATTCGTGCTCTTATCCTGCTCTTTACATCTCTTTGGATCGGGATCCATATATTTTTCATCCAGATATCCCTCAAGAAGAGGATTTCCGGTTATCTTTTGAATAAAAGCATCATCAATTCTTTTAATTGTATTGATATCGAACAATATTGTTTTTTTTATCCTTCTGAAACCGGTTTCAGACATACCTTTCCAGTTTATAAAAGAACCTGAAATAAAAGCGTAAGGAGGAACTGTAACAATCGTATTATCAAAATTTCTGATTTTGATAGTAATCAGAGACATTTCAAAAACGGTACCGTTTGCACCATACTGATCCATCTGTACCCAGTCGCCGATTTTGATCATTTTATTCTGTGCTAATTGTACTCCGGCAATAAAACCCAGAATAAAATCTTTAAATATCAACATCAAAACAGCTGCAAAAGCTCCAAGACTGGTTAGCATGGTAGAGAGTTTAACGCCAGTAATAATCCCTACAACAATCAATAAAGCAAAAACGACAACTAAGATCTTCAGAATCTCAATCATACTTTTATAGGATTGATATCCATCATCCTCTTCACTTACCAACTCATTGAATAAAAAGCTTGTAAATGCGAATAAAGCTTTTACAAGCATCACTATAATATATATGTAGCAAGATTTCTCGATAAGTACCAATAGAGTACTTGCTTCATTCCTGAAAGGAAGAGGAGCTAATGTCAATACAACCAACGGTGGAATAATCCCGAGTATTCGTCTATAAAACCGATTGTCATATAAAACCATTGCAGCCTTATGCTTCGAACGCGAAACAATAGCATAAATTATACGTACGCCAATTCTGCAAAACAGTAAATAAGACAAATAAGCAAGTAAAAAAATGACAGTTAAAATAACTACTCTTTCAAAAGTGTCTGCTGACTGGGGTGTAAAACCGAAGAAATGTAATACATCGCGGGCGATTGACATTATTTTATCTGCCCAGTGATCATAAGAAACAAATTCTTTCATAATTATAGGTGAGGTTAGCTTTAAATTAAACTTTTATTCATAATACAATACTTAAACCATAATTCGAGATTTATTGTTCAATCATCAATAAAAGATATAATTTCGCAGTTAAAATAATCCGATAAAAAATTTCGAAGAAATGAAACGATTGAAATATATTGCTACTATATTAATTCTTATTATAAGTACTCTTGCTATAACATTGTTTTTCTGTCGTAGCAAAGTTACTGATTACATTTCGCATCAAATAGAAAACTATTCTTTTAATGGCAGTAGAATAAGCTGTACATCCATTGGTTTTTCTGGCCTTGACGGTATTAGTATCACAGACTTCTCTCTTATTTCACCTATGCAGGATACAGTGGTACAAATCAAAAAATTATCTGTAAATGTTTCACTCACCGATTTATTATCTAAAAAAATCAACTTAAAGTCGGTAAAGATTCAAGACACCTATTGCAATATCAAAAGTGATTCCCTGTCTTCTAATATTGACTTTTTGTTTCAAAACTCAGACTCAATTCGAAAAGACACAATCCATAAACAACCCACAAATTTCTCTGATAAGCTCTATCGTATTGCCCGATTGTCTTTTCAATTCATTCCATATAATCTTGATATTAAAAATCTGAATTTTCAATTAGATAAAGACTCATCCATCTCGAGACTTAAAGTTGAAGAAGGAGCTATTAAAAGTGGAAAATGTGATATACCTTTCTCCATTGAAAAAGAGAATAATATACAGAATTTATTATTCAACGGAGAAATAGACAAAGGTGCACATGAACTTGACGGTACGCTGAAGACTAACGTTGCCGATATTACCAATATTAGATTTGCTAATGATTCTGATTTCTTTATAGAGTTTGAAAAAATTAAATTCAATCTGAATTTTCCTACATTAAGTGAAGATGAAACTGTCATAAAAACTGATTTTCAAATTGATTCTCTGGTATGTTTTCAACAACGCATTTCTGAAGACACGATTAAGATACCTGTATTCCAATCATCATTAGAAGTAAATATTTTTCCGAATGAAATTATACTCACCCCTGTCTCGAAGATCTCTTGTGATGAATTAACAATACATCCGCATATAGAGCTTAGAAAAGGAAAAGACTGGGTGGTGGGGATATATATTGACGAAACCGGGATTGATGCAGAAGACTTGATCAGCTCTCTTCCCGAAGGGTTATTTAACCCGATTAAAAGTGTCAGACTAACGGGTAAGGTAGATTATCATTTCCTGCTTGAAGTCGATATGAACAATCCTGACTCCCTAAGAATTGAATCAGATATTAAAACAAAAGATTTCCGAATCATTAATCCGGGAGTACTCACAAAAATGAATCAGGACTTCCTTTTGCCTGTGTATGAAAATGAAAAGTTAGTCCGGACAATTAATGTCGGAAACAGCAATCCTGATTTCAGATCCATGAACGAGGTGTCACCTTTACTCATAAATGCTATTCTTCAATCTGAAGACGGACAGTTCTTTTACCATAAAGGTTTTAGATTGGATGCTATTCGCGAAGCATTAATACATGATATTAAAATGAGACGTTTTGCACGCGGAGGAAGTACTATTTCTATGCAGATCGTTAAGAATGTATTTCTAAACCGGAATAAAACAATTGCTCGAAAACTTGAAGAGGCTTTAATTGTATGGCTCATAGAATCAAACAAAATTACCAGTAAGCAACGTATGTTTGATGTGTATCTGAATATTGCCGAATGGGGACCCGATATATACGGCGTAAAAGAAGCCTCCTATTTCTATTTCCAGAAAGAACCGTCAGATCTGAATCTTGATGAAGCTATATTTATGGCAAGTGTAATTCCTCGTCCTAAAAAGTTTTACTGGAGTTTAGATGAATACGGACAGATAAAAGAAAGTCTGTATCCACATTTCCGCATCGTACGCAACCGATTGGAACGAAATAATATAATAGAAGCTTTGGATTCATCATCCATCTATATACCTCATATCAATATAACGGGACCGGCCAAAAGCTATATCAGTAAGCATAAAACAGCCATTCCTGATTCGATAAATACAGATTTATCTTTCCCTTTTGGATTATAAAGAACAAAAAAAACAGGGAGTCTAAAGTATTTAAAATACTCAGACTCCCTGTTCTTATAATTTTTGATCTAATCAAATTTAGTTTCAGACCTACTCTTTCAAATCACCTTTCCCCTGACGTGTAATTTCAATTGCATCGTCAACACAATCGACAATTGTCGAAGGGATTGTTTCTCCATAACCACCATCAATAACAATATCTACATCATATTGGTATTTTTCCTCCATCAATTCAGGGTCGGTCGCATACTCAATTTCCATAGGATCTAAGAAAACAGATGTTGATAATATAGGATTACCTAACAACCGACAGATTTCGCGTGCGATATTATTATCAGGAACACGAATTCCGACATTCTTCCTGTTTCTATAAATACGCGGTAAATTATGATTCGCCTTAAGAATAAAAGTAAACGGCCCCGGTAGATTTTTTTTCATCAACTTAAACGTTGCATTATCAACTTTGGCATATTCACTGATATTACTTAAATCATAACATACAATAGAAAGATTTACTTTTTCAGGATCAATATTTTTTATTCGGCAGATACGTTCAACTGCACGAACATTGAGCGCGTCACAACCAATTGCATATAATGTATCGGTCGGATAAATAATTAATCCTCCATTTTTCAATACATCAACAACCTTCTCCAAATCCCGGAGATTGGTATTATCATTATAGAGTTTTAGAATCATTGGTCGAAACTTTAATCTTCATTAGAAGAATTATTTATTTTCTTCAGCTTCCAAGCCTTTATTGAATACTTCAATAGCATCTAAGCTCATACCCATGCTTGAGAATCCTCCATCATTGAACAAATTCTGCATAGTAACTTTACGAGTCAGATCAGAGAACATAACGATACAATAGTTTGCACATTCATTTGCATCTGCATTTCCAAGAGGTGAAATTTTATCAGAAACATCTAAAAGGCTACCCATTCCTTTAACACCACTACCAGCAGTAGTTACTGTAGGAGATTGAGAAATAGTATTTACTCGAACACCTCTGTGTCTTCCGTAAACATAACCGAAGCTACGAGCAATAGACTCTAAAAGAGCTTTAGCATCAGCCATATCATTATACCCTACGAATGTACGTTGTGCTGCAATATAAGATAATGCTAAAATAGAACCACCTTCAGCCATTGCATCCATTTTATAAGCAACCTGCATTACTTTATGGAACGATACAGCTGAGATATCGTAAGTTTTCTCCAACATTTTGTAATCAAGATCTTCATAAGGACGACCTTTACGTACGTTTGGAGACATACCGATTGAATGTAGAACGAAATCTATTTTACCTCCCAAAACTTCCATTGAACGAGCAAATACTTGTTCGATATCTTCAACGCTTGTAGCATCTGCCGGGATAATTTCTGCATTAAGTTTTTCACCAAGAGCAGAGATTTCACCCATACGAACTGCTACAGGAGTGTTAGTCAATGTGATCATTGCTCCCTCTTCAACAGCTCTTTCTGCTACTTTCCATGCAATAGACATATCGTTTAATGCACCAAAGATGATACCTCTTTTCCCTTTAAGTAAATTGTAACTCATGATTTATTATATTTTTATTTTTAAAATATTCTCATCAATAGCTCAGCAAACAAATTGTTTTGCTATTCTATCTAAACTATTTGTGAGTGATAATCGTTCATCAAAAGCGAATTCGAGATTTCACTTTCTGAAAAATAATGCGCAAATATAGTTGCAAGATGTAAACAAACACAGATATATGTATTAATAAATGTTATCCATTGCTCATTCACTCCGTTTTTGTGTAGTTTTCTGATATTTGAATCAATCCCGACGAAGGTTTCTTCATAATGAAAGAAATATAAATAAGCTAATTTGATAATATTTTGCTGTTAATACGGAAAATATAAATTCGTTTCTAATCGTTATATCTGTATAAATAAAATCCTTACTGATGGAAAACAAGAAATAAAGGATTATTATTGTAAATCAGCACAAACGAAAACTTCCCCTATGAAAAAAATCAAAATTTCTTTACTTGGCAAAGTCGCGATTGCAATAGTTGCAGGAATAATTTTCGGTTATTTTTTGCCTATTCCTGTTGCTCGTATTTTTACTACAATAAACTCTTTGTTTGGTAATTTTCTATCCTTCACTATTCCTCTGATTATTGTAGGTCTTGTGACCCCTGCAATAGGAGAGTTAGGTAAAGGTGCCGGACGATTACTTGCTTTGACTGCCGTTATAGCTTATGGATCGACTATTTTTTCGGGATTCTTCACCTATGGGGTGAGTGATTTGGTATTTCCTAAACTCATCGTTGAAGGTAGTGGTATGCAAGCTTTATCAGACACCAGCGTTAAACTAACTCCTTACTTCGAAGTAATTATGCAACCTGTCATGGGAGTAATGACAGCTTTAATCTTATCCTTCACAATCGGATTAGGATTAACTACTACAATGGGCAATACATTGAAGAAGGGGTTCATTGATTTCCGTGAAATCATTACTTTAGTTATAGATAAGGTAATAATTCCGTTTTTACCGTTATATATATTCGGTATTTTTCTAGATATGACTATATCCGGACAAGTAGGGACAATCATTACTACATTCATCAAAGTAATAGCTGTTATTTTTGTTTTGCATATTGTTTTGCTAGTCTTACAATATGTAATAGCCGGTATATTGAGCAAAAAAAATCCGTTTAAACTTCTCCGGAATATGCTTCCGGCTTATGCTACTGCTCTGGGCACACAATCAAGCGCTGCAACAATACCTGTTACAATGGCACAGACAATAAAAAATGGGGTCCGTGAAAGTATTGCTGTATTTACAGTACCGCTTTGTGCGACCATCCATCTGTCAGGTAGTACAATGAAAATTGTAGCCTGTGCAATGGCTATCATGATTATGTCAGGTCATCCGATGACTTTCCCAACTATGGCAGGTTTTATTTTCATGCTTGGGATAACAATGGTTGCTGCTCCCGGTGTTCCCGGAGGAGCGATTATGGCAGCCTTAGGAGTTCTGCAATCTATGCTGGGCTTTGATGAGACACAGCAAGCACTGATGATTGCTCTCTATATAGCAATGGATAGTTTTGGAACGGCATGTAATGTTACCGGTGATGGAGCTATTTCTATAATTGTAGATAAAATTGCAGGAAAATTTAAACCTGCACAAACAAACTAATATTATTTACACTCACATTTTTGTGAGTTGCAGAAGATATACAAACCTTGAGCTTGGTAATTAATATCAGAAATTAGATACGTATGTAATTGTTTTTTGATACCTATCTAAAATTTATTTGATACCTATCAAAATATATTTAGATACGTATCTAAATTCTGATCGACTTACTTATAGCAAAAGATCGTACAAGAGGCATAAAAAAGGCAGTGAGGAAAATCCTCACTGCCTTTAGTATTTGGTGTGTATGTGTATCTAAATTACTTCGCTTGTTCCAAAGCCAAAGTTACAGTTGTTTGATCACAAACTTCTGTAGGGCCAAAGTATTGGATAGGTCCTGGATAAACGAAAGCAGTTTCAATAGCCCATGTAGCACGGTTAGCTGCGAACGATTTGAATGGAGCGCCATCCAAACGAACTAATGCTTTTTGAATAACCGGTTTCATTTCTCCGTGACGACGTTCCATGTTCATCATCATAGTTACAGGAACACCACCAGCAATCCACTCTTCTGCAGGAGCAGTTAAGTTACGTACAGATGACATATAACCTGTTTTACCTTCACCGATCAACATTGCAGCGTTGAAACCTAAAGAGTAGCAATAGTCAGCATCAAAGTTAGATGGAGCAGCACAACGACCTTCGTAACCGAAGAAGTGTCCTAATGCAGCAAATTTACCATTGTAGCTACCTTCTTTTTTCATTTCAGCAAGACGTTTAGCAACCATCTCGATCAATAATTTCTCTGTTTCGATCAAAGAAACCTGAACATTACCGTGAGGGTCACGATCTAAAGTCAACTGACGAGCAACACCTTCCGGAAGAGAAGAGTAAACCTGAGCATTTTCTGCTGACAAGTTCTCGATAATGTAAGCACGTTGTTGGTTAGCAGGAATTGCTTTGAATGCTTCTTCGTGATGAGCTAGGTAATCATTCAATTCAGAGATTAATTTTTTCATTGCAGGGATGAATTCGATCAAACCTTCAGGAATTAAAACTGTACCGAAGTTGTTACCAGCAGCAGCACGAGCAGCTACAGTCTGAGCGATATAATCAACTACATCGTTCAAAGTCATTTGTTTTTCTTCAATTTCTTCAGAGATCAAACAGATGTTTGGTTGAACTTGCAAAGCACATTCCAAAGCAATGTGAGAAGCAGAACGACCCATCAATTTGATGAAGTGCCAGTATTTACGAGCTGAGTTACAGTCACGTTGGATATTACCGATAACTTCAGAGTAAACTTTACAAGCAGTATCAAAACCGAAAGAAGTTTCAATCATTTCGTTTTTCAAGTCACCATCAATTGTTTTAGGACAACCGATAACCTGAACTCCTGAGTTATTTTGTTTGTAGTATTCAGCCAATACACAAGCATTTGTGTTAGAATCATCACCACCGATGATAACCAATGCTTTAATATCTAGTTTTTTGATTACTTCAAGACCTTTATCGTATTGAGCAGTTTCTTCAAGTTTTGTACGACCTGAACCGATGATATCAAAACCACCTGTATTACGATATTCGTCGATAATTTCAGCTGTAAGTTCAATATAGTTATGATCAACTAAACCACCAGGACCCATTAAGAATCCGTAAAGTTTAGAATCAGCATTCATAGATTTCAATCCGTCAAATAGACCTGCGATTACGTTGTGACCGCCCGGAGCTTGACCACCTGAAAGAATTACACCTGCGTTAATAGCTGGGTATTCTCTTTTCTCATCACTTTCAACGAAAGTAAGAACAGGCATTCCGTATGTATTAGGAAATAATTTTGCAATTTCAGCTTGGTCCGCTACAGACTCTGTAGCTGCACCTTCTTGAATTTTAACAGCTCCTCTTAACGCTTTTGGCAACTTTGGTTGATAAGCTGCACGCGCAATTTGTAATGCACTCTTTTTCATTTTGAATTGAGTTATATTATTAAATTAGAAATGTGATATCTGTCTATTACAGTTATTTTTTCGAGCGCGAATTTCGCTTTATTTTTCCAATTTACCAAATTGAAGAAGCTTTAATTGCTATTTATAATCGTTGATAAATGTAAGTTTTTATAATATTATCAGTATGATTTGCTATTAAAGTATGATTTTAGCATCATAATGAAAGAGAAAAGGCTTGGAATCAAAACTATTGGCTCTTCATACATTACTATATGCAAGAATCCAATAATCTTTAATTCCAAACCTTTAATATGTTAATAATTAACAATCGAATCAAAGAGTTAATTCTACACCCATCATTACAACTTGAGGGTCACGATTTCTTATTACTGTTTTTTCAAACGTATTAGTTCTGATAGTAGTCTTCTCTCCTATTGAATTAAAAATATCATTTACGGTAAGAATCAATGCTAATCTGTTGTTCCATAATTTTTGAGAAACAGATGCATTCATTCGGTAACGACTAGCTATTTCTCCCTGGATTGTCATACGATCAGAGATATAATTTCCGTTTAATTGGATAAGTGTCGTATAAGTTGGTTTAAAATTCAGATTCGCCTGAAAACCGTATGTATCCGATTTCTTCTTTTTATCATATCCGATAGTACGCCCGTCAAGTGTATAGCCTCCCCAGTTACCTGCTATAAGCATATCGAACCAACGAACTGGCGAGTAAGCCAAAGATAACTCCAGTCCGTAATTATTCATACTGGACAGATTGTCTTTTGTCACTTTATCAGACTCAATATATACATCTGTAATTGCATTCTTTACATTCGTGTAATACAGAGCCGGCTGGATAGAGATTCGATCATATTTCCAGATATAGGATAAAGCAAACAGATCTGCTATCTCATTTTTCAAATATGGATTTCCAACAAATAAACGTGCCGGATCGGTATTGTTTATATAAGGAGATAATTCACTCAACTGAGGTCTGTTTGAACGTCTATTATAACTTGCCTGTATTCTGTTTCGCCCAAAATTATAACTTACGGCTGCTCTCGGGAAAAGATTCCATGAACAAACATTGTCGATATTCAGAACGGCAAGATCATGATCGTATCTATAAGATCTGTTTTCATTTTCTAAACGCAGACCCAACTCAAACATAAAGGAATACATTTGCAGATATGCTTCACTGTAAAAAGAGTTTATATTACGATCAATACCAAAACTATTACGCATAGAAGGTTTTTCAGGCTTCAAAAAGTCTTTTGAATTGATTGAAGATCCATTCTGAAAACGTCCGTTATATCCTGATACTGTTTTAATAGCCATAGGCGAGTATACCGAGCTTAACTGCTTGTTTAAATACACATGCTGCAACGATGTATTCCATTCCTGATAATACATAGATATTGCAGAACTGTCTACAACCAACATCTCTGCCTTCGGCTTCCGTTCAAATAAATTACGCTCCAGATTCTCAGAATAGCGATAATTGATATTTCCGTTCAAGGAGTTAAGCGGAAAACGCTTAAATGTCCAATCAAACAGATAATTCAGATTAAATGTATTATAGCGCTGTTCGTTATTACGTGTGACTCTCGCTTGCGAAAGAGGTGTTGAATTTCCAATTTTATATTTATCATTTCGGATATTTCCTATACGATCATAAGAAGACAATAACATATCACCGTTAAACTGCATCTTCAGATTCTCAGAAGGATGATAATCCAAACCTAATAACGAAGTATAGGTTTTCGGTCTTCCCATCGCATCATTATTCTGTTTCTCAATAGATTGTTTTTCGTGGTCTATCGTTGTATTCTTAAACTTTCTTTTTCGGTAATCTTTTCTCGCCGAAGCTCCGAATGTGAGTGATAATTTATTATTAATCGGCTGAGAAATAAACAACTCTCCCCCTACACGACCTTTACTTCCTGCCTGAAAGGATGCAAAAATATCCTGAACGTCAAACATTTTAGAGTCAAATGTAACGATGTTTACAATGCCCGCACTTCCATCAGAAACGAATGCCGATGATGGATTACTTGTAACTTCAATTGTTCGTATCGATGATGCCGGAATTTGCAATAAGACATCCCCTCTGTTCTCTTGCAATAAACCTAAAGGTATCCCATTGACAAGAATAGTTACCTTATCGCTGTTTCTTAAAAAAATATTTCCTTCAATATCTGTATCTAATGATGGGATATTAGATATGACATCATTAAAAGATAATTGTTTTGCGGTTAAAATATTCTGAGGAACTATACTTTTGCTATCTATACTAATTGTATGAGTCTTCGATTGTATTATAGTTACCTCATCTAACGCACGACTAGACGATACCTTTAATGTATCCGGATAAGTTGTTCCTGCGGCTAATAGTCCGGCTAAAATAATCGGTTCAAGCATATTGTATGATTTAAGAAAAGCTGTTTACAACAATACAAGATTCAGTAAACAGCTTTAATTATATAAATAAAATTACTCTCTCCAGAAAGATGGAGTTAAAATAGTCAATACAGTAAATAATTCTAAACGACCAACAAGCATTATAAATGATAAAAACCATTTAGCAAAAGGATGCAAGTTGGCAAAATTTCCGGAAGGTCCTGTTTCGCCCAATCCGGGACCGACATTACTAATACAAGTAATAACAGATCCGACAGATTCTTCAAATCCGGTTCCCAGTCCTGCGAGAATAAGAGAGCTGACCAATATAATCATCAGATAGATAAACATAAAAGCCAAAACCTTAGTCACCAATTCAAAAGGAACCACGACTTTATTAATACGCACAGGTAAAATTGCATTCGGGTGGACTTGTCTTTTAAACTCATTAACTGTGTTCTTTGTCAAAACCAAAACCCTTACCAGCTTCATCCCTCCACTGGTAGATCCTGCTGACCCGCCAGGTAACATAATCATCAGCATAAGTACCCAATAGAATGTTCCCCATGGAATAAAGTCTGCTGTTGCAAATCCGGTTGTTGTCAAAAGAGATACAACCTGGAAAAGTGATGTTCTGAATGTAGATTCCACTCCGGACATAATACCGGAAGTCAAAAGTCCGATAGTTATCACTAAAGTACAAACCGTAATTACGGTAATATAAAAGCGAAACTCTTCGTCCTTAAACATCTTCTTGGGTTTACCTTTCAGAAAGAAATAAACCAAGGTAAAGTTTGTCCCTGCAATAAACATAAATGCAGTAATGATATACTCTATATATGCCGATCCCCAATAAGCAATACTTGCTTGTTTTGTGGAGAAACCACCTGTAGCCATTGTTGTAAAAGCATGACAGATAGAATCAAAGAAGCTCATTGGCCCAGCACATAAAAAGCCGGCACAAGCAATCGTTATAACAAGATACATCCCCCATAAACGTTTTGCCGTTTGATCAATCCGGGGACTTAATTTATCATGGGTCAAACCCGGAGCTTCGGAGTTAAATAATTGTACACCTCCGGCCACACCTAAACGAGGCAATAACGCTAAGGTAAAAACAATGACCCCCATTCCTCCAAGCCATTGAATAATACTTCGCCAAAACAAAACGCCATGAGGAAGACTATCAATATCATTAAGAATACTGGCTCCTGTCGTCGTAAAGCCAGACATCGTTTCAAAGAATGCATCTGTAACCGATGGTATAGATTTACTCAGAATAAAAGGTAACATTCCAAAAAAAGATAATGCTATCCATGAAAAAGAAACAATAAAGAATCCTTCTCTTCGATGTAAATCCTTGTCATGATCATAACAACTCCAAATCAAAAGTCCACCACAACACAATGTGAATAAAGTGGAGATAATAAATGGAATAAAGTCATGCTCCATGTATATGGCTGATACAAGAGTTGATATAAAAAGAAAAGCCGACTCAATTATTAGTAATATACCAATAATATACCAGACAAACTTCCAATTAAAAGGTTTCATAAAATGATGTATAAATTATAGCTTCTCATTAAAAATCAACTCATTCGATTTTTATAGTCTTCATAGCTAAATTCTTTATACATAGTTAATGTATTATCTTTAGTCCAAAGAGCAATAGATGGATGATGAATACCATTAAACATAGTTGTTTTAACGATTGTATAATGAATCATATCTTCAAATATAACTCTATCGCCAATTTTTAACGGCTCATCAAAGGACCAGTCACCCATAAAATCTCCACTCAAACAGCTGTTACCACCCATACGATAAGTCGGTTTTCCTTCGACCGGCTCATGATATGCCCCGCGAATGACGGGTTTATATGGCATCTCAAGACAATCCGGCATATGGCAGGCAAAAGAAACATCTAAGATAGCTGTTTTAATCCCCTTATTTTCTACAATATCCACTACTGTAGAAGCCAGCACACCTGTTTGCCATGCGAAAGCACTACCTGGCTCCATGATAATTTCCAGATGAGGATATTTTGATTTAAAGTTTTTCAAAACTCCTATCAGATGTTCAACATTATAACCTTTACGAGTCATTAAATGTCCTCCACCCATATTTAACCATTTTGCCTGTTTCAACAATTTACCGAATCGTTTTTCAACCTGCAATAAGGTTTTCTCTAAATCAAACGAAGTTGATTCACAAAGTGTATGAAAATGTAAACCTTCAATTCCTTCAGGTAAGACATCTCCTATTTCAGAAGAAATGATACCCAGACGAGAGCCCGGAGCACATGGGTTATATAAATCTGTTTCAACCTCCGAATATTCAGGATTAATACGTAAACCACAAGATATGCGGTTACCATCTTCCTTAATCATATGTTTAAAGCGCTCCCATTGCGATAATGAATTGAATGTTATATGACTACTATATTTCATCATTATCGGGAAATTTTCTTCCGTATATGCAGGAGAATAGGTATGGGCAGGAGATCCCATTTCTTCAAAAGCTAAACGAGCTTCATGAATTGAACTTGCAGTTGAGTACGGAATATATTCCCGAACTATCGGAAATGATTTCCACATTGCAAATGCTTTAAAAGCCAGAATAATATTTACGCCGGCACGTTCTTTAACGCTTTTAATTAACTCTAAATTACTTCTAAGCTTCTCTTCTTCCATCACATAACATGGAGAAGGAACTTCATTGAAATCTATCATTTCTATTTCTATAAAAGTGAATATAGGCTATAACAATTCAATGTCGGAACCTACCATAACTATCTATTATATTCTATACAATTGTCAATTTGGCAAAGCGTAACAACAAGGTTTTCTCGCCAAAGGTCTCAAACTGAATAATTGCTTTTAAGTTATCGCCTTCTCCTTCGATGCGAGTTACCACACCTTGTCCGAAACGATCATGCTGAACAGTTACACCTGATTGCAGCCCATCTGCTGTGATACCCGCAGACGGCACATTATTGTTTACTGTAGTCGCCTTTGGTTTTGCCTCTGACAAAGGTTTAAGTTTTTGTCTGAATCTTTCAGCTCCTGCACTTACTGAAGCAGAAAGTTGATCATAAGCCGATGCCTTACGCTGTTGTTCTGTATTTACTTGTTGAGGAGAGGTCGTAAACAATGTGTTTCCGGTTGCTCCTATAGACTGATCCGCTAAATACTGTGGGTCTATATCTTTTAAAAAACGACTAGGTGCTGACATCTGCGATTGCCCATGCTTAAAGCGGCTTTTAGCGTAAGTAAGTATGCAGCTTTTTTCTGCACGCGTTATTGCCACATAGAACAAGCGTCGTTCTTCCTCAAGTTCTCTTGCCGACATCTTAGCAAGTGATGAAGGAAACAAATCTTCTTCCAAACCAACGACAAAAACATGTTTAAACTCAAGACCTTTTGCCGAGTGAATGGTCATCATTGTAACCTTATTTTTATCTTCTTCTTTATCTGTATCCTGATCTGTTGCTAATGAAACTTCAGATAGGAAATCTGATAATGACGGACTCTCAATGCCTTCTTCCTGCTTCATCATACAATATTCTTGTACACCCTTAAGCAATTCCTCGACATTCTGAGTTTTAGTAAGCCCTTCAATTGTTCCTTCAGCTGTAAGATCTGAAGCTATGCCTGTCATCTTAACGACTGCCAGCACTAGCTCATGTGCAGACAATTCTGACGCTAACTCCCGGAAATTATCTATCAATTCGCGGAATGCAGCTAGCTTTTTAGCTGTTCCCGCATTAATTTTAAGAGCGTAATCCAAAGGCGCATTTAAAACATCCCATAAAGAAGCATTGTGCAATAATGCAGCGTCTGCTATTTTACCGACTGTTGTATCTCCGATACCTCTTGCCGGATAATTAATGACGCGTTTAAATGACTCTTCGTCTTTTGGATTAATAATCAAACGACAATAAGCTAATACATCTTTTATCTCCTTACGTTGATAAAAAGAAAGCCCTCCGTATATCCGATAAGGAATATTACGTTTTCTCAAAGCCTCCTCCATAATACGTGATTGAGCATTCGTTCGATACAGAATTACAAAATCTTTATAATCTGCATGCTCTGTCAATCGTTTTTCAGCGATTTTATTTGCAACCAGATAACCTTCTTCATAATCCGAGTAAGCACTAAACAAACCAATCTGTTCTCCTACTTCGTTTTCTGAAAAAACATTTTTTTGTATTTGCTGTCTGTTTTTCTTGATTAAACTATTTGCCGCATCCACAATTGTCTGTGTTGATCGGTAATTCTGTTCAAGCTTAAAGACTTTGCATTCCGGAAATGTACTTTTAAAATTGAGTATATTATCAATATTAGCTCCACGGAAGGAATAAATACTCTGAGCGTCATCTCCTACTACACATACACGATGATGGTCTCCGGCCAGTTGTTGCACGATCAAATGCTGAGCATAATTGGTATCCTGATATTCATCTACCAGAATATACATAAATCTGTTTTTATACTTCTCTAAAACTTCCGGATGTTTATGAAAAAGAATATTGGTATATAACAACAGATCATCAAAATCCATAGCTCCTGCATCTTTACATCTCCTTGCATATGTTTGGTATATATTGCGGATTTCAGGCATTTTCGAATTAAAATCCTGTTCCATCAATTGCTGACTGGCAGCATACATACCTGGCGTATATAATGCGTTTTTAGCTGACGAAATACGACTATATACCGCATTTGGTTTATAGACTTTATCATCAAGCTTCATTTCCTTAATTATCGTTTTCAGCAGATTCTTTGTATCCTGAGAATCATAGATTGTAAAATCCGATGTAAAACCAATATGTTCAGCTTCTGCTCTCAAGATACGAGAAAAGATGGAGTGGAAAGTGCCCATCCATAATCGAGAAGCTGTCGTTTGTCCAACCATTCGACCAATACGTTCTTTCATCTCTTTAGCTGCTTTATTGGTAAAAGTCAAAGCTAAAATTGTAGATGGATATAATCCCTTAGAAAGCAGATACGCAATTTTGGTTGTCAAAACTCTTGTCTTTCCCGAACCGGCCCCTGCAATAACCAAAGATGGTCCATCGCAATGAAGCACTGCTTCTCGCTGACTTGGATTAAGTGAGTTTATTATTTCCTCCATATTTCCTTATATTCTTGAAGTTTTGTATGCTCAGATATGCATTCTCAACATACGAAATTTGCTAAGAAACGAAAAATCCGTTCTTAGCAAATTTATTATATTATTGTACAGCTTGAATCAATTCTTCCAACGTAAGAACTGATTGCTCTCCTGTAATCATATTTTTTAAACTAATTTTATTATCCCTCATCTCTGACTCTCCAACTAAGGCAACAAATGGAATTTTCTTATTATCAGCATAACTCATTTGTTTTTTCATTTTAGCTGCTTCAGGATAAATCTCCGTACGGATACCTACTTTACGTAATTCAGCTATACGCTCAAGGCAATATTCCTCTTCTGTTTCGCCGAAATTAACGAACATCAATTGTGTTGTAAGTAACGAATCTTCCGGATAGAGTTCTAATTGATTTAATACATCATAAATACGATCAGCTCCAAATGAAATACCTACACCAGAAACACCCGGCAATCCGAATACTCCTGTAAGATTATCATAACGTCCGCCACCCGTAATACTTCCAATCTGTACATCCAAAGCCTTCACTTCAAAAATAGCTCCCGTATAATAATTAAGACCACGTGCAAGAGTTAAGTCTAATTCAAAATCACAACGGATGCCTAATTTATCTATTTTGCGAAGGATATATTCCATTTCTTCTACACCTTTTAGTCCGGTTTCAGAAGCTGCAAGAACATTCTTCAATACGCCTACTTTCTCGGCATTGGTACCTTCCAACAGAATAATCGGTTGCAATAGTTCGATTGCTTCAGCAGAAATCCCTTTAGAGGCCAGCTCTTCGTTTACTTTATCCAAACCGATTTTATCAAGCTTGTCTATGGCAACTGTTATATCAACGATTTTTTCAGGTGCGCCAATAATTTCAGCAATTCCTGTCAAAATCTTTCTATTATTCATCTTTATAGATACACGAATAGCAAAGCGGGTAAACACCTCATCCATTAACTGTATAAGTTCTACTTCATTTAATAAAGAATCCGAACCTACAACATCGGCATCACACTGATAAAATTCACGATAGCGTCCTTTCTGAGGGCGATCCGCACGCCATACAGGCTGAATCTGAAATCTTTTAAATGGAAATGAAATTTCATTTCTGTTCATTACAACAAAACGAGCAAAAGGAACCGTTAAATCATAACGCAAACCCTTCTCACACATTTTAGTTGCTAATTTAGCCGTGTTACGTTCCAGCAACTCTTCATCAGAAACACCTTTTGTAAAGTCTCCTGAGTTTTGAATTTTAAACAACAGCTTGTCTCCCTCTTCTCCATATTTACCCATCAATGTCGAAAGATTCTCCATTGCAGGAGTTTCGATTTGCTGATAGCCATATAGATGGAAAACTTCACGAATTGTATTAAATATATAATTACGCTTCGCCATTTCTATTGGCGAAAAGTCTCTTGTACCCTTTGGAATTGATGGTTTTGCTGCCATAAATCAAATATTAAAAATATTCCGAAATTCAAAATTAAGTGAGCAAAGATAGAAATTCTTCATGATAACATAACATAATACCCTATTCATTTTTATGATGATTTTAAAAAAGAACATAGGCTATCTTCAAAGTTAAACTTTAAAGATAGCCTATGTAGTAAATTTATATATTACAATACGAAATTAGCTCTTCATATTTGGCAACTGAAGTCCAAAATGCTTTTTCGCATCTTCGCGTTTCAACATTACGGCAACAATAATCGATAATACGCCTAATGCTGCAAAAATCATCATTGGATATGTATAATCATAACTGATTGTTCCATCCGGTCCTTCAATCTTACAGTATTTATCAAGTACAATACCAATTAATAATGGAACACCGGACAATCCCCAGTTCTGAATCCAGAAGATCAATGCATAAGCAGTACCTAATTTATTTTCAGGGATAATTTTAGGTACCGATGGCCACATAGCTGAAGGAACCAATGAGAATGCAATACCAAGAACCACTGTCAGAGCTAATGCGATCATCCAGTTATTCAAGAACGGAATAGCAAACATAGAGTGAACGAATACGATTAGACATGCACCCAGAATCATGATTGTAGCCCCTTTACCTTTTCTATCATAAAGATTTCCGAAGAACGGAGTCAGGAATAATGTACCCATTGGAAGAATAGACGGAATATATCCTGACATTTCTTCTGAAACATGGAATTTATTGATCATTAAATCCGGAGCATATTTCAGGAATGGGAATACAGCCGAATAGAACAATACACATAGAATAGCTATCAACCAGAAACCTTTCAATTTAATAATATCGAAAATATCTCTGAATCGGAAAGGCTCCTCCTCTTCTGCTTCGTCTTGGATTTCTGCATCGTGACGCTTATCCATAACAACAAACACCAAAAACGATAAGAAACCAACACACAAAAGCAACAATCCTATTAAAATGGGCATACTTATCGATTTATTAAACGCATTTGCAATCAGAGGCGTAATCCCCATTGCCAGAGCAGTTCCGATACGTGCACTTGCCATCTCAAGTCCCATTGCCAAAGCAAGCTCTTTTCCTTTAAACCATTTCACAATGATCTTGGATACGGTAATACCTGCAATCTCGATACCAACACCGAAAATAGCATATCCTATAGATGCGTATAGAACCTGACGCCCTATCTCTTTATCAATAAACGGGATTATCAAAGTAGGATCATCATATGAAGTTGATATAGCCCAATATTTCATTGCAATACCTGCAACCATAATAAACAATGCCATTACCCCTGTAAAACGAACCCCCATCTTATCCAGGATCATCCCCCCGAAGATCAACATCAATAAGAATACATTAAACCAACCATAAGCACTAGTAAAGAATCCGTAGTCACTACTACTCCATCCTAGTCCCCCTGCCTCAATTGGCAATTCCAATAATGATTTTAACGGAGCCATCACGTCTGTAAGGAAATAACCGCACAACATAGTGAATGAAACCAACGCTAAAACGAACCAACGAGCCGATTTAGACTCGCTCAACTTTGTTCTGATTTTGTCTGTCATTTGTTTGTGTTAATTAATGATTAGATTTTCTGATTACAAAAATCTAAATAATTATTCAAACTCCTGCAATAAAAAACGGGTTAAATACCAAAACAGAACATTTTTTTATAATTATATTCCCGGATTTCGCATAAAACAAATATTTATGCACCTCAAGGACATCTAAAGGGCTCCTCATTGGGCCGTTGAGCTATAATACGTGCCGGTATACCTACCGCTGTAGAATTGGCAGGCATAGATTTTAACACGACACTGTTTGCGCCTATTTTACAATTATCTCCTATAACTATATTACCTAAAACTTTTGCACCCGCTCCTATTATTACATTATCTTGAATGGTAGGATGCCTTTTTCCGCATTCATGTCCTGTTCCCCCTAAAGTCACTCCATGAAAAATCATAACATCATTTCCTATTATGGTAGTTTCACCTATCACCACCCCCATTCCATGATCTACAAAAAAGCGTTTTCCTATTTTTGCTCCGGGATGTATCTCTATACCCGTCAGAAAACGGCCTGTTTGTGAAAACAATCGAGCCAGAAAATAAGCATGGATTCTGTATAAGAAATGGCTGATCCTATAAAAGAACAACACTTGAAAAGACGGGTATAATAATAATTCAAAAATACTGCGAATAGCCGGATCTCTCCATTTCACATAACGATAATAACTTCTTAGACTTCTCAGCATATTATAATTATGAAATTAAGAGAAAAAACCCATTGATAAGTAACGCTCTCCACCATCAGGTGCCAACACAACGATATTCTTACCCTTACCTAATTCTTTAGCCAATTCTATAGCCGCAAAAATAGCCGCTCCACAAGAAACGCCTAAAAACAATCCTTCTTTTCGGGCTAACACCAATGTTGTATTAATAGCGTCATCATCGGATACATCAGTAATACGATCAACAAATTCAGCATGATAGTTATTAGGAACAAACCCTGCTCCTATTCCCTGAATTTTATGAGGCTTATGAGTTCCTCCAGTTAAAATATTTGAAGCCAGTGGTTCTACAGCGTTGATTATAATACCTGAATTATACTCTTTAAGTCTTTTTCCTACACCCGATATAGTACCACCCGTACCAACACCTGCAACAAATGCATCAACTTCGGGCAAATCCTTAATAATCTCATTGGCGGTGGTTTCATAATGCGCAAGTGGATTAGCCGGATTATCGAATTGCATAGGCATAAAATACCCGTTTGCTTTAGCTAATTCCTGAGCAAGTTCGATAGCTCCTCGCATACCTTTAGCTCCTTCCGTTAAAATAATATCTGCTCCGTATGCTTTCATTATTGCACGACGCTCCACACTCATTGTTTCAGGCATTACTAATTGCAAACGGTACCCTTTAACTGAAGCTATCAGAGCTAAACCTATACCTGTATTTCCGCTTGTAGGCTCTATTATAGTCATTCCCGGTTTAAGTCTGCCATCTTCTTCTGCTTTATTTATTATATAAAGGGCAGCTCGGTCTTTAACACTTCCTCCGGGATTAAATTTTTCCAATTTGATATAAATAGTTGCATCCTCCGGGGATAAAAAATCATTTAATTTAATCATCGGCGTATTACCGATCATTTGTAGTACATTTTCGTAAATCATAAGTGACGTATTATTTATAATATTTGTAGAACAATAGCTATTTGTAAAAGGTTTTATATTTTAAATCAAAAATATTCTTCATTGGTTTGTATTTACTTTCCTTTATAATACAATTGAAAATGTTTAATATTGCACAATCGTAATAAATTACCATCATTGAATTAATAAATCATCATTATATCAATATGAAAGTGTTGAAATTTGGCGGTACTTCCGTCGGGTCTGTAGAAAGCATCTTAAATGTTAAGAAAATTGTTGAACAACGAACCGAACCGGTTATAGTAGTAGTCTCTGCTTTAGGAGGCATAACTGACCAACTTATTCGTGCAGCCAATATGGCCAAAAACGGAAAAGCAGATTATATTATAGAATATAATGCCATGCTTACTCGTCATATTGATATGATTGATCAAATCATTGATTCTGAAAAAAAAGAAGAACTTAAAAAAGGAGTTCTTGGATTATTTGATGAATTAAGTGATATTTTTAAAGGTGTATATCTTATTAAAGATCTTTCGAATAAAACTTATGATACAATATTAAGTTACGGTGAGCGTCTTTCTTCTCTGATTGTCTCCAATATGATTACCGGAGCCGAGCTGAAAGATTCACGCACATTTATTAAGACTAGAACACTTCATAACAAACATATTTGTGATTTAGAAATTACAAATAAACAAATAAATGAGTTATTCAAAAAAATAAATCAGACAATTATTGTTCCGGGATTCATCTCATCTGATATAAAAACAGGTGACATTACTAATCTCGGACGTGGTGGTTCTGATTATACTGCATCAATTATTGCTGCGGCTCTGAATGCTGAACGTCTTGAAATATGGACTGATGTCGATGGTTTCATGACGGCCGATCCAAGAGTTATTTCTAATGCCTATGTAATTGATCAGTTATCATTTGGCGAAGCAATGGAACTTTGCAACTTTGGAGCAAAAGTAGTATATCCTCCGACAATTTTTCCTGTTTGTCACAAAAATATTCCGATTGTAATTAAAAACACGTTCAATCCGGAAGCTCAGGGTACACTTATTTCTAAGGAAGCTCAATCTTCTGAAAAGCTGATTAAAGGGATATCATCTATTAATGATACTTGCTTACTAACCATCCAGGGACTTGGTATGGTTGGTATCATTGGTATCAATCACCGGATTTTCCGTGCCTTAGCCAATTCGGGTATCAGCGTATTCCTTGTATCACAAGCTGCTTCTGAAAACAACACCTCTATAGGTATTAAAAATGAGGATGCCGAATTAGCCGTAAAGGTCCTTGAAAGAGAATTTGCTCAGGAAATTGAAATGGGTGAAATCAATCGTGTCGTTGTTGACCATGACCTCGCTACTGTTGCTATTGTCGGTGAAAAGATGAAACATGTTTCGGGCATTGCTGGCAGATTATTTGAGACATTAGGAAGAAATGGTATCAACGTAATCGCATGTGCTCAAGGTGCTGCTGAAACAAATATTTCATTTGTCGTTAAGAAAGATTCTTTACGCAAGACTCTTAATGTTATTCATGATTCTTTTTTCCTTTCTGAATATCAGTTACTGAATATCTTTATAGTTGGTACCGGAACGGTTGGTAAAGACCTCATTAATCAGATCGAAAAACAGAAGAGCAAATTAATCTGTAAAAATGCTCTTAAACTTAATATCGTTGGTATAGCCAATTCACGAAAATGCATCTTTAACCGTACCGGAATTGATCTTTCAAACTGGGAGAGCGAACTGGATCAATCTGAGCTTAAAGCTTCTCCTGAGTTTATCAGAGATCAGATTATCGAGATGAATGTTTTCAATTCTGTTTTCGTCGATTGTACAGCCAACGAGGCTATTGCCAACATCTACGAAAAACTATTAGCTAACAATGTCAATGTCGTAGCTGCCAATAAAATTGCTGCATCTGCATCGTATGATTCATATATAAAGCTAAAAAATACAGCCCGTGAAAGAGGCGTCAAATTTCTGTTCGAGACAAATGTTGGTGCCGGTCTACCGATTATCAACACTATGAATTCACTTATAAACAGTGGTGACCGAATCCTTGAAATAGAAGCTGTACTTTCAGGAACATTAAATTTCATCTTAAATACAATCAGTAAAGAGATCCCGCTAAGCCAGACTATCAAAATGGCGCAGGAAGCCGGATATGCTGAACCTGACCCGCGAATCGATTTAAGTGGTAAGGACGTTATTCGAAAATTAGTCATTCTTTCGCGTGAAGCCGGATATAAGGTAGAGCAGTCTGATGTGATTAAAAACTTATTCATTCCTGACAAATATTTTTCAGGCCCTATTGAAGAGTTTTGGAAATCTATTCCTGAGTTTGACGCTTCCTTCGAGGCAATCAGAAAGAAAGAAGCCGATTTAGGTAAGAAACTACGCTTCGTTGCTAAAATGAAAAATGGAGAAACCTCGGTCAGCCTTCAGGCTGTTGATTCAAACAGTCCGTTGTACAATCTAGAGGGTAGCAATAATATCATTCTATTGACTACAGAACGATACAACGAGTTTCCGATGATCATTAAAGGTTATGGAGCCGGATCTTCCGTAACTGCTGCAGGCGTTTTCGCAGATATTATAAGCATCGCAAATATCCGATAATAAAAAAGAGAGGCATTTTAAATAATGCCTCTCTTTTTTATTGCTGATTATACTTGTAAAGTACGGATTATTTAATCAAATCTGCAAATGCACTTCGATCAACAATCTGAATCGAAGATCCTGAAACTTCAATCAACCCCTCATCTTCCATCTCTTTTAGCATTACATGCAAAGTCGGACGTGAAATCCCCAAAATAGACGCTAACGTAGTCTTTTTAATGATTAATGACAGGTTGGTTGCAAAAGGATTTGTCAAAGGCAAAAGCCACATAGCAAATCGTATATTCGGACTTGACACGGTTAAATTCAATAAGGTATTAATACCGGTCTGAGCCTTAGCTGATAAGAAATTGAGTATATTATAGTAAAAAATCTCATTTGTCTGTATCATTTTAAACAGATCGAACTTATCGATAGTCATTATACCGACTTCGCCTACTGCATAATAATCTGCTGAATAATATTGTGAATTACCATATAGGTGATTAATCGCAACCATATTAGGAGCTGCTATTGTTTCACAAATCTCTAATGTACTTTTCTCATTCTTTAAATAGGATCTTACATTCCCTGTAAGTATAAAATTAATCCTTGAGCATAATTCGCCCCTCTTAATGATTTGATCCCCGTCTGCGTACTTCTCAAAATGAAAACTAAACTTCTCGATCGTTCTGGTTAAGTCATCCTTTGATAAACCTTGAAAAAGAGGCAACTGTAGTATTAACTCATATGTTCCTGTCATAAGTATTGATTCTAATGATTTATCGTTATTCTTCTTATCTTTCGCATATTTCACAATTGAAACACAGCGCCAAAATACAACTTTTTTGTTAACTTAATTCGTAATCTGAAGAAAAATAAAGGAATTATTATTTATTCACTTCATATTAAACCATTAAATAACTAATATACAGCGAAGTAAACAAAACACACCCATACACCTTAAATAATCAGATTTTACAATTCACCTCACTGCAAATTCATAAAAAAAGGATCATTTACAAGTATTGTAAACGATCCTCTCTTTTATTTTTGATTTTCTATATTACGGATTTTGGTTTCGATGTCCTCGATCTGTTTTTCTGTTTTCAAAATATCATTTTCCAATCCCAGGATTCTTGGCTGAAGCGTTTTTCTGCCACTTTCTGATTTCGAAAAATACTGATATCTCAAATCTTCCAACTCCGCTTTATTTTTATCTAAAGCCTTATACATTGTCTGAAGTTGTTTAAACAAGTCTTTGGATTGAGGCTTTTTAAACTCATCCATATTATTGACGATCTGATTATCATTAACAATAAATACGAACTCATTCTTAACCTTACCTGCATTCTTACCTAATTCATCTATTTTAAGCAATACAGATTGATAATCCTCTCCATCCTTCCACGTATCTTTATATGAGCGTAACATCGCACGATTCACTCTGGTTTTGGCATCTTCGATATCTAAAGCCTTACGTCTGTCATTATATACGAACGCATATACGCCTACCATACCTTCAGGCTGAAAACGATCCGAAACCAACCAACCGATTCCATTCAGCTCGTCAACGGCTAACAGATAGTCATTCGCAGGTGAGTTATACGGAAAGCCTATATTGTCAGGCTTCAGAAAATCCTCATTTCCCAGATTGTACGATGACATATAAATATCATAACCACCCAAAGACTCAGGTCGGTCCGATGCAAAATAAAGCGTCATACCGTCTGACAACATGAATGGGAATGTTTCGTTCCATGCTGAATTAATCTGTGCTGATATCGGCTGTTTTTCTTTAAAAACTCCGTCTGAAACCGATGATGAAAAGATATCCAGCTTCGTTGAATCTGCCATATCTCCGAAAAATATTTTATTTTTCATTTCATTCATATAGACAGCCGACTCATTATTCTGAGGCACATTAAAAAACGAAGCATAAGATGTCAATGTTCCGGCTTCCCTGCTTAATTTCAATGCATTCAGAAATTGAGATTTATCAACGGAGATACTATCAACGACTACAATATCATCAATGCCTTCCATATGACGTTGACCCATCTCTGCTTTTTGCAACAAGATCTCTCCTATTGCCTTTTGCTCATCCGTCAGTTTACGAAAAGCCAGATAAGTATCCATAGCATCAACAGCATCATCAAAACGGTATTCCTCAATCAGCAATTGAGCCAGGTAACGATATGACTCCTGGATATTTCGCTTGGCACCTACACGCAAAAACTTCTCCGCACGGTCTTTCTCTCCCGTTTCGTAATAACAGACCCCTAACCAATGATTCAGTGAAGCATCATTCGGTCTTTGTTTAATATATTTTTCAAATATCGGTTTGGCATTAGCATATTCGCCCTTTAAATACATTTGCTTTCCTGCATCCAGACTCTGAGCTGAAAGCACTGCACCTAAACTCAAACCAGCGATTAGTGTTAATATTTTTCTCATATATCTTTACTATCGGTTAAATAGCTTTTTAGTTAAATCAGGTCGTTTTAATCTTTTAAGCGTTTGCATGATTTGCTGACGACTCTCCGGCTGATACCAGAAGAAGAACTGACGTTGTGCCAGCTTCTCGTTTTTGGATTTAGCTGTAAATACAGGATGAAGAGTGTACGGATGATAACCTGTATAATACACTTCGGTCGAAACGGTCATTGGTGTCGGCGTAAAGTCTTGCACCTGTTCCAGCATGAAGTTCAGACGACGTGTCTCACAAGCCAGCTCTGCCATATCTTCTTCCTTACATCCCGGGTGACTCGAAATAAAATAAGGTATCAGTTGTTGCTTCAGTCCATGTTTCTGATTGATACGATCAAACTGAGCCTTAAATTCTTCAAACAATTTGAATGAAGGCTTACGCATCATCTGCAATACTTCGTCCGATGTATGTTCCGGTGCTACTTTCAGGCGGCCCGACACATGGTTCGCAATAACCTCTTCCGTATAATCTCTGGAAGCCTTATTCAGTATCGCATCCTTATTGTCATGCAGCAACATATCATAACGGATACCACTGCCGATAAATGATTTCTTAATCCCCGGCATAGAATCTACAGCCTTATATAATTTCAATAAAGGTCTGTGATCGTTATTCAGATTCGGACATACACGCGGGAAAATACAAGAAGGCTTTTTACACTTCTTACATATAGACAAATCCTTACCGCTCATCTTATACATATTTGCCGAAGGACCACCCAGATCACTCAAATAACCTTTAAAATCGGGCATTTCAGTTATGGCTTTCACTTCTTGCAAAACAGACTCCTCGGATCTGGACGAAATAAATTTTCCCTGATGAGCAGCTATCGTACAAAATGCACAACCGCCGAAACATCCTCTGTGAATATTCACCGAAAACTTAATCATCTCGAAAGCCGGGATATGCTTCCCTTTGTATTTCGGATGAGGGAGTCTCGTATAAGGCAGTGCATACGTCGCATCGATCTCTTCCGTTGTCAACGGAGGATACGGAGGGTTTACCACCACAAACTGATCACCTACCGATTGGATCAGTCGGTTAGCACTCCACTTATTAGATTCCTCTTCTATTATTTTAAAATTCTCAGCCTGCTTCTTTTTATCCGACAAACATTCTTCATGCGTATGAAGAACAATCGTTTCCGTATCGTCCATTTTTGCAGGTTGCTGCTTAGTCAGATAAGCAACTTGCGGAATAGTCGTCAAATCGGCATCCGTATCAGATGTCATTCGCTTCACCAATTCTTTAATAGGCTTTTCTCCCAAACCGTAGATAAGCAAATCGGCCTTACTGTCTGTCAGAATACTCGGACGCAAACGATCCTCCCAGTAATCATAATGAGATAATCGTCTTAATGATGCTTCGATACCGCCTAAAACAACGGGCACATCAGGATATAGTTCTTTTATGATTTTCGTATATACTATACTTGGATAATCCGGACGCATACCATGACGGGCATCCGGGGTATAAGCATCATCCGATCGCAAACGTTTATTTGCCGTATAATGATTAACCATAGAGTCCATAGCTCCCGGACTTACACCAAAAAACAATCTGGGACGACCCAGCTTTTTAAAATCACGGTAATCACCTCTCCAGTCGGGCTGTGGTACAATGGCCACCTTCAGGCCTAAAGCCTCAAGAGTACGTCCAATTACGGCAGCTCCGAATGATGGATGATCTATATATGCATCACCTGAAAACAGTATAACATCAGCTTGCTCCCATCCACGGAGCTCCATCTCTTTTTTAGTGGTCGGAAGCCACTTTTTCAAATCCTGTCTCATAATCTGCAAATATACTAATTTATTTATCTCTGAATATGACAATCCCGAAAAAGGAATGTTATTCAATTTATAATGATATTTATAGAACTCTAAAAAACCGCCTGACGGACTCATCTGTTATCTCTTTAAGCAAAAGTAAAAGAAATCACATCTATAGGTTCTTTTATGTAAATGGATGATCCTCATTTTCAATTTATGAAATCATTTTACACGTTTAGACCGTTATTTAAAGAAATCTTATTATTTTTGCGGGATAGATAATAGGATTAATATTTTTAGAATAATATGAACATCTTAGAATTAAGCGAACAGGAAATTGTCAGAAGAAACAGTTTAGAAGAGCTAAAAAAATTAGGCATTGAGCCTTATCCTGCAGCTGAATATGTAGTAACCGGATACACGAACGAAATCAAAGCTAACTTTGATGAAGAAGCTTCAGAGAAGCGTGAAGTATCGGTTGCCGGTCGTATTATGAGCCGCCGTATTATGGGTAAAGCTTCCTTCCTTGAGTTACAAGATTCAGAAGGACGCATCCAAGTATATATAGCACGTGACGAGATCTGTCCGGGCGAAGATAAAGAGCTATACAATACCGTATTTAAACGCTTAATGGACATCGGAGACTTTGTCGGAATCAAAGGTTATGTATTCCGCACTCAAATGGGTGAAATCTCTATCCATGCAAGCCAATTGGTATTGTTATCGAAATCTTTAAAACCTCTGCCAATCGTTAAGGTTAAAGATGGTGTTACTTATGACGCATTTACTGATCCTGAATTACGTTACCGTCAGAGATATGTGGATCTTGTTGTTAATGACAACGTGAAAGATATCTTCATGAAACGTACTCGTGTGTTCAACACAATGCGTAACTACATCAACTCTTTCGGATACGTTGAGGTAGATACACCTGTATTGCAACCAATTCCGGGTGGTGCTTCTGCACGTCCGTTCATCACTCACCACAACACGCTGGATATGCCTCTTTATATGCGTATCGCAAATGAGTTGTATTTGAAAAGACTTATCGTTGGTGGGTTTGAAGGTGTTTACGAATTCTCTCGTAACTTCCGTAATGAGGGTATGGACCGTACTCACAATCCGGAGTTTACCGTAATGGAGCTTTATGTATCTTACAAAGATTACAACTGGTTGATGACATTCACTGAAAACATGATTGAAAAAATCTGTATGGAAGTAAATGGAACGACTGAAGTTCAGGTGGGCGACAACATCATTAATTTCAAAGCTCCGTTCAAACGTGTAACGATGATCGACGCTATCAAAGATCATACAGGAATCGATATTTCAGGTATGGACGAAGATCAGTTACGCAATGTTTGCAAAGATCTTGGTATCGAAGCAGACGAAACAATGGGTAAAGGTAAATTAATCGATGAAATCTTCGGAGAAAAATGTGAAGGTAACTATATCCAGCCTACTTTCATCACGGACTATCCGGTTGAGATGTCTCCACTGACTAAAAAACACAGAAACAATCCGGACCTTACCGAACGTTTTGAGTTAATGGTTAACGGTAAAGAAATTGCTAATGCTTATTCTGAGCTGAATGACCCTATCGATCAACGCGAAAGATTCCAGGATCAGTTACGTCTTTCAGAGAAAGGTGATGATGAAGCGATGTTCATCGATCAGGACTTCCTGAGAGCATTGGAATACGGTATGCCACCTACTGCCGGTATCGGAATTGGTATGGATCGTTTAGTTATGTTGATGACAAACCAAACAACTATACAAGAAGTTTTGTTATTCCCTCAAATGCGTCCTGAAAAAACGCAATTAAAAGATGGTGTTTCAAAATTCACAGCAATTGGTGTACCTGAAGAATGGGTAGCAGTTATCCAGAAAGCAGGTATTTTAACTGTAGAACAATTAAAGGATTCTAATCCGAACAAACTTCATCAGGAGATTTGCGGATTGAATAAAAAATATAAATTAGAATTGACGAATCCGACATTGGATGCAGTTGCATCATGGGTTGAGAATGCAAAATAAATAATTACGAATTGCGGGTTAAGGATATTCGGCCAATCTGGCTGAATATCATAATTCGTAATTAAATCAGTTTTGTATGGTAAAGCAAAAAAGAGTAGCCATTCTGGGTGGTGGAAGCTGGGCTACGGCTATTGCTAAATTGATCTTAAATAATACAGATAAGATCAATTGGTATATGCGACGTAAGGATCGTATTGAAGATTTCAAAAGATTAGGTAGCAATCCTGCATATTTAACAGGAGTTAAATTCGATATGAATCGGATCAACTTCTCTACAAATATCAATGCTATCGTTAAGAATTCCGATATACTGATTGTAGTAACCCCGTCGCCTTATTTAAAACAACATTTAAAAAAGCTCAAGGAAGACCTTAGCGGTAAAATTGTTGTATCAGCTGTCAAAGGGATTGTTCCTGACGAAAATATGATTATATCGGACTATTTTGAAAAGGTATATAATCTGCCTCCTTCACAAATGGCCGTAATTGGCGGACCGTGTCATGCCGAAGAAATCGCACTCGAGCGAATGTCTTACTTAACGATTGCCTGCGAAAATCTGGGCATTGCCAACACGATTGCCGAATCACTGAATTGCAGCTACGTAAAAACATCTATCAGTCAGGATATATATGGTGTCGAATACTGTTCTGTCCTCAAAAATGTTTACGCGATAGCTTCGGGTATCTGTAACGGATTAAAATACGGTGATAACTTTATTGCTGTACTTACATCTAATGCAATTCAAGAGATGGATCGCTTCACGCAAGCGGCATGTCCTTTGGATCGAAATATATGCGACTCCGTATATTTAGGTGACTTACTTGTTACTGCTTACTCTAAATTCAGCCGTAATCACACTTTCGGGACAATGATCGGTAAAGGATATTCAGTCAAAACCGCTCAGATCGAGATGGAAATGATTGCTGAAGGTTATTATGCTACCAAGTGTATGAAAGAGATAAATCAGAACTATCACGTTCATATGCCTATACTGGATGCAGTTTACGATATCCTGTACAACCGCGCATCGCCTTTGGCTAAACTAAAAGAGTTAAAAGAAGTATTCAGCTGATACGCTGAATAACTAAATAATTCAATATAATAAGAACCCTTAATCTTTAATAAGGATGAGACATATATCTTTCGATTTTAATAAAGCAATGGGCTCATTGAGCCAGGAAGCTTTTATGAGTTATGAGCAACCGGTTGCTGAAGCTTTGCACAAACTACACAAAGGAACAGGTAGAGGTAATGATTTTTTGGGTTGGGTTCATCTTCCGTCATCTATTTCAGATAGCGATCTTGATGAAATCGTTGAAACAGCCGTTAAATTACGCAAAGCTTGCGAAGTAGTCGTTGTTGTTGGTATCGGAGGTAGTTACTTAGGTGCCAGAGCTGTTATTGATGCAAATCTTAACATCTTTGATGCATACGAAACGAAAAGAACAAGCCCTGCTGTAGTTTATGCAGGTCAGAATATTGGTGAAGATTACATTTATGAATTGATGGAATATCTTCAAAACAAAGAATTCGGTATCATCAATATCTCTAAATCAGGTACTACTACAGAACCTGCTATCGCATTCCGTTTACTAAAACAATTGCTTGAAAGCAAAGTTGGTAAAGAGGAAGCACGTGATCGTATCGTTGCCGTAACGGATGCTAAGAAAGGTGCTTTACGCAAACTTGCTGATCAGGAAGGTTACAAAACATTCATCATCCCTGATAATGTAGGCGGACGTTTCTCTGTATTGACTCCTGTTGGTTTATTGCCGATCGCTGTTGCGGGTTGCAATATCCACAAACTGGTTGCCGGTGCGAAAGAAATGGAAGGCATGACTTCTGATAAAGTTCCTTTTATCGAAAACATGGCTGCTCAATACGCTGCTGCACGTAACGAATTGTACAAACAAGGCAAAAAAATTGAGCTTCTTGTAAACTACAACCCTAAACTTCACTATTTCAACGAATGGTGGAAACAACTTTACGGCGAAAGCGAAGGAAAAGAACACAAAGGTATTTTCCCTGCTGCAGTAGATTTCTCTACAGATCTTCACTCAATGGGCCAATGGATTCAGGAAGGTGAAAGAACAATCTTCGAAACAGTTGTTTCTGTTGAAAAATCTAAACATACAGTTGAAATTCCTTTCGACAAAGCAAACCTTGACGGATTGAATTTCCTTGCTGGTATGCGCGTAGACGAAGTTAACAAGATGGCTGAGCTTGGTACTCAGATTGCACACGTTGACGGTGAAGTGCCTAATATGCGTGTAAGCGTGCCTGAGTTAAACGAATTCTACTTGGGAGAAATGATCTATTTCTTCGAAAAAGCATGTGGTATCAGTGGTTATTTGTTAGACATCAACCCATTTGACCAACCGGGTGTTGAAGCATACAAAAAGAATATGTTCGCATTGTTGGATAAGCCTGGATTTGAAGAAGAGTCTAAAGCTATCAAAGCTCGTATTTAATATATCATATCACAAATACATAAGTAAAGACACGGAAAGATTATTCCTTTCTGTGTCTTTCTTTTAAATAGAATATATGAAAGATCTGAAAGTCGTTTTGTTTGATATGGATGGAGTCCTTTTCGACTCTATGAAGAATCATACAGAATCATGGTATTTAACGATGTCCAAATGGAATATTCCATGTACAAAAGATGAATTCTATTTACACGAAGGACGTACCGGAGCAGGCACTACCCGATTGCTTTTCAACCGGGAACTGAAAAGAGAACCTTCAGACGAAGAAATAAAAGCCGTTTACGAAATGAAGACTTTTCATTTCAATGCCCTTCCTAAAGCTCTCCCGATGCCGGGCGCATTGGAACTGCTGCAAAAAATCAAAGCACAGGGAATCGAAGTATGCGTCGTTACCGGCTCCGGACAGGTTAGCCTGCTATCCAGACTCGACAGCGCTTTTCCCGGCATATTCGACGAGAAACACCTCGTATCTGCACGCGATGTAACCAAAGGCAAACCCGATCCCGAACCCTATCTCAAAGCATTGAAACTCATGAATGTTTCAGCAGACGAGGCAATCGTTATCGAAAACGCACCTATGGGCGTTCAGTCTGCCAAAGCCGCAGATATATTTACAGTGACAGTCAATACAGGACCGCTTGATGAAAAAATGTTCTACGATTTAGGAACTGACAAGCTATACCCGAGTATGCAATCACTGGCCGACAACTGGAGCCTGTTATACGCAGAAATAATTAATCAATAATATATACCGATATGTTTGCACCGGAAAACTCACTAACGCTTTCTCAGTTGAACACACTCATCCGGAAAGCCCTCAATGAATGCTTTGTCCAGAGTATCTGGATCAGAGCAGAAATCAGTGATGTAAAAACATATCAGAGCGGACATTGCTATTTTGAATTTATCGAAAAAGATGCCGGCAATGAAAGCATCCTTGCAAAAGCGCCGGGACGGATATGGGCAAATGTATTTCGTAATCTGAAACCTTATTTCGAATCTGAGACCGGACAACTCTTCACATCCGGGATTAAAGTGCTCGTACGCGTCACTATCGACTTCCATCCTCTCTACGGCATGTCGCTCAACGTACAGGAAATTGATCCCTCCTTTACGCTCGGAGATATGGTACTCAAACGCAGAGAGATTCTGTTGCGACTTGAAAAAAACGGAATACTCGCAGAGAATAAACGGAAACATCTGACTCCGAATCCTCAGCGTATAGCCATCGTTTCATCTCCCTCTGCTGCCGGTTACGAGGACTTTTACAATCAACTCCATCACAACGTCGGACAATACAGCTTCATGACACGGCTGTTCCCCTCATTGATGCAGGGCAAAGAAGTGGAAAGATCCATGCTCGCAGCACTCGGGAAAATCCGTCAGCATATCAGTCATTTTGATGCCGTCGTCATTATTCGTGGCGGTGGAGCCACCTCCGACCTGAATTGCTTCGACTCCTACCCGCTCGCCGAAGCCGTAGCCACCTTTCCGATTCCCGTCATAGTAGGTATAGGACACGACCGCGATACCTCTGTCCTCGACGACGTAGCTTACAAAAGCGTCAAAACACCGACAGCTGTAGCCGAATTCCTTTTAAATCAGTTAGAAATGGCAGAATCCGAACTGCTCCGCCAAATCGACTGGGTCAAAGAGTTTTCACTCCAATGGATCAACAAGGAAAATCAACGACTCAATCAGCTTACGTGGAAAATACCGCAGCACGTCACCGAAAGGCTGCATGCCGAAAAAATAAACCAGCAGCGAATCAATAATGCCGTCCGGAGCTTTTCTGTCAATACGATAGCCAAACAAAATGCCCGGTTAGATGTTCTAACATCACAACTAAGATCCGGCATAACCTCCCTGATCAGTAAAAAAAATCAGGAGCTTATTTTGAAAGAAAAAATTGTTGAATTATCTTCGCCAGACCATATAATGGAAAAAGGATACGTTTTTGTAACTCAGAATAATCATTTAGTCAAACTTAAATCAGATTATACACCTGACAATACAACCACAATCCATTTCCGCGATGGTGATATAGAACTTTAGTAATATATAAAAAAACGTACATAATGGAAAATACAAACGAACGCGTTCGATGCCTTATAATCGGTTCGGGCCCTGCAGGCTTCACAGCTGCAATCTATGCTTCCCGTGCTAACCTAAGCCCTGTTTTATACGAAGGTATGCAACCCGGTGGTCAGCTTACTACAACTACCGAAATCGAAAACTTCCCGGGATACCCTGAAGGAATCGACGGAAACCAGATGATGGAAGACCTTCGCAACCAGGCAAAACGTTTTGAAGCTGATATCCGTTGGGGAGTTGCTACAGCAGCTGATTTCTCGACTAAACCCTATAAAGTAACCTTCGATGGCGAAAAAGTAATCGAAGCAGATACAGTAATCATCGCTACAGGAGCTACGGCTAAGTACCTGGGCCTTCCGGACGAAGCTAAATATGCAGGAATGGGAGTTTCTGCCTGTGCTACTTGCGACGGATTCTTCTACCGCAACAAACGCGTAGCCGTAGTTGGTGGTGGCGATACAGCCTGCGAAGAAGCAGAATACCTGTCTAAACTGGCAAGCAAAGTTTACATGATTGTCAGAAAAAATCATTTGAGAGCATCTAAAATCATGCAACAGCGTGTTTTGGACAACGATAAAATCGAAGTTCTTTTCGAACATGAAACATTAGGTCTGTTCGGCGAAAACGGCGTAGAAGGAGCTAAACTTATCAAACGCCGCGGTCACAGCGACGAAGAAACAGTGGATATCGCTATCGACGGATTCTTCCTGGCTATCGGACACAAACCGAATACTGATATTTTCAAAGATTATATCAAACTTGACGAAGTCGGATACATCCTTACAGAAGGAACATCTGCACGCACAAACGTACCGGGCGTATTTGCAGCGGGCGACGTAGCAGATCCACACTATCGTCAGGCTGTAACCGCAGCAGCATCAGGATGTAAAGCTGCAATCGATGCAGAAAGATACCTGATCGAAATCGGCGAATAATATTCAGTTATATCCCCATAAAAGCTGAGCAGATTAAATCTGTTCAGCTTTTTTTTCAACCATAAGGCAGCTGATTTTGTTCTATATCTGAAACTTAATTGTACCAAACAAAATCAACCTAATTATGAAAAAGATAACTCTTTTGCTTAACGATCAGGAAAGTAAGATTTCGCTTGTCAAATACGCCTCTGCACTTGCAAAGGATTTAAATTACGACCTAAATTACCTATACATACAGACACCTCAGATACTAAGTACAGATCCCGACTTCATTACCCCTACCGTAATGGATCTCAACGAAATGAACGTAATTACCGAGATGTCCAACGACCGTATGGAGAAGTTCACACAAATGCTTCTCAGTGAAGGCTACATTGACAACAAAAACAGCGTCGATTGCCAGATTGGAGACGCCTATACCATTGTACAGGAAAAAATCCAGAAAGGCGAAACCGACATCATCATCCTGCCCGTATCCAATCAGCTTTCGTTCTGGAACCTCAGTCAGGCATCCATCGACATCATCAAACACATCGTATGTCCCGTATTGATCATCAATTCCGAAATGGAATACATCAAATACCAAAACATCCTCTATGCTTCCGATTTTGTCGAAGAAGATATCGCAACCATCAAGAAACTGGTTGCCATGAACAGCTATAAAATCAAATCAATAGAGATTCTGCATATCGAACAAAACAAATCCTTCCGCACACATCTGACCGGACTTGGATTTGAATCCATGCTGAAATCAAATTTCAAAAACACCGATATAAATATATACGTACACAGCATTCCGTATAAAGACAGCATATCCAATGGCGAATTGGTAGATTCAGAAGCAAAAACCACCAAAGCCGACATCATCGTCGTGCTCAAAGAAAACAAAAGCTTTTTTGCCAGCATTTTCTCAAAAAGCTTCACCAATTCAATCATCAAGGAAACACATCTGCCTATATTGATTTTCCATCACAAAGAAATCAGTAAATAACCGGTTTAAGCCGCACACAAATACAAACAGAAAGGGACTTCATTTTCGGATGAAATCCCTTTCCCCGTTTTTACCCGCTGCAACAATAAATTCATTGCCAAACGATGGTAAAATATCACCTAACCACCAATAAATCAGCAATGTGATTGTACGGGTCTCGTTATTGGTAACGAGAGCAAACGCCCGCGGTTCACAATTGCACAACATTCGAATTTAACCCATAAAATCATCGCATAGTTCGGATTAAAAACTTTGTATAATTGTTTGATTATTTGTTGGTTTCGCATCGCGGGCGTTTGCCAAGCGCCCGTACGAGAACTGTCCAATAATTAATAATTTATGCAATATTTGGTCCGCAAGATGTATTAATTCTGTCCGGAAAATCCAATTGCCAGACGATAATGAAATATCACCTAATTACCAATAAATCAGCAATGTGTTTGTACGGGCGCTTG